>NZ_CP145605.1:5455000-6055000 GCF_036884255.1 Paenibacillus tundrae | reverse complement strand
CGTACGCACCAGTACGCAATCACCAGCGAGATGGACTCATGAATGTGAACCAGGATCCTTCCCCGGTAAACTATGAACCGAACAGCTCTAGCAGCAGCCCACAGGAGGATGCTACCTATAGGGATAGCCGGGCTCCACTGCATGGTGAGGTTACACGGGAGAAGCTGGAGAAGACGGATGATTACACGCAGGCAGGGGAGCTGTATCGCTCATTTACTCCTGTAGAGCAGCAACATCTATTAGATAATTTGATTAATGATCTGAAGGGCGTGCCTGTAGATACTCAAATGCGTGCACTATGTCACTTCTTCCGAGCAGATGGACAATTCGGCGCTCGGTTAGCTCAAGGGCTTGGCGTAGATATTTCGGCTCATATGCCGCCACAAAATCGGTAATATGAACTAATTTTCTCATTATAGTCATAAGATAAGATATTGATATATAGACCAGGTAGAACCGCATCGCTTGCGGAACTGCTTGGTCTTCGTGCTTTTTTTGGGAATCAAGAGTCACCCTATAAGCTCTAGCCATTGCACTGAAATGGAAAACATATTTACAAATCATTTACAATAAATAGCTGACATAAAGGTTGACTTCTTACTTGATGGCACTACAATGGGTAGTGTGAGGGGTGTCGGAAATGAGAATAAATAATTTCAAAGTAGGTGAACGTGGGCTGAATCGTTTCTTTGGTCCACTGGAAGCGAAGATTATGGATATTTTGTGGGCTCGCCCGGGAAGCAGTATCCGCGAGGTTCAAGCCGCACTGGAGAAGGACAAGGATGTTAATTTCAATACGGTGATGACGGTTATGAATCGGCTCGTGGACAAGGGGCTGCTTGGCAAGACGCAGAAGGGTAGAACGTCATTGTACCAGCCAGTACAGAGCAAGGAGGAGTTCATGAACAACCAATCCAAAGAGCTGTCCCATGAACTAGTGGATGAATTTGGTGCTCTGGCGTTGAATCATATGCTGGATGCATTGGAGGAAGCAGATTCAAGTTTGATTGAACGACTGGAGCAGAAGATTAAACAATGGAAAAAGGATAGCAACTGACATGTGGAGAGCTCGCTCGAAGCTACTGTTTACCGTCGGCATTGGCATTCCGTTGTTTGTGTTCATGCAGATGTTTATGTACGCGATGTACAAAATTTTCGAGTGGGATATCCCGTTTAATCTACTCTGGCTATGCAATCACTGGATGAGCCGGTTAGGCTGGGTATCCGTAGGACATGTTCTGCTCGTGTTGGTGTGTCTCACATTTGCTGGAACAGGTTGGTTGTTATTGGATCGGATCATGCAGACACGAGCAGCAATTCAGAAGCTTCGTACGCTGGAGAATGTGGCACTGTCGAGGGAATTTGAAGCAACGTATCAACATCTGAAACGCCCAGGCTTTATTATCGTGGACAAGCGGTCACCAGTTGCATTTACGATCGGCCTCTGGAAACCTTATATTGTGTTATCTACTGGACTGCTAAGTATGCTGGATGCTGAGGAAGAAACTGCAGTGGTATATCATGAGATTCACCATCTATGGCACCGCGATCCACTAAAAACAACGTTGTTGTCGGTGTTTGCCATCATGATGCCGTACCTGCCTGTATTGAAGCATACGTCCAAGCACTACCATGTGGTTAGAGAGATTTTGGCAGATAATGAAGCTATCGAACGTACGGGTAATGCAGCGGGGATTGGCAGTGCCTTGCTCAAGCTTATCCGTGCCTATCCAGAACAATGGCATGCCGAAGGAATGGCGGCTCAATCGTCATTCGCTGATACGTCGGTCAATGTCCGTATATCTAGACTGCTGGATCCCGAACAAGATGTCAGATTGATTCTGCCACGTTATGCAGTTCTGACTTCGGCTACCGTAATCTTGTTACTTTCCGTCCTGTTTGTTTGGTCCATTGGGTGAGATACATGGAGAAGATGTCACTTGAAACGATATGAATATTTAGGAGGATGATTGATATGAATGCGAGAACCGTAGAGATCGGATTGTTCTTTTCTAGAATTATGATTGGATTGATCTTTGTATTGCACGGCTGGAGCAAATTCGAAGGTGGGATTAGCGGTACGGTAGGTTTCTTTGAGAGCATTGGTGTCCCTGGTTTCCTCGCCTCGGTTGTGGCGGTCATTGAGCTGGCTGGCGGGGCAGCGATGATCCTTGGTCTAGGCACACGTGTATTTGCTGCAGCATTTGTTGCTATTATGGTAGGTGTACTGTTCACAGCCAAAGTGGGCGCACCGTTCTTGAACGGAACCGAACTAGATTATATGCTTCTGGCAGGTTCTCTAACTTTGCTGTTTGCGGGTAGCCGCTTCTTGGCATTGGATCAGATCTTATCCAGACAGAGCAATGTACGTCAGAACGTGAGTGCATAACTTAAGCTTATGAGTCTAAAGTAAAAGTTGATTGCTATGATCTGGTAGGTTAGCAAGAATAATATCGTTATTATGTATCGTGAAAGTCAGCCTTGCCTCGCTTGTCGGAATTCCGGGTAATATTACGGGAATGAAGATAAGTGGACAAGGCTTTTTTTATTTTGGACGATGGGACTACGTTTTTGGTACAATGAGAATAAGTATGCTACTAAGAAAAAATAAGAATGTTGAGGAGGATGCGCTCCATGATTAACCTTATTCCATCTGATGCCCGTTCAAGCTTTGATCGGGGCTGGTTACGTGGTAGTCACAGCTTTTCTTTTGGAGAATATCAAGATCCTAAGAACACTGCTTTTGGTCCAATGCGCGTAGCTAACGACGATGTCATTGCTCCAGGTCGTGGTTTCGGCGCACATCCGCATAGTGATATGGAGATCGTATCGATTGTATTAAACGGTAAACTACGCCATGAGGATAATTTGGGTAATGTAGCGGTCACATCATTTGGTGGCATTCAACGGATGTCTGCGGGTAGTGGAGTCATTCACACCGAGCATAATGCTTCAGATCAGGAGGAGGTACGCTTACTCCAGCTCTGGTTTATGCCGCACACCAGAGGGCTGAAACCATCCTATGAGACGACTTCGTTTGATCCAGATGCGCTTACGGGTCAACTTGTTCCCATCGTATCTGCAGAGGGCGGGCCTCGAATTGCATCCATCCAGCAGGACATGACCATTTATCTCAGTCGTTTGAGTAAAGGGGATACGCTGTCATTTCAGCAGGCAGCTGGTCGGCGCAGCTACATTTTTGCCATTGAAGGCAAGCTTGAGTTGAACGGAGAATTCCACCTGTCTACCGGTGATACCGCTCGTGTAGAAGAGACGCCATCGTTGGAGCTTGAAGCGAGCGAGAATGTATTTTTCATGTTGATTGATCTACCTTAATGAATCGAACTGGCTTGGATAAATTCGAAGAATAGGGGATGCGTATATGACTCAGCAAGAGTGGTTTATGATTAAACATGCAGTGACAGGGCGAGGGCTGGTGAATAGTAAAACAGATACGTCGTCCTATCGGTATCAGCATGATGGAACCCACTTTATTTTTACTGTCACAGGGTTAGACAAGCAGACCGTCGAGCAGATTCTGGAGCTCAGACAGGAGCTGAATGTATTTCGATTTGTACAACGTAAAGATCAGCCCCTGGTGAAGCATTGGTATTATGTACAAGGGGACAAGGTGGAGTACAACAAGGAAAGTCAAGCACTTACTATATTTGCAGGTTCAGAGATTCGTTATGTGCCTGAAGACTATTTTGCAGACTAAACCAGTATGATCGAACGAATCAATCAGAGCGATTTAAAGTGAATGGCCGAGTTTTCGATAACGTGAGGAATCCTGAATGTTCAGGGTTCCTTTTTTTGTTATTCCGAAATGTTAGAAGCTGAATTCTCAGGTGAGTATTATATACATTCTCAGGCTACGACATGGATCTACCGAAGTTTTAGATCAGTCCACATAATTCCGTTCTTTCTGGCACAAGCTACCTTGTATAAAAACAAGAGAGGAGGGACGGTATATGGCGGATCATACATCGGGGAAAAGCGGTTCCCGGCACGCAGAAGAGAAGACTCATATCCCATTGGGATTACCGTCCCCGCCCATTTTACGACAGCCGATTGGTCTGACACATGAAAGCCATATGCTGGCGGTTAAGGACATTTTCTCGGATTGCTCAGATGTGGTCTTTCGCAATGTGATGATCTCACCTGAGGTTCAGGGCGTCATTGTATATATTGAAGGTATCGTTAACTCCACAGATATTCAGGAGCATATGTTACGTCCGCTCATTCGTGGTCTGGTGGAGCAGCGAACGAATGAACCCGAAGCTCCTCTGGATGATACCCGCGTGGCCCTGTCCCAGGTGAAGAAAGTGGCAACTTGGGCAGAAGCTGCTGACGGTGTATTGGAATCCTCAGCACTACTGTTGATCAATGGCAGCAAGGAGGCTTGGCTGTTCAATGTCAAAGGCGGCGTCCGCCGCGGTGTCGAGGAGCCTCAGACAGAATCGGTTATTCGTGGTCCGCGGGAAGGATTCACGGAGACACTACGTGTAAATACCGCGTTGCTGCGGTTTAAGCTCAAGACACCTACGCTTAAAATGCTGAGCATGACCATCGGATCGGACACCAAAACCAATGTGGTGTTGACCTATCTGGATGATGTTGCAGATCCGAAGCTGATTATGGATGTGAAGAAGCGTCTTAACAAGATTAAGATCGATGGGATTCTGGAAACGGGATATATAGAGGAACTGATCGAAGACCATCCGTATTCCCCATTTCCACAGATGCATTACACCGAACGACCGGATACGGTTGCAGGTAATTTACTGGAAGGTCGGTTCGCCATTTTCGTAGATGGAAGTCCATTTGCCTTAATTGGACCAGTGACGATGTGGCAGATGCTTCAGGCGAGCGAGGATTATTATGAACGGTTCTTCATCAGTAATCTTATTCGCTGGATTCGGTTTATCTTTGTGGCGATTGCTTTGTTTTTGCCCGCTCTTTATATCTCAATTACGACCTTCCATCAGGATATGTTGCCAACGACTTTAATACTAAGTATTGCCGGGGCTAGGGAGGCCATTCCATTTCCAGCCTTAGTTGAAGCGCTCATTATGGAATTATCCTTCGAAGCTCTGCGGGAAGCCGGGGTTAGGTTACCCAAAACAGTAGGCCAAGCCGTCAGTATCCTCGGTGCTTTGGTAATCGGGCAAGCAGCTGTTCAGGCAGGGATTGTATCTGCACCGATGGTTATTATCGTTTCGATGACAGGGATTGCATCGTTTACCATTCCTCGCTTCAACTTTGCCATTACGGTTCGTTTATTACGCTTTCCGATCATGCTACTTGCGGGTGCACTCGGATTGTATGGCATTGTCATTGGACTGGTTTTAATCTCGGTGCATCTAACCCAGATGACCTCCTTCGGCGTTCCGTATTTATCCGGTCTTAGCCCATATAGCAAGACAGATACCAAAGATATTGTCATGCGTGCGCCTTGGTGGCGGATGATTAACCGCCCTTCAACCGTGCACCGTGATCAGAAGAGAATGAATACGAATATTAACGGTACGCCTGAATCCGAAGAGGGGTGGTGAGTGCATGTTATTCATACGAAGATATCTTCTAGTAGGAATATTGTTGCTGAGCACTCTTCTGACGGGATGCTGGGATCGAAGAGAAATTAATGATGTTGCCTTTGTCATTGGGATTGCGGTGGATAAGGAAGAACAGCTATATCGAACAAGCTTACAGATTGCCTTACCCGGACAATCAGGGGCTTCGGGAAGTGAAGGGGGCGGTGGAGGCACGAACGGTGATAAACCATGGTTTATGTTGTCCAATACCGCCGAGACGTTACGGGGAACCTCTAACAAAGGACAGAAGGCACTTTCGCGTCAGCTGTACTATGCACACCGCCGAACATTAATGATTGGCGAGGATCTGGCTCGCGATGGTGTTGCCCCCATGCTGGATTTATTAACACGTTATCCGCTCAATCGTCTGTCAGCGATGCCTATTGTAACGAGGGGTCCTGCTTATAAGGTTTTGGATACAGATGCACCTATCGAGAAGTTCCCTTCAGAGATGGTGCGTGAGCTGTGCTTCCTGAACATGCGTACGCCTCGTTCGCTCAAAATTTTTATCGATGCCATTCTTGCCGAAGGCATAGATCCGTTTCTTCCCATCGCTTCCGTAGTCGAGAATGTTCCTAAAGACTGGAAGAACGTCAAAACCAATATTAAGCTGGATGGGCTAGCGGTTTTCAAGAAAGACAAGCTGGTGGGTATGGTTGAAAAGGAAGCTGCGGACGCACTGATTCTGGCGATGGGTGAAGCCAATGCCCCGGAAGTTATGATCAAGGCTCCCCGCGGGGAAGGAAACCTGTTCGTTAAGCTGAATGAGAACAATTCTGCGTTTGATCCTCAGATTAAAAATGGAGAAGTCACCGTGACCATCAAAATGTATGCCAAGGGAGTATTGGTTGATAACGAATCCAATTATGGCGACCTCCGAGAGAGCGAGCTTACGAAATTAACTGAAGCTGTTCACGCGAAGATCAAGCAGGACATTGATGAAGGTGTACGACTAATACAAACCAAATACAATGCGGATATCCTCGGTCTTGGTCGGTCTATTCATCAGCAGCTCCCCAAAGAATGGGAGAAGATGAAGGATCGCTGGAGCGATGTGTACCCTGACGTGAAAGTGATCGTTGAGCCACATATCATCATTGAAAATGTTGGCATTGTGAACAAACCGATTGGTGTTGGTGAGGAGGAGATCGTTCATGATTAAACCACTTCTCTTCACCTATTTGTTCATGGTTGTGCTCGTGCTCTTGATGGACTTCAAACATCTGAAGCAGGCGGCGGCGATTAATCGCTGGATATCGTATAGCATCATTGGGTTTAGTACGGGGATCTTTTTCTACGTCACCCATTTAAGCAAAACGTTCTTCATTTCTGTATGGCTAACCCACTTCATTCAACACTGGTTGCCACTACCTTAATTGATTTCAACCGGGATGATCATATCCGTAAGAAAGGAGACATGTTATGAATCAGGCAGTCACCCATCGTCAACTGATTCTGTTGGTCATGCTGCTTAGTATCACGACTACATTGATACAGCCGCATGCACAGGCGATCTATTATGCTGAACAGCATGCGTATCTGTCTTATATACCCGTGTTTTTGGTGATGATTTCTGTTTTGTGGATGTTGAGTCGAGTCCAGCGGCGGTTTCCGAATCAAGATTTATTTGAATCACTCGTTGTACGACATCCGTTTATGGGTCGGGTGACGGCTCTGTTGTACATCATGTTTTTCCTTTTCATATTTGCTCGGGATATTCGGTTAATTGGTGACTACGTTAGCATCACCTTGCTAGAGACTACACCGATATCCATCATCATTCTAACGCTGATGGTCATGGCTGTATTTATTGTAAGGGGTGGGCTGGGCTCGTTAATCGGGATGTCAGAGCTGTACATCACATTATTTCTGGTGAATTCCATCATCGTCCCCTTTATGCTCATCCAGCAGATCGACTTGGATAATTTGATGCCGTATTTTGATATCGATATGGGCGGTGTTGGCAAGGGTAGTTGGTACCTCATGTCCTTTTTCGGAGAGATGGTGGCCTTGCCGTTTGTGGTGAAAGGCAGTGACTTTCGGTTTAAATCCGTGTTCTGGGGAGTAACGATTGCTGCGCTGTTAATGATGCTAATCCTGGTTGAAACGATCACATCGATTGGGGTTCCTATTGCATCGAGGCTAGTATATCCTTCGTATGAATTAGCGAGGCAGCTACAAGTGAGTGACTTTCTTGATCGGTTTGATCTAGCGTTAGCTGCGGCAACACTACCGACCATGATTACGAAAATTGCGTTTGATCTCTACTTTATCTGCTGGGGGATGAAACGAATGATTCCAAAAGTATCCGGTAAGGTGTTAACTGGGCCGATTGCTTTGCTTGGTTTTGTCTGTGCGTTCTGGTTCTTCCGGAATGCAATTCAACTCTTTCGATTTACTAGAGAATGGACGTGGGTCGCCATTTTGTTTGAGGTGCTGTTACCGATTCTAATATTTCTGTTTCTGCATCCTCGCAAACAAGATCGACAACCCTCTGCAGCTAAGGATAGTGGCAATAGTGGAGGACAGAAGCATAAGCCGGATTCAAAAGAATCCACTTCGAAAGATCCGAAGAAAAGTGATGAGGATACAGATCATCAAACGGGAGAGCTTCAGCCTTCCTGATCCTTTTCATAAAAAAACGTTATAGCTGAACATGCACCAAATGGCATGAACAAGGTTTCCCTCCACAGGACTACCCTGTATACTGTAGTCAGACTGAAGAACGTTCGGCTGAACGAACTGGGGGGAACTTGAATGGCTCAACATTTGGCAGGCATACGTGTAGCACTTACAGGACCACGCAAATCGAAGGAAATGTCCCTGCTCGTCGAGAAAATGGGTGGAATCCCACTCGTGCGACCTGCACAGGGAACCGTGTTTTTGGATGATCGGAATATTCGCGATGGCCTCGTATCTTGGATCTCTGATACACCGGATTGGGCTGTACTGACAACAGGTATGGGTTTGGATGCGCTATTTGATATGGCAGAGGATATGGAAGTTGCGGGTCAATTATTGGACTCTTTATCTGAATCATCCATTGCAGCGCGTGGATACAAGACGGTGAATGCACTTCGCAAGCGGAAGCTCAATCCATTAGTTCGGGATGATGATGGCAGTACAGATGGGTTGATTCGGGAATTGGAATCACATGATCTTGCAGGGAAAAAAGTAATACTACAGCTACATGGTGAGACAGCACCGAAGCTGGTAAACTGGCTGCAAGAGCAAGGTGCAGAGGTTCGACAAGTATTGCCTTACCGCCACGTCCCTCCAGAGGATCATGAGTTGGAACAGCTATTGAATGAGATTGTGAATCGTGAGGTTGATGCAGTAGCTTTTACAAGTGGACCCCAAGTTCGCTTTTTGACGGCATATGCCACATCCCAAGGGAAGCTAGAGCAGATGCTGCAGGCCTTTCGTGAAGGGGTCGTTCCTGCTTCTGTAGGTAAAGTGACGGCGAATGCGATGCGTGAAGAGGGCATTGAGGCACTTGTTGTGCCAGAAGAAGAGAAGATGGGTGCCCTGATCGTGGAGCTAGGACGTTATTATGCTGCTGCACAAGTAGACAAAGCATAACTTCAAATCATAATAGGTATGAAGAGATATCGATAGACACCGTAAAACGGACGTACTTGTTGTAGACCATACCGTACTTCTATATACGTTATCCTGATCCATTGCATGGGTCAGGATTTTTGCTGTTCTCTAGTTTCGTGAATGGATTTATTCTAAAGTTTGGAGAAAAGGTAAGCGGTTTATCCTGATCTTAAACATGGACATTTTTTCCTGAGCGATGTTATGATACAAACAAATGATTTGGCATGGTGCTCATTCCAGCCTATACGGGGAACGTTCAACATTATCAGGTTTGATCTGACCGATCTCGTGGATAGTATGCTGAATTACATATTGAAAACAAGCAAGGTGCTCTTGCGTCAAGCAAGAGGTAACAGGGAATCGGGTGCAAATCCCGAGCGGTCCCGCCACTGTAATGGTGAAGCTCTTTTTTGATTGAAGTCACTCGTTATTCGGGGAAGACAGAAGAAGAAGCTGATGATCCAGAGCCAGGAGACCTACCTTGCATGTGTCACCAAACCCTTCGCGGAAAGGAAAGGTGTACGAATAATCAGGAAACAGGCGGACAGACGGTTCGCCTGGTAGGCCTTTTATTTGGCGTATTCAACAACTCGACGACTCTGTGTATTCAAGTGTTGTAGTTGTTTTCTTGAGTGTACGTACATACGTATCCCATCCGATTGTAGGATGGGATTTTTTTGATTTTAAGAGAATGAGAAATGAATCGTTGTGGATCGAATGTACTTATCCATTTTTGAACAAAAAGCTGTTTCATGAAGCCTATTTATATAGAAGTTGCTGAACGGAATTATGGAATGTGTAGGTTTACTCAGGGTGATGGAGGAGGAGAAGCGATGCAAGGTCAAGGTAAGTTGCTGGTCATCGGATTTGGCCCAGGCGCGATGGAACATATTACGAATCGTGCACTGGAGGCGCTTCAGGAGAGTGAGGTTATCATCGGCTACAACACGTATGTCGATCTCATTCGGCCGTTATTAAACGGACAAGCGATCGTGCGGACGGGGATGACAGAGGAAGTAAGCCGGGCTCAAGAAGCGGTTAGACAGGCCGAAATGGGCAAAATTGTTGCGGTAATCTCCAGTGGTGACGCCGGTGTATACGGTATGGCAGGTCTAGTCTATGAGGTGTTGATGGAACAGGGATGGAAGCCTGAGAGTGGCGTTGCCGTTGAAGTCATCCCAGGTGTATCGGCTATCAATTCCTGTGCATCGCTACTTGGCGCACCGGTGATGCATGATGCGTGTACGATCAGCTTAAGTGACCACCTTACCCCATGGGATACGATTATTCGCCGGGTTGAAGCAGCGGCATCAGCAGACTTTGTTATTGCACTCTATAACCCGCGCAGTGGGCGGAGAACACGTCAAATTGTCGAGACACAGGAAATGCTGCTTCGTTACCGTGATCCCAAGACTCCAGTTGGATTGGTCAAAAGCGCTTACCGGGATCGTCAGGACGTTGTCATGACTACCCTGGAAGACATGCTTAATCATGAGATCGGTATGCTGACCACGGTGATCATCGGTAACTCCTCGACCATGATGTACGAAGGGCTCATGGTCACTCCGCGTGGGTATCAGCGCAAATATACGCTGAATACCGCAGAACAGTCGCTCAGACCTCATGAGCGACTTCGCACCGAAGCCGAGCCATGGTCGCTCGGCGCAAGAGAAGCCCGCGCTACCACCTCTGGTGAGGTAGCGGGCTCGGACGCGGCTCGCGAAGCACAAGCCGCAAAGCCCCAGGCGGAGCCAGCCATGCCCGGCGTTAGCGCCGGAACAGGCCCAGCTCCGCAGAGCCAGCCGCCTGCCGGTGCAGGAGCCTCTGCTGCGCAGGCATCGCACCCGGCTGGCGGCGGCACCGCCGTGCTCGCTGGCGAGCGGCCAGCGTCAGTGCCGGCAGAAGCCGCGCCGCGCGTAGCGGTTGCTGCGTCGCAAGCGGGCGCCGCTGCGCTGGCGGCGGAAGCGCTAACGCGGCTCGCGGTAGGCGGTGCCCTGGCGGGCGAGTCCGCTCGCCGCTGGCTGGGCGCGGCGCCTGCTGCGCCTGGCGTGAGCGGCGAAGCACCGCAGGCCGCAGTCGCTACGGCAGTTCGCACTGCGCCTGCACCAGGGCAGAAGCCGCCGCTGTTCGAAGTTGGCGTATCGCCTGGCGTCGGCAACAAGAAGTTCACTGCTGTGCAGATGGCACTGCTTGCACAGTGCGCGAGTGAAGATGGGGAGCTGGAGTATACACCAGAGCACCAGATTATTTTGCGAGTGCCAACCTTTGAGCCGGATCAGCTGGTAGACGAGCTGCGGGCAGCTAATTTTATCGTAGTACCGATCGGGGATGTCATTAAAGTGAAAGCATGTGACTTCTGTGACATGGAGAAGGATGATGCTGTGCCGATGGCTAATCATTTGCAAGCCGTTATTGGCGGATTAAATGCTCCGAAGGAAACAAGCGTTGCCCTCAATGGATGTGGGATGGCTTGTTATGGTGCGGTGCTTGAGGATATCGGTATTGTGTACCGCAAAGGTGGGTATGACCTGTTCCTTGGCGGTAAGAAATTCGGACGTAATGCACATCCTGCACAACCCGTGGCTGAAGGCATTACGGGAGATGAGATTGGCGGCATTGTGGAACGGATTGTCGCAGAGTATCGAGAAAAAGGACATCCGAATGAACGTTTCCATAAATTTTTCAAACGTGTTGGCGTGATTCAAGGCTTCCGTCATGTGGATGCACCCGTTACGGTGGAAGTTAATCCGATCTGTGGCGACTAATTTTCTGCGAGACAGAACAGAACTCACAAGGTTGTAAGTGTGTGTTCAATAAGATCCTTTTTTGCAGAGAATGCAATATAAATCACCTTTCAGTTCGAACTGGATAACCCTGAATCGAGTGATACCAACACGTTGTTATATAGAAGAGAGTAGCTGGACTATATCGTGATATGAAAATGTAGAAACATGCAATTGTTGATGTGCAATGAATGGAACACAAACACTATCTGATGAGATGCCTAGATCCGTAGATCAGGCTAGGGAGGAATTATCCGGAGATGAATGCGATATTGCTGGTGGGACACGGTAGCCGTGATCCCGAGGGAAACCGGGAGTTAATGGAGTTTGCAAACTCAGTGGCAGAGAAGACACCGAAGAATACGATTGTGGAAACTTGTTTTTTGGAGTTAGCTAAACCAGGTATTGCCCAAGGTGTAACGGCATGTGTAGATAAGGGCGCGACACGCGTCGTGCTCGTACCCATTATTTTGTTCGCAGCAGGTCATGCCAAAATCGATATTCCAAATGCCATTGACCGTGCCAAAGCGCGTTATCCGCAAGTGGAGTTTATCTATGGCCGTCCTATTGGTGTACATGAGAAAGTTATTCAGATTATGCAGACCCGTTTGCAGGAAGCACAGCCTGTGCATGCAAGTTCCGGCGGAGGAACGGCTGTAGCGACTGCACCGGTAGCAACGGACGAAGAGACGGCGATCCTAGTGCTGGGGCGCGGCAGTAGTGACCCTGATGCGAACAGTGACTTTTTCAAAATGACGCGGATGTTGTGGGAGAAGTTGCCCTACAAGTGGGCCGAAAGTAGCTTTATCGGTGTAACTCAGCCTTCCTTTCCGGATGGACTGCAACGTTGCCTTCTGCTTGGAGCGAAGAAAATTATCGTGATGCCGTACTTCCTGTTCACAGGTGTGCTCATTAAACGTATTGATGAGATGACGGCAGAATTTGCAGCAGCACATCCAGAAGTTCAGGTTGAGATCGGGGGATATTTCGGTTTACATCCACAACTGGTGGAAGTCGTGCTAGAACGAGCTAACGAGGGCTTATATGGACGCGTAGCTGCCAACTGTGATAATTGCCAGTTCAGACTGGAAGCGGCGAAACATCACCATCATCACCACGATCATGACCATGATCACGACCACGACCATGACCACCATCATGATCACGATCATCATCACGACCACCATCATGATCACGACCATCACCATCACGATCATGTGCATACACATCACGACGAAGAGACTCATGCACACGATCACCATCATGAACATACGCACGACCACCATGATCATCTCCATGTGCATGCGGGAAATGAACACGAGAAGGCTGAACAAAAGCTAGCGCCTGATTTCCATCACGATCACGATGGCGAGTTACATCATACTCATCATGATCAAGAAATCATTTCCGGTCACCACCATGATCTGCCTTCACATGCCGAGACAGATGAGCAGACAACTAACGCACAGATTGCTGTCGCGGAGGAGCAGGTGAAGGGCTCATGATCTTCATGTTATGTGGAACAAGTGATGCACGGGAGCTCGCATTACAAATTCAGCAGCAAGGTACAGAGGTGCTGACATCTGTAGTGACCGAGAGCGCGGCGAATAGTCTGTCAGAGGCAGGTTTGCCGGTACGTACAGGTCGTTTGACGATTCAAGCGATGGTAGAACTGGTGCAAAAACAAGGAAGTCGAGCCATCGTAGATGCGAGCCACCCATTTGCTGAAGAGGCGCATGCCAATGCAATGGAGGCAGCCAAACAAGCGGGTATTCCATACATTCGTTATGAGCGTACAGGACTTGCCTACGACGACCACCCGTTGCTACATGTGGTTTCTTCTTATGATGAAGCGGCACAGCGAGCGAAAGAGCTCAAGGGCTCTGTGATGCTAACGACAGGCAGCAAAACACTACAAATTTTCACGAAGCACCTGCTCGGAGACCCAGATATTCGCCTCGTTGCTCGTATGCTTCCCCGTCTCGATAATATGGAGAAATGTAATGAGTTAGGGATGGAACAACGCAATATTATTGCGATGCAGGGGCCATTTTCACGTGAGCTGAATGAAGCTTTGTACAAGCACTACGCCACAACCGTTATGGTGACCAAGGAGAGCGGCAAAACGGGAGCGGTTGATGAGAAAATTCAATCTGCGTTGGAGCTGGATATTCATGTGGTGCTGATCTCACGTCCTGAGGCGGAGTTTGGAACGGTATTTGATGAATTTGAAGGTGTACTGGGCGAGCTGAGCCGTGTACTGGTGCCATAATCCGCACATACAGAGGTTGTTCCAAAAGTCCGCTTTTGATTGCGCACATATAGTCCAAATTTTCAACATTTAATTTTAAATGAATGATTTCATAATCCCTTTTAGGAGTGAATGCAGGATGGATTTCAAAACAGATTTCAAACCGTTGACAGTACAGCCACAGGAGATTGAAGGCAAAAGCTTCGAGATGATCACCGAGGAGCTGGGCGAGCACCCATTCACGGACGAGCAATACCCAGTCGTGCAACGTGTCATTCATGCATCAGCTGACTTTGAACTGGGACGGAGCATGGTGTTTCACCCTGATGCGATCCAAGCCGGGATTGCAGCACTGCGTGCTGGTCAATCCGTCATTGCCGATGTACAGATGATTCAAGCGGGAGTGAGCAAAGACCGTATTCGCAGCTTCGGCGGAGACGTGCATGTACATATCTCTGATCCAGACGTGATGGAGGAAGCGAAGAGATTAAATACAACGCGTGCTATTATCTCTACGCGTAAAGCAACTCAAGCCTACGAAGGTGGAATCTATGCGATTGGTAACGCGCCAACTGCACTGCTGGAACTGATCCGTTTGGTTAAAGAAGGCGAAGCGAAGCCAGGCTTGATCATTGGTATGCCTGTAGGATTCGTGTCCGCTGCTGAGTCGAAGGACGAGCTGCGTAAACTGGATATCCCATTCATCACGAATATTGGACGCAAAGGCGGCAGCACCATCGTAGTCGCTGCCCTCAACGCGATCTCAATCATGGCAATGAAATCCTAAGACTTCTTGTTTGATTACTCAATCGACACATGTTTCATCAATTACAAGGTTTGAACTAACAAGCTATCATCAAGGTCAGAATGGTAGCAAGGTCTGGAGATTAGTAACTCCATTCACCGCGATCTATTAGTAGCGGTGAATGAATAGTTACCCAAATGCATTCCAGCCAAGGTCAGCCATATAATCCATGGCTGTAATGTCTCTACGTGCCAAGGTCAGAATGGCTGCGAGGTCTGTAGACTAGTAACTCCATTCACCGCGAACTTCTAGTAGCGGTGAATGAATAGTTACCACAAACGCCCTCCAGCCCAGGTTTAGTGATTTAAATCAGGGCTGGAGGAATGTACTGTACTAACGAAGTGTGCCAGAGACGTAGGAGGTAGCGGAGGGAACGGAATCGATTCTGTAGAAGCGGAGCGGTCGCATTTGTCCCCGGATTTCTCCCTAGCATAAGGGGAATCAAAGAAATCTGGGGACAACGGCGATCGAAAGAACGATCCGTTCCCGGAGCGTCCACCCCGGAGTCTCCGCCCTCTGCGGCAAACGTAGTTACCCCAAGTACATCCGACAATTTAAATGATAAGAAAGGACGGGAGGTCAGAGACCATGGAGAAGAAACGCATGAAAAGTGGTGAAGCGCCAGACCCCGACAAACCGATGCGTTCCGGCTTCACCACCGGCGCGTGTGCCACAGCCGTTGCTAAAGGGGCAACGCAATTACTGCTAACCGGAACGGTGCCTGAGCAAGCTGTCGTATCCCTTCCTGCGGGCTTTGACCATTCGTTCGAACTGATCGAACAAGGGTTGGAGGATGGGGTGGCGACCTGTGCCACGATCAAGGATGCCGGCGATGACCCGGACGCCACACATCTCGCTAAGATCATTGCCCACGTATCCTGGCGAGATGAGCCTGGGATGGAGCTGGACGGCGGGATCGGCGTTGGGCGTGTGACGAAGCCAGGATTGCCTGTCCCCGTGGGCGAAGCAGCGATTAACCCTGTTCCGCGCCGGATGATCACCGAAGCGGTAACGCAAGTCCTCGCCGAACACGGCACAGCGCGAGGGGTACGCGTGGTGATCAGCGTGCCAGAAGGGGAAGAGATCGCGAAAAAAACGCTGAATTCCCGCCTTGGCATTCTCGGAGGCATCTCGATCTTAGGTACACGGGGCGTTGTAGTGCCCTTCTCCACATCGGCGTACAAAGCCAGTGTCGTGCAGGCGATCTCGGTAGCCCAGGCTTCCGGTTGCGATCATATCGTCCTGACCACTGGGGGCAGCAGTGAGAAATACGCGATGAAGATGATGCCTGAACTGCCGGAGGAAGCTTTTATTCAGATGGGTGATTTTGTTGGGTTTGCGATCAAGCATGGCAAGCGGCTAGGGATGAAACGCATCAGTCTGGTCGGCATGCCGGGTAAGTTTGCCAAGGTGGCACAAGGTGTCATGATGGTGCATTCCAAGAGTGCGCCGGTGGATTTTGGATTTCTTGCGTCCGTCGCTCGGGAGACGGGAGCCGGAGATGAGCTGGCGCAAGCGATCGAGGAAGCCAACACGGCGACTCAGGTAGCAGATATGATGACCGAAGCAGGGTATTTGCCCTATTTTGAGCGGTTATGTACATATGCTTGTCGGCACTGTTTGGAGCATGCAGGCGGTGGTATGACGGTGGAAGTGGTCTTGGTAACGATGAAAGGAATGGAACTTGGGAGGGCGGAAATCAGTGAACTTGACGACAACAACTGGAGTAAAGGATCGTAAAATCCACATCATTGGGATAGGCGAAGACGGAGCAGCGGGGCTGACATCCGAATGTTTAGACATGATCCAAGCAGCTAACGTACTTGTTGGCGGTGAACGTCTACTGCAACATTTCCCTGCATTTGCAGGCGAGAAGCTTGTAATTAAGAGCGGTTTAAGTGATCTTGTTGTGAAAATAAAAGCGCTTCACGCCACACACCATGTTGTTGTGCTGGCTTCAGGAGACCCGCTGTTCTACGGCATTGCCGGGTATCTGGCGCGTAAGCTTGGCTCGGATCAATTGCAGATCCGACCTCATCTGAGCTCGCTGCAGCTCGCATTTGCCCAGCTCGGCGAGAGCTGGCAGGACACCGTGCTTGAAAGTGTGCACGGACGCCCGCTCAAGGGACTCGCACAGCGCATCGATGGCAAAGCCAAAGTTGCGCTGCTCACCGACGAGCAGAACAGCCCGGCGGTCATTGCAGCTTATCTGCAACAATTCGGCATGACCGAATATGACGCCTACGTGGCTGAGAATCTGGGCGCGGCAGATGAACGTGCCCGTCATTATACATTGGACGAGCTAGCGGTAGCCGAATGCAGCCCACTAAATGTAGTTATATTGCTGCGCCGCAAGGATGCACCCGCACCACGCAAAGGATTTGGCTTCGCGGATGAAGAGTTCCACCAGCGCAAGCCGGAGAAAGGACTAATCACGAAACGCGAAGTGCGTGTGTTCAGCTTATCCGAGCTGCAGCTCGCAGAGGATAGCATTGTCTGGGATATCGGCGCAGGCTCAGGGTCGGTGGCTGTAGAGTGTACACGGCTCGCGCCGAAGGGGCAGGTCTTCGCCATTGAAAAAAATGAAGGTGACCTCGTCAACATCGAGGCCAATCGGGTGAAATTCCGGACGGACTTTACTGTCCTTCATGCCAAAGCACCAGCAGGGCTGGACGAACTACCGAATCCGGATGCGGTGTTCATCGGCGGCAGCGGCGGAGAACTGGCGCAGCTGATCGCCCTATGTGCGTCCCGGCTGCGCCCGGAGGGACGCATCGTGGTGAATGCAGCGACGATTGAGACGCTGCATGACAGCATGAAGGCGATGCGCGAAGCAGGCATGGACGCATCGGTGACGTTGCTTCAGACGGCGCGCAGCAAGCCGATTTTGAACATGACTCGTTTTGACGGACTGAACCCGATTTATGTGATTACAGGACAGTATGTTGTTACAGAGGCTATAGAAGCAAAAACGGCGGGAACAGCAGCAGGAGCGGCAGAATGATCGTTGAAGGACAGAACAAGGGGGATAACAACATGAGCATGGGAGCAGTAGGCACACTATATGGCGTGGGTGTGGGGCCAGGTGACCCGGAGCTGATTACCGTCAAAGCATACCGCATGATCAGGGAATGCCCTGTAGTCGCTTAT
The DNA here is from genome assembly GCF_036884255.1 of Paenibacillus tundrae. Classification (NCBI taxonomy): domain Bacteria; kingdom Bacillati; phylum Bacillota; class Bacilli; order Caryophanales; family Paenibacillaceae; genus Paenibacillus; species Paenibacillus tundrae. Next base: position 6,036,814 of record NZ_CP145605.1, on the reverse strand, counting down.
CCGAAGAAACGCAAGGGTGGTAAATCCTACGCCCATGAGATCGTGGAGTTGTACGTGAATCCAGAAGAGAAGGAAATGCTCGGTCTGATCTTCCCGATGACGAAAGACCCTGTCGTACTAGAACGTGAATGGGGTAAAACCGTTGAGGCATGTTGGGGTGCGTTGAAGGAAGGGAAAGACGTTGCTTTTGTGACCGAAGGAGACCCGAATCTATACAGCACATTTATTCACTTGGCACGTCTGATGCGTGAGTTGCACCCTGAAGTGCCAATCTCTTCTATTCCGGGTATCTCATCTGTACTAGGAGCAGCGGCAGCGCTGGATATCCATCTGGCGGATGGTGACGAGCAGGTGGGCATCATCCCAGCCACAGCAGATAAAGAGGCTATGCGACAAGCGATTGAGCATCACGATACGATTGTATTTATCAAAGTGGCGAAGGTGCTTGACCTCATGCTGGAACTGCTGGAGGAGATGGGTCTCGGCGGCAAAGCCTCGGTCGTTACCAAAGTCACTTCTCCATATGAACTGATCTGGCGTGATGCCCGTGAACTGAAGGGACAGGAGCTGGAATATCTGAGCCTGATGGTGGTGAGCAAATGAAAACATTGGAACCGAAAGTATATATCGTAGGTGCAGGCCCAGGAGACCCGGAGCTGATTACTGTCAAAGGCTCGAATATTTTGCGAAGTGCCGATCTGGTGCTCTATACCGATTCACTCGTGAATGATGAGCTTATTGCTACGGCGAAGCCGGAAGCGGAAGTGTTGCAAAGCTCAGGCATGGATCTAGAGCGTCAAGTTGAGCTAATGACGGAGGCAACGCGCAATGGGCGTAGCGTAGCTCGCGTACATACAGGAGACCCAGCAATGTACGGGGCAATTTTAGAGCAGATGGTGTTGCTCAAGCAGCAAGGTGTGGACTATGAGATTATTCCTGGCGTTAGCTCGGTCTTTGCTTCAGCAGCGGCATTAGGGGCAGAACTGACTGTGCCTGAGCTGACTCAGACTGTTATTCTGACCCGTGCAGAAGGACGTACGCCTGTACCGGAACGGGAGAAGCTGCGTGACCTCGCATCACATCACTGTACCGTTGCGCTGTTCCTGAGTGCAACACTTGCGAAGAAAGTCGTCGTTGAATTTCTCGCCGCAGGCTGGAGTGAGGATACACCGGTTGCGGTGGTGCAACGTGCTACGTGGCCAGATCAGAAAATTGTGCGTACAACGCTGGCTAATCTTGCCGCTGACCTGCGCGCCGCTGGCATTACAATGCATGCGATGATTCTTGCTGGCTGGGCGCTTGACCCAGACCTTGTGAATCGGGATGCGCACCGCTCCAAGCTGTATGACAAATCCTTCACCCATGGGTACCGCAAAGGAGTGAAGTCCGGTGAGTAATCCATATGCAGCGGTAGCCATCACCAAGCATGGGGTTGAGATGGTACGCAACATGGCTGGACAATTCCCGGGAACGGATGTTTATTATATGACGAAGTTCGCCCGTGGAGATGAGCAGCAGCTTGGCTACAACATGTTCGAGGGCTCCGTGAAGCTGATTCTACCGGACTTGTTCAAACGCTATAATGGCATTATTTTATTCATATCTCTAGGTGCTGTAGTACGCATGATTGCGCCGATATTAGTGGACAAAAAAGTTGATCCGGCTGTTCTGGTCATTGATGATCGCGGAGAACATGTTATCAGCGTGCTGTCCGGTCATTTAGGCGGTGCCAATGAGCTGACCCGCCAGGTGGCAGAGGTTCTTGGCGCACGCCCGGTGATTACGACGGCTTCGGATGTGCAGGGGACAATCCCGGTGGATCTGTTTGGACGTGAGCTTGGCTGGATCGTAGACAGCTTCGATAAGGCTACGCCCGTGAGTGCAGCGGTTGTGAATGAGGAGCCAATTGCACTGATTCAGGAGACGGGAGAGCGGAATTGGTGGAAATACGATAAGCCAGTCCCTGATCATATTCGCGTTTTTGGTAGCATGGCAGAGACAGAGGAGTTTGCCTTCAATGCGGCACTCGTGATTAGTGATCGATTGCTTACCGATGATGAAAAACAGCGATTCATGAGCAATGGTGTGTTGTATCGTCCCAAAAGTCTAGTGTTAGGCATGGGCTGCAACCGGGGAACATCCTTGGAGGAATTGGAGCAGGAGGTTCTTGCGACGCTTGCAGAACAGTCTCTTTCCGTGAAGAGTGTGCGTAACGTAGCCACCATCGATTTGAAAAAGGATGAGGAAGGCTTGCTCGCGCTTTGCCAAAAGTATGGCTGGGAGCTGGTTACCTATGCCCCTGCTGAACTGAACACGGTTACCCTACCGAATCCGTCTGAGACGGTATTCAAATATACGGGTGCTTATGGCGTCAGTGAGCCAGCGGCACTGCTCTCCTCTGGGGCAGACCATTGGTTGCTGGAGAAGAAGAAAAGCGGGAATCTGACGATTTCTATCGCACGCATCCCATTTAACCCTTGAACTAAAGTTATATAGATAACCGCATCGGTATTCGGTGCGGTTTTGTTATATCAGTCTTTGTGCACGAAATATGCAGATAAGGTAGGGAATTCATATGATGACAAGTGATAAACAACATGCTACACATGTCAGACCTCGGCTAATTATTGCGGGGACAGGAAGTGGTGCAGGCAAAACAACGGTAACGCTAGGTTTAATGAAAGCTCTCGCTGAGCGGGGACTACGTGTACAGGGCTTCAAGTGCGGCCCAGACTACATCGATCCCACCTATCATACGGCGGTGACCGGCAGGGCATCTCGCAATCTGGATGCATGGATGACCTCACCGGAGTATGTACGTCATACATTTGTGCACGCAGCGGATGGGCAGGATATTTCGATCATTGAAGGAGTCATGGGATTGTACGATGGCAAAGACCCCCTCAGCAATACCGGCTCGACTGCCGAGATTGCGATGGTCACACAGACACCAGTGATCCTGGTTGTGGATGTTCGGAGTATGGCACGCAGTGCGGCAGCGATTGTGCTTGGGTTTCAACAGTTGGAGCCTGAGCTGAATATTGCAGGAGTCATTGTTAACCGCTGTGGGAGTGCAGGACACTACCAGATTGTGAAGAAGGCGATTGAGCAAATGTGCGACATCCCTGTGGTAGGCTGGCTGAAACGAGAGGATGACATGTCGATTCCGGAGCGTCATCTTGGTCTGGTTCCTGCAATCGAGCGGGGTGAACTTGACCCGTTATTCCAACGAGTGGCCGATGTATTGAGTGAGGGTACGGATCTGGACTTACTTCTGAAGATAGCTGGCGCAGCACCTCCGCTAGAATCCAACGATAACATATCTGAACTTGAACAGCTGCAGGTTCCTGAACAACAGCAACAAAATCAACAAAATAAAGAGGTTGAACAGGAGCATCAAGATCATCGAGGACACCAAGAACACCAAGAACACCAAGAACACCAAGAACATAGGGAGCACCAAGACGATCAAGCTCATCAAGCGCGTCCTGTCATCGCAATTGCACGGGATGCGGCGTTTAACTTTTATTATCCGGATAACCTGGAGTTGCTTGAGGAAGCTGGCGCGAAGCTTACTTATTTCAGTCCAATCGCGGGTGAAGGTATTCCAGCGGATGCAGATAGCATCTATCTGGGCGGTGGTTTTCCAGAGGAATTTGCTGAAGCTATTGCCACGAATAAGCTGTTTCTAGAAGGGCTGCGTCAGGCTGCGCGTCAGCATATGCCTGTGTTTGCCGAGTGCGGAGGTTATATGGTGCTTGCCGAAACGTTAACGGATCGCCAAGGGGTAACGTTTAACATGGCGGGTATTGTTCCTGCACATGTGCAGATGCAAACTAAGCGCGCAGCCCTTGGATATCGTGAGGCAAGTGCTGTTCAGGATTCATTTTTGCTGGAAAAGGGAGATACACTGCGAGGTCATGAATTCCATTATTCTACGATGACCTATCACGATTCAGATACGATTCCATATGCCTATGAAACTAAAGGGATGCGAGGGTTGAAGCCAGAGGGATACAATTCAGGTCATATTCTAGCTGGGTACACCCATGTGCATCTTGGTTCTAACCCCGCAGTTGCTAACAGATGGGTAGAGCATGGTCGCATGTATCGACAAAGTAAGCAGAAGGATGTAGAGTGACTCTATCCTTGTTCAATTATCTGAGACTTTGGTCGTGAAGTTGGTTGCTGATCATCAGAATTAAAGGTTTTTGCCTGCATATGTGGAATCACTTAAATACTGCCCAGAGCATCTGTGGATGCTGGACTGGTCAGTGATGACATATAGACAATTGATGAGTGCACCTGTGGCTCTCTTGGGACAAACTCTCTAAAGGGTAACGGAATTTCGGGATATGCTTATGAATAATGCGGCTATACTAAGAAGTAGTAGTGAACATGTCCGCGAATCTGAACTATAGGCATAGCATCTCGTAGATTAGGTATACTGGGCTTACCGTCGTGAGGTTTTGAAGAGGATTAACCTGCTTATTTGGATTGCAAGGGGGACATGCTTTTTCGGTCACTTTATTATAGGAATTAGAAAGGGGATTACATGTAATGGATCATCGTAAAAAGGCATTATTGCTCGGCGATTACACACATCCCGATTGGCACCCGCTTCAGGGTGTGGATGCTGAGATCAGCCGGATTTTTCATGATATTATGACTGTGCAATGCAGTGAGAACCGCAATATGTTACTACAAGAAAATATCACAGGGTTTGATGTGTGTATTTCATATATGGACGATTGGAAGGGAAAAGTCTCTCCGCAGCAGACAGCAGGATTACTGTCCTATGTAAGCAATGGCGGAGGTTTGGTTATTTTGCATAACGGAATCTCGCTCCAAAACAGATACGAACTCAAGCAGATGATTGGTGCCAAATTTTTGCAGCATCCACCGTATGCTCCGCTGGAATTCACGGTCACTGCGGAATCACATCCTGTGACAGAAGGCATTACCGGATTTGCGCTGGAAGAAGAGCCTTATCAGTTTGAGTTTGGTTCTTTCTCCGAAACAAAAGTATTGCTTGAGTATCAATCGGAAGAAGGGCCGAAACCAGCGGCTTGGGCGCATAGATATGGTTTGGGACGGATTGTGTACTTGATGCCAGGACATCATGTGCCAACGTTTGCCCATGAGACGTATCGGAAGTTGATCTTCCAAGCAGGCAAATGGGCTGCACGTTACGTGTAACATATCGGTGTATGTTGTGTTACTTAAGTGTACGAACTTTTTGAACGACCTCTAATAGGGGTATAATATATGCATTAATGAAAGAGGGGGATGACAGGAATGAGCGATTTGTTCAAAAAGGCGATTTCATTAGGGCTAGGTCTTACCGTCGTAAGCAAGGAAAAGATTGAAAAAACAGTGGATGATCTAGTAAAACGCGGTGAACTCGCGCCGGGTGAATCCAAAGCTCTGGTTGAGCGTCTGATGGAACGAGGCGACGAGGAGCAAGGCCAGTTGAAGAGAGTGATTCACGAACAGGTTAAACGTGTGCTGCAGGAAGTGGGCGTACCTTCAAAAGATGAAGTAACAAGTCTAGAGCAACGTGTAGCGCTCCTTGAGAAGAAACTTGCAGAACTGAACCAGACACCACAGCTTCAAACGGATAGCTCCCCTGCTCCACTTGAAGTCCCTCCTCTCAAAGGAAACGAGATCGAGTAGATGGCTGTACGAATTAAACATGTCGGCAGATACCGGGAAATTGCCATGGCGCTGGTGCGTCATGGCTTCGGTTATATGGTCGAGGAATTGGGATTGTTCCAAATTCTCGCCTTACCCCGCCGATGGATGTCGCGTGAAGCCCACACGACCAAAACACTGAGTGAGCGTATACGGCTAGTGCTGCAGGAGCTGGGGCCGGCTTTCGTTAAGCTGGGGCAATTGGCGAGCACACGGGCAGATTTATTGCCTGAGTCGGTCATTCGTGAACTGGTGAAACTGCAGGATCAGGTTCCGCCATTTTCTTCGGAGACGGCCAGGGGTATTTTGGAACAGGAATTGGATATACCGCTGGAAGAGATCTTCTCCCGGTTCGAGGATACCCCTGTAGCTGCGGCCAGTATTGGTCAGGTGCATTTGGGTAAACTTCAGAGCGGTGAGGCGGTTGCAATCAAAATTCAGCGACCTGGCATCTCTCGAATTGTGCAGCGAGATTTGGATATTTTACGCGAATTGACCGCGATGGCAGAGAAACGCTGGGATTGGGTCAAGCAGTATCAGATTCCGCAAATGGTTGAGGAGTATGCACAGGCTCTTATGGCCGAGCTAGATTATACCATCGAGGCGAGAAATACCGAGAAGATTGCACAGCAATATCAACCGGACGAGAAGGTGAAGATTCCGACGATTTACTGGGATCAGACGTCCTCCCGTGTGCTGACGATGGAGTATATCGAAGGAATCAAGCTGAATGACCGTGAACAATTAGTTAAAAAAGGACATGACCTGAACGATATTGCACAGCGGCTGGTAGATTCGTTATTGAATCAAATTTTCATTCACGGCTTCTTCCATGCCGACCCACATCCAGGTAACCTGATGGTGCTCAAGGATGGTAGATTAGCCTTTATTGACTTTGGTATGGTAGGAACGCTGAGTGACGAGATGAAGCAACAGCTAGCTACACTTATTATTGGACTAATGCGCAAAGATACGGACAGTATGGTTCGTTCCATTGAGAAGCTGGGCATGATGCCTGATGATATGGATCTGCGGGGGCTACATGTCGATCTGGACAAGCTCAGAACAAAATATTACGATATTCCATTCTCTAAGATCAGTGTAGGCGAGGCACTCAATGACCTGTTTGGTGTGGCTCAGCGGCACCGTGTGGTGATGCCTGCGGATATACTGCTGTTAGGGAAGTCGCTACTGACGATGGAAGGTGTGATCGAGCATCTCGATCCTAACCTTAGTATTGTCGATATGGCTGAGCCCTTTGGACGTAAATTGATTAAGGAACGATTCAGCCCAGGCAGGATCAAAAATAAACTGTTCCGCAGTGCGGCCGATATGGCAGAGAGTGTAATTGGATTGCCAGGCCAGCTACGACAGTTATCTTCTATTATCAGCAAAGGAAAGCTGCGATTGGAAGTCAGTGTGCCTGAACTGGAGACGCTGCTGCGAAGGTTGGATCAGATCAGTAACCGTCTATCATTCAGTATCGTACTCCTTGCCTTCTGTATCATTATGGTTGGACTTATTATCGGTTCATCGATCAGTCATCAAGCAACGATGCTATGGGACATTCCCGTGATTGAGATTGGATTTCTCGTGGCTATTCTGATGGTGGCGTTTCTGCTCTATTCGATATTTAAATCAGGGCGGTTCTAGACTAATATTGAAATAAACAATAAGGGTATTTACACGCTAGCCACTCCGATGACAGAATAACCTTCCGATCGCTGTTATCCCCAGATTTTTTTGAATCCCTTTTACAAAGGGAAAATCCGGGGATAAAGGCGAACGCTTCGCTTCTTCATGTTATTTCTGTCCTCTCCGTTATGGTGTAAATGTTTAGTTCAAAAATATAGGTAGAACCGTGATTTATTGGGGAGTAACTATTACGAGGCTGTCTCAAAGTCACATAGGTGACTAGAAGACAGCCTCGTTTAGTTTTTTATGAAGTGCGTGAAGAAAGACTGTTCGTGACCGACTAAACTTTCCTAATTTTTGGGTTGCCTTTCAATAAGGGGGATATCGCATGATAGGTATATGCTTCTCATTTAGCTTTCTTTCAGAAAGCTCTTAGGCAAATACCTTGCTTCTTCATGTTATTTCTGCCCGCTCTATTCTTCAAACCGAACATTTTATAACGCCAAGCCCATACACATGCATGGGTCTTTTTTTGAAGGCTTCAGCTAGCTAAATTAACGCAATGAGAAATCATGAATGCTGGATGCGAGCTTACCCGAAACCTCGCCATTCACGGCGTGTTCACCGCCGATCCATTGCAGGACGTAATTTCCGCCACGCATGCCTTGTGGATACCCCTCTTCAAAATTAGTCCAGATGAGAGTATCGTGTGCAGCGATTATTTTCTCGAAATAGATTTTATCCGTCTTCCCCTGATGTGTCAGGGTGACTTTGACTGGATGGATACTATTATTTTTCATGATGAGTTTAAGATGTCCACGACCAGCATCTATGTTAAATGCGTTAGGAACCGAAGTACCGCCAATCGCTTTATGTTCCCAATCTGCATCCTTACTAGAAGGGTCAGTCTCATCTCCTCCATCTGCGGACGTATGGATCACCGAGTAGGTTGTTTCCGTTGGAAGTATGCTGTCTTGTGAGTTGCCGGAATGTGACCTATCTGAGGTGACACCTACAATAAATGTGATAATTGTTGTCAGTGCGATGGTCAACACTAAGGTGATCGTTACCCTTTTCTTCATGAAACATAATCCTCCAAATCGCAAATATAAAATGGCACAAGGCAAGATAGACCGGTTAATTCTATAATATGTAAATCGTTATGTGTAATTAACTATAAAAGGTATTTTTTATGAATCTAAACCATGACGGCATAAAGAGCAAGTTATATTTTTTGACTAATTAGAGCATATAGGAGTAATTTATAGAAAAAGGAAGATATTAAAAGATAATTTGTTATTATATCCGCATAAACGTATTCGTACATATAGGGCACCTTGTCTATAATAATAGGTCAGTACATAACGGATCCGGTTTTTCTGAGAGGGGAAAACCAAGAGTATCATGAGCTTTAAGCCTTAGTCTTGTATCATGATGACTCATCAGTATTGCAAAGCCCGGACTGAAACGATGGAATTTAGGTGGATTCACACTGGAACGGATGTCGGTGTAGACCTGCATATTTTTGCTGTGCAGTAGTCTCGGATGGTTATGAAGTCATACCACAGGTGCAGATGATCATTTGCGGATCGTGTATTCCGCTATTTTGTGCTGGTTGCCTTCGTAAATCAGTGATGAATCGTTCTCTCGATGATCGGGTACTCATTATAAATTTGGTTTTATAGAGCGGGAGGATCAGCAAGAAACATATGAATACGTTAAAACAACAATGGTTTGGCAACATTCGCGGAGATGTGCTCGCAGGTATTACGGTTGCGCTCGCACTTATTCCTGAAGCGATTGCCTTCTCCATCATTGCAGGTGTCGATCCGATGGTTGGATTGTACGCTTCCATTACGATTGCTATCGTGATTTCGATTGCAGGAGGCAGACCGGGTATGATCTCGGCCGCAACGGGGGCTATGGCAGTACTCATGGTTGGACTCGTCAAAGATTATGGCGTGGAATATTTATTCGCGGCAACCATACTGACAGGGATTATTCAATTTATTTTAGGTATCTTTAAAGTTGGTCGATTTATAACCTTTGTGCCGCACTCAGTATTGACCGGATTTGTGAATGCACTGGCGATTCTCATTTTCATGGCACAGCTCACGCATTTTACAGGCGCGAACTGGATTATGTATGCGATGGTTGCGGGCACGTTGGCGATTGTTTATATTTTGCCAAGATTCTTCAAAGGGGTGCCGGCTCCGCTCATCGCGATCATTGTCATGACGATTATTACCGTGGTCTTTCACTTAGATGTGAAAACGGTAGGTAATATGGGCAATTTGACTAGTACACTTCCAATGTTCCATTTGCCTAATATCGCTTGGACGTGGGACACGCTGATGATTCTGTTACCTTATTCCTTCACTATGGCGCTGGTAGGTTTGCTAGAATCCCTATTGACCGCAACGATTGTGGATGAGATGACGGAGACGAAGAGTAGCAAAAACCGAGAAGTACGTGGGCAGGGGATCGCTAACTTTGTTAACGGCTTGTTCGGTGGTATGGGTGGTTGTGCCATGATCGGGCAATCGGTCATTAATGTGAAGTCGGGTGGACGTGGGCGCTTATCGACCTTCACTGCAGGAGCATTTCTGGCGATTCTGTTGCTGCTTCTCAGTGATGTGGTCAAGGAGGTGCCAATGGGGGCGCTCGTAGGGGTCATGTTTATGGTGTGCATCGGAACCTTTGACTGGAGTTCGGTTAAAAATATTGCTCGTGTACCTCGGGCAGAAGCCATTGTCATGGTAATTACCGTAGCAATTGTAGTCTATACACACGATCTGTCGATCGGGGTTATGGTTGGGGTTGTACTCAGTGTGCTACACTTCGGCTGGAAACAGACCAAAATCCGTGTACAGACAAGCCAAGAGCAAGGCCAGAAGATTTACCGCGTGGTTGGACCATTTTTCTTCGGTTCATCCTCTCATTTTGTTGATAAGTTCAACGCTGAGGCTGATCCGGACGAAATTACGATTGATTTTGGCGGATCACATATCTGGGATAACACGGCGGTTGTTGCGATTGGCAAGGTGAAGTTCAAATACGCGAAGCTTGGCAAAACCGTTCATCTGCGTGGACTGAATGAGGAAAGCTCACGTTTGTTAGAGCGGAGCGGATTCGCCACATCTGGTGGGCATGGTTCATAAATCGTTTGAAGTTACGTTTGAAGCACGGCAGAATGGTATGATTTGTAGCTAAATGAAGTGGTTTTGGTAGTGGTGGAGTCAAATTATTTACAGCGGTGACTTCTCTCAGGGTAAACTTGGGAGAGGGTGCCGCTGTTCTAGTTTTAACGAACCTAACACGTCTTATATGGGGATAGTCCATGGTTTTGTTTTTCTAACGAATCATAGGCACGTTAATTTGCCATTATCGCCAGTATGTCCTCTGTTTTTGCGGATATATTGGAGCTAGAATAAAAAGTGGACACCCAATAACGGACAGAAGGATAATAAGGCTAACGGAGGTGTGTCCACATGGGAGAACAGCGGCAACGATACAATGAAGAATTTAAGAAACAAACGGTAAAATTTATCCAAGAACAGACCAAGACACTCGGAGACTTGGCAGAAGAACTCAACATTCCAAAAAGTACATTACACCAGTGGATGGGCAAGTATCGCGAACTTAAACATGAGCCCGTAGCTAGCGTAGATCGAGTGAAAGAACTGGAAGCAGAGCTTAAAGAAATGCGCCGGTTACTTCAAGAGAAAGAGCATACGCTTGCGGACACGCAAGAGGAACTGGCTATTGTAAAAAAAGCAGTGCACATCTTCAGCAAACCAAAGAGCTAAGGTTTCAGTTTCTGGAAAACCATCGCTCCCTGTTTTCTTTGGAGAAGATGTGCACTCTGTTACACGTGTCACGGAGCGGATATTACAAGTGGCGGATGGATCGAACAAGTAAACAGCAGCACCGGAGAACTGAGATCATGAAGCGTATTCGATTTCATTTCTACGACCACCAGAAGCGGTGTGGAAGTCCGAAAATTACGTATGCGCTCCATCTGGAAGGATACAGAATCTCTTCCCGTACCGTCAGTATATACATGCGTCAAATGAATCTTCGTTCCGTGCACACTCCTCGGTATCGTGTCCAAACGACGGATTCTAACCATCATCATCCCATTGCACCAAATACGCTGAACCAGCAATTTCAAACGTCCAAACCGAACACCGTATGGGTCACCGATATCACCTACATTCCCTGCCGAGGAGGCCGGTTATATCTCGCCAGTGTTCTGGATTTATGTACGCGTGAAATTGTAGGCTGGCGTCTGTACAACCATATGGAAACGAGTCTGGTGCTAGGTGCATTGAATGATGCTTACCGGGCCAAACGCCCCGCTCCAGGACTGCTACATCACTCGGATCGTGGCTCGCAGTACACGTCAAAAGAATACGTGGAGCAACTGAAATCGTATGGTATGGAGCTCAGTATGAGCCGCCGAGGAAACTGTTACGATAACGCATGTATCGAGTCTTGGCACAGTATTTTGAAGAAAGAACTCATTCACTGTAACCCTCGTTTTAAGAATCCAGAAGAGGCTTATAACACCATTTACCAGTACATTGAGTTCTATTACAACCGCAAGCGAATGCATGGTGCGCTAGGTTATCTTTCCCCTGCTCGTTTTGCGAAGAAATTTACGGACAAATCCGTCGCGTAAGTGTCTACTTTCTTGACATAGGTCCATATCGTGTAATAGGGCGGCTGGAGTTCGTTAGAAATGACAAATCGCTAAATACGCTGGAATAGAGTGCGTTAGGTTCGTTAGAAATTCGGGATAGCTTCGTTATATGCAGCCTGCTACAAATCTCGGAGATTTGTGATACAAGTTAGCGGGGAAAGCGGTATCCCCTTTTGTTTTGCTTGACTAACGTGTAAACTACAGGGTATGGAGAAGAAGAGCACGTGTGGATTGCTTTTCAAAAATTCATTTCATAATCATGATTGATATAAGAGAAACTATGTAGGTTGAAAATAGACATTTTACACTGATTAGATGGTTATTAAGTCACCGGAGTGGTCATTGTAAAGTAAACTGGTTCAATTTATTACGCGAGTCATTATGAAATGGACTTATCTAAATGAATATACAGAGGTGTAACGATTGGCAAACTTTGAACAACTGGGCATTCGTCCAGAATGGTGCGAAATCCTGAAGCATCAGGGAATCGCTGTTGCGACTCCGGTACAGGAACGCTCGATTCCCGTACTACTCGGAGGACGCGATATTATTGCTGAGGCACAGACAGGCACAGGGAAAACGCTGGCTTTTTTGCTGCCGATTATTCAGAAAATCAACGTATCTGACCGCTCACCGCAAGCGTTAATTATTGCGCCTACGCGTGAACTCGCGTTGCAGATTACAGAAGAAGCGAAGAAGCTGACAGCTATTGATGATAAGCTGCATGTGCTTGCTGTATATGGTGGACAAGATGTAGAGAAGCAGCTGCGTAAATTGCAGAACGGTACTCAGATCGTGATTGGTACACCGGGACGTCTGCTCGATCACTTGCGCCGTGGCACATTGAAGCTGGATAACGTGAAAAAATTGGTGCTGGACGAAGCAGACCAAATGCTGCACATGGGCTTCTTGGATGATGTGGAGACGATTATTCGTGAACTGCCACACAAACGTCAGACAATGCTGTTCTCGGCAACCATGCCAAAGGGCATTCGTATGCTGGCTAAGAACTACATGAAGGACCCTGAGGATGTCAAAGTATCCTCGAAATCGGTTATTCCGATCCATCAAATTCGTCAGCAGGTGCTGGAGTGCACGGATCGTGGGAAGTTTGATGCGCTTCGTGGCATGATTGATACGTATCGCCCATACCTCGCGATCATCTTCTGTCGGACGAAGCGTCGTGCCAACAAGCTGAATCAAGATCTGCGCGAAGCAGGGTACGAAAGTGATGAGCTTCACGGGGATCTGTCCCAATCCAAGCGTGAGAATGTCATGAAAGCATTCCGTGATGCCAAATTGCAGATCCTTGTTGCTACCGATGTAGCGGCACGTGGTCTGGACGTTGAAGGCGTAACACATGTATTCAACTACGATATTCCTCATGATGCGGAAAGCTATATTCACCGAATCGGCCGTACTGGTCGTGCGGGTGGAACAGGTCTTGCTGTTACCTTTGCAACACAGCATGATAGACCGGAGCTTGCGCGTATTGAAGAAGGTACGAATCAGAAGCTGAACCGTATTCAGTGGACGAGTGAAGGACCAGTAGCTTCTACTGGAGCAACTCGTCGTACCATCAACAGTCAAGGTGATGACGAGCGTTCAGGCGGACGTTCTGCTGGTACAGGCAGTGCTCGTCGCGGCGCAGGCCGTAGCGACCGCAGAGATGGCGGTCGTGGTGGTCGTGGTTCCCGCGGCAGCGAAGGTGGACGCAGCGGTGGACGTAGCGGTGGCCGTAGTGGTGGCCGCAGTGGGGACGAGCGTAGCGCTGGACGTGGTTCTGCGCGCAGCAGCGACAGCAGTCGCGGCGCTGGTCAAGGCGGACGCGGCGCAGGTCGCAGCGGTGATGAGCGTAGCAGCAGCCGCGGTGGTCGTAGTGGCGACGAGCGTAGCAGCAGCCGTAGTGGTGGCCGTAGCGCCGATGGGCGCAGCAGCAGCGGCGGCTGGGGTGGACGCAGTGCCGACCCGCGCAACGCTGGGCGCGGCGCAGCGAAGGGTGACCGTCGCGATTCACGTCGCGGACGGTAAGATCGATTACGCCAGCGGTGGTGCAACTATGCTGGCGTAGAGATGATGCCATGCTGGATGTAAGCATGGCTCATATATGAGAGGACTCCGGTACAACGGTACCGAGTTCTCGAACAAGGGTCACGGCAGGGGTTTGCCGTGGCCCTTTTTTCCGTGGGAGAAACGCTTTGTATCCTGGTACGTATTGGATAGTTATGGATTATTTATAAGATGAACTGCACTTACGAGGATAGAGATGGATTGTTGCAAAGGTGGAGAAGGCGGGTATACAAGAAGTGGGAAAATTGCCCATCTTGGTTATGTATATTGAACGTTTTATGGCTAGGAGGTTATACATGAGTACACATGGTTTGATTCAGGAACAGCGGAGAATACAACCTTTCTACTGGATATTTACACAGCTCATGAGTGGATTAGGCATGCTTATTGCATTAGCAATGATTGTAGGCCCGATCTATCTGGTCACCATATTTACGGAAGAGTGGCTTTGGTTGACACTTATTCTGCTGCCGTTGGGGTTATGGCTTTTCTACGTCTTATGGCGAGCATTGCGTCGGTATGCGTGGAAGAATCGGCATTTGGATCGTGTGGAAATGGACGACTACCAGGTGCGGTATATACGGTGGAACCCGGAAACCCGTGAGTCGGAAGAGGATGTGTTTGACCGTTCCGCTATTCAGCGTGTGTATATGAGTCGTTATACGATGAAAAATGCTCATTTCTATAAGAAGGCCAAGTTTGGAGAGCATGTGATGCTTTATCAGTTTCTGCCGGAAATACATATCATCTACCGTCAGGGGATGCAGAACAAGATCTGTACCGTCCGTTTTTATGAAGGGACTGAAGCTAAGGCATGGTTAGATGAGCTGTCCTCACAGGATGTTCCACTAACGTTCACGATGTATTCTAACGATAAGCTTGATTCAGAAGAGCTTAGCGTCGGACTAGAGGAAGACCCGTATCTGGAAGAGGCATCATGGACGGGAAATGTTCTGCTCCAATACGAGGCTTACCATGAGCGCAGGATGAAGATGATTCTGGATCAGATTGAGAGTGTTCAGTCAGCGAAAATTGAAAAGAAACAGAAAAAGGCTCCACGTAAGAAGGTCAAAGCCTTTCGCAATGTAGGTTGGGCTTGGCTTGTATTTGCACTCCAATGGGGAATAGCCATACTGCTCAAAGAGCAAGCAGAACAAGGTAATCTCAATCCGGTATCTTCCCTTATTCCTATCGTGGTTTATGTTATTGGCGGCGTCATATTTGGTTTGTCAACAAAGACTTTTGTCTGGAAGCATGTGTTGATCTATTGTATATTCACTGCGGTTAACCTGGTTATTATCAGCGTCTCATTCTATTCTTCAGATGATATGAGTGCCGGTGCACGTATGTTAGATACTATGGGTGTTGTGAGCTTCCTAGGTGTCTTATTTGTTGCTTTGCCTTTAATCGCTTATCACTATCGGCTAACGGCGCGCAAAGGATTGCTGTATAAAAATGAGGATCAATCCTCCACTACCCAAGACAAGTGACATCACAATGAATTATCGTGAAATAAAACATATAGAATTAAAGCTTATATTTACGCCTTTTTAGAAGGAGGACTTCGTATGAGTATGTATACCCATTCGCACGATCTCGTCGAGAAGCAACGATCCATGTCACCTTCGTATCGGAAATTCCGTTATGCCACGTTGTATGCATATATGATTATCGGAGCTCTGCTCGTGATTGCGCCTGTTATTCTCCTTTTCGTAGATCTATCCATTTTAACGTGGTTCTTTCTTGGTGCAATTCCTTTTGGCGGCGTATTAGCCTATCGTTCTTATCATCAATTACAACAGGAGACGTGGGTGGAGAATCACCTTAGTCAGACGCAGATGCATAATAACCAAATTAGATACAGCCAGTGGAATCCACATACCAAAATGAACGAGGAGAACCAATTTGATTGGTCTCAGATTCAAACGGTGTATTACGGCAAACGTATGATAGATCGCCTTAATGCTTATGTGCATAAAGCACCTTCGGGTCTGCAAACCATGCCTATCATTCACTTGGTATATCAGCAAAACATGAAAGATCGAGTTCACAGTGTGCCATTTTATGAAGAGCAGGATGCTGAAGCATGGATCGAACGTCTTGCACCAACGGGCAAATTGAAGTTTACAACGATCCATACCGTTGGTTATGTACCTGAAGCAGAGTTATTGAAGAGACTCCGCATGGATCGGGATCAAGAAGCATTTTCGCACACAGACCAATTGAGCCATCAGCACGATATGTATCTGGAGCGAGTGGAAGAACGAATGGAAGCCGATGAGTATGACGAATTAACGGAGGAAGAAGAGGAAGAATTACTCGCACTAATGCGTGCTGAAGACGAGCAAGAGAGACGAGACTCATCAACGCGTAATGTAGGTCTAGGCTGGCTGGTATTTGTGCTGCAATGGTGCGTTGCTTATTTCATGGGAAGAGCTGCAGAGGCTGGAAGTATTGAACCGGATCAATGGCTTATGCCGTCTATTATCATCATGATCGGTTGTGTACTGTTCTATATTTTAGTGAAACGGTTGCTGTGGAAGCATATGTTGTTCTACGCAGGCGGTACATTTCTAAATTTCCTAGGTACCAGCATCCTGCTGGGGGGAAGTGATGAGACAACAGTGATTGGACAGATGCACCTTTCCTTATCCGGTAGTGCAATATTATGTACTGTGTTAGTTTGGATTCCATACATTCTCATCTATCCGCTCAGAGCAGGAAGAGATGGTCGTAGACAGGACGAATCCATATCCCTAAGTCATTCATAACCATTTATATTCTCTTTATATGGTTCTCTAACGAGGGTCGCGACAGGAATTTCGTCGCAATCCTTTTTCGCGATTCTTTGTTAGTAGACATATAGGACTGTTTAAAGGTTGGATAGTACTCATGTAATGATATTGATAATCAAAATCATTTGAATTACCATACAGAATAAGAGATTTGATCGCGAGGGGAGGAATACTTTGTGCAAATAGACGTTAATCAGTTGGCTGAATTTCTTGCAGCAAACCCTTTTCGAGTCGAGGGTATATTTCGTTATGCTAAAAATCCAGGTGTTCCCCATGCAGAATACACAGATTCGTTTCCCGGATTTGTATTTCCACTTAGAGGCAAGACACAATTTCAATTTAATGGGACACCCTATATTTTCTCACCAGGGAAAGTTGTACATGGCGGTGCAAGAATGAAACTTGCACATACAGTTTTTGGCGAATCGAACTGGGAGTATATCCTTGTTCTATATCAGATGAATAACTTTAACCATGCTGGCTTTTCTCAGCAGCATTTTGAGTTGTTGACAGGGCAGTCTCCACGGCTTGTCGAAATATTGATGCGACTGTGGCATGCGTATAATCAGCGAGGAGGTCTCTCTTCATTTCAGGCAGAACTTTTGTTTCGAGAATTGCTGAATGAAGCTCTGTTATGTGTAGCGAACAGGCAGAATAGTACCGAATCACTTCCTATATTTGAACGGATATCCAGTTATATTCATGAATATTATGATCAAAGTATAACAGTAGCTTCACTAACAGAACAAAATAATATAAATAGAAACCGGCTTTCTTATGTGTTCAGAAGGCATGCAGGTGTGGGGCCAGCAGAATATGTACTGAACTATCGAATAAAGATTGCGCAAAAAATGCTAGTTACAAGCAACGTGCCTGTACAACTAATTGCACAAGCTGTTGGAATCACAGATCCCTTTTATTTTAGCAGGGTGTTTAAGAAGCGAGTGGGCATATCCCCCACGCAGTATCGCGGAAAGTTCATCGATAATCCATACTCAATTCAACAGGCATCCATCCATATTTGAAAATATATGCACTACACTAAGGGAGGAGACAACAGAGGATATATTGGAGGAATAAATATATGTCGAAAGTTAACGTGCTACCGATCTTAATCATAGTATTAGCAGGTATTTTGACAGGTTGTAATGAAAAACCTGCTGAGAATAAAGGGTCAGTAGCCAATGTAGGATCTACATCAGAAGTTCAAATAAATGCAGCAGATTGGCCAAGAACATTTAAGGATGGATTAGGCAAAGAGATTGTTATCGAGGCAAAGCCCAAAAACATAGCTGCACTCTGGTATTTTTATCCTGAGATATTAGTTGCATTGGAAGAGCCGCCTGCTTCTTCAACGGATAAAGAGTATCTTTCTTCTCTGACTTATTTAAAAGGAAAGCTGGATTCTACTGAAGAATTAGGCGATAAAATGTCCCCTAGTATTGAAAAAATAATTTCTATGAACCCCGATTTAATTATTGCCACAGAAAACCATGAGGATCAATATGAAGCGCTAGAAAAAATTGCACCCGTCATTACACTACAAACCAAGGCCATCTATGAAGATTGGCAATATGGACTTCGTACCGTAGCCGAGATCATCGGAAGAGAGGACAAAGCGGAAAAAGTAATAGATGAAATGATGAATGAAATTACAACTGGGCGCGAAACATTGAAGTCGATTGCAGGAGAAACCGTGGCGCTTATCGTATCTTGGGATGGAAAAACATTCAATGTTCTAGGTGAAGGTAACCCTGTCTATACACTGGCGTCTGACCCAGAAAAGGGGTTAGGTCTCACACCAGATCAGACATTTAAAGGGAATAATAATGAATTCGCTTCGTTTGAAGGAATCTCGACGATTGAAGCAGACCATATTTTCCTGATTGGTGATATTACAAAAAAAGAAGCGCTGATGAATAACTTGGAACAAAGCCAAGTATGGAACAGCCTTAATGCTGTAAAGAAAGACAATGTCTATTTAATGGATACTTCCGCGATTACTGGCGGCCCATTAGCTACCGAATATGCGTTACGAAATATGATCAATTCCTTACGATAATTCTTTTGCGTTTGTAACGGTCCATAATACAAGGAGGAATGAAGATGCAATACCAATCCATTCAACTAAAAAACGAGTTTTCTAAAATGAGCGATTTCTGGTCTCCAAAAGTTATTGGTGAATTGAATGACTATGATTTAAAGCTTGTTAAAATTCAGGGCGATTTTGAGTGGCATAATCATGAAGGTGATGATAAGGTGTTTATCGTTCTTGAAGGGGAGATGTTGATTGATTTTCGTGATGGACAAGTGAAAATTTCTAAAGGTGAGCTCTTTGTTGTCCCAGGAGGGTCTGAACAGAAGCCTTCTGCCGAAAAGGAAACTCACATCATGATAATAGAGCCTAAACGTTGAATTGCCGATGCCGATACGAAAATGAGGAGCTAACAATGATAATATAACGGGTTGTTTCGCCTCTAAAGCCTGATCCTTCTATGGACTATAAAAGTCAGAATTTGCTTACCTTAACGTTATTGGCCTCTTTAACCTCCGCAAAATGCTGTCCCTCTTAATCTGCATATATACTACTCGATGAACAATGCGAATTAAAGTACTCCTGGACTGTTTGTAGAATCGTGTTATTTCATCACCTCGTATCTGATTAAAAGTATCCCACACCTGTTGCCGATATAATTGCAGGGGTGGGTATACTTTTATTCGTCTATATGCAGGGAGTCAATTTGTACTAAATGACATGACATCGTCCATATCTCATTTCTATACATGCCCGTCTGCGTAATTATCTCGATATTTCTCGTCATATATCCGACCTACTGATTCTGCCAGTCCACCTCGCGCTTTGTGGGGGTAGCGTTCTATGGTGTGATACAAGCGCATGAAGCGATCCTTGGGAATAAAGCGGGCGTAGCGGGTAATAAGACTAGGGAATAACTCAATATATTTGCTTTTGCGTACAGCCGCGGCCGCCACTGCAGTTAGGATCTGAATGCCATTGTGTAGCTGTAAAATATGCACCTCGTACGTAGCGATGTAACGAATGGCATCTTCACGAATCAGATCTGGCTTGATCCGAGCAATCTCACCAATATATTCGGCGAGCAGCCGCTCAAAATTACGAAGCAGCAGTGGTTTTAACTGTAAATCCATGTCACTGCGGAGGACGAAGGATTGAAGTAGAGCCACTTGCTGGAGACGAATTCGATCATTGTATACGAGTGAGCCAATCTCACGCAGCATCTCGTATGCGAGAGCTTCATCCTCCTGGCGGGCTTCGGCGACTAGCGCCCAGTTGCGGTTGATGCCCTGACGAATGTTTTCCCGATCCTCGTACAACAACCGCTTCATCTGGCGGAGTTGTTGAACAGGAAAGGCGCGTTTATGAATATAGATGAGCCATCCGATGAGCAGTAGAGACACGGTTGCAGCTAGCATCGTTTGGTCAGTCGTCTCACCAAAATAGGTAGCAGCAGACCCCAGAATAATCGTAAATAGGAAATCACGAGCGATCCGGCGCTTAACCCGTGAGCCAGCATGCACCTGAACATGAATCAGTGTGCTGCGGCCACAGGATGTGCATTCATCTTCCCATAAGCAGGTATATTGTCCACATCGCTTGCACACACGCAACTTTTCAAAGGCATATGTCGTCCGGTTAAAAGGTCTAATAGAAACCACTTGTTTTGTGCTCATGCTCTAATCACGCTCACCGTTCAGTATAGTGTACAGCGTGCGATCTGAATCTTCTCGGGTCACAGGCTTCCGGTTGTGAAGATAGAATCGAACTGCTCTAATTAGGACAAAAAGAAACAATATGGTGAGACATACGTATGTAACCATAATTCGATCCTCTCTAGATAGCGTTATTGTGCGTACAAATAAAGGTGATCGCACGCTACGTTGTTATATTGCGGTTTGATGGCAATAACTATATCATATTTCCATAGTTGGAATATTTGTTCCAACAAAAAGGCTGAAATCGTCGATTTTTGCCAGTCATTACAGAATTGTAACTCAAGATAGGGGTGCTTTTCAGAATTTATTAGTAGACTGTTAAGATTTCCTTAAGGCTTGACGCCTATAATAAACTATTCCCATTTTAATCTCAAACGTGAAGGAGTACACCTCATGCTGCGCACACGCAAAATACGCTGGCTTAGTGGAACCTTGGTTCTGCTGGTATTACTAACGCTACTGCTGCCTTCGACGTTACTGCCTCAGGCGGTAGCGGCTCAGACACAATCAAGCGGAATTGATGCGGTACTTGTGGCCGATGTAAGTAATTCGATGAACACAAGTGATCGTGACAAGATTAGCAATGAAGCCATGAAAATGTTTATTGATATGTTACCTGTCCAAGGGGACAAGGTAGGGATTGTCGCATACACCGATCAGGTGGAGCGGGAGAAGGCAATGCTAGAGATCCAGTCAGATGCAGACAAAAGCAACCTGAAGGACTTTATTGATCAGCTAGGCAGAGGGCCATACACCGACATTTCAGTAGGTGTCGCCGAGGCTGTGAATATCCTGAATCATGGTGCTGACCCGTCTCATTCCCCGATGATCGTGCTACTGGCGGATGGTAACAACGATTTTAACAAAACAAAAGGGCGTACACAGGCACAGTCCGATGCGGATCTGGACATAGCCGTTAAGGAAGCACAAGCACAAGGCATTCCCGTGTATACAATCGGTCTGAATGCCGATGGCAAACTGAACAAGGATGCACTCGCTGACCTAGCCGATCAGACAGGCGGTAAGTCCTTTATCACCGATACGCCGGATGATCTGCCACAGATTCTTAGCGAAATATTCGCAGATCATGCCAAATTAAATGTCGTAAAGCTGCCTTCCATTACGGGAAACGGCAGTTATCAGGAAGTTACCGTGAACGTGCCGAATGATAGTGTGTTAGAAGCTAATATCTCGATCATGTCATCGAAGCTAGTCGAGATTCAATTGACCGATCCAGCTGGCAAGGCTGTCGATCTGAACTCCGATGCAGCCAAGCTATCCACTTCGAAGAGCTATTCCTTGGTGAAGCTGCTCAAACCAGAGGAGGGAGATTGGAAGCTACGAGTCAAAGGGGCTCCGAAGGACAGTATCGATATCAATCTGCTGTTTAACTACGATCTGCAACTCGTCGTGGATCCAATTAAGACCAAGTCCTATAAAAAAGGCGACAAGATCGATCTAACCGCGAAGCTGGAGAATGGCGGTCAACCATTACAGGATCAAGATTTGTATGCGGACATGAAGGCAACGCTGGTGATCAACGATGTGGATACAGGTAAAAGTGAGGAACATCCAATCGAGAACACGGGAGATGGATTTGCTGGTACGTTCACCGTTCCGGATAACCATCAATATGAATTAGTTATTCGGGCAGAGGAAGATAGCTTTTACCGCGAGAGCGCTCCAGTCATCATTAATGCGGGCGGAGCAGCGGGAAGCGGAACTCAGCCAACGACATCAGCCGGTGGAGAGGACAAGCCGTTCCCATGGTTACCGGTCATTCTGGGTGTCATCGCTCTGATCGTTGTAGCGGTTGGAGGCTGGTTCCTGATGGGCTGGCTGAAACGTAAAAATCGTGGGTTTGTCGGTCAGATGGTCGTCGAGATTCGTGATGAGAACACGGGAGACAAGTCCTATCCACAATACAAAAAGCTAGCATCGTTCCGGGGCAAGTTCCATCTACATCAATTGCTGCAACTAGACCCTGAACTTAAGGAAACCGAAAAATATATATTTACACCCGGCAATGGTGACCGGATTATGATACGCAACACGGCAGGAGGCACGCTGGAGAAATCCGGTCGTGCGGTTGATGCAAGCTCAGGCGTTGAACTGAAGAACGGTGATCGGCTGAGCATCCCACTGCAACAAGCGGATAAAACAATTTTGATTGAATATTTAGAGTAACCAAAGGGAGGACATGGAATGAAACCGATTGTTAGAGAACATATTCAGCAACTGGATGTATCGCTTGGCGGAGGAATTGTCAGCGAAAAAATCAGGGTTGATACCATCGATAACCCGATGTTGATTATTGGTCTTGGGGGAACAGGGATCGATGCATTGCTTCGTCTCAAGTATCAGATTAATCGTCGCTTCAAGCTGCCTCAAGATCCAGTGTCTAAGAAGAAAATGGAGAAGCCAGACAATGTCGAGTTTCTCGCATTCGAAACGAACGAACAGGATCGTGCGAAGAGATATAAAGGAATCGGTCTAGACCCGATTAATGAATTTGTGCTACTGTCCAATGCCGAGATTGGCGGATTGCTGCAGAACCGCAGTGTACTGGAGCCTTATATTACGGACTGGCTCTCGCCAGAGCTGAGCATTACGGATGGCATGAACGGAGCTGCAGGCGTTCGTCAGGCAGGTCGTCTGCTATTGTTCACGAAGATCAACCAAGTGGTGCAAGCCATCGATAAGAAGATTAAGACCCTTTCCGTAGGTACGAATAAGAAATTGATGGTGTTCCTGCTTACAGGTCTGTCCGGGGGTACTGGCAGTGGGTGCTTCCTCGATATCTCCTATATTGTGCGTGGCATCATCGAACGTGATCATGGCTCAGCGGGGATCGACCGCGTCAATACACTGGGCTACCTGTTCACGCCAGACGTGAACTTGTCTAACAAAAGCTTGAGTGAGCATACGCGGGAGTATATCCGCAAGAACGGTTATGCTGCGCTTAAAGAGCTGGACTACTGGATGAACGTGGACAGCCGCGGTGAACGTTTTACTCAGAAGTACGGTAATATCCTGACCGTTAACTCGCCATTGCCACCGTTTAACCTGTGTCACTTGATCTCAGCCACGAACACGGAAGGCAAATTGCTGGAGAATGCGTACGATTACTGTATGAATGTTACGGCAGAGAATATCACTAACTTCATGGCGAGTGAAGAGAAGCAGTCTGGTGAAGAGTTCGCGATCCATGACTACATTAGCAACATTCGTACCAACATTGCACAGATGAACAAGGTATACCCCGCGAACTATGATTACAACATCATCGGTGCATCCTCGGCTGTACTGCCGATTGAAGAAATGACGACATATCTGGCTTACCGGATGTTCGATAAGATGAGCACGATGTTCTCCAAAGCACCGAATCAGGAAGATACCGAGAAATTCGCCCGTAAGTTAGGCATTGATCTCGAAAGCGTAGTGAAGGCATTTGAATCCCGCGTGCCGGAGCCGCTACCAGGTTATCAGAACAGTGAACGTCTGTCCTACAACAATGTCGTGAAATCCCAAGTGGTGAACATGGACACGGAGCTGGAACAGAACTTCCTAGCACGTGCACGTGAAGAATATATCAAAGCGAAGAAACAGCATCCGGGTGAGATTGCAGGGCAATTCACCGAACAGATTCGCCGGATGTTCCTGCATCCAGAGCAGGGGCCATTCTATGTTTCTCGTCTCATCTATACGGAGAAAGGCTTCTGTATTCTCAAGATGATCCAATCGTACATTGAGACTTTACGGGAGAATGCTTTCCGCATTCCACGCGATATCGAGGCTGCCCAAGAACAGTCTGAAGAGAAGCTTGGTGATGCCAAGAGCGCCTTCGTCTCCAAAGAGAAGAAAAAGAATGCTTATATTGAAGCTAAAATTCATGAGTACTGGTTGCACGCTGATGTAGAGCGGAACGAACAGATGATTGAGTTCTATGAGGATCTGTATGAACTGCTCAACCAAGAGAACAGCCGCATCTATAACGTATTTAGTGAGACGTTGAATGCACTCAGCTCGATTTTCTCCAAGAATGGAGATATTCTAACCCGTGGGGAAGAACAGGCAGACCACAAAGGCAACAAGACATATTATTGGAACGTGGTAAGTGTACCGGATATCGTCAGCGTCGTGGATGGATTGTTAGATAAGCGTGATACGGATGACTTGATCCGTGACTTCTCGCGTGAACTGCTGGAGAACTCCAACCAATGGGTGAAGGAGAACGAGATTGACGTGGTAAGTTCCATCTCCGACTTCTTGACCGAGAAGTTTGGCGATCTGATTACCCGTTCAATGGAAGATTTCCTCGTGATTAAGTATGGTCAGGATGAGTCTGTTGAGAAGTTCGTAGAACGGCATATCGCAGGTAAACTGGATGATGAAGCGGTGCCGGTATTTAACCTGAGCAATAGCACAGGCAGCCTTCATTTCCCATCATGGGGATTCGTATCCGTACCAACACAGGCACCGGGTATTCTCAAAGGTATTCGCAATTATCAGAACAATGCGGTAGGGAAGTCTCACTTTACGGTCAAGGAGAGCGAGGTTCGTAACCGAATCTTCTGGTTGAACACACGTAACGGTGTGCCGCTCTTCGTGTATACACCGCTGAAAGTATATGAAGAAAGTTATGAGCGTACGATTCTCGACAAAGAGGGCATTGGTCGCCACCTTGTACAGACGGAGAGAAATAACTGGACGTATCTTCCATCCCCGATCCCAGAGAAGTCATGGGGCGATGTGTATGAGAACAGTCGCGTGAAGCAGTACAATGCCCGTGTCCGTTCCGAATTCGAGCAAGCGCTCGGGTACAACATCATTATGGCGAAGACGTTGGATGAAAACACAAGCAACCGCTACGCGGTAGTAACGACAGAGCCGTTTGATCTATCCGCGAAGTTAGGCAGCTACGACATGCGTCTGACATCAACCACACCGAACCTAGGTGAAGTGAAACGGGCAGTCAATGAACTGAAACGTCTGCAATCCGAAGGATTGCCACGGGTCAGCGTGAAGGATATTTTCGGAAGTATTAATGAAGACATGGCGAAAGAAAACCTGGTGCGTTCTCCGCAACTGATTGCGCGTGTACGCGAGGAACTGGCGAAGATGAATGCAATCTCAGTGAAAGTATCTGAGCTTGAAGGTATCCTTGCTCAGCATCAGGATGAAGAGCAGTGGTATGATCGCTTCATTGAAGCCCTCTATACGGACACAATTGTGAAGAAGGGTGCACTGTATGTCTATGATCGTGATCCCGAGGAAGATGCATGGGAGCCGTTCGCCAATCTAATGAAGAGTCGTAATTTTGCTGAATATGAGGTATTTGGCAACTTCCGTGGATTGTCCGAGAAGGATCGGAACACCTTGCTTCGCAAAGCTTCACGCCGGGATAACGATCTGACCGCTTCGGAGGATATTGCTCCGCTCCTTGCGAAGCTGGATGAACTTGCTGCACTGTTCATGGAATCCCGTGATCGTCTGGAATACGAACGTGTCGAGCTGGCGAATGGCGAGGATATCTATCAGTTCTACAGAACGATGTCGTCCAAGCTGAACGACATTCGCAGAAGGTTGAAGTAAGATGGCTGCCGGGATGAAGCACAGCTTGGAGCAATTCGCGGCATCATATACGAAGGAGCAGGAACGTCAGGGCAGTCTGGGTGATGGTCGCAGCAGCATCCATTACCCTGCCTTGTTCTTGTTCGTGGGAGACCTGGTTGCACCGGCATTACCTGTTGTCCGTGAAATCAACCGAACGAAGTGGGATAACGGGGATGGCGTAGTTTATGTACAGGTTGGAACAGAAGACTTGGATCAACAAGAGGAGCGTAGGGGCGAACGATCTGAGGATAGCCAGGTCGCTCGTCATATTCTACCGCTGTCTACGGGACAGTCCGAATCATCCAAAACATTGCGCAAAGACATATACCGTCAGTTTCACGATTCGGATCAGGCACTTGCGGGTCTGAATCGTACATTACGGCAAGTGAGTAACCGGATCGCTGAGTACGGGCGTCTGTATTCTTCGTTTGACCGTATCTATGTGACGGTTGTAACTAGAGCGGATGACCCATTGAATGTGCTATTGCCTGAGCTTACGAAATTGACGGAAACGATACTGGCTCAATCCTTCAAATCCGTGCAGACAGATTTGCATGTTCTAGTTAGTGAAATGGAGCAAGTGAACTCATACGGGTATGCAAGCGCAGCAGGACTGGCCTTTTTGCGAGAGCTTGATTATATGCAGGGCTTGGACTATACCTTTAGCGGTCGTCTGCTCGTGACGGAAGATGGTATTTCTATTCCGGTCACCCATCCCGCTTCGCCGCTGTTTGACCTGGTATATATTTTGTCAGATAAGAATGAACGGGGCACAGGGGTATCTGGTGGGTGGATAGAGAATGCCGAGATCATCTGCCGCATCTGTTTGCTCAAGAATCGTAAACAGGATATGGATGCTGCTGGCACCATTTCGAGCACAGGTGCGAACACCTACAACAATACCTCATTCAAAAATAACATTCGCACCACCTCAGATCAGCATGGTTATGCCAGCGCAGGTTATGCTGAGATCAGGCGTCCCAACAAGCCTATAGCGCTTGCTGTGCTGTATCACTTCTACCGGCATCTGCTTGAACAGATGCGGAAGGAACCGGAGGATTGGGGCATCAAGGACAAGCTTTCGTTCTTCGGCCTTGATCCGATTACGATAGAACGTAAGATTGATGGGCTATTACCAGGTGAGGATCTGGTCAGCGGTATGAGCGGCATCATGACCCATAACGTCAGTTACGCTGATCTCAAGCCGCTATCGCTACGGGAAGCGGAGAGAGCGCTGTTCGGTCATGGAGCCGAGGCGTACTTCCGCGATAATGTGGCACGTAAGGTCGAAGAACGTGTACGTCAGCGGAGTACCGAAGGTACTCTTCGTCAGCAGGCGGAACAAGCCCGGGGTGAGCACCCGGAGGTAGGTTACTTCCAGTGGGCGGTTTGGAGTAATCATGGAATGGGAAGTGTACGGGAAGGCTTGCTTGGATTGATTCGGGACAAATCCATGCAGCTTGAGTCGGCACGAGCTGTTCTTGAGCAGCGACTACAGGAGCAGGTGCAGGATCAACCGTTCAAAAGAGCTTTATTCCGTGATAAACAAAATGTACGCAACGTGATCGATTGTATCCTTGAGCGAGTGTATGTACCGAAGGTGGAGCTATTACGGATCGAAAATGAATTGCAATTGCTGCGCATCTACGATACGGAGATGGAGCAGCTTCACGCTTTTAGTCGAGGCATCACCCAATCCCTTGAGGAATTGGAACAAACATTGCGCGAGACAGCCGAGCAGAGCATAGCTGCAGCGGATGAGTACATTGGACAAAATGTCATGGAATATTACGGCAAAGTGACGGAAGATCTGATCACGGATCTGGAGGCCAAGCGTGGACGGGCCGTATGGTTTGAAGACCGCCATATGGGGGATATGAACCATCTGGCTACGCAGGGCAAGGAGCGTGTATTGGAGCGTCTTATGGACGTATGTCATGCGCTGTTACTGAGCGCTGAACCGTTGCGTGTCCCTTTCGAAGAAGAGCTATTACAGCGTGCCAATGTCACGATTACGTATGGGGACAAAAATGTGTTGACTCGTGATGACCTGTTCCGTCGATTATATCGCACGTTAGAGGATCAGGCTGTTGTTCGTGTTAGGGTGTTCGATTATACGCAGGAACATCGGTATGAAGAAAAATATTTCTTTGGCGACCATGATAGTGCCTTCATGGTCTACGCGGCACATGCCGAGGAAACTTCACGAATCTACAAGCTTGGTGTCGTGTATGAAGAGCGAAGCAGCGGCGTAGAGAAATTGAATCTTATGGGAGGCTTCCATCTCGAAGATCTGATGGTCTATCGTAATGCCAAGGTATATTACGATTCCTATACAGATAACGGATATGAGCTACATCCTGAAGGTCTTGCGGACAAACTGTCTCCCGTGCGGTAGCTAGCCTTCGTTATCACTCACGCTTGTATTAATTCAGCCTTATTAAGGGCTGGTGTAGAAAGGATGCATGTGAACATGCAGCGAAAAATCAATCTTCTCCTGGTACTGTTCAGCCTCATTGGCGGAGCAGTAGGTTTTGCGGCAGGGGAAATCATGCTGCATCAGTGGCTTGGAGAGATGCCGCGTCTGTTGCTGATGGGATTATATTTCGGTGTTGTTGCACTAAGTGTAGGTCTATTCTGCCTGCTCGCTGAGATGATCTCACCGAAGCTTAACGGTGCTTCATGGAAGCTGCGATATCTGAGCTTGTCATGGAAATTACTTGTCCCCGCAACGCTTGCACTCTTATTCGTGGTGGGGCTAGTGGTGCAACTGCTGTATCAGATCAATCCAGGCGGTGTGAAGCAGGTTAAGGATATCGTGCTCATGATTGACAATTCAGGTAGCATGACAGAGACCGATCCGAATAATGGCCGCTTTGAGGCAGCCAAGACACTGATTAGCCAGATGGAGAGCGATAAGCAGGTAGCCGTGATTACATTTGCGGATGAGCCAGAACTGTTGCAGCCGTTCATTGCATTGGATAATGAAGCTGCTAAGAATGAGGTATATGACAAAATCGATAGCATCGTGACGACCTCAGGGGGAACGAACTTTGATGCGGCGTTGAAAGAAGCGATGGAACAGATTAAGGGCAAACAAGATCCGAAGCGTGGTACCGTCGCGATACTGTTATCTGACGGAATGAGTGAGGTCGATACGTCTGGCATTCTGTCGGAATACGTGAATGAACAGATTGCGGTCAACACGGTGGGACTCAGCTTGGTAGACCCTTCGGGTACGGATCTTTTGCGCAGCATTGCTGGGCAGACAGGTGGCCTGTATTATGATGTGCCGGATGCAGGTGGGCTTAACCTGGCATTCCAGCAGATTTACGATACGATTGATGAGCGAACACTGGTTACGGAACGTACTGGGATGATGGAGCATAGCATGTATCTGGCAATTTTCCGCGTAGCTGCCCTGCTGTTGATTGGGGTAGCGCTGGGTGTATCACTTGGACTGGTATTTGATAATCGCCATCTGGCGCTCAGCTTCGGCATTGGTGGGGCAGTCTCAGGTCTGTTAGCCGGTCTCCTTCTGGAATGGGGGCTGGATGGATCGCCTGTCGGCGATGCATTCGTAAGGCTTGGCGCAATGCTCCTGCTGGCTTCCGTATTGACCCTGTTTACATGGATTATTCCGATGAAGGAGAACACACCACGGAGCAATCGCGGCCGGCGCGATGCCAGAAGAGGGAACGCTTCGGCGGAAGGATTCGGAGGACGCGCAAGAGACACACGAAGCAAAGGATTCTAAACATCGGGAGGTCTTAGGAACATGCAATTTACGGATGCAGATCCTTCGGCGCCCACCATTCGCAAACTGACACTGGCGGTGGACGAAGGCATGTGTACGCTCCGCTGGCTCTGGCCAGAGGGTGTTGAGGCTGTGTATGTTGAACGGCTGGAGGTTGCGATGCTGGGCAAGGAGAACAGCGGCGATGCACATGCGCAAGGTAAGTTGAAGCTCTATACGCGTGAGGAATACAAAGCAACTAACGGATACGTGGATCGGATAACAGGTTTTGGAGCGATCCGTTATACGGTTTATATATGTAGGATGGATGATGCCGAGCCTGTCTTGCTCCGTCAGTCGAACGGTGAGAACACGGTAATGGCGAGTGCAGGCAAGGCGGATATTCGATTTTCCATTCGGTATAAGAGTGGTTTTTTTCAGAAAAGAAAAAGTGTATTTATGACCGTTACGACCGAAGCACCCGTTCCGAAGGAGGCGCTCTGTTATGTTCGTAAACAGGGGAGTGTTCCGCTTAATAAGGAAGACGGTACGGTGTATCCATTTGTAAATGATTTTGCACCTGGAAGAAATGAGATGCCTCCTGTTGAGATTGCGAAGGATGAATACGTTAGACTATTCTTCACAGACGGCCCCAAGTATGGAACGGTGTACCGGCTAATATCGGACTAATGAATAGGTTGACTTTCGATTAGGGGAGGGGAGTGGCTATGAGCTTTTTTAGTCGTTTTTTGAAAAGACAGCAGCCAGAAGAACGGCCGCTATTTTACGATATTGTATGTCCCTATTGTTTCAGTAAATTCTCACCTGAAGAGGTTGTATTCCGGGCAGCTCATCACCGAGACGACGATGAAGACTACGCACTCGGGGAAGATGCGAAGCTGAATCGCTACCGTGAACGGTTTGGGCTTGATACGGTGTTTGATATGGAGGCCGTGCTTGCCCCGCATGACGTACCAGAGGAGCATCGCATTTATTCAGATAACATTGTGATGGGATTAAATGATCGGTATGGTGTCGTTACCCGCCGCAGACTGTGCCCGCATTGTCATAATGAGCTACCTGTGACAGCAGGCAAGGCGCCAAGCAATATCATATCCATTATTGGGGCTTCCCAGGTGGGTAAATCGGTGTACATGACATCGCTCATCCATACGTTACAGCATTACACAGCCGATCATTTTGATGCTGCTTGTATGCCGCTGAATGCAGAGATTAGCCGTAGATTCCGTGCGGATTATGAAGAGCCGTTGTTTGAGCGGGGTGATCTGCTGGATTCAACGCAGAAGGAGAAGCTGCAGGAGCCGTTTATTTTCCAATTTGTGTTCAAGGACGAAGATAAAGCTCCGCTGACACTGGTGTTTTTTGACGTGGCTGGCGAGGGTATGGTGGAGCAGGATTATCTAGGACTTCATGGACAGCATATCAAAAACTCAGCAGGCATTCTGTTTATGGTTGATCCACTTCAGATTCGCTCCATTCGGGACAAAATCCGGATAAACCTCGGCAATGAGCCGGGTGAGTGGACACCAAGATACGATGAACCGCGCGACGTGGTACTGACATTGTTCGGTGACTTTATCGCTTATCAGGATAAGGCAAAAACAAACATCCCAACAGCTGTTGTGCTGACCAAAAGCGACATGCTGCATTCCCTGAAGGATGAGGATGGCGATTACATCAAATCCAACAGCAACGTGTTCCGTAACATGGTACACCGCGATTGGTTCGACTTGACGGAGTTTGAGAATATTGATGGAGAGATTCGCCGGTTTATTGAGAAGGTGGATCGTCCGTTCAAAGGCACAATGGATGTCTATTTCAAAGATACGGCATACTTCGCTGTGTCCGCACTAGGAAGCAATCCGGTAGATATGAAGCTACAAGGGGTTGTTAGTCCGATTCGCGTGGACGAGCCATTCCTATGGCTGCTCTACAAGCTGAAGTACATTGAGGGGAGAGTGGGATGATGCAGTCTTCCATGACCCCGCCGATTGAACAACAGATGTATACCCGAGAGCGGCGAGGGGTATTTCGCACCACAGAAGGCTTCGATACGGTCGCGGCATCACCGGGACTGGAACCTTCTTTTATCAAAAAATTACTTCATCCGTACTGTGTCTATGATGCTCCTGCGGAGCTGACTGGCCGAAGCGAGAAGGACGAGACCAAGTTCCCAGCTGCCATACATCTACTGCATCTGGACAGTGGCGAGACGATTCTAGGGCAGAATGTGTACCAAGCGGCAGACTTTACCGGGCTTCGTAGTGCCTTCTTCGCCCATAACTATGTATTGTCTCCTGAGCGCTCGGAAGAGCTGATGAGAACAGGCGGCTGGCTGGATGCGGTGTTTGCTACGTCCTATGACATCGAGCAAGGCACAGTACTGCCTGCGCTGTCTGAATTGCCAGGTGCCTCTACAAGGGAGAGGGAAGTCGGGCAGAGCTCTGAAGTCTCTTCAGTCGCACCTGTCGAGATTCTGGCGGGGTTAAAACTGAACGAGACGTTGTTCAAGCGTTTGCTCTATGCTGTGATGCAGGCTGTCGCGACACGCCGTAAAGTGTATATCGCATTGGATCTGCCCGCAGAGCAAGTCACAGCAGGGGCGAAGGGGTTGCTTCGTCTGCTCTATACGGCACTACCTTACGCCTTCCGGAGACAGCTTGGGTTCATGACGTTTGCCAAGGAGCCACAGGCGAAGAAAGGCATCCACCTTCAGTTCGTGGAGAGAGGCACACTTCGTCCCAAAGATCGTAATACAGAGAAGGACTTTACGTTTGATCTCATGTCAGGCAGAGTAAACCACGTGGATGCAGCAGTGGCGAATCTTCCTTATATGGATTTTGCATGGTCATTGCTGCATGATCCGAAGGCGGCTACGCCGTTTTATTCTTTTGCCGACGAGATGTTGTCAGGCATGGAGCCTGGACGTGAGCTTTCGGTTGAAGCGTACGGTGAGTTATCGCTATTTTACCGGCTGGAACAAGGACATGAAGACCTATACCTTAATAATAAAAGTGGTGTGCTAAGTGGGCTTCTTACATATCTGAAACCCGAAGGAGCAATCCAGCGCCGCGCTCGTCTGAATGAGCTATTCCTGACGCTGCTTAGTCGGGAACTTAATAATGTTAAACGTGAAAATGTGCCTGAAGAGCCGGTTGCAGCTCGGATCGGTGAGTATTTCGCCGTAGCCGCGCCAGTGGTTCAATCCCGAATCGTGGACTATTTCATCTATGCGATCAACAATGCGCGTACCCAGAAACGTATGCGGGCGGTTCAAGAATTATACAGTTTACTGGATCGGAATGCTGCGCTGAATCGTGCATTTTTCGGTAAGGTGTTAACCAATGAATCATTGACCAAGCTGTTATTTGAGCCTTACTTAGACAGTCAATTAAAACATACAGAGTTAGCGGCAAATGTGGTGGACGTCATTGAAAATTGGGTGCTATCCCATCCATCGTCGATCCATAATGCTTTTTTGCTAGAACGGACAGCCATAGAGCTTCGTGAACGGTTATGCTCTGCACCAAATCCGGTGCAATCCGCCAATGAAGCACTCAGTCGAGTGAGTGTTTTGGATCGTGTCTCGACTTCTACGGAAGACCCTGTAGACACGGGAATTACAGGACAGATCGGTCAATCCGAGGCCGTTGCCCGTCCAGAACGTAAACCTGGAGCTGACGCTGGAGCCTTGTCATATCAAGAGCAATTAACCCGCTTGGCGGACAAGCTTGCCTACGTTATTAATCTCTTCCTGATTCAGGATCTTGATCTAGAGCGAGTGAGCCGGGCACAGTTATTAAGCATTGATATTTTGCAGCATGATCGTGAGGTTCGGGATTGGGCTGCGCGTCAGGGCTCAGATGTATCCGCACGCACGAACATGATGCTGGCCGCGAGAGCATGGCTCAGTGGGGAAGGTCGGGATGAAGAAGAACTGGAAGCCCTCTCCCTTACAGAGCGTAATGAGCTCCAGCGCTGGACCAGACGCTGGCTTGCCGATGAGCTTAGAGAACGTCCTGATCAGGATGCTTTCGCAGCGTTGCCTCTTGCCTTTTACCGTGGAGGTAGTGGGGCTAAGCTGGATTATGCAGGACTGATTGAGTTTGTTCGGAGCACAGCAGGCAGTGAGCGAGGTCTGTACCCGTTTCTGGAATGGTCGGGCAATCAACGGCTTTTTATCCGAGGGTCTCAAGCGAGCAAGCCTTACTCTGATGCAATCGTAGCGTACTTCAAGGCGCATGATCGTGAAGCCTTCAAGTCGAAGTCAGCCTTTAAGCCATATTATGCTAGAGCAAGTAAGACCATGAAGCCAACCTATGACCGGGCGAAGTCGGAGTTATCTTCATCACTGGTACGTTTATTGACTGGGAAGAGGAAAAATGTCTTTCTAGGATCATTCGTGGTGATTCTGATTCTCGGCATTGCCGGAGGAACGTATGCTTTAATGGGGAATAACGCAGAACCACCTGCCGCTTCACCTACACCGGTTCAAGACCCTGCGATCCCGGCTGAACCAGAAGTTTCATTAGCCGATCAGATGGCATACATCGTACCAGTAACCGAAGAGAGCGGTACAGCGACTGCGCCGCAACTCGTCATTCGCTTCCGTAATGAAGCAGACCGCGATTCATTGCAGACGGATCAGCTGCAATTGAAGCTGGCGGACGGTAGCGTCGTTGAACTGGAGGATGCGACAAGTGAGTGGGAGAGCTTCAACCGGAATGAGGAACCAGATACGGTAGATTCATCTAATGGTGAATCACAGGATACGGAAGAAGGGAATACGGGGGATAGCTCTGATGGAAGTTCGGAAAGTACCTCTACTGACACAACCGATGATGCCCAATCCAGTAACAATGGAAGTCAGGATTCCGATTCGACCACAACGTCCGATTCTACGGCATTTACGAACGAGTCTTCCCAAGATGGAGCGGGGACAACGCCATCGGGATCTTCTGACGGAGCGGAGTCTGGAGAAGAAGGCTCTGCTGTGACAGAACCACTTACCGTTGAGGCGGCAGATCGCTTATATCCTTTCGGCCAACAGGTCTCACTCCCGACGGATGTGGATCCAGCGAACATTGTCAGTATCCAAAGCGGAACCACTGTGATTGAGCTGTCGCCACAACCGGAAGCGTAGAAGACAGCCTTCTGT
Source organism: Paenibacillus tundrae (assembly GCF_036884255.1). Classification (NCBI taxonomy): domain Bacteria; kingdom Bacillati; phylum Bacillota; class Bacilli; order Caryophanales; family Paenibacillaceae; genus Paenibacillus; species Paenibacillus tundrae. The sequence continues at coordinate 6,001,631 of NZ_CP145605.1, read as the reverse complement.
CCGTTTCACGTATTGAATGTTATGAACTCATGTCTGAACACAATACATTCAAGAACTCATGTTATGCAATTCATTCATGTAGATGACCTCGGTAATGGTTTACCGGGGTCATTTTTTTTTGTGAACAGGAATCTATTTTTATGTAACATTTGGATGGGTTTTACTGTCTAGAATGTAGAGGTTTATAGAATAAAGTTAGATGACATAGGGGGCATATGATGAAAGTTTGGCTTGCCATCATACTGATGTGTTGTGTCGTAGTGGGATGTTCTAATGCAGGTGATCCGATCTCAGATCCACCGGATCAGATAGAGAAGCAAGATGGATCACTTACAGCAACAAGACAGGTGGGGAATTATGTCCTGCAGCTCGTGGCGACTCCTGAAGGGGAGCAACTTATCCATTTTCGTCCCAGCATCAAGTATGTTGGAGAGCAGACCGAGCATGAAATTTTTCATGGCGTTGGACTGTTCGATATTGACCTACATCATGATGGGGAATCCATTCTTCCGCCAAGAAGCTCTATAGACCTCGGAGTTACAACCATCCTAAAGGCTAACGAGTGGTATACGAAAGAACGTGAGATCGAGCTAACTGAGGAACAGCTTCGAGATATCCCGATGGATGAGATTCAGGTGGTAGTAGAAGCGGACTTCGAGTCAGAGGAAACTGGATTTGATGATAAGACAAGAATGATCTTATATCTCCACGAGATACAATCGGATTGAAGAAAGGGTGAGAATATAGTAGAAAGTTGAACGATAGGCAGGCTACGTTTAATCAATCCTTTTGAACTATTGCTGTGTTTTCTCTTTTTCAAGGACATAAGCAATGCTCATCTCCACAAAATTCAGCACGTCCTCAGATACGGGGTATAGTCCTGACTCTTCAGTAGGGCGCTTCCTCACTTCCCAGAACTTCTCCATCAATTCCTCATCTCCGTTGAAGGTTTCTTGTGATAGCTTCATTAACTCAAAGGCAATATGGTAACCTTCATCGGATTGTGGTGGAATAGCTTCCTGTATGCACCACTCAATCCGTCGTAGCAAAGAGACATATTGTTGAGTTGCCTGGTCACCGCTACTTAGCTTGGGTAGGGCATTCTGTAGAAATGCACTTTCGTCATCGGTGAAATATTCGATCCACTGTTTGGCAGTAGGCTGTACGTTATGAACCAGATGAGAGACGCGTTCCCAAGAGAGTTCACCTTCTAGGTCAACCATGTTAATCAAGGATGTCGTATTGGCAATACTGCTCTGAAGCGAAGTGAGCTGCTCCTGAAGATGATTATGGTGTGCGATCAAAATATGGCGAAAGGACAGCCTGTCCATTACATTTCGAATGTCATCGAGCGGTAATGATAATGACTTAAGCAAGGTTATCTTTTCGAGAGTGAATAAATCTTCCTCTGAATAATAACGGCGGCCGTTATCTTCCTTATAACTCGGTTTAAGCAGACCGATCTGATCATAATACCGCAGTGTTCTAACCGAAATATTCCGCTGTTTGGATACTTGTCCTGTTGTCCATCGATTCAAGGTTCTGCTCTCCTCCCGAAAATATGACTTGCAGGTGACGTAACGTCACCACATATCATTCAAGTATATCACAGAGGATTGAGGGGTTAAGGATGACTAGCATAGACGTGTGGAAGAAGATGGATCAGTGGACATGGCGTGAGTTTGCCGCCTTGCTTGCGCTTGAATTTGTATTTGTCATATTGGTTATTAAGTTTGCAGTACAGTCCCTGTATGAGCAATGGTTGGGCAATACGCTGTACTCGGGAACTCTTACAGGACTAACGATTGCGATTGTTCTTTTGTTAGGGATCTATTTGGTCGCGTTACGACCACAGAAACTGTCCTGGACAGAGGTAGGTCTAAAGGGATTCCCTGCAAAGGATTGGTGGAGGATTACGCTATGGACACTCATGCTCATCGTCCTCAGCGTGGGAGCTGTGTATCTCACCAGTTTGTTTGGAAATACGGTGGACAACAGCAAAACAGAGAGTTTGAAGCAAAGTGTTACAGTGTTTACAATTCTCATTGGTGTAGTGTCGGCAGGGATTGTGTCACCCGTTTATGAGGAGATATTTTACCGTGGATTTATATATCGCTGGCTACGCACTCGTGTGAATATGAGCTGGGCCATTGTGATTAGTTCGCTGATTTTTACTGTTGCACACTATCCTACGATGAACGCCATGCCTGTGAATTTTATTAGTGGAGTTGTGCTTGCATGGACCTATGAACGCACAGGATCGGTTGTGCCTGGCATGATCGTTCATGGTGTGTTTAATACGATTGCTGTGTTGTTAACAGCGTTGGGATAGAGCGACTTGGTATGGTGCGTGCAAGAGGACAGGATGAATACTGTAGTAGGGATGTGAATGTGGATGTGATGAGCTATTGGCCTTTGAGTTTCTGCATAAATGGATCGAAAGAGCATATTGATGATAGGATGGTTTTTTGGGGGAATGGACGTGTTAGGTTACGCTTGTGCTGAGAAAAGCTCTCACATTCACACAGGTATTTATGGGGGCAATAACTGAAGTTAGTAGCTAAAATGTGTCGATCCAGCTTAGAAAAAATAGATTAAATTTCGATTACCTGTTGACAAATGATAATGATTATCAGTATCTTTAGTATAGAAGATATTTTGCGCCGGAAATAATCAGAATTACAATTTCGTTTTCGTTGTCGATAGCCGGGGTATCACCGGGATAAATGAGAGAGGGATGATCGAATGTTTCGTCTGGAGACGTCTAAGCTGGATATCGCTTATGAGGAAAGACTAATTGTTGAGGATCTGAATATCCAGATTCCCCAAGGGAAAATAACAGCACTTGTTGGAGCCAACGGCTCAGGAAAGTCTACGATCCTGAAAACGATGGCTCGGATCATGAATCCTAAGGCTGGTAACGTTCTGCTCGACGGAAAGTCCATTCATAAGCAATCCACGCGTGAAGTAGCGAAGCAACTCGCGATCTTGCCACAGAATCCTACAGCTCCCGAGGGACTCACAGTAACGGAACTGGTGTCTTATGGACGATTCCCTTATCAAAAAGGTTTTGGTTCAATGCGTGCTGAAGATAAGCGCATGATTGAATGGGCGATTAGTGTGACAGGCATGACGGAGTTCCATGACCGTCCAATTGATCAACTGTCTGGTGGACAGCGTCAACGTGCTTGGATCGCTATGGCGCTTGCGCAAGAAACAGATATTCTCTTCTTGGACGAGCCGACAACGTTCCTCGATATGGCTCACCAGCTTGAGGTGTTACAGTTGCTGGAACAGCTTAATGCGACAGCTAACCGCACCATTGTTATGGTTGTCCATGACTTGAACCATGCTTCTCGTTATGCACATCATATGATCGGAATCAAGAAGGGTAAAGCAATCGCTACAGGCTCTCCTGTAGAGGTTATGAACTCCGATGTACTCCGTGAAGTATTCAACATTGAAGCGGATATCGTTATTGATCCACGTTCTGGTGTACCTCTCTGCTTGCCTTATGCTCTTGCAGGGGAGCGTCAACAACAATCTACGACACCAGATCCACGGGTGATCAACAGTGCGATGGTTCATGCTGGAGAACGTACAGAACAACGTGTTCATCAGGCAACGGGAAGTTAAACCGGAAATTAATCATTGAAGACCGTTCATAGAAGGTCATACATTACAGAATGAAGCCATGTGCAGTATTGCACGTGGCTTATTTTTTGGTATAGAGACGGTTGTAAGAGGTTGTTACTAAACTTTTATGTAGGACGGTGTACACGGTGGAGAGTCTAATGAAAGGCGAGTGGTTACAGATAGGTAGGCGTTGAGGATATTTGGTAATTAAACGGTTCATGCTTATAATAGTAAGACAGGCTACTCAAGAGCGCATCGTCGTTCTGGTTAAGTTAGCTTGGGCTTAGAACCAAAACAATATCAATCATGGGAGGAATCAGTCATGTCCGTATATTCGTATAAAGCGTTAACTACCGCTAATCAGGAAGCACCTCTGGATCTGTATCAAGGTAAAGTATTGGTGATTGCCAACACAGCCAGCAAATGTGGACTGACTCCACAATACGGCGAATTACAGAAGTTATATGATCGTTATCGCGATCAGGGTCTGGTTGTATTGGGCTTCCCTTGTAATCAGTTCGGTGGACAAGAGCCAGGCACGAGTGAGGAAGCTGAGTCGTTCTGCCAAGTAAACTATGGAGTTAACTTCCCTGTGTTTGCCAAAGTCGATGTTAATGGCGAAGATGCTCATCCATTGTTCCAGTACCTTCGTGAACAGCAACCAGGTGAAGGTGAAGATAACACGATTCAGTGGAATTTCACGAAGTTCCTGGTTAATCGTGAGGGCGAGGTTGTAGGCCGTTACGAGCCTAAAGAATCTCCAGAAGCTATGACAGCAGAGATCGAGAAGCTGCTCGGTTAAATACATGATGTGGGGAGCTTGGTCTCGATTAAGAGACCAGGCTCCTTTATTATTTTATAGAGGTTGTTCACAAAGTCCGCTTTTGATTACGCAAGATGCCTGGCGGAATAAGCTCTATGATCCAGGCAGAGGTGTGCTCAGAGGATAGTACCCGGCATCCGAAGCAAGCTTTAACAAATTACGTGCGTAGCTTCCCGCCCAAGAATACCCGTGTCGCCGTTCTTCGCTGATGTCCAGAATGTTCATGTATTTCAATCCATCCCGATCCGCATAGAAAGGCACGTCTTCATCTACGTTATAGAAGCGGTACCAGATCACGCTCCCCGCATCCGGCTCAAAATAAACAGGGCCTTGCCGATTATATTTGGTTCCATTTTCTCGAACCGTATCAAACCAGCGCAAAGCTGCCTTTGCTGCTCGCTCGATCTCCGGAGTCTGAGGCCTAGACATGAGAAAAGCCGTTATGGCTACTGATTCAGATCCCGACTTGGAGGCTAACTCATACGCTCTGCCTGCTACAGGAGCATAGGTCACAGGATCATGCTGTGCACCCCAAACGGTAGGCTGACCGTTATTGATAATCTGTGCTTTAAGGGTATAATCGATACCCTTATTCAGAGCGGTTTTTAGTTTATTACGGTCACTGTTGCTTAGAATATCGTTGTCAAATCCTTGTCTTCGCTCCACGATGTCGTCAATTAATACCATCGTTTGTACCATAGCATTGTCATTATAAGTCACTGCGTCAGAGTAGTTGCTCCGCTTAGGATATACCTGCGGCCATCCTCCAGATGGATATTGAGAGGTCAGGATAAAGCCTACGGCTTTGCGGACGCTGTCCTTAAAGACGGGATTTCCTGTTTTGCTATACATATCAGCCAGGAAACGGATCTCCGATGTTGTAGCATCATTGTCAAACGTCCCGAGTTCAGTGCCATTTGGATCTTTCCAGCCAGAGCGTGCTGTCAAGCCATCCCAAGGTGCTGCATATTGCTCTTCCATGTCTTTGTAGAATCCACCATGCGGCATCTGCCATGAGACGATATTGAGTGCATAGGCTGTGTCCTTGACTAGATCACCAGTGGCAAAATTACTGAAATCCCTAAACTTCTGAAGCAGAGAAGAGACATCCACACCTGCTGAAACTTTGGAGGACAGAACTTCGGTTTTGATCGTAATGGGTGGAGAATCAGCAGCAGCAGGGACAGTGGAAGCAGCAGAAGCACCGTAAGGTACAGCGACTCCAGCTGTCATCATGGCAACGGCAAGCGCGACGGGAACCAATTTGAGTGTGGCAGGCACTGAATGTTTCTTCAAATGAACGCCTCCTGTAATTTTGGTATTTGCAGCATATAAAATCCAAATAAAGGATCATATGCCTATATTGTAAGCGCTTACTGTTATGAAAATCAACCCATTTACCTTATATTATTGAAAATTATGGATTTCCACTCTTGGTTTACGTTAAAGCAGGGGTAAAACTAACCCATTTTGTGTTGTCATTTGAAGCAATGCAGATCATCATATCGGAGCATAAAGGGCTTGTTTTCAGGGGAAAATAACGTTGTGAACCCATGCAATACACGCATAGCCATTACCCAGGGCGAGGGATCATATCAATAGCAGGCCAGCCGAGTTAAACTGCATTTCGACAATTTTTTTTAGAAACCTATTGCAATGTGAAAAAGATCACATTATAATGAGTGTATAAAGTGAAATAAATCACATGAACAGCATCGACAAAGTAGTGAAATATTTCACAAATTAAATTAACATTATAAATCCTATAATTTTTCATACACTCAAGGAGGAATTTTAAATGAAAATCGCAGTTATCGGATGTACACACGCAGGAACCGCAGCTATTGTTAACACCGCCAAATTGTATCCAGACGCAACAATCACCGTGTACGAGCGCAATGACAACATCTCCTTCTTATCTTGTGGTATTGCGCTATATGTTGGTGGCGTGGTGAAAGATCCGGATGGACTGTTCTACTCGTCCCCGAACCAGCTCGCTGATCTGGGCGTTGTAACCAAAATGCTGCATGAAGTTACAGCCGTTGATACGGCTAATCACAAACTTCAGGCTAAAAACCTGCAAACAGGGGAAGAATTCGAAGATACTTTCGATAAGCTCATTGTCACTACAGGGTCATGGCCGGTTATTCCGAAGCTGGAAGGTATTGAGATGGATAACATCTTGCTCTGCAAAAACTATAACCACTCCAATACCATTATCGAAAAAGCCAAAGACGCCAAACGTATCACTGTTGTAGGTGCAGGTTACATCGGTATTGAATTGGTGGAAGCTTTCCAAATGAACGGTAAGGAAGTCACCTTGATTGATAGCGTAGATCGTATTTTGAATAAATACCTTGATCCTGAATTTACAGATGCCATCGAAGACACGCTGACTAGCCGCGGTATTAAGCTGGCATTGGGTCAGACGGTACAGAAATTTACCGGTGAGAATGGCAAAGTGAGCAAAGTTATTACATCCAAAGGTGAGTTTGAAACGGATCTCGTTATCCTGTGCATCGGCTTCCGCCCGAATACGGAGCTGCTCAAAGGTCAGGTGGATATGCTGCCGAATGGCGCTATCATTGTAGATAAATATATGCAAACAAGTCAGAAAGATGTCTTCGCCGCAGGCGATAGCTGTGCAATTCATTACAACCCAACAGGTAAAGCATCTTACATCCCACTGGCAACCAATGCTGTACGGATGGGAACACTCGTAGCGCGTAACTTGGTTCGTCCTACAACACCTTATATGGGCACACAGGGTACGTCGGGTATCAAAATTTACGATCAAAACATTGCAGGTACAGGTATGACCGAAACATCTGCAGCAGATGAAGGTCTGGTGGTTGAGGCTGTCGTCTTGGAGGATAGCTACCGTCCGGAGTTCATGCCAACAGCTGAGAAGCTGCTGCTCAAAGTGGTCTATGAACAAGCAACTCGCCGCATTGTTGGTGCACAAGTGATGTCCCAAGTGGATCTGACACAATCGATCAATACCATCTCGGTCTGCATTCAAAACAACATGACGGTAGATGAGCTCGCGTTCATCGACTTCTTCTTCCAGCCACATTACAACAAACCGTGGAACTTCTTGAACACAGCTGGATTGCAAGCTCTACCTCCAATTGAAGTGAAAGCACCAGCGTTGGTGTAAGCAAGCTCGAATTACTGGATGTCATAAAAGTAAATCAGGAACTAATCGAAGGAACTAATCAAACCAAAAGGCTGGCGAGCAATCGCTGGCTTTTTTGGTTGTTCTGAGAGAAGTAGCATGTTCTCTATTTAGCTGGAGATAGACGAACCATAGCATGTAGGATGTGCTATACGTTTCAAAGTCACCTCAAAAATTCTAACGAACTCAGGTGAGCTTATAACCTATATTTGAGCAATGTTAGAGTTGTAACGAACCTCAGCAGTCCTATTTCACGAAAAAGCCTGATATAGTGTCCGGATTCCTCCAAATGATCACAATAAGGTGTACTGAGTTCGTTAGATACCGGATCGGTGCAAAATCGGCCAAATAACGTGTCTCATGTTCGTAAGATATAAATCCGAAATTGTTTAGCCCCACTAGGTGCAGCACCAGAGCTAATATTATGAAGTGAAGAACTCATCTTCAGTCATCATTATAAGGAACCGTAATTCAATCATCGTTGAGACTCTCCTTTAGAGCCTTCTTTACGAATATCATTTTCGCTTCAGTGTAAATGCAGTTTTTTTGTTCAAGAATTGCAGTCTGATAAAGAATGAGGATTCGAACTGAAATGAAAAAAGCATTAAACTACTCCTTTCTGAAGTAAAAATAACTTATGAAACGGTGAAAACGATCAATAACTAAAAATGCATCTATTCTTTGTGATTATTTGCACAAAGTTTTATCTCCAGCCAAGATACAATTAGATCAGACAGTTCAGACAGTGAAGCTGTAACTATTCACACATGAACTGAAGAACGTTCCATTCAATATGAGAAGTAAAGGAGAGAATGGCGATGGCGGTCAAAACACCTCTTGAGGTTGCACAATACACGGTGCAGAGCGGGATTAAGAAGGCTCACAATCCTGTTTTATCTGTACTTATCCTTGGTTTTATGGCAGGGGCGTTTATATCTCTAGGATTTCTGCTGAACATACGGGTGATTGCTTCTGCTCCGGCAGAGTGGGGTAGCCTTGTGAACCTAATCGGTGCATCTGTCTTCCCATTAGGTCTTATTCTGGTGCTTATTGGCGGCGGAGAGTTACTGACTGGCAATATGATGGCGGTACCTCTAGCTACAATCGCACGTAAACTATCGGTGGGCAGCATGCTCAAGAACCTGACTTTGGTGACGATTGGGAACTTTCTAGGAGCAATCTTCGTGGCTTATGCGTTTGGTCATGTGTTAGGGCTAACGAGTGAGGGCGTATATCTAGCGAAGGTTGTAGATATGGCGGGACATAAGCTGCATGACGGATTCTTGCAAGCCTTCATCTCCGGCATTGGTTGCAACTGGCTGGTGGCTCTGGCAGTGTGGTTGTGCTACGCAGCAGATACGATGAGTGGTAAAGTGCTCGGCATATGGTTTCCTACGATGGCCTTTGTTGCGATCGGCTTCCAGCACGTTGTAGCGAATATGTTCTTAATTCCTGCAGCGATTTTCGAAGGGCATTATTCGTGGGCACAATACATCATGAACTTCATTCCGGTATGGCTGGGTAATCTGACGGGTGGTGCTCTGTTTGTCGCGGCAGCTTACTATATGGTGTATCTTCGTCAAAGCGAGTCCGAAGTGAAGCCGGAGTTAAAAATGGCAGTCGAGCCTGATGCTAGACCGATGCTAAGCAAACAGGCGTAACATGATATCAAGGAAGTATGACAGTGCAGACGATCTTGTCTCGTTCTAGATCACGGTGAGCAACCCCGTGGCAGAGCGGAAACGAGATCGTTTTTTCATGTTTATTTTTGTCGGTGGGGCAGAGTTAAGGTTATTTTGTCATCGAAGTGACAGCTACAAATAATCATGCGTTTAGTTTTATATAATATATAAATACACAAAATAAATTCGCCATGACAAGGTTCGGGGGAACGAAACCTGTTCATGGCGAATTTCGGGAGTGGTCCATGATATGGCATGAGGAGGAAGTGGGGAAACACTAGCCTAATGCCTTGTTTTTTATTTACCCCTGAATCTGGAGAATGAATCATAAGCAAAAAACTTTTTTTGCAAAATAATGGCGTCTTGTGTAGATGAGAAAATGAACTGTTCTCTTTACGGTAACGCACCAGAGAAGATATGATAGAGAGATAGCTTTTACAGGGGAGGAACTTCAACATGATTAATCAGGAGAATGGTGTATTTCCGGCAGTTTGTCCACTTGATTGCCCGGATACATGCGGTCTGCTGTTACATAAAGAGAACGGAAAAATTGTAAAGGTCGTGGGAAACCCCGATCATCCAATCACCAAGGGTGCTATCTGCAATAAAGTTAGAAATATGACCGAGCGTGTATATCACCCTGAGCGGCTTCAATATCCGATGAGACGGGTTGGCGCCAAGGGTGAAGGCAAGTTCGAACAGATTAGCTGGGATGAAGCGATTGGCGAGATTACGTCCAAATTCAGTTCCATTGCGGAGACCTACGGATCAGAGAGCATTCTGCCGTACAGCTTCTATGGCAATATGGGCATTCTCGGCGTTGACGGTATGGATCGACGTTTCTTCAACGCACTTGGAGCGAGCATGCTGGAGCAGACAATCTGTAATGCGGCGGGCAATACCGGCTGGAAATATACAATGGGCGCTAATCAAGGGACAATCCCAGAGGATACCGAGCATGCGGATCTCATCATCGTATGGGGAGGCAACATTGTCAGCACGAATATGCATCAGGTTGTACTCGCAGAGAAAGCTCGCAAGAAGGGCGCTCAGATTGTTGTCATCGACGTACATCGCAACCGTACCGCTCAATGGGGAGACTGGTTTATCCCGCTCTACCCGGGTACAGACAGTGCGCTAGCACTGGGAGTCATGCATGTGTTGTTTGAACGTGAGATGGCGAATGAAGCCTTTATGCAAAAGTATACCGTAGGACATGAGGCACTGCGTGATCATGTTCAAAGTTATACCCCAGAGCGTGTAGCACGCATTACCGGCGTGCCGGAAGCTGACATCGTGAAGCTGGCTGAGCTGTACGGCAAGGCGAACGCAGCGCATATTCATATCGGCAATGGCCTCCAGCATCATGATCATGGTGGGATGAGTGTGCGCAGCATATCTTGTCTGCCTGCGATTACAGGCCACTGGTTGCAGCGCGGCGGCGGTGCCGTGCGCACGAATAGCTATGCGAGCACCAATAGCGATGCATTGGAGCGTCCAGATCTGCGGCACAATCCAGAGCCGCGAGTAGTGAACATGAACCGGATTGGTGAGGCGCTGCTCGAAGCGGAGCAGCCAATCCGAGCGATGTTAGTATATTGCAGCAACCCACTGGTTGTTGCACCGGATTCCGAGCGGGTGGAGCGAGGTTTTGCAAGAGAAGATTTATTCACGGTTGTACACGATCTATTCATGACGGATACGGCCAAATACGCGGATATTGTGCTACCTGCGAAGTCTTCGTTTGAAGCAACAGACCTATACACCTCCTACTGGCATCAGTACGTTCAATTGCAGGAGCCAGTCATCGCGCCGATCGGGGAGAGTAAGAGCAATGTTGAGTTGTTCTCCTTACTTGGACAGGCGATGGGATATGATCCTGAGATCTTTGGCGAGACGCCAGAACAGATGATTGAGGCAGCACTCCAGAATACAGATAACCCGTATATGAACGGAGTAACGCTGGAGGCACTTCAGGAGCAGCGGTTTGTGAAGCTGGATATGACGCCGTATGATTCTTATTTGGATCGTTTGCCCACGCCATCTGGGAAGATTGAATTGTACTCCGAAACGATGGAGCAGCGTGGGTTGCCACCCCTACCTACGTACCGCACATCCTTGGAAGGTTATGATGGAGAGCGACCTGCCAGTGTTACGGATGAATATCCGCTGATGTTTGTTTCTCCGCCGAATCATAACTTCTTGAACTCGTCATTTGCGAATACGCAGAAGCACCAACGTCTGGAGAAAATGCCTATGCTACAGATACATCCAGAGGATGCCGCACGTCGAAACGTGGAAGAGGGAGACATGGTGCTCGTGTGGAACGAACGTGGACAGATTGAGCTTACAGCGAAAATTACCGAAGCGATGCTACCTGGAACGGTAATCAGCCAAGGCTTGTGGTGGGATGGCGAAGGGAAGAAACAGCGCGTCAATACGCTGACGTCTAACCGTCTATCTGATATGGGGAATGGCGCAACATTTTTCTCTGCCACTGTTGAAGTGAAGCGTCAGTGAGTGTGCTTGCAAGCTTGTTTTTTTGAGGTAATATAGATTCATATTGAATCAATTTCATAATACCTTTAGCTGCTTAAATCAAGGCTAGATATAGATCGAAACGGTTCAATTTTTCTATATCTAGTTACATAAAACTCGTTTTAATGAGTTATGAAATAGATTCATATTATATAAACTTTACCATACAGGCTTTCGCTTCGGCTGGTCATGCCAGTCGTTGTGGGAGCTTTTTCTACGGAAACAGGTTGGTGTATGAAGGAGCATGAACGAAGATTATGAGATGGCTCGATTCCTATCCTAAGGAAGTAAAAATATTTCTGCTGGCAAGTCTGGTCAACGCGACAGGCAGTGCCTTGATGTGGCCGCTGACAACGATGTATGTGTTTGACGAGTTAGGTCGGACGATGGCTAACGCCGGATTTGTCATCCTGATTCAATCGCTGGGCGGTATTTTTGGACAATTGCTTGGCGGCTCACTGTATCACAGAGTTGGAGTCAAAAAGTTGATTATCGGATCGCTGGCACTGAATGCCTTAGGGCTGTTTGCTCTACCGTGGATCAGCGCATATTGGGTTGTATTTATCTGTGCAATGGGCTGGATTGGCTTATTCAGTTCCTTGTCGCTACCTGCGATTCAAGCGTTTATCGGTTTTCGGTTCGCAGAGCGGCGTGGTGAGCTGTTCAACATTATTTATGTGGCGAACAATATCGGTGTGGCGATTGGTACAGCGCTTAGTGGATTTCTGGCGGACTTTTCGTATCACCTCAGTTTCATATTGAACGGGGTCACCTCGGCGGGCTTTGCGATATTCTTCTGGTATTATCTGTCGCGGCTTGAACCGGAGCAAGGGGAAGTACATCTGACCAAACGCCAGACGGAGACCGGTGGTGCAAGTGTATGGGCACTGCTAGGCAATACGAGGCTGTATCTGTTTATGAGTCTAGGTGTGCTGTTCCTGTTATTTGGTAACTCGATCTGGAATACAGGGGTGTCGCCGTACATTATTTCAGAAGGCATGGAGAAAAGAATGTATGGTCTGCTCTGGACTCTGAACGGGGTGCTGATCTTTGTAGGACAGCCCTTCACGTCGTGGATTAAACGTACAATGGCTCGTACCTCTAACGCTCAGATGACGGCTAGCGCCGTATTCTATGGCATGGCATACCTGGTGATGATTACAATGTATAACTATCCGGGCATGGTTCTAGCGATGGTGCTCGCGACCTTTGGTGAAATGCTGATCTCCCCGGCAACGCCGGCATTTATATCCGAGCACGCTGGACGAGCAGCGCCCTTCTATATTGGGGTGTCCGGCGGCATCGGAGCAATTGGTCGGGTCATTGGTCCGTATGCGATGGGAGTCATGTATGACAAGCAAGGATTAATTCCTGTAGCCTGGCTTGCGACTGCGATGGCAGCTGTAGCGGTTGTTGGTTTCCTACTGCATGCGGCACTGAATCGGCACCGTGAGGTGAAGGAATATGGAATCGACGGCTAAAATAAATGATTGACAAAATTTTGTTTATATGCTATAATTTACATATATAAACATCCCGTATATAATAAGATTCTCCTGGCCAGGGGGAATCTTATTTTTTTGTGGGAGGAACACGATATGAAGCACGGAAAGGCAAGTATAACTTCATTAGTGTCAGCGTTTAGTCGAGCGTATCACAGTCAGTATGATGTACCTTGCATTTTCAATGATAGTCTGGCTAAGGAATTGATATCACCTCAGGAGCATTCAGAGATCCGGAATAATATGATTCAAGGGATGTCATTTTTTGATGCAGGAAAGGCATCTAACATGAAGGATGATCCAGATGCGATCTTGAAATGGATTGTCCATGTGCAGCTTGCCCCTACACCACTGGCTCGTGCAGCCTATTGTGAGCAGGTTCTGCTTCAAGAGGTGACACTCGGAGCTACACAGTATGTCATTCTTGGGGCTGGTTTGGACACGTTTGCGTTCAGGCATAGGGAGCTCAGTAGCACGCTTCGCATCTTTGAGTTGGATATCCCGGCTACACAGGAATCTAAGCAGAGTCGCTTGGCACAAGCGAATTGGAATGTTCCCGGTAATCTCACTTTTATACCTATGGATTTCACGCTTCCACTGTCTGTTCAGGCTATGATAAATGCTGGATTTAGGGATCATCATAAAACCTTCTTCAGCTTGCTTGGCGTATCCTATTACTTGACCAAAGAGGACTTGTCTAACTTGCTTCGGCGTATATTCGCTGTCGTACCTTCGGGAAGCTCTATTGTATTTGATTATCCAGACGAGCATCTGTTTGAAGAGAAGGGCATCTCTAATCGTGTGCAAAATATGATTCATATGGCTGCAGTAGGCGGGGAGCCGATCCAAACGTGCTACACATATGCGGAGATGGAGGAGCTACTGGCTAAGGCTGGTCTGCTCATTTATGAGCATCTCTCTCCAGTGGACATCCAAGAGAAATTTTTCTCGAATCGGACGGATGATCTATCGGCGTTTGAGTCGGTACATTATATCCATGCGGTAAAACTATAAATATTGCTTAGACAAAATGGTATCCCGGAATAACCACAAACAGCCTTTCCTCTTGAAACGAGGGAAGGCTGTTTTTCATTCATTTCTTGCCTTTACAATTGCAACTAACACGCTAGAGATAGTTCCACCGAATATGTTGAGCATATAATCAATTTCATTTAACGATTCACCCAGCAAGATCATACTGAATACCACGGATAATACATTCCATAAAACAAAAAAGCCCAGAAAGTATTTCAGAAAAACTTTTAATTTCATGTTGATAAACCTCACATCCAATCATAACATTTAATCCATTTTATACCATTATATTAAAAGCTTGATCGTGTCTCTGTAATCTTCATGTAAAATCACCTCATCAAGAACTGTCCACAACACAGGCTCATATAACATGAACGCTGTCATTCGGAACTAACCCCCATATTTATGCATAATGCTCATATAATAGAATAAAAAAAGCAGTTAACAATCAGGGGGATATTCTACATGTACAAGGTCTTGTTGGTTGATGATGAATTTCTGATCTCTGACGGAATTTCCAGTGTCGTGAATTGGTCCCTACTGGGTACGGAGCTCATCGGTATTGCTCACGATGGATTGGAAGCGCTTGCTTCAATCGAAAGGCAACGTCCTGACATTATTATTTCGGATATTCGTATGCCAGGTATGGATGGGCTGCAACTTGTTGAAGCGGTGGCGGAGAAATATCGGGATATCTCGTTCATTATGCTCACAGGCTTTACCGAATTTGAGTATGCGAAGACTGCCATGCAATATGGGGTGAAGCATTACCTGCTCAAACCATGCAGTGAGGAGAGCCTGGTACAGGCGATTGGCGAGCTGGTCAGTGAGAAGCGTGAGCTTACAGATCATGAGCACTTTGTGCAGGCCATTCAATACAATTTGGAGCGAGTATTGCCACATGCGAAGGAATATTTTCTGAAGGAATTGGTCACCAACAAGACGTATGGCGTGAAGGAATGGAAGTATTTTGGCGAGTTATTTAGTGTGCAATTTCTGGGTCAGCGTGTACGTTTGTTATTAGTCGAGATTGAGGGAGAGCATGAGTATCTGCACTTGTTCGCTGTTAAGAACATCGCAGAGGATATTTTTCATAATCCCATATTAAGTACAACGGTTAGAGGACATCTGCTCGTCATGATGGAAGATACGATGTCAGAAGCACAGCTATTTCGGAATATTGATGAGATTCGAGCTACCTTTACCCGCTATTATCGCTATGATCTGACGATGGCGCTGAGTGAGCCGGGTGAACTACCACAGACGCGTCAATTATACATGCGAACGATTGCGTACCTGAATCATCGCTTTTACCTTGGAGAGGGCAGCCTTATTATGGAGCGGGATGTTGCCGCAATAGAGGAGAGGGAGGTGCCTGAGTTTGAGTACGATCAGGGAAGGCTTGTCACCGCAATTCAAGCAGGGCACTGGCAGGACGCGGGAGCAGAGCTGAATCGAATCTTCCAACTGCTGGTCGATCTTCGATACGATATATCCCAGACCAAATCATACCTGATCCAAATATTTATGGAGATTATTCGGCTTAGCGGAGCCACAGATATGAAGCATTATATGGACCGACTACCTTGCATGATTGAGACGAGTACGTTGCATTCCTTCCAGCAATTCCTGCTGACTGTCGCCAAACAGATCACCCTTCGCCGTTATGAACAGCAGCGTTCCAGGCAGTCTCAGATGGTGCACCAGGTGAAACAGCTTGTACAGAAACGCTATCAGGATGAAACATTAACACTCCAGTCCATTGCCGGAGAGATCTACATGAATCCCGATTACATTGGCAAGATGTTCAAGAAAGAGACGGGCGAGAAATTCACCAATTATGTCCTCACCTACCGGATACAAAAAGCATTAGAGCTACTGGAGCAGGATGGGAATTATACGGTGTCCTTGCTCGCAGAGTATACGGGCTTTGGATCGAACTGGCCTTACTTCAGCAAAGTGTTCAAGAAATATACGGGCTTCTCTCCGTCCGAATATAAGAAAGCTATACCCTGACTGTCTTCATTGACAGCAGGTTTTTTGTTGTGCATCGCCCCCCAGCTTTGATCTGCTGAAAACCGTGTTTTTTACACATGAACTTGTAGAACACGGTTTTGAACATCCATATCTCGGAAATGAGCATGGGAAGAAGACCCACCTAAGTCCTATCATTAGGAGTATAGAGGATTTTCACACCAGAATTGGAGGTACAGTGGATGGAGCTGAAGCGAAGTCCGGTGATGGAGCCGGGACATTTGAAGCGATCTGGCAAATGGAGCTTTGTGAAAAAGGAACTTGTTCGTAACAGGTATGTATATCTCATGCTGCTTCCTGTCGTCGCCTATTATCTGATTTTTAGCTATGGGCCAATGTATGGGCTCCTGATGGCGTTTCAAGAATCATATAGCCCGGTCAAAGGTATATTGGCTGGAGAATGGGTCGGTTTTGACAATTTCACGATGTTCTTCGAAAGTTATTACTTCTGGAGACTCATTAAGAACACATTGATTCTGAGTTTTTACAGCATTGTATTCGGCTTTCCTGCCCCAATCATACTTGCCTTGCTCTTGAATGAAGTACGTAAGAAATGGTTCAGAAGCACGGTGCAAACGGTCAGCTATATGCCGCATTTTATTTCAGTTGTTGTCGTGGTCGGAATGTTGAAAACGTTCTCATCCTTGGACGGCGGGTTGTTCAATGTCATTCGTGGATTCTTCGATCTACAGCCGCTGATGTTCCTGGCAGAGAAGGATATGTTCCGTCCGCTGTACATTCTATCGAATATCTGGCAGGGAGCAGGCTGGGCGTCCATCATCTTCTTGGCGGCGCTTAGCGGCATTGATCCCCAGTTGTATGAAGCTGCCAAGATTGACGGTGCGAATCGCTGGCGCCAATTGCTCCATATTACACTGCCTGGCATCATGCCAACCATCGTCATCATGCTTATTCTGCGTATGGGCGCAGTGATGAATGCCGATTTCCAGAAAATATTGCTCATGCAAACCGCACCGACTTATGAGACATCGGATGTCATATCAACCTTTGTATACCGTTCCGGTATTCTGGAGGGCAATTATACGTATTCAACAGCCATTGGGCTGTTCAACGGAGTCATTAACTTTGCGCTGCTTATCGCTGCAAATGCAATCAGCAGAAAGCTCAACTCAACCAGTCTCTGGTAATTGGAAGGTGAAGCGATGAAGAGGTCTACAGGTGAACATATCTTTGATGCATTTAATACGCTGCTGCTCTTGGTGGTCATGATCCTGTGTTTCTACCCGATGCTGTACGTGTTCAACTCTTCGATTAGTGACCCGGATCAGATGTTACGTTCCCGCTCACTCATGCTCTGGCCGGAAGGATTTCAGTTGGAAGCGTACAAAGCGGTATTTCAGGATACCCGTATCTACACGGGTTATATGAACACACTCTTCTACGTGGTGGTGGGGACAGCAATCAACTTGCTAATGACCTCACTCGCGGCATATGGGTTATCCCGTAGTGATCTGCTGGGTAGAAAAACGCTGATGAAGTTGATTACATTCACGATGTTTTTTGGTGGAGGTATGATTCCGACCTTCCTGCTCATTCAGAATCTGGGGATGGTGGACACGCGCTTTGCCCTGATTATCCCTGGAGCGATCAGCACATTCTATTTTCTCATTATGAAAACAAACTTCGAAGGCATCCCGATCAGTCTGATCGAATCCGCGAAGCTGGATGGCGCCAATGATTTCTTGATTTTATTCCGCATTGTACTGCCTTTATCGAAGCCGATTCTAGCGGTTATGATGCTGTACTACGCCGTGGATCACTGGAATGACTACGTGGGGCCGATGCTCTATCTACGGAGTCAAGAACTGTACCCGATCCAGATTATTATGCGCGACATCTTAATCAGCAGTAGCACGGAAGCGATGGGGGCAGGTGTGGACACAGGCTTTGCAATAGGTGAGAACATCAAATATGCCACCATTATTATCTCGACACTTCCGATTATGCTGGTGTATCCGTTTATCCAACGCTATTTTGTTCAGGGTGCCTTAATCGGTGCTGTGAAACAATAAATTTAATCCTTGGAGGCGAATTACGTGAAAAAAAGAATGGGGTCTATTCTATTGTCATCTCTGCTCACCATGTCTTTATTGGCTGGATGTACTGGAGGAGCTAGTGAACCAAGTGCTACAGAGCCTGAAGAAGGGACGGAGCCTGCGGTTCAAGCCTTGACTAAAATTCCGCTACCAATTACGAGCGAACCCTTCACGATTGATTATTGGCGCGCCAATGATGCGAAGCTCACGGCTTCATTGAACAATTTTGCAGATATGGCTTCTTACAAGGAAAAGGCAAAGAGAACGGGGATCGAGGCGAAGTTCACGCATCCGCCACTCGGACAACAACGGGATCAATTTAACCTGCTCATCTCTACCAAAGAATTACCTGACGTGATCTATTACAACTGGGCTGACGCTGTTGGCGGACCGGAGAAAATGATCAAGGATGGCCGAATCATCCGCTTGAACGAGCTGATCGATAGCTATGCACCTAACCTGAAACGCATCATCGAATCTGATCCGGATGTGAAGAAGCAGATTGCCCTTGATGATGGAACGATCTATATGTTCCCACTGCTCAAGCTGGATGCACTCAAGCTGAATGCAACCTCTGGTTTGATTATCCGTCAAGACTGGCTCGATAAATTGAACCTGCAAGCTCCAACGAATATTGATGAATGGTATACGGTGCTTAAAGCGTTCAAGGAACAAGATCCGAATGGCAACGGGAAACAAGATGAATTACCCTTCACGGGTAACTGGGGACCAGGTAACCTGACGAAGCTGCATGACTTTGCTACTGCCTTTGGCGTGATTGGCGGCTTCCAGATGAATGGAGACAAGGTGGAGTTTGGCCCGATCCAACCAGGATATCGCGATTTCCTCGAAACGATGGCGAAGTGGTATAAGGAAGGGTTGATCGACCCTGAGATCATGACGAATGATGGTAAAGCGTTTGACTACAAGGTTACGAACAATCTGGCGGGTGCTTATCAGGGCGGTGTATTCAGCGGGATGGGGAAATATTTTAACCTCATGAGAGATACCGACCCGAACTTCGATGTGACAGGTGCGCCGTGGCCGCAGTCTCCAGATGGAACAGCTTATGCGACGTTTAACATGGAAGCGAAGGTGCTCAGTTATGGTGAAGCCATTACGTCTTCGGCAGATGAAGATAAGCTGAAATATATCGTACAGTGGATGGACTATAACTATAGTGAAGAGGGCAGTGACCTGTTCAACTTCGGGATCGAGAACGACAGTTATGTAAAAGAAGGAGATGGCGTCAAATTCACGGATGTTATTGTAGATAATTCGAATGGTCTAACGTATGATCAGGCTCTAGCTTCGTATGCACTATCCATTATGGATGGCCCGATCAACCAAGACAGCCGCTATCTGGATGCACTCTTGTTCGATGAAGGACAACGTGCAGCGAATGAGGAATGGATGAAAGCCAGCTCAGCACTGACACTTCCGCCAATTCGTTTGTCCTCCGATGAGGTTAGCACAAGCACGTCCATTATGAGCCAGGTTAATACGTATCTGAACGAGACGATGACGGCTATCATTAGCGGACAGAAGCCAATTACGGAATTTGACACGATGGCTGAAACGATCAAAAGCATGGGCATTGACCGCGCCATCGAGATTCATCAAGCTGCGTATGACCGGTATAAGGCAAAATAATAGCAAGGAATGTTCATTATGCCTCATATGCTATATAGACGAATCTGAACATGTACACACGAACGAAAAGGGAGATTCGTGCATCATCCAAGCGTTGAATGCTGCTAGACGAGCGGGGCGCTAAAAAGATATAGGAGAATTTTCCTGCATGTGATATATCTAGTAGAGGTTGTTCAACACGTACTAGTAAAATCACGTGGTTCAAAGGAGCGCTTGTGTCATGATAGCCTACCGCAAACTAAGTATCAAAATGAAAATGTTCCTGATGATCATGTTCATGATGGCATTTATTATCACGCTGGCTTTCAGTTCCTTGTATTATACGTATTCCGTCTATGATAAACAGTTATTCGATAAGTCTTCCCGGCTGCTGAATCTCTCGTCCTCTACGGTTGATCTTGAATTGCAGAAGTTGGAAGCGTTATCACTGAATATGATCTCGGATATGCAAATCCAAAGGGCGCTAAAATCTTTGTTAGAGGATGACACGGCGTACTCCAGTTTTATTGAGCGTAAGAAGATTACAGATCGGCTATGGGAACACATTAGTGGGGCTGCACGTTACGTGCAGTCCGTTCATTTAATTGATTCTCAGGGAAGAGTGAATAAGTATGGTGAGACGATAACCGTATCGGAGGAAAAGTATGATCGTATGATTGCAGCTGCTGAGCATGCAAATGGTGCTGTTAGGTGGTTGTATCCAGACGATGATGACCCGATGCTGGTTATGGTTCGGCAGGTACGAGCCTATGATCCGATGACGCTCAAGCCTGTCGGCATTTTGTTTCTGCGGATTAACATCGAACGTCTCGTGAAGGAATACGCAGGATTGGACAGCCAGAATAGTGATATTGTGCTGAAGGCAGGGGACGACGTAGTTTATCCATATCGACAGCTCCAGAACACGGTATCCGAAGGGCTCAAGCCTTTACCGGGCAGTGGGGGATATGAGATCAAAAACCTGGATGGAAGGGCAGTATTTCTAGCGCAAAAGAAATCGTCCTACACCGGCTGGGTCTACTATAACATGGCCTCCTATCACGAGATTTTTGAGCGAATCATATGGCTGAAAAATGCACTAATCGTCGTTTATGTCATAGCCATTGCCATTGTACTGACCCTAGGGATGGTATTTGCACGCAGCTTAACGAGACCAATTAGACAGCTCATTGGACAGATGAAAGAAGTGCAGTATGGTGATCTCGACAATATCGATAATGCGAATCTAACCGTGCCAACGCATCATCACATGGATGAGATCGGGTTATTGCACCGTACATATCGGTTGATGATCACCCACATCAATACACTGATTAAAGAAAATTATGCAAGCCAACTGGTCATTAAGGAAACGGAGTTCAAGGCGTTGCAGGCTCAGATTAATCCGCACTTTCTGTATAATGCCCTGGATTCTATCCATTGGCTTGCCAAAAAGCATAAGCAGGAGCAGATCTCCAGTATGGTGCTGTCGCTCGGCTATTTACTACGCACATCAATCAGCTTCAAGCAGAATGTCATCACCTTGGCGGAAGAGCTGGAGATCGTCAATCATTACGTTACGATTCAGAAGTATCGTTTTCAACACCGACTGGATTTTCACCTGAATGTGCCACAGCCTTACCTAGCGTGCACTATTCCCAAATTGACGTTACAGCCGTTACTGGAGAATGCGATCCAATATGGGTTGGAGCCGAAGGTGGGCGCCTGTCAGATTCGTGTGTATGCGGAACTATCAGAAGGGAAGCTCTTACTTGTCGTTGAAGATCACGGCCCAGGCATGGAACCGGAATTCGTGGAGAAGGTGCTTCGCGGTGAAGTGGAGACCCGGGGTACGGGAATTGGTCTGATGAACATCAGAGAGCGGCTACGTCTAGCCTTCGGTGACGATCATGACATCAGGCTGGAGAGCAAGCCGGGTTGCGGAACCAAGGTTATGGTTCCCTTACCGCTGCCGAAGGAGGAGAAGCTGTGGGAAGATTACTGCGAACAATAGGCATCATCTGCCTGACGGCAGCTCTGCTCGGTTGCGTGTCCCAATTTGCTCAAAGGCCTGGTATGGTGATTGATGAAGAACCCATTACATTGCGTATTGCCTGGTGGGGCGGAGAATTCCGAAACAATGCCACGATTGAGGTAATCCATCAATACGAGCAATTGAATCCACATGTGAACATTGAGTACGAATACAGCAGTTTCAATGAATACTGGAGGAAAATGGCCCCACTGGCGGCGGGGAACGCACTGCCAGATATTATCCAGATGGATATTTCGTATTTGGCTCAATATAGCTCACTACAGCTGTTGGAGGATCTAGCACCGTATGCGCAGCGTGGATTGCTGGATACGAAGGATATGGACAAACAGCAGCTGGATAGTGGCAGTATAGACGGCAAAGTCTACGGACTGAGCCTAGGTGTTAATGCGCTGTTGAGTATCTATGATCCGGAAGTTTTGCAGGCAAATGGTATTGAATTCCCTACAGATGCATGGACTTGGGACGATTTTGATCAGATGGGTAAGCACATCCAGGGAAGGGGCATCTACCTGGGTACTTATCTTACCCCAGAGCAGTTTTTCGCGTATTACTTGAGACAACATGGTGCTAAGCTGTACGCGGAGGATGGGACACGTCTCGGTTATGAGGATGACGCCTTGTTTGTTGAATACTTTGGACTGATGCAGCGCCTTGCGCAGGATAAACTCATCTTTGCTCCAGACATCTGGACCTCAGATATTGGTAAGCCAGACAATGATCCGTTTTATTTGGGTGAGGCTCTGTTTAGCTGGGGGTATTCTAACCAATTCATCAGTACGACTGAGCGTTATGGTAAGCCTTTGTCTATTGCTCCAATGCCGGGGCCTAACAATTCGGATGGACTGTTTCTGAAGCCAGGCATGTTCTTCTCCATTGCGGGTAATTCCAGACAGAAGGAAGAGGCAGCGAAGTTTATTAGCTTTTTCGTTAATGATCTGGATGCCAATCTGCTGCTCAAAGGGGAGCGAGGTGTACCCGTTTCGTCCAGTGTGCGGGAGCAGATGAGAATGATCGTTGAACCGGAGCAAGCACAAGTATTCGACTATATAGATTGGGTGGCAGAACATAGCAGTCCGATGGACGCTCCTGATCCCGTAGGTAGCTCTGAAGTCACTGCCGTGCTGCGTGAGCTGTATGATCTATTGTTGTTTGGCAAGTTAACGGCAGACGATGCAGCGCAACAATTTCGTGAACGTGCCAATGCCATTTTGGCGAGAAGTGAAAACTAGCCATCTAATCATGATAAGGTCATTTTGTCATCAGAGTGGCATGTGTAACTAACCTTTATTTCAAATAATATCGTGTAACCCTCACTCCGTATGGACGAGGGTTTTTGTTATGGAATGGTGGATATTTCCTCTAGTATAATTAAACGGGGTAGTCATGCTGCCAATAGATTCGAAGTTTAGATATTACAAGATTAGAAGATTTAAAGATGTTATCCATATATCAACCGATGAGGAGTGTCAGGACATGTCCATACATCACATAGGTCAAAAGGTTACTTTTGCCGATATCAAAACGAGGTTGCCTCACGAAAGCTGGATGTATACACAGAATGAAGCACATGACGGTGAATTTGATGCCGAGGAAGTATGGATGCATTCAGGTGATCTTCATATCAGTGAGCTGTTGCTGGATGAGGGGCCTTTTTTGATTATGGTAGAGGGAAATCTGATCGTTGATCGTTATATTGGAAACACAGAATCCGACGCGGCCGCTTCTAACCTGGTTGTGCTTGGTGATCTTACAACGCCTTATATGCTCGTGGGAGGGCAGGAAATATATATTACAGGTAATCTTTATGTGGGGGATATGTTCTGGGGAGATTACAACCATGGAGAATTGACGGTGAGAGGCAACGTAGAAGGTGGGCTGCTAGTAAGTACAGAGCAATATGGAATTCAGGTTCAAGGACAGCGAAAAGTGAAGCGTCAGCTTGAAGAGTGGGAGGATCTCGGACCATGGCAAGGCTTTAACATGCTGGAGTTATTTGTTCCTGAGTGTGTCATTGACGAAGATACAGAAGAGCCGTTTCCATGGCGAGAAGAGATGATAAAGAGGCTGCAGCAGGGACAGCCTATCATTAAACGAGAGTATATTTATGCCGCAGAACTAGCGCCAGATGTACCGGATTGGTTCGAAGATCATCAGTTCACAGCTGAGAACATTGAGCGTCTTACTCACCCTTCATTATTGCCTGTAAGAGAGGAGGGTGAGTTGCTGAACAGCTATGAGTTTTGGGTGGATGGACAGTTTTGCCGAGGTTCTGTCTACGGGGATGAGCATACCGAGGGCTATTTCCGGAGTCTGTATTTTCAAGACGACCATGACTGTGCATTGTTGCTCAAAATAGAGCCAGCAGACCGAGCTTCAGGCTCTCCTAATGAACTTGCCGGGCAAGCGGGCAATCCTGTCTGGATGATGTCAGGCGCTTATCGTTATGTGAACAGTGAGAACTCCGAATGGAGCGTATTTACGGAAGACTCACCTTCGGATATTCAGCAGTTAAGCAACCATGGATGGGATACCTTGCTGCAGTCCGTATCGAATTACCAATATGCCCGCACCTTAATTTCACCGCAACGTATTCGTGATTTATTAGCATTGCCTATCGTGGAGCCGTATGACAATTATTATGATGATGACCGGCATGGATTGTGGATTGAAGACTTCTACTTTGCATTTCGACAAGCAGGTCAAATGTGTGATGATGTTCCCCAGCCAGCTATGCTGCGTATTGGTAGAGAGTATACGGATACACAAGGGGAGACGAAGGTCGAGAAATACTTCTATACGCTACACCAGCATGCGGACGGCACGGAAATGGTGTTGGTTGAATACTCGGCTCAGGAGGAAGAGGATGAGGAAGAGCCGATGTTGCTTGAACTTCATTATGCAGGTGGCCCCCAATTACTACATGCCGTTCAATTGCTGGAACGTGGACGCAAAGAGCTGATGCAAGCGAATCAGGATTTGCTGGATGGGGAACTGCCCTATGCTGTTGAATCCTTTGCGAAGCGATATTGGAAATCCAAAGGATACCTGAAATAGAAGAGCTACACCATAAAACAAGACGCCCAGACAGGATAGTGCACCTGACCGAGCGTCTTTGTTTGTTCATTTCTATAGAAGAGTAGAGCACGCTAAAGAGGAGTAAAGATAGATAAAGATAGAGGTGGGCAAATATGTATTACTTGCGGTTCTGCTCTGCCCGTTCCACGATCATGACGGCGAATTCCTCGGCTTGCCCTTGGATCGCAATCGGATCAAAGTACCAGTAACGATCTTCTTGCAACTCATAGACTTGGTTATTCTTCACCGCCGGAAGAGACTCCCAGATGGCATCTCCCTCGTAACCCGTATTGCTCTCATCTACCGTGAGGAGGATATGGTCTCCTGCATAATCACCAATAACTTCACGCGAGATTTCTTTCCATTGTGTATCTCCCATGAGTTCCTGCCTGGTGATCTCAAGCGGTGCTAGTTCTAGAGCACGATAGATTGCTTGTCCACCTCGGCCAAAGTTATCCCCGTAACCATAATACCCTTTGTCAGTTGCTTCCAGGATGGAGAAAGTTTCTTCTGGTTTGATCACCTGTTTAACTTTGTCGCGCGCAGCGGTAATACGTTCATCGTATGTTTTCAGCCAAGCTTCGGCTTCATCTGCTCTGTCCAGTAGCTCACCGAATCCACGAAGCTCTTCATGTACATCAGCGAACGTACCATGTGTAATCACGACAGTCGTGGCGATCTTCTTAAATTTCTCAACCTCTTCTGGTTGTTTAGAAGCAGTGATAATCAGATCTGGATTAAGCGCAATAATCTTCTCGAGTGATACCGTTCCGCGATCACCGATATCTGCAATACCTTCGACCTGATCGGCGTAATAAGGATTCTCCAGATAATATTTAACGGCACCCACAGGCTTCACCCCTAATGCAAGGAGATCACTTACGTATATATCCGTCACAATCCGTTGAGGTTCAGCAGGAATTTCAACATCACCCGCTGCGGAAGCATATATGCGTGTAGCATTCGAAGTATCCTCGGAATTGGATGACGTATCTGCTTTCGTTTCAGTGGAGCCATTCGTTGCTTCTACCCCAGCGCTTGCTGCTTGCTCCGTGGTGCTGGATGTATCTGTGCTGCTACCACAGGCAGCTAACACCATTAACATGGCAAGCATGATGAATAGTCCTGCAAAGCGGTTTTTTACGACAAACATAGTCTATATCCCCCTGTATATAATCAATAATGATTATTATTCTCATTAATAAGATAGAGGAAGAGTTCTCATTTGTACATGGACGGCTATGATCATCGAACCATGGACAAATGTGATGTTAACTGGTGCATGATGTGTTTCAGTTGCTCGATCATAGAGATCGGATCGAAACCATAGAACATGTCATCACTGATGGTGTAGACTCGATTGTTCCGAATCGCCTCCAGATTGCTCCAGCGCTCCTGATGAAGTAAGTGATCGACGACTTCACGCTGAGCTAGTTCGGAGGGATAGGACATGAAGATATAATCTGCCGCATACAGATGAACTTCGGATAAAGGGACATGCGCATATCCCGTCAGTAAGTGACCTTCTCTTTTCATGTGAGCAGGAGGTGAGAAACCAAGCGATTGATACAGCACATGTGAGGCTCTTCCCCAGCCGTGGCCGTAGATATAGGCTCCGCTCTCCCCAATCCAGAAGATGCATACGGCTGTTCCACGTACAGTCCCAAGGCAACGATCTAACGTAAGGTTAGCTTCTCGTTGAAGTGTATCGTAATGGGTTAGCCATTGTCTGGCGTTAGTTTCGAGCCCGGTTATTTGCCCAAGTCTCAGCAACTGTTCTTGCCAGTCAAGTTCTTCGAAAGGCAGCAGGACTGTAGGCGCAATCTGCCGCAGCTTATCTAGGTTGGCGTGTGGTGCATAACCGACAATGAGATCTGGATGGGCGTCTGCAATGAGATCCAGATTGTGAATAAATTCATGCTCGCCCCGCTGTTCAAATTGATCCATTCCTTGTTCTTGAATGCGATCCCTCATCCAGCTAGCAACAGCACCTATGTGGGGGAGCTGACCTAGTGCAATCAACGAAGCAGTATAATTAAATGTAAGTGAGACAATTTTCTTCGGCATCTTCCGGTAAATTGTCGGGGCGGAACCAACGACCTGTTTGAATTTACGGCTCAAATAAAAGGTGTCACGATATCCTGTCAGCTCTGCCAGCTCCTGTAGTGAAGGATTCGAGAGCAGAAGATGCTCTTGGGCAATCCGAATGCGCAGTCGAGTAATGTACTCGACAAACGTAAGTCCCGTCCTTTTTTTGAACTCTCGAGAGAAATGCTCTGGACTGATATTGAACTCTCTTGCCAATTGCTCGCGGGAGAGAGGGTGTGTATACATGTCATGAATGCGTTTAATCGTAAGATCCAGCCAAGAATGTTCCTCCTGTGCAACGTGCAGAATTTGTTCCTTTAATGTAGCGAGTAATTGATAGAACAACATATGTAGTTTAAAAGGATTGTCAGCCTCAGGGTACATACAGGCTTGAGCCAAATCATATACGAAGTCAGTCATACTATGGCTTGTTAATGACGTTACCGATTTAAACGGCCAGGTATCTACTTCCTGTTCTATTGGTTCAAATGCGATAGCAAAGCCCTGTAGCGGAGATACTGAGCCACGTTTACGCTCATGTTGAAGTATAGTTCCTGCTCGCCGTACAATGACTGAGCCTGTATCTACTGTAAATTGTTCGTTTGCAGTGCTTAGTCTGGCTTGGCCAGTAGTCACAATATAGATGGTGTGCAGCTCGCTCCACAACTGATCCGTTCGAGAGAGCGCTTCTTGGTCGTGGATCTTCACAAGGTGCCGAAGTTTGTACATGGCAGAGGGAATGGCACAGATTTCATGCAGAGGAACAGGTGCTGGTGGCGTCTTGCTGTGGAAGCCGTGCTCCGAGTAGTGCATAAACAATGATCTCCTTTCTCATCGGTCTAAGTTAATAAGCAGTATAACCTATAACGAAGCGATGTGGGCGCCAACATGTTGAATCATATAATTCAATTAAAATTGGAAAAAGAGGTTGAAATCGCTACCAACTCAGACTATAATGAAAATGTCGAAACGTTTCAATCTGCTGTTTATAAGCATAATTAATGGTTTTATTTATTTGGAAAAGAAAAAGAAATGATATTTATACGTATAGTATAACACTGATAGAATAGTAAGGAAGAGCTTGGTAAGCTTAGTAGTGAGGGTTTTTGAAGCGTGGACATAGCATCTTTTCGGAGGGTAATCGAAACGTTTCGAATTGGTATTGAAGCATATCCTATGAGTGCCAAAGTACCCCACATTCATAGAATTATATTAGTTATAGTGGTTGTCACAACCATTTACAGTATAAAATGTAGCTAATAAGAGAAACTTGGTCAAGGTAGAAGGAGCGAACGTAGAATGGCGACGATTAAGGATGTGGCAAAGCTAGCAGGCGTAGCGCTCTCGACAGCTTCCTATGCGTTAAACGGGGATAGCAAGGTGAGTGCGAAAACGAAAAGTAAGGTGCTTGAAGCAGCACGTGAACTGAATTACCGCAAAAATGGCTTTGCCATGGACCTGAAGCGGAGCCGGACGAATACGATCGCTTTGATTTTGACGGACTTGTCTGGTCCGTATTATTCGGAACTAATTCGGAGTGTGCAAGATGTAGCGCTCGCTAACGGATATGATCTGATTGCATGTAGCTCTATGGGTGAGCGTGATTCCACAGCCGTTCGATTTTTGCGTGAAAAAAGAGTAGACGGTGCGATTATACTCGCACATAACATCCATGATGATATTTTGGTAGAATCAGCCGGATCACGTTTTCCAATCATTGTGATGGATCGTCACCTCTCAGGAGATCATCTGGTAAATGTTCTGGTGGACGGGGAACAGGGTGGATATCTCGCTACGCGTCATCTGATCCAGGAGGGGCATCGCACAATCGCCTATATTAGCGGACCGTCCAACTCGTATGACAATGCCTTAAGATATCAAGGATATCTTAGAGCCATGCAGGAGGCTGGGCTTGAGGAACGTTCGAAGTGGAAGCTGAGTGGTAGCTTTGTACGTGAAGGTGGATATAGTGCGACCAAAATGATGATGCTGCAAGGTGAGCTCCCATCGGCTGTTTTTTATGGTAATGATGAGATGGCGATTGGTGGCTTGAAGGCATTCGAGGAAAGCGGCATATCTGTTCCGAATGACATTTCCGTCGTTGGTTTCGATGATATCCAGTTGTCGGAATACGTTCATCCTCCGCTCACGACAATCCGTCAGCCTAAGCATGAAGCAGGATCACTTGCCGGACATCTGTTATTCCAGATGCTGAACGGTGAAGCGGTGAATCCATCATATACGCTAACGATTGATATGGTGGTGCGACGTTCCGTGCGTTCTGTTCAATCAGGTACTGACACACAGCCTACACAGCCTGCTTAAGGATAGGCGATAGATGCTCATAGTGGCATAGCTTTGGAATATATAAGCAAGATATGGCTAACATGTTTCACGTGTGTGTAGAAAATAGAGGGGTTCATCGTCGGGATCAGGCTTAACATGCTCGATCCTTAGGGAATCCCTATTCTTTTTCAGACAATTCGAAACGTTTCGAATTTGAGTTTATATTACATCAAGGAGTGGATAAGATGACAACGATGACTAATGAATCGATCCGGCTGACTGCCGGGGAACTGACATTTACCTTTTTGAATAGTGGAGATCTGTATCAGGCGACTTCCGGTACAACGATGCTGAACCAGTTGCTTAGCAACCCGATTGATGGATCACTGAATAACCTGTACCTGCGGGTGTTTGAGGGTAGCAACATTCATGCCGTTCCATTGCTGGGAGCGCGCTCGAATAGCAAAGTCGTGAAGAGTAAGTCCTTGCCAAGCAACCAGTTAATCTGGGAGGGCACCGTACCACTGGATGGTATGCAACAAGAGATTGATTATCAGGTCGTATTTACGGCTACTGCACAGGGGATCTGGTTCTGGGATGTGAAGCTCCAGGGACAACACCATCACGTGGATGTCGTTTACGGACAAGACGTAGGTCTTGCCGATCCAGGTGCGGTACGTAGCAATGAAGCGTATCTGTCACAATATATCGATCACACCGTATTTGAAGATGCAACTAAAGGTTATGTGGTATGTTCCCGTCAGAATCAGCCTCAGGGCGGCGCATTTCCGTATATGCAGCAAGGTTCACTGACCAAAGCAGTAGGTTACTCCACGGACGGATTCCAGTTCTTCGGTCTGTCTTACAAAGAAACCGATAAGCCCGAGGGTTTAAGTCGCCCGGCGCTCGCTAATGAGACGTATCAGTACGAATTCGCTTATACAGCGTTACAGTCGGAAGCCTTGAAACTGGATGGAGAAGCGCAAGTTATCTTCTACGGACTCGCTAAGTCAGATCATCCTACAGGTATCTCTGCCCTGGAATTTGGGGATGAAGTAGCGGCAGCTTGGAATACGGTTCAGGCAGAATCTATCCAGCTTGGAGAGACATTGGAGCAAGTAAAACAATCTGCACGCCTTGGCGATCCGCTGGTGACGGTTGATCTGACGGAAGAGGAGATTAATCACTTGTTCCCTGATCGGCATCAGGAAGAACGCAGTGGTGACTCCTTGCTATCCTTCTTCACGGGGAGTTACGAGCATATTGTGTTAAAAGCAAAAGAGTTGCTCGTAGAACGTCCGCATGGTCATATCCTGATGAGCGGTGGCAATGTGCAGCTTGGAGCACAGGTTATTACGACAACATCGTATATGTACGGTATCTTCAATTCCCAGCTTGTCATTGGGAATACGAATTTTAATAAAATGATTAGCAATGCCCGCAATGCGCTTAACGTGCCTAAGACAGCAGGACAACGGATCTATGTGGAGCTGGATGGGGTCTATCGTTTACTGACCATGCCATCGCTCTTCGAAATAGGCTTCAACTATGTACGCTGGATGTACAAAACCGATTCGGACACATTCATCATTACAAACTACACAGGTACAAATACAACCGAAGTACGTATGGATGTGCGTTCAACGAGTGGTCAAGCGTACCGCTATTTGGTAACGAGCCAAGTGACGATGAATGTGAATGAATATGAGTATCCGCTACATATGGAGCAGGATGGCAATACGTTGATCTTCACAGCAGACTCACAGGCGATTAGCGCAGGCACATATCCTGATTTGCAATATCGGATGACGGTGGAAGGTGCTGCCTTTAACGTGGGTGACGAATCCTTGCTGGCAAGTGGTGTACGCAGTGGCAGTGCATCTCTGGTCACGCTCAGTCTGGAGGGAAGTGCTGAGTGGACGCTAACGATCCAAGGGATACTTGAAGGTCAAGCAGAAGGTACGGTAGCAACGCTTGATTCGAGCCTGACGTTTGAAGAAGAAGTTCAGGCGTATCGTGAATTTTTCGCGGGTGTTATGAATGGGTTCCGCCTATCGCGCGGTGAAGGTCAGAATGCAGAGGATCTATTTAAAGTTAATGCACTGGCTTGGTGGTACACACATAATATGCTAGTTCACTACTCTGTGCCTCACGGATTGGAGCAATATGGCGGAGCAGCATGGGGTACGCGGGATGTATGCCAAGGACCTGTTGAATATTTCATGGCAACGCAAAAATATGAACAGGTAGCCGATATCATCAAAATGGTCTATACCCACCAGTATGAAGATGATGGGAACTGGCCGCAGTGGTTCATGTTTGATAAATATTTTGCCATTCAACAGGAAGAGAGTCATGGCGATATCATCGTATGGCCGCTCAAAGTACTTGCAGACTATCTGACAGCGACTCGCGATTATGCGATCCTGGATGAGCAGGTGCCGTATACCGTTAAGCATAGCTTCGGATTCACAGAAGAGACGGCAACCGTACTGGATCATGCCAAAAAAGAAATTGAATATATCCGTGCCAACTTCCTGCACGATACATTCTTATCTTCCTACGGGGATGGCGACTGGGATGATACGCTCCAGCCGGCGAATGCGCAGCTCAAGCAATACATGGTGAGCAGCTGGACGGTTGCATTAACTTACCAATCCGTGAACGTGCTCTCCCAAGCACTGCAATCTAAGGATGCGGAATTTGCACAGGAGCTTGAAGTGCTGGCACAAGGCATTCGTGAGGACTTTAACCGTTACATGCTAGGTACAGATGTAATCCCGGGATTTGTGTACATGGAGGAAGCGGATCAAGCGAAGTTGATGCTGCATCCAACAGATACAGAAACAGGTATTCAGTATCGTCTGCTGCCTATGACGCGCAGCATGATTGGTGAATTACTGAATGCGGAGCAGGCTGAATCACACTATGCACTTATCCGTGAGCAGTTCCTATGCCCAGATGGTGTACGTCTAATGAATCGTCCGGCTCAATATGCAGGCGGTGTAAGTACACACTTCAAACGGGCGGAGCAGGCGTCCAACTTCGGACGCGAGATTGGTTTGCAGTATGTGCATGCGCATATTCGTTACGTGGAAGCCATGGCTAAACTGGGCAAGACGGATCAGGTATGGAATGGTCTGGCGATGATTAACCCGATCGGTATCAATGAGGTCGTTCCGAATGCGGAGATTCGCCAAGCGAATGCCTACTTCAGTAGTTCTGACGGTGAATTCAATACCCGTTATGAGGCTCAGGAGCATTTTGACCAGTTGCGTAAAGGAACCGTACAGGTGAAGGGTGGATGGAGAATCTACTCCAGTGGCCCTGGAATCTACATGAACCAACTGATCTCGAACGCACTTGGCATCCGTCAGGAGGGTGGAGATCTGGTGATTGACCCTGTATTGCCAGCAGAGCTGGACGGTATGCAGTTCGAATTCGAGTATGCGGGTGAGCCGGTGACATTTATCTACCACTTAAGTACAGGTGGAGTTAACCGTGTAACGGTGAATGGTCAAGAGATCGATGCGGAAAGCACGACTAATCGTTATCGTCAGGGCGGCGTCTGCATCTCGCAGGAGGCGTTCAAACAAGCACATGGTGCTGCAGAGCGTACAGTTATTGATATTTATATGTAATGTGTAATCAGGAGAGAGACAAATAATATACAATCTTGTTGGTACTCTCTTCTGTCCCCTATACACTAAAAAAAGAAGCTCTACCTTGATCAGTGGAAGTCAGTCTATCCATTTACGAGGGGGCTTCTTTTCTATATATATGAGAAAATGATATTTAGTATTTGGCATGAAAGGTATTCCTATAATCAGGCTTATTATAAACTACATATTTCAGAATAGGGATACGACTACAGTTATAAGGTTTCAGTGGAAACCCAACGGAACTTGATGGAGTTTACGCCCTACACCCCTTAACGCAGTGGAACGGCCAGCACGGTATGCAATAGCTCATTGTAACGAATAAGCTTCGTCACATACCCGTGGCTCTCCAGCCATGCGCACAGTTCATTGAGTAAGGGGAAGTGGCGCTCTCGAACAGCGCGTAGCCACTCTTCCTGTCCGGTGGCCTTAACCTGATCCGTAAATGCATCCCGGTGGTCAGCATCTGTGAACATAAGGTCAGTGAGGCAGATTCGCCCTCGTGAGGTTAACACCCGCTGCATTTCCTCCAGTGCTAGTAGCTGCTGATCTGGGCTTAGATGATGGAAAGCGAAGCTGGATACAACAAAATCGAAGGAATGATCGGCAAAAGGCAGAGCCAGAAAATTACCAAGCTTCACATGCATATCGGGATATTTGTTGCGACAGGTACGCAGCATCTCCCGTGATTGATCAATCGCTGTCATATCCGCACCTCGCTGTAACAGCCTTCCAGCCAAGTTGCCTGTCCCGGTTCCGATGTCCAATCCCTTTTCCCCAAGGATGGGCGAGATCCAATCAGCGGTCTGTTCAAGGGCTTCATCATAGTTGTGGTATAGTTCGAGTTGTTCAGATTTAACGTGTTCAGATTTCGCTCTATTCGTAGCTTGCACCCTCTCGTCATGGATGGCGGCCTGTGTATCGTAGTTCCAGCGGTCATGCCAATTCTGCCTTGCTTCGCGCAAGCGGCGCGAGCTGTCTGCAAGCACATGAAGGTGACTGACTTCCAGTGGCCCGTCCTGACGATTCAGATCAATCATGCGTTGGGTTGTATCCAGCATGCGTTTGAGTTCAATCCATTGGGCGTACATAACGGCTTGTTGCAGCTCCAGGTATTCTTCCAGCCGTTGCTGGTTACCTTGGTCAATCTCCCCGATGGCGTGTGCGATATCCTCAAGCGACATGCCGATCTCACGAAGGGCGGCGATGGTCTGTAAGCGCCATATATCATTCTCCGTGTAACTTCGGTATCCATTCCCCGTTTGTTTCGCAGGGGATATCAATCCTTTTTCCTCATAAAAACGAATAGCCCTCGCGGATATACCAAGTCTGTCTGCTGCCTCCTTGATGTTCATCCTGCTGCACCTCCTTCTACTTTCAGTATAAACTATGACGTTACGTTAAGGTTAAGTGTTGATTCTAGATTATTTGCAAACAGTGTAAGGAAACTGTAGTAGAGCGTATCGTCGCTTTGGATTTTAGTCCAGTCTGAGGCTATGCTACAATATAGAACAACGTAGTCTTTACCGCTCATCCATCGATTCGTGAAATTTCTCTTTAGGGATGAGTTGCAAGGCTAAACCGTGAAACTAACCAAACTTCTCTATGAGAATGCTGCGATCCGCAGCGATATATTATTGCACGAAAGGTTGCGCGATTATGTTAACAAGCCATACCTATACAATTCGACCATCCGAGATCCAAGACACACGTCAACTCATGGATTTGGATGCACTGGTGTGGGACAAAAACACATCACCTGCACCGTTTCATTGGCGGTCTAGACAACAATATCTGCAGCATTGTCCTCCGGGTAGCCAGCTACTCGCGGTACAGGGTGAACGCGTGTGTGGTTATGTCGGTTTTCATCCAGCGACAGCAATGCCTGTTAATCAACATGTGTATGAGATTAATATTGCAGTTCATCCCCATGATCGCCGCTGTGGGATTGCGACAGCGTTGATGGATGCGATGAAGCAGCATGCGCGTGAGCAGGGGATTAGGAAGCTACGGTTACGCGTTTTATCGAGTAATCCGGGGGCTATCGCTTTTTATACACAATGTGGCTTCTTAACAGAAGGTAGATTAGTGTCTGAATTTTATATTGACGGGAAATATGTAGACGACATTCTGATGAGTTATTTTATCGAAGCATAAGCGTGAAGGAGGAATAACGATGGATATGGGACTTCATGGGAAGAAAGCTCTCGTACTTGCGTCGAGTCAAGGATTAGGCAAAGCGGTGGCAGCTCAATTGGCAGCAGAAGGTGCGGATGTGATGCTTGCAAGCCGGAACGAGGAGAAGCTGATGGCAGTTAAGGAAGAACTGCTTGCGGCTGGTGGGGGCGGACGAGTTGAATTTTGTGTAACCGATGTGACGCGTAAGGAAGATATCGAAGCTCTGATCCGCAAGACAGGTGAGTTATTTGGTCAGATCGATATTCTGGTGAATAACTCAGGCGGGCCGCCCTCAGGTACGTTTGAATCGCTGACAGATGAAGACTGGGAGCATGCATTCGAGTTAAATGTACTCAGTTATGTGAGAGTGATCCGTGGTGTTCTTCCTTATATGAAGGAGAGCGGCGGCCATATCGTAAACATCGCCTCTACCTCAGTGAAGCAGCCGATTCCAGGGTTAATCCTATCGAACACCTTCCGTACAGGTGTATTTGGTATGGCGAAGACGTTATCACAGGAATTAGCGCCGTATGGCATTCTGATTAATACCGTATCCCCGGGACGCATTGGCACGGATCGAATACGTGATCTGGATGCTGCGCGCGCAGAGCAGAATGGAATCAGTATTGAAGAAGTAGGTGAGCAATTCCGTAAGGAAATACCACTGGGGCGCTATGGACAACCGGAGGAGTTTGCTAAAGCGGTTGTATTCCTTCTATCTGGTGCCAATACGTATATTACAGGAGCTTCCCTCGTGGTAGACGGCGGTATGGTACGAGCACTCTAGATAGGTCTGAGTCAGGCTCTAGATATAATGGAAATGTATAATCAAAAGTTTAATAGAGGTTGTTCAAAAAGTCCGCTTTTGATTACGAAGGATGCCCTGAGGCATCTCAGCGTCGAAGATGGTACTCAGCCGAAATAAGTGGATGCTTACGAAGCTTGTTTCCTTCAGAAACAATGTAGTTGCTCACGTAGGTTTGTCTACGCTCCGCTACTCCATTTCTATCTTCATCCCATCTTCTCGGTACTGAAAACCGACCTTTTTGAACTCGCACTAATAGTGAAACCCCCTCTATGGTCGATATAAACGAATAGAGGGGGTTCATTGAGCTTTAGATTATATTTTGCAGTCTCGGTGTAGATTCATGTTGGTTCCATCCATATCATAACTCCCTATAGAAGTAGGGGGGCTATGACACAGAGTCGTATGTACTTCATTTAGCGCAGCAGTTCCCATTCATGCTGTAACATGCCATACACAGCGTGATTTACGTAGCCTTTAGGCAGCTTCTCTGCTTGTCGAATGACACCCTCTAGCACGAATCCAAGCCGCTCTGGAATAGCTCGACTGCGTTTGTTATTGGTTGCCGAACGAATCTCCACTCGGTTCAGATCCAATGTCACAAGTGCATAATCCACGAGCACACGGCACGCACTGGTCATCAATCCTTGCCCCTCGTAACCTTTTCCAAGCCAGTATCCAATGCTTACGGAGCGATTTGTCCAATTAATTTCATGGAAGCCAATGATGCCTGCAAGCTCGCCCTTTAACCATACACCTGCGGTGAATCCACCATTTTCAGCACCTTGCTTCAAGGCATTGGTAATAAAGTTTGAGGTATGCTCGATTTCGGTCACATGATCCACCCACGGTAGCCAATGTCTTAATTGATCCCGTGAACGATCGGTAAGTTCGAACAATGGCTTCGTGTGCTCCATCGAGAGAGGGCGTAGTTCGGTATATTCATCCAATGAATAGGTAAACATGAGTGCAACCTTCTTTCTTAGTCAATTTAGGGTTTTATCGGGACTTAGGGGGCAGTTTGCGTTCTAATGCAAACAGATCCTCTTCTAGCGAGGCCATGCGTTGATTCGTCGTGGTGCGTGCGTCAGCGAGGGCCTGATTATATATGTAGGGAGCGAGCTGGGTCATGAACAGATCCAGTACACCCCAAGCTGCCAAATCGCCCAGTTCTTCGCCGCGTTCCTCTTCGAAATACGACTGGATGGTGCGTATGGCGTCATCCTGCTGTTCTTTGGTCAGTTTTAGCGTGTTCAATTGGGAAACCCTCCCTTAAATTCTGGTTTTACTACCATGCTACATGATTCGTGCGCACCCGTCAAAATGGTTATAGGCCTATCTTGAATGCGTTTGATCCTGACTTTGGTGCCGTTCTTTATTGAACTCATCCTCCGTTAAAGGTATATTTAAATGAAACGCGTACGAAACTTTCCAGAAAGCAACATTACTCTGGTTGATGTCTTCGTATATCCAAAGGATGATAGCGGAATTGCTGCAATTCCTGAAGCTCCAATCCATTTATGAAAGGTTTGATAGCTGTGGACAATCGTACCACCCCACCTAACTTTATCAAAAATATCATCACCGAAGATCTC
Organism: Paenibacillus tundrae; assembly: GCF_036884255.1. Lineage (NCBI taxonomy): Bacteria > Bacillati > Bacillota > Bacilli > Caryophanales > Paenibacillaceae > Paenibacillus > Paenibacillus tundrae. The sequence continues at coordinate 5,963,772 of NZ_CP145605.1, read as the reverse complement.
CGGTCTGGAAAAGTCCAGGAAGTTATTACCCGTTTTCCTCCGGAACCGAACGGTTATCTGCATATCGGACATGCCAAAGCAATTTGGATTAACTTTGCGCTGGGCGGCGAGTTTGGCGGCAAGACGAATCTTCGCTTTGATGACACGAACCCGGTTAAGGAAGACGTAGAATATGTTCAATCCATCCAGGAAGACGTGAAATGGCTCGGATATGAGTGGAACGAGAAGCGTTTTGCCTCGGATTATTTCGATGAGATGTACAATCGTGCGGTCTTGCTGATCCAAAAAGGAAAAGCTTACGTTGACGACCAAAGCGCCGACGAAATTCGTCAAATGCGCGGAACGCTGACGGAGCCAGGTAAGAACAGCCCGTACCGTGATCGTTCGGTAGAAGAGAATCTTGATCTGTTCACACGTATGCGCGCCGGCGAATTCAAGAACGGAGAGAAAGTGCTGCGTGCTAAGATTGATATGGCTTCGCCAAACATCAACTTGCGTGATCCAGTGATTTACCGGATTTCACATGCACACCATCACAACACAGGTGATAAATGGTGCATCTACCCGATGTATGCTTTTGCGCACCCGCTCGAAGATGCTATTGAAGGTGTGACGCACTCCCTCTGTTCTCTAGAGTTTGAGGATCAACGTCCATTCTATGATTGGGTAATCGCTGAGTGCGAGATGGAGAGCAGGCCGCATCAATATGAGTTTGGTCGCTTGAATCTGTCCCAGATGGTGACAAGTAAACGGAAGCTGAAGCTACTTGTAGACGAAGGTCATGTAGATGGATGGGATGATCCACGTATGCCTACAATCTCGGGTCTGCGTCGTCGGGGTTATACCCCAGAAGCTATTCGTGATTTCGTATTTGAGACAGGCATCTCTAAGAGCCAAGGGGTTATCGATATTCAAACGCTAGAGCACTTTGTACGGGAAGACTTGAAACTGAAAGCTCCGCGTACGATGGCAGTTCTGCACCCACTCAAGGTTGTTATTACGAACTACCCTGAGGGTCAAGTGGAGTGGCTTGAGGCTGAGAATAATGTGGAGAATCCAGAGATGGGTAACCGTCAAATTCCGTTCTCCCGTGAGATTTATATTGAGCAAGATGACTTTATGGAGAATCCACCGAACAAATATTTCCGTTTGTTCCCTGGCAACGAGGTTCGTCTGAAACATGCTTACTTTATCAAGTGTAACGATGTGATTAAGGATGCAGAAGGTAACGTGATCGAAATTCACTGTACCTATGATGTGGAGACGAAGAGCGGCAGTGGATTTACAGGTCGTAAAGTAAAAGGCACAATCCACTGGGTGGAAGCGAGCCAAGCGGTACCTGCGGAGTTCCGTCTGTACGAGCCACTGATTTCGGCAGAAGCACCGGAAGTAGACAGCGAACCAGAGGTAGTCGTAGCTGGGGCTGAAGCTGAGGTTGTGGAAGAGCAACCGGAGAAAACATTCCTGGATCAGCTGAATCCGAATTCCCTTGAGATTGTTCACGGATACGTGGAACAGGAGATGAAAGAGGCGAAGCCTCAAGATAAATTCCAGTTCTTCCGTCACGGCTACTTCAGCGTAGATCCGAAGCATTCCGAGCCAGGTCGCCCGGTATTTAACCGCGTGGTATCACTCAAAAGCTCATTCCAACTGCCAAAAGCATAAGGTTGATGGATGAATTAAGGATCTGTTCATCAGCACGCTGGTGAGCAGCCAAGTTATAAGTTAAAGAAGGGGCATCCTTTGTCATGGTTATCATGACAGGGGATGCCTTTTTAGTTTTTTTAGGAGGAGGGTTAAGTTCGGGTTCAGGCGTAGACTGAGCATAAGTGTACGTTGAAGCATAAGTATGGGCATGGCTGTCAGTACAAGTATAAGTAGAACATGTGCATGAGTATGAGAGTCGGCATACACATAAGCAGAATCATGAGCATGAATGTCAGAACAAGCTAAGCAGAATTATAAGCGTACCACAAGCATAAACAGGAGCACGACTATGTGCGTCAGCCAAGCATAAGCAGCTGAACATGGGCACGACCATGGGAGTCAGTATGAGTATGAGCGCCAGCACAAGCAGAACAGGCATGACTATGAGCGTGGCTGTCAGCACAAGCATAATCATAGGCAAGAAGCAGAAGCAAAAACATGAGAATGAGCATCAGCAGCAGAACATGGACATGATTATGAGCACAAGAGTGGCGTGACTATTAGCATAAGTGACAGCCCAAGTGCAAGATTAAGCATAACCATGATTATGAGCGTCAACACAAGCACAAAATTTGCGCATGAGGTAGGAGCCTAACGAACCGAGGAAACGCTATTTAAGTGTATGTGGACGTTCCAGCAACGTAACGAATCGTACACACCTTATTTCGTCGTATGACCTATCTTTTTAGTAATTTGAAGGTCTTTTTCGCGCAATAACGTGTCTGAGGTTCCTTAGCTTTGGAATCTCCTGAAATTGTGGCAAATAAGGCGCCTAGGGTTCGTTAGAATTACACACAAGGTTAGGTTGAGGGAGGTTAAACTTAGAGGATTGCTAGATCGTAATTCGCACCGCATGCAGCTCCCAGCACGAGGTTCCCTATTTCATGACTACTGGATGAGACAATTGGATCCAACAGCGAGAGGTAGGGGAGTTAGACGACTAGAATAATATTAATGGAGTGGCACGCAGGTATGTTGAGGTAGGGAGGTTAAATCGAATTAAATTCTATATGTAGATTACTATTACGGAGTTGTAATGGGTACGGCTTACATTGGAATTGTGCCAGGTGAGATGTAGTGTTAACGTCTTTAATATCTCTAATGTCTTCTCGTCCATGCCGAAGCCATCATCGATCACAAGACAAAGGTGAGACCAAAGTGCTCGGCTCCCTACGAACTTTCTAAGAAGTAGGCTGCATTGAAGCATACGTATCTCCTTTGCCTACTCTCTAGACTTAATCTTTTATATCGTTTGTGAGTAGTAAGGGACGATGATGTTACGCCGTAACGAAGAGCTTTAACCCTACTCCCCGCCCCTTAATCTTTTGTTTGAATGTTTGAAGTTTTTATTTACACCATAACGGAGAGGACAGAATAAAGCTGGAGAAGCGAAGCGCTCGCATTTACCCCCGGATTTTACCCTTTGAAAAGGGGAATCCAAAAAATCCGGGGGTAACAGCGATCGGAGGGTTATTCTGTCATCGAAGTGCCCTCGTGTAAATCAAGGTTTCAACCTTTGCCAACAAAAGATTAACCATCACCCATTTCGGTCAACACAACAGGCTGATATCCATTCCGCCGATTAATCAGCCACATGATGGCGAAGCCAGCAGCACCAATCAGCGAGAAGAATACCCCGATGTTGTACATAAGTTCAGCACCGAAGCTCTGGAACAGCCAGCCGCCAAACAAACCTGCAATGACACCAGACAGACCGCCCCACGCCATCGTGTAGACAGCTTGACCAGAGGAACGATACGGTCTAGGAATAAACAGCATCGTAAGCTGTGTGCCTACATAGAAGTATCCACCGAAGGTAATGGAGTGCATCAGTTGAATGAGTACAACTTCAATAGGTAGAGTAGACTCAGCCATCAATTGCCAACGGATGGCAAACAGCAGACTAACTAGGACAAGCGAGGCGAGCAGGAAGCTCATCTTTCTTTTCAGATATCGATCCAGCAGTAAGAAGACCCCGACTTCCAGAATGGAAGACGTGAAGATCGCCCAGCCGACCATTTGTTTGTTGCCGCCCATCTCGGTAATATAGAGCGACATGAAAGTGCTGTTCATTGCATTAGGCACGGATACCAGAACGCCAAGTCCAATGAATGCCATGAAATAGGGATTGAACATGACCTTTCCAAACCGTCGGAATGTGACTACAGGCGTATCTGAAGCAACCGGCTGTCTGGGCAGAAATACCGAAAATGCAAAAGCAACGATAATCATACACGCGAAGACGATGGATACACTGCCTATGCCAAGTCGATCAATTAGTGGACCAGCCGCTACCGCGGTTAGTGCCCAGCCTAAGGAACCCCATAGGCGGAAGGAACCGAACTTTTGCGAGGTACCATCAATGTATCCAAGAATCAAACTATTGGTTTGAGCGAATAACGGACTTTGAAAAAAATAAAAAACAATCATGGCCGTGTAGATCCAGGCATAGGTAGGGGCATGGAAGACAGCTTGAGAGAACACAAATGTGCCTCCCATCATAATCATTAGAATAATACGGATATTGCGTGATTTATCGCTCCAGAACCCCCAGAAGGGATTCGCAAACAAGGAGACAAATGGGCCGATCGCCATGAGGCTACCAATCTCTAATTTGGTCATACCAATCTCTTGCAAGTATAATTGCAGAAATCCGGCGAAGATGGAGATTGCCCCATAGATGAAGAAATTATATAGTTTCAGCGAGACCAAAGAGGGATTGCCTCTTCCTGGTGCAAATTTATCCAATAGAGCCATTCCTTTCAGAATCATATTGTTCAATGTATCATTTGTTGTATGGGGTTTCAATGTATAGACTAAAAGCTACTTTTCCTTATCAAGCATCGAATCGAAAATACTAGCACTGGAGGAGATCGTCGTGAACACAACAGAGTGGACGGGCATCATTTTGGCAGGTGGTCAATCTAGGCGTATGGGATCGAACAAGGCACTATTGCCAGTGAAGGGTTCGACGTTGCTCAGCCAAATCGCTAGTTCAATGATACCGGAAGTCGCCCGCATCATTGTTGCGGGTGGCTCTCATGTCGCCACATATGCAGAACTGGGTTATGAATGTGTTCAGGATCAATATCCGGGCAAGGGGCCGCTCGCTGGATTGCATGCAGCGCTTCAAGCTTCGGATACGAATTGGAACCTTGTATGCGCTTGTGATATGCCGTTGATTAGGCCTTCCTTTTTCGCAGGTATGAAGCAATTGGCCGAATCCAGCGATCAACATTCTGTCATTGTGCCGCGAATAGCAGGACGTGTGCATCCACTTGCCGGTGTATATCACAGACGTGTGCTTACAGAGCTTACGCAATGCTTAGACCAAGACCGTTTACGAGTCACAGGCTGGTTGGAGGAGATGAATCCCCTCTATATCGACGTGCAAGAACTAGAAAGTGTAGGTGTTCTTGATGCGGTAGACCAGTTAAGCAATATGAACACACCTCAAGAATACCAGTCTATTCGGAATCATGAGCGTTAATTGTGCCACTTAGCTCTGACATGACTTGTGATTATCAATTCTTTTAATTAATCTAATCTTCTAATCCATTCCGTTCACGCCTGAAATCACGCTGGAAGAATCGAGCGGAGCACTGCGGTTTTTTTTCAAGGTAGAGTTGCGATACTGAAGTGGGCTTTCGCCTGTCCAGCGTTTGAACTGCCTGCTGAAATGCGACAGATGGGTATAGCCAAGCTTCCATGCAATTTCCCCTAGAGATAGCTCCGGTTGTTCGATGAGAACTTTGGCTTCCTGTAATTTTAGGCTTGATAGATATGCGCGCGGTGCTCGTCCGTATACTTTACGGAAGATCTGCAGACCATATCCTGGGCTGATCCCGAATGAAGCAATAATTTGCTCCACCTTTATCGTAGATACATTGCCGTCTTTATTTCTTAGCTGAGCGTGAAAAGCCTGCTTAATCGCTTCCGCAATCGCCCCTGCATAGTGCATAGCTGTCGGTGCGGGTGCATTAGGCGCAGATCCGGACATCGTAGAGACGGGTTCACGATCAGCTGTCTGGGACAAGAGCGCAAACAGCTCAAACATCCGTGCCTGCATCATAAACTTATCTGTCGAAGTATAAGCCTCCGTTTGTTTAATCATGCTCATCCAGCTCTCCAGTATAGCGCGCATTTTCAGATTGTCCGGTGTGCCCGCTTCGTAGATTCGACTGTGTCTGGACATTAGCTTTAATATAAATACAGGATCGTCCACATTGAAGTGGGCGCTAAAATAAGTCATGCCTGTGGTAGAGACACATTGATTCGTATGTTTGTATCCCGGAGGAATTAAGAGAATGTCGCCTTCTTCTACCAGATGTCTATATCCATGAATAATACTTTCTTGGGTGCCTTCCAATATGAGCAGAAGCTCGAAGCCTGGGTGTGACTCCTCTGGCATCATCCAGCCCATCTGCACCTGCTGGCTATGTGCGCCGTACAGTTTGATGTTGCAATCAATAATCGGCAGCCAGTGTGCCATTAGGTGTTGCGGCATTTCTCGAAGCTGTAATTTAGTTTCCATAACGTCACCTCGGAAAAGGGTAAAAACAATCGCTTTGCACAATCAGCACCCTTAGTATACTTCATTATAATCAGTTTAACCCTGATTTTCATAATCATTGGATTCTGGTAAGAAACCAGGGATAGCCTGCATATATAGTACACGGTTATTGTTAGTTATGTAAACGTTATCATTCATAGAGTCATGGAAAGCCTGTTGGATATGTGGAGCATTGCCTTAATTGCTTTAAGTGCATGTTCCAAAAGGACGGTTTTCAGTACCAAGAAGATGGGATGAAGATAGAAATGGAGTAGCGGAGCGTAGGCAAACCTACGTGAGTAACTACATTGTTTCTGAAGGAAACATATTCAGATGATGAAGGATGCAGGAATTAACGTGGTACGGATCGCAGAGTCTACTTGGAGCACGCATGAACCACAGAATGGAGTGTTCGATTTCTCATAGGTGGATCGTGTTCTGGGTGCGATGCATCAGGCGGGGGTTCAAGTGATTGTAGGTACGCCAACGTATGCGGTTCCGACATTGATGGTTAAGGAGCATCCGGACGTGCTCGCAACAACGGTGCAAGGGCCAGGGAAATATGGCGCACGTCAGATCATGGATATCACGAATCCAACCTATCTGTTCTATGCTGAGCGGATCATCCGCAAGTTGATCTACAGCAAAGGATCTAAAATATAATAACAAGCCGTCAAGATGAGGAGAGTACTCTCGCTCCGTTCTTGGCGGCTTTTGAATTTACTTTTCAAGAGAAGAGAGCAACTCACGTACCGTTTCTGCAAGAATGACTAGCCCTTGTTCCATTTGCTCTGGTGTGCAATATGCATAAGACAGGCGAATGTGCTCTTGATCGAGACGGTTGTATAAGTATCCAGGGTGGATAAGTACACCACGATCTAAGCACATCTGGAAGATTCGTCTGATGGAGAGCGGAGCACAAGTTAATTGCAGCCAGATATAGAACCCGCCACGAGGTATATTCCACTGAGCAAGTTCACCCATATAGCGATGCAGCAGTTCCAACATACAGTCACGTCGGCTGCGTAGCTCAGGTCTTAGATGATCCATGTGTCGCTCGTGATATCCGTCAGCAAACCATACCGCAGCAGCTTCTTGTGCCAGAGAACTCGTCCCATAATCCGTCTGCATCTTAATATCTGCGAGCCGGCGAATGACGGGTTCCGGGCCGACCAACCAGCCCAGCCGCAGACCGGGACTGACTGCTTTTGACAGTGTGCCCATATGCAGTACGCGTCCCTCTCGATCTAACGCTTTTAGCGGCTTAGGTGCAGGTTCATCCAGCCATAGATCCGTGTACGCGGCATCTTCCAGAATGGAGCATCCGGTCGTATATGCCGTAGCCAGTAGCTCTTCACGGCGCTGTGCGCTCATCAGATTGCCCGTTGGGTTGTGGAAGCTAGGAATCGTATATAGGAGCGGAAAGTTACCTTGCTTGAAAGCTCGGTTGGATGCCTGGCTCAATTCAGCAAGCTGTATGCCTTCGTCGTCTAAAGGAATGCCGCCCATCTTCAGTCCGGCGGACTGAAAAGCATGGATGGAATACAGATAGGATGGTTTCTCCAGTAAGACCGTTGCTCCCCTTGGAAGCAGGCCTACAGATACGAGATTCAGCGCCTGAATTGAACCGGATACGATTAATATGGATGCAGGAGATGCTTGAATATCATGAACCTTCTGTAAATACGCAGACAGCGCAACACGTAGCTCCAAACTACCCTGTGGCTCAAGGTAATTCAGGCTATGGGAGCGACGGGATAAGGTGAGCAAAATCTCATTGAATTCGTCATGTGGCATAAGCTCTGGAGCCAGCTCACCTGTACCGAGGCGGATGATGCCTGGTTGAAATTCCGATCGGTTAATCTGCTGCACTTCTGGGAGATTAGGGTAATAGGAGCCCTCCTCGGAGGCTTCTTCCCAATTGGGCATTTCCCGAGTAGGTAGAGCGTTCCAGTCCAAGCTGCATACATACGTACCGCCGCCATGCCTACCCTCAATCATACCTGCGGCCGTGAGATTATCCAGAGCGCTGACAAGTGTGCTGCGATTAATACCCATAGACTGAGCTAAGGTTCGCTGGGAAGGCAGACGAGTTCCCGGAGCCCACTCGCCACTCGTAATTTTCTGGCGAATATATAGTTCGATTTGTTGATACAGCGGCAAGGGTTGTGAGGGATTAGGCTTCCAGTCCATGCTTGGCCACGAATCAGAACGTTTCACTTCGTTGTAACCTCCATTATGTACATGAATTCATCGCTTGCATCGTTATGGACACTATAACATTTGGTTGGTATGTATGCCATCCAAGTGGTTGGTTACGTCGAGTTCATCCTCCTTTACTATAGATGAACAGACTAAGGGGGAGGACATATGGGTGTTTTTGTTCATGCGATTATATTGGCCTTTGGATTGATTTTGCCACTAGGCGTTCAGAATGTATTTATTTTTAGTCAGGGGATGCTGCAACGGAAATTTTCGAACGCTTTACCAGCAATCGTAACTGCAGCTATTAGTGATACCTTGTTGATTGGAGCAGCCGTAGGGGGCGTGTCGCTTATTTTGCTGCAATGGCCCTTGCTGACGAGTGTATTGTATGCGGGAGGTAGTCTATTTTTATTGTATATGGCATGGGGCATGTGGAAGTCAGCGAGTGCTGCACATGAATCAGGGAGGGTGTTGTCAGCAGGTCAGCAAATTGCATTTGCAGCCTCCGTATCTCTCCTGAACCCACATGCTTTATTAGATACGGTCGCTGTTATCGGGACGAGTTCACTTCAGTATGATGGCATGGAGCGGTTTTATTTTGCCTTAACGACAGCAGTGGTATCCTGGGTATGGTTTATGGGATTGGCAGGAGCAGGCAGAGGCATGGGCCGGTTAGATCGTACAGGGCGCATGAGTGTGATGTTCAATCGAATCTCGGCTGTAATCTTGGTTGGCGTGGCGGGCATGATGCTGTGGAAACTGCTTCAATCGTTATAAATAGGTATCACTTATTGTTCAACATGCCAGGTTCAAAATGTTCAGTAAAAAAATGAGGCTGTCCCTTAAGTCATAAATATGACGGGGACAGCCCTGTTGGCGTTATTTTGATGTAATGAATCTGACACACGCTATTCGCTTCTATTTTCCCGGATCTGAGATCTAACGAATCACAGAGGTGTTATTTCGTCGGATCAGTCGTTTTTGGAGGATTAGACACCGTTTTATGACGGAATAGCGATCCTGAGGTTCGTTAAATCTAGCTTACTTAGATTATCCGCCTGTTAAGGTGCGGCAGGTTCGTTAGCGTTTGGATCGTAGAGAATTTTTTAATAAAGCCCCTTCTAGCGTGCTAACATTCACTCAAAGAGGTTGCCACTGCTAGAACGGAATTTAATCTGCTTTTAATAGCATGGATTCAATAAATACTTTCAACTCGTGACTTGTATGATTCAATCGCTCAATAACATCACTGAACTCCGTGACAACTTCCGCTTGGTTGCTGCTGGACTGTGCGATGGATGTAATCTCATCCTCCATATTCTTCATGGACTGTTGAACATCACGTAGAGAGCGTTCGATGTTGACCGTTGCTTCTTTTGTTCCAGCGGATAGTTTACGTACTTCGGATGCAACAACGCCGAATCCTGCCCCCATCTCCCCTGCTCGTGCCGCTTCAATCGCAGCATTGAGACCAAGCAGGTTCGTTTGTTCAGAAATTTCTCGAATGAACGATGCCACTTTGGTTACCTCGCCCGAATTCTGTACCGCTTGCCGCGTGTTGTCCAGGATTTGAGAAGAGGATGCTGATAATTGCTGGGACTGGGCAGCTACCGTCTGCACCATATCCTGAAGCCTGCCGCTGATGTCCGTAATCAGCTGGGTGAAGTGCTCCAGCTTCTCTTCATTTTTGAGTGAGAAACCGATGGCAAAGGAGCCTACAATGGTTCCGTTCTCGTCTCGAAGTGGTGTAGCTGAAGAGTTAATGGTTGTGCCATAGAATTCTTCGGGAATCCGATTAGCGGATGTTTCCCCATGAATCAATGCGCGGCGGAGAGTAGGATCTTCTAATGAGATCGGATCGCCCGCTCGAATGCCCAGGTCACAATCTTCACTCGGGACGTAATACACAAATTTCTCGGTATCCGTCACGGCGAGCATCAGATCGTCTTTGAGAAACATAACTTTAAAATAAGGACAGGCTGCTACAAGGGCATCAACAATATTCAATTTGGTCAACTCCTACATGATGTCTGATATGTTTGGTTCGCGTTGCTACGTTATCACCTTAAATCGTGAAGCTATGTAAATAGGCTAAACGTATAATTAACTTTATCATAAAGATTTGAAACAGGGCCGATATTGTCGAGAAAGAAAAGTTACCTACAAATAAGAGGTATATGCCTTAATGAGAGTATATGTCCTATAAAAAAGCCCAGAGGTTCTCTCTGGGCAGTGTAATCGTGTTAATTTACATATTCCGATATAGTTTAGCAATGCAAACGACAAGAGCGAGTACACGTGCTATACACTCTCGATGTGCTCAGTGTACTCAATGTGCTCGAAATACTGGATGGATGCAACATACGAGCTTTAGATGTTTGGAGCAGGTTGAACTCCCTGTGTTCCAGATATCGATCTGTAGCCCTTACCCACCAATCTGGGACATCCGTCTCGCTGTTGGCGTATGACTTTGCATTTTTTGTTCCAGTGCCATCGCCATCTCATGGTTCTTGGGTTTGGTGCCGAGTGCTTTGAGGAAAAGAGCAGCCATCGCCGCAGGGTCATCGACAAAGCGCCGTACATTATACTCATCTGACCAATATAAGCAGGCTTTGATATGCCCATCTGCGGTCAGACGGAGACGATTGCAGTTATCACAGAAGTGGTCGCTTACCGGATGAATCAATCCGAATGTACCTTGTGAGCCTGCAATTTTCATGTTTCGTGAGGGTCCGTTCCCGGCAGGGCCTTCGGTATGATCCACCGACCATCCGGCTTCTGCACATACATCGGTCACAGCTTCGAGCGGCAAATAGGATTTGCGCCACGAGTCGGAAGCATGACCAATTGGCATGTATTCGATGAACCGAACATGAAGTGGTTGGTCAAGGGTCAGCGCGATGAAGTCCTTGATCTCATCGTCATTAATGCCTTTCATCAGTACCACATTCAGCTTAATCGGTTCGAGCCCAACGTTGGTCGCTGCCTCAATGCCTTTCAGCACCTTGTTCACATCACCGCCACGGGTAATCATGGAGAAGCGGTCAGCTCGCAAGGAATCCAGACTGATATTAATTCGGTTCAGTCCAGCATCCTTCAGCGCCTGAGCCTGCTTGTCCAGCAGCAATGCATTCGTAGTCAGAGCAATATCTTCAATTCCGTCAATAGCGGAGATCATCGCGACGAGCTTGTGCAGGTCTTTGCGTACTAATGGTTCACCGCCGGTTAAGCGCACTTTGCGCATACCCATAGGAGCCAGCACTCGAAGTACCTGAGCAATTTCTTCATAGCTCATAATTTCATCATGGGGGGCGAATTCCATGCCCTCGGCTGGCATGCAGTATACACAACGCAAATTACAGCGGTCCGTAACAGAAATACGGATATAGTCATGTATTCTGCCAAATGAGTCCTGGAGCATTTCCATGCAGACCACCCTTTCACCTCTCAGATTGGAAAAAGCACTTTCCTATATAAGTTCAACAACACAATATTTACATTGAGGCTCCAGAACAGAACAACCTTCCAATCGCTGTTATCCCCAGATTTTTTTGATTCTCTTTTCCCAAAGGGTCAAATCCGGGGATAAAGGCGAAGCGTATGCTTCCGATGCAGCTTTCTAACAGAAAGCTTGTAGCTTCGCTTCTTCAGGTTATTTCTGTTCTCTCCGCTACTGTAAATATCGTTGAACTTATATACAAGAGCATGTTACAACATGCTAACCATTACGATGCGACAAATTCAAAAAGAACAGTTGCATCAAATTTTAGCTATTTCTCCAATCCGCGTCAATGATGACGTCGGATGATAGCATTCGTTTTGCGGCGGTAAAAGGGGGCGAATCTATCGCGCGGAACTTGATTCCGGATGCTCTTTATACCATTCATTGGCTTCGTGAAGCACCTGTTCTCCACCAGCTTCCATGAATTCTTTCACAAAGGTATCGAAACTTTCCACGGACTGATCACCAGTAATGATGTAAATGTATGCTTTATCTCTCATACTGACCAAGTCAGATGAATATTGAATTAGGGCAGGGGTAGCTACCTCCAGGTGGTTATAGATACCGCCCTTTGACAGCCCTACGGACGCAGCCCACTGTTCACGTTCGCCTATAGAGCCACCGGGAACCGTCATGCCGATACTAGAGCCGATCGTATTGATATAGTTCTCCATTCGATTATACGGGGGGAGGAGGTGGAACGTATTTGTGGATGTGCCGTCCCAGTCCCAGTGCTTACCTTGAACGCCATACTCCATTCTGATCTGCTCATGCGGATCAGGATTGGCACTGACGTAGTCTAGGATTTCCAGAATTTTTTCTAGTTTGCCTGGCTCGTTGACCGCCTCAGCTCCAATTGCGATAAAGTTCATGAGCAGGTTGTTGCCCTTCGAGCCGCTAAGTCCATCAGGGCCAACGACAGGAACACCAAATACCACGTTGGCGTCTGCATTCTTCTGTTGAAGCTCATAGACATTGAATGAGGCTCCCATCGGAGTTTCTTCGCCTTTTTCATTCAGGATGTTGTAATCGCCTGCTTGAGTCCAATGATAGTAGTTGCCCATGGACGTCATGCCAATTTTGCCATTGATAAAAGCATGAGATAGATGCTTATAACCGCCTTTATTTTCCCCGGTGATAAATTCTGGGTCGATAATGCCATCCCGGTACCATTTTTGCAAATAAGTTAGGGCTTGCTTCATCTCAGGCTCCAGGGCACCGATGACCAGTTGATCATTTTTCAGATTAAAATAGAGCTGCTCGGTAAAAACGGTCTGCCCAAAAGCGCCGAACACTACATTCATACCTTCCTTGGACAAACCGTACGTATCCTGTTTACCATTTCCGTCAGGATCACCTTTGGCAAAGGCATATAACACGGTTTCTAATTCTTCCAATGTTGTGGGTGTGTCTAATCCAAGTTTCTTCAGCCAGTCTGCTCGATAGACGATAGGGGTACGGTAAATATTAGTCTCATTGATGACGGGAATGCCATATAAGCTGTCATTTATTTTTCCGTACTCGAAGTAACGTGGATCATAGTCGCGGATGCGTTGTACAAGATTGGGCGCATGTTGCTCAAGCACATCTTGAGGAATTTCCGCTAATACCCCTTGTGTCTGATATTTAAGCAGATCATGGGGCTGCCTGATTCGAAATAGATCCGGGATATTCCCTTGAGCAAGCTCCAAGTCGAGCAGATCCTCGTAACGCTTGTTCTCCAGGTTCCACACGTCCAGATTCACATGAAATAGCTGTTCAAGATATACAATCATTTCTGCATCCTCAGGAACCGGGGTATTCTGATGCATAGTCCAAGAGATGTTATATTCAGGGGCGGTATCCTTCTCAGCGCTGGCGAGATGATTTTGTTGCTGCACTTGTGCGCTTTCTCTTCCTGACACAGTACAGCCGCTCAAGAGTACCACAAGCATAAGTGTTGTTATAGATAGACAGAGAGCTCTTGAAAGGTTGAGGTTCATAGTAGCTCCTTCACATTTTTTTTGGATTCCTGCTGTGGATCAGTTCGTCAGGCTACGCATGAAGTTTTTCGGGGTGCAGCCGTGGATTTCTTTGAACTTCTTAATGAAATAAGCAGGGGTACGGTAACCGACGGTGCTCGCAACTTGCTCAATGGTAAGTTCTCGCATTGCAATGAGTTCGCGTGCACGTTCCATCCTCTGATTGGTGACATATTCCGAATATACAATGCCCGTCTCTTCTTTGAAGATTTTACTGAGATATTTGGGGCTGATGAACACTTGCTCAGAGACATGGTCTAGGGTGAGATCGCCAGAGATATTGTCACGAATATAAGCTTTGACCGCGGAGATCGTATCTGGGCTCCTGACCTCGCTTCGTTTCTCTACATGTGTAATAAACTCGGTGATTAGATGAACCATCCACTCCGAATAGGTGTTGATATTGTAGAGTGATGCAAATTGCTTGTACAAACTATTGGCGTTTGCATCAGCAGGCTGCCAGCGTACCTGATTAATGCAGTTAGAGTAAATTGATACCGCTTTCAATAAAAAAATCCGGCTATATTCGGCTGAATACCTTCCTTCCTTTATGGTCGAGACCAACTCATGAATGGCATTAGCCGTACCATCCACATCACGGAGCTGTAATTTCTTTTCAAAGTTCACAAGGTATGAATCTGGAATTTCCAAGCTGCTAGTCTCCCTGTCCAGAAGTCCAAGATCTTGAATCGCAGACTGCTCGGGGAAGAAATAGCTATATTGAATCAGTGCATTAGCCTGGTGATAGCTCGTATAGATCTGAGTATAGTGATCCACCCAGCCACCCAATGATAGTGCAAATTCTAGGCCGAATCGGTCTCTTGCCTCGGAATGAATGAATTCAACAATATGATCCGAGAGAGGCTCCTCAGGTTGGTTGGTACAGATAATGACCACCATTTTGTGATCCTGCAGTTCCTCTGCGAGCAGCCTTGTTCCTTCTATCTCGGCTGTTTCTAACTGCTGGATCATCGAGTATAACGTATGCTGCGACTGTCGTGGCTGCATTTCCTTCCACTTTTCACTGACGGGATCAATGACGATACAGCGGAAGCGAGAGTAGGCCATCGAAACGTGAATAGACTGCAGCTGCTCCGTAAGCTCTTCCGGCGTAAATCGATTATGGATCATGTTGAGCATAATGCTATGCTTAATCATTTTGTGATTGGCCTGCAACGTTTCTTCCAGACTATCGACTTTGCTAGACAGGCTGTTAATAGCGGTATCAATGAAGCGATACTCATTCTGCCGTAGGCTGGCTGGGCTATCCACCCGTTCTTTAATATTATTCAGGATTCGCTTGACCGGACTGTAGTTGGCTACTGTAAATATGGAAGACATCGCTATCCCAACGGCGACAGCGAGCAATCCGAGCAGGAGCGAAACTTCCTTCAAGCTATCCAGTTTGTAATAGAAGTTTTTGTTAGGCGTAGTCGTGTATATCCTCCAGCCATTGCCTTTGAATTGATCCTGGGAAATGACATATGAATCATGGTCAAAGATATGCGTAAAGCTCTCATCCGCAGAAGAAGTGGACAGCAGGGACTGTAACAAATTCTCCTTGGTAGTGGTGCCTAACAAGGTTTTGTCGGCGGCCGAAATAACAGTTCCTTGCTGATCTACGATAAATGTACTCGCATAGTCGGCAGGAATCATATTTTCGATAATCTGACTGATCGTAGATTCTTTGATATCAATCGCAATCATGACCTTACTGCTCTGTCCAGACGATTGAAACGGATAACTGCGGACATAGGTAATTAAAGGCGTTTTATTGTTCTCTATGGATTGTTCAATATAAGCATCCTGAGGAACCATACGCGTCTGCGTCCATAAGGAGCTTTCTTCTGTTTCCTTCATGGCCGTAGCCCAATCAGCAATCTGATCCACCCGTTCAGGCGCATCCTTATAGAGCATCAGCCCATGTGCGGACGAGATCATGAATTGATTCTTCGTATCGTATATATGAATGGATTCAATAAGATCGGAATAATTTTGCACCTGATTTTTGAGTAACTGTTCGATATCCAGTATCTTGCCATGGTTTCCTTTTAAGCTATCTATATCAATATTAACAGGACTACCCAGCGCTAAAGACAGATAGACCTGATTCACCTTCTGAATGACGGAACTCTCCATATAATTGACCGTGTTTTTGAGCAGCAATTGTTTGTTGTTACGTATCTCTTTGCTGTATTGATGGGAGAAGAAGAGGTATAGGATCGAGCCAAAAAGAAGCGCAATGACAAGGACGACAGCGATATAGGAAAAAACCATCCTAGATCTTACAGATTGAAACAGCTCGCGCATCCATGTTCCTCCTTCACAATTGGTTTCTACATAACTCAATCATTATATAATAGCCGCCGGACGAGAGATCATGTTGATCGAAATTTAACAAACTTACCTCAGAAAATTTACCTAAAATTTAAAAAGATTTTACAAACAACTACAGTATAGATGACGATTCTAGGATTCTCTCTATTTTTTTGAAAAAAAAGCTCCAAAACGTACGGATTTGATATAAAACGGAATTTGTTCTATAGATGCCAGGCGCCCCCAGATGCTAATGTTACGGCATATCAGACATCTAGATGGAACACTTCTCATCATTTGCTGGTGCGGTAGTCAAAATAATTACGATTATGGGAGCGTGTATTGCAGGCCATGAGAAAACCACTTAAAAAATCACTCGCATTACTTCTAATGTTGTCTATGGTAAGTCCGACGTTTGCGGATCGGGGTTATGCAGCTGACCAGAAACTTCAGTTCTCTGACATTAAAGGACACTGGGCGGAAGCGAACATTCAAGCTTGGGGTAATGAGGGATTAATTCGAGGTTACTTGGATCATTCATTCAAACCGAATGCGTATATTACTAGAGCAGAATTTATGAATCTGGTGAATGGGGCTTTTGGATACACAGGACAAGCTACAATTAACTATAACGATGTTTCTGACCAAGCATGGTATTACGAAGCGGTGTCTATAGCGAATGCTGCTGGATATATAGATGGTTACACGGATGGTACGATGAAGCCGCAAGATCCAATTACACGTCAAGAAGCGGCCAAAATTATTACAGGAATTCTGAATCTCGAACTAAATGAAGAGGCAGCTAATACGTTTAGTGATGCATCCTCTATCGCAGATTGGAGCAAAGGGGCTGTAGGTGGAGCGGCAGCAGCCAAAATTATCGCTGGATATGCAGATGGAAGCTTCAAACCACTTCGTTCCATCACTCGTGCAGAAGCTGTAAGTGCATTGGTGAATGCACAGGAAATCGATTCGAACACAGCGATTAAACCAGCTAAGCCTAAGGGAACAGCCAACGTATTGAATGTGGCTCCTCCTGCGGATGAAGCTCGTTTATCTGCAGTCGAGCATGGAGGCAATGCAGATGACGGTACACTCAAAAATGTTGTAGCAACCAATCCATTTATCGATATTTTGGACGGTTTCGATCAAGTATGGTCCATCAATCAACCGGAGTGGAGAGATGGAACAGCTGAGACCAAACCTGGTGCGGGTGATAAAGTTGCGAAGTATGGTGATGGACCGACTCCATATTATGACGGCTTCAAAAATGATCCAACCGTGCCCGTTGCAGATCAGAAAACTTTTGCAAATGTAGAGATTCGCAACGAAGCAACGTGGGTTGCCAATATCAAATATGTTGAAGATGTAACGCAAAATCGTACCGATGAAGAGGCTTTAGCAGCCTATTATGATGACCAGCGCGATAAAATCTACAGTATGATGGAAGGCTTCGGCCCGCTGGCTAACACATATGTGGACATCATTAAGCCGGTGACAAGTATTGAGCGAAGCGTGGACGAGATGAACGTTGATCTGAAAGAAGAAACGGTAGAAGATGAAAGCCAAGGCCTTGGAAGTGACTGGTCCAAAACAGAGCTTGCTGACATGGCCGCTCTAGTGGATCTGGTTCGTTTCAAAACACCTGCTTCATCCAATCCAGCGAAATACTTCTTCTCTTCCCCAAGACCGTGGAGAATGAATTCGAACGGAGAAGTGAAAGAGGTCGTAGATAGCAAGGGATTGCCTGTATGGGAAACACTGGGTGAAGGTGAAGCCAAAGAGGAGCCGCTGCCATCCGGAGGAACGAAAGCTTCAGGAGAGAAGCATGTCCAGCAGTATGAGAGCAATGTGAAGCTCATTCCTGCATTAAGTTATGTGAGAAGAATCGCTGAGGATGGACAAGGAAAAGACGGAGGATATCCAAGTGGACATACAAGTGCGTCCTACTTGTCCGTACTTCCATTTGCTTACGCTACGCCTGAACGATTCTCTGAGTTGTTGACGAGAGCAGCACAGATGGGTGAGAACCGTGTTGTCACGGGCATGCACTCCCCACTTGATGTAATTGGCGCACGTATCCAAGCTACAGCGATGACGGCATATGCGTTCAATAAAAAAGAGAATCAAGAAGTGCTGGATAAGGCTTATGAGAATGCAGGAGAAGTATTTGGCGCATTAGCTAAAGAAAAAAATATGAGTCTGTATGAATATGCGCACACGGTAACAGAGGATTACAACTTTAAGAGTGCATATGACGAGAAGAAATGGGAAGATCATGACGCGAACAAAGCCTTCTATAGAGAGAAGATGACGTATGGTCTGCCACAGACAGGAACAAAAGGTCTGGCGCCTGTTGTGCCGCTCGGAGCAGAAGCATTGCTGGAAACTCGCCAACCTTATTTAACGGATGAGCAACGTAGAGAAGTATTGTATACAACATCCATTGATTCCGGTTACCCTGTACTAGACGAGTCTAAGGGCTGGGGTAGATTAGATCTGGTGACAGCATCGGATGGTTATGGCGCATTCTTAAGCAATGTCACTGTAGATATGGACGCTTCCAAAGGACGTTTCAATGCAGAGGACTGGTGGAGAAATAATATCTCTGGCATTGGTATGTTAACCAAGAAGGGTACAGGAACACTTACATTGACGGGGAAAAACAGCTATACAGGTGGAACCTTGGTGCAGGCCGGAACACTGAAGGCTGAATCCACAACGGCATTTGGTACAGGTGATCTGTATTTGGAAAATGGTGAGATTGTCGTTGATACGGATGGGGCACTCAATCTGAACAGAAACTTTACTGTAGATAATGGAACGCTCGACATTGTTGTGAAGAATAATCTCAATGCAATCAATGTCGGCAAGAAGCTGTACCTGGATGGAGGAACCCTCAATCTTGATCTGTCTAACTATAAAATTGAAGGCTCCAAAGACATTACCTTGATTACTGCGAATGGAATTAAAGGTGAATTCGACCGTGTAACTGCTGACGGTTATGAGGTTACTGTCTCGTACCAAGATAATCGTGTCGTTGCTCATGTTGTGGCTAAATAATATTTAAGTCGTGTCTGAAAACTTGCTAATCTAAGTAACGCATTATGTATACAAAAAGCATCTGTCATTGCCTTCATTGTTGTTAGGTATAATTCACAACAACGAAGGAGGTGCAGATGCTTTTTCTTATGTGCTCGTATGTTTACTCGTCAACCTTTAAGGATGCCCGTATCCGTTTGGGGGTGAGTTAACTGAAACTGTCCCACCACCTGTTGCAAAAATAAAGTAATGACTTCGACATCACGTGAAGAATGTTGTACCTGTAACATATCGTGCAGAAGCTCCCGCATCTCTGTCTCAACCTCAGCAGAAGTAGAGCGATTTTGATGACTGATCGCTGCGATGTTCTCCATGAGCATAACGACCTCATCAACCACTTGTGTTCGCTCAGCATCTTCCGCGGTGGCACTTTGCAATAACTGTGAGGCTGCCTGCACGAGAGTAGTTCCTTCCGTAAGAACCTGATCGCCTTCTCGGATGGATTGGGATGCTGTGTTAGCTGCGGTAGAGATTTTACTCAGAATGTGATGAATATCTTCTGTTGAGGAACGGGACAACTCAGCGAGCTTGCGTATCTCCCCAGCGACAACAGCGAAGCCGCGTCCATGCTCTCCAACATGAGCGGCTTCAATAGAAGCGTTCAATGCCAGCAGATTGGTCTGAGCCGAGATCTCATTAATGACAGCCAGTGCACGGTAGATATCCTGCATCGTATCCATAAAAGACAAGATCGTGCGATTGGTATCGGACACGGCTCCAGAGATCTGAACCATTTTGTCACCGATACGCTCTACTTCTTGCTGGGCAACTTGAATTTGTGCTGTTGCACTGGCTTCAAGCTGGTGCAGCGTATGACGCATGTGATCTGCGGCAATCTTAGCCTGATCTAGATCCTCAAGCTGTGTACGTATACCTTGAATCATGAAGCTTAGCTTACGATTGACACGCGCTGTCGTGCCTTGTGTCGTCTCTGTTGATGTCCGCATCTGAACTTGATTGTCCAGAACATCCACGGTAGCCAGCTGAACTTTGAGCATAATGGCTTCAAGTGAATCGATCATATTATTGATCCATTTCGCTAGTTCACCGGTTTCATCCTGAGCAAAAGTGGACGTATCCAGGCGCTGAGTCAGATCACCTTTGCCTTCGGCATTGATTCGAATAAACCGACTAATACGTCGCATGTCCTCATGCACACGACGATACTGCTTACGCTGCAATTGGCTTGCTGCGAATAACCCGCATATGAGATTGAAAGCGGCGATAGCTCCTGCGCTCCATCCACTGCCGGAGAGAATATACACGAGAACGGCTCCGAGGATCGCCGACAACACAATCCAACGGATGTGCAGCTTGAACTGGCGCCAGCCAATGTTACGCACCTGATACACTTCCTCCAAGTCCCCCTCACACATCATACCCCAGCGATCCGGGCAGTGTGGAAGCTGAAACGTAATCCCCTTACCTATGACAGGGATATGGCGGTAATCGGAGTAGCCGGGAAAGGCAACAAACAAGTTAGAGCCATGTTGAATCGTATTCTCCACTCCAGGATGTAATTTTCCAGTGGAAGGATCGGTGAACAATAGCTCAAGCTCGGTATGTTCCTTGACAGAAACAGTACCCCATTCGGTTGTGACACCGTCTTTGAGATTTTCTCCGTGAGTGAAGGTTCGATCCTCGAATCGGCTACGGGATAGAGCTGTTCCGGGCTGCAGATGCGGTCGTATCGTTGATTCCGCCATGAAAATGTAGTTATCACCCGAATCGGGGTAAATATGGCCGGACTCTCTTTGAATTAAATCGCCTAATACATCGTTCGGAATACGGCTGCATAGCGCTCCAACATAGCGTCCCTCGTGTACGATGGGAGCAACAAACATCAGGGTGACATCATCATGAAAAGAAGACGAACGCGCGCCAATCTCCAGGGTGAGTGGATCAGAGTAAGGGCCATAGAGGCACTTTCTGCCCTTGATATCTGCTCTGGCATACCGTATACCTGGTTCAAACCCTTCATCATTGTTGCTGTAAACCTTCCCAATATGCTTCGGATAAGTGGAGAATACAACCTCGTTTTGCTCATTCACCATAAATAGCTCTGTACAATCTTTTGCTCTTGCATAACTTCCTTTGAACCACACGCTTAGTTTGCTAAGAGACTGGGAACCTTGTAATACATCTTGGGGCTCATGCGACTGAACTTGCTGCAATAATCGATCCAGATGATCCCATTGTTCATCCGCCCAGTCCATGAGAAGCTGACGTCTTGTTTCGGCAATCCCCTCAAAAATCTGTTCTACATCTTCCTTGATATGTACGTTTAACCGATACGACCGCCACAGCGGCCAACCCTTATTCCACCCGAGCCAGTCAAACACGCCAAACACCCCCGATTGTTGAATGTGAATGCTTCTCTCTCTTTCTCTCTATATAAGTCTTATACAAGAAAACCACCAAGAATACGAGGGCATATGCCGAATTTTCCGAATATTCATTCAAAAAATACAAATAATATACGGTTTATAAAAATGAGATGTAAGCTATCTATGGCATGATGATCCTCTAACAATTGAAATTTATGATTGAGTTATATCCTTGTTAGGTAACCTCTCCTCCATATCTGTCTCACTTTACACTCTGTAACATGAACGAGCCTATTCTAAAAACAGTCTGTATAATGTAATCCTCGCTCAATGTTATATAGTATTACCTAACCAGTTAAATCTGTAATGTTCGTGAACACGACTCGGTTCAACAACCTCCCATTCACCCTGAGTGCGATAAGAAGTCACTTCCGCGAAAAGGAGAATGCCTATGTCCTCCATAAACGTCCCTGTTCCAGATGTCTGCCACATTGAAGTGGATCATGTGTCCGTTGTTTTTGGAACTGGAACACAACAGGTAACGGCACTGTCAGATGTTTCGTTTCACATCGGTTCCAATGAATTTGTCTCTCTGCTTGGGCCGTCCGGCTGTGGCAAATCCACCTTATTGCGACTGGTTGCCGATCTGCTCCAGCCCACGTCCGGTTCTGTCCGCATTGCCGGGGATGAGCCGGAAAAAGCAAGGTTACAGCGACAGTTCGGCATCGTATTTCAGACCCCCGCTTTGTTCGACTGGCGCACGGTGCGTCACAATGTAGAATTACCGCTGGAGCTGCTCGGTACGAGTAAGAAGGAATGCAGGCGCATGAGTGCTGAACTGCTTGAGCTGGTCGGTCTCACCCGATTTGCTGACCATTATCCTTGGCAACTCAGTGGGGGGATGCAGCAGCGGGTGTCGATTGCGAGAGCACTTGCGCTTGATCCACCATTGTTACTCATGGATGAACCATTCTCCGCCTTGGATGAATTCACCAAAGAAAAATTACAATTAGAACTGCTCGATATTAAGCGTTCCACAGGCAAAACCTTCCTCTTTGTTACACACAGTATCCCAGAAGCTGTATTCCTATCAGACCGGATTATCGTTCTCTCTGCACATCCGGGTCAGGTACATTCCATACATCCCGTTGAATTGCCCTTAGAACGTCATCGTGAACTGAGGGAAACGGAAGCCTTTTATCAGATGATTACAACGATTCGCAATTGTTTCTATGAGGAGCGTGATCCGTCTGATACCTCTGCGCTCTTATAAACCTGGCTATCGTTCTTGGGTCGCGATCTGGATTATTCTCCTGCTCCTGTTATGGGAAGGCATCGCCTGGATACTCCATGCATCCATGACTCCCCAACAGGCATCATCTCGCCTACCTTATCTACATGATGTGGTTATTGCGCTATTAAGGCATGCAGGCACGCTGGCTGAACAAGGAAGTGTGACGTTTGGTAATGCGGCAATTGGTTTTGCAGGGGGTACGCTTCTGGGTCTAGCGCTAGCACTTCTGATGAGTATAGCCGTCTGGCTGGAGCGTACATTGTCGCCTTATGTGATTTCCTCACAGATGGTTCCGGTCATTGGTCTTGCCCCGATTGTGTACGGCATTATCCATAACGCCGAGTGGGCGCGGATCGTGATGGCCGCATACGTTACCTTTTTCCCGATTATCATTCACACGCTGAAAGGTTTGAAAAGCACTGCCCCGGAGCATCTGGAGCTCATGCGCTCCTGTGGAGCCTCGTTGTCAGCCCGGTATATTAAGTGTTTGTTACCTTCTGCGCTGCCTGGTTTATTCTCTGGGATGAAAATCGCCGCTCCGCTCGCTGTAACTTCTTCGATTGTAGTGGAGCTAATGGGTGCTCCCGATGGATTAGGCGTACTTATGGTGAGTTCCTTGTACTATGGTAACGCCCAAGTTGGCATGTTCTGGGCAACGATCATGCTAAGTATGGGCATCGGATTGATCTCGTATATGGTCATCAGCCTTGCTGAACGTTGGTTAACACCTTGGCAGCCTGAATTCAGAAGCAAGAGAGGAGGGGCTGCATGAATGATCATGTATGGAAACATCGGAATAAGGAGGATCGAGTGACGGCGGCCGTATCTGGAGGAACATCCATGTCCAGCTCCGCCATAATCACCCCCACTTCTGCTTCAGCTTCCCGATTACAGGAACAACAAGGACAAGCCGAAGAGAGGCGATGGACTCGTCGCTTGCGTGGACGATCCATGGGTTTGCGTCTGCTCCCAGCGCTTGCAGGACTTATATTTCTTCTTCTCTGGCAACTTAGGCTATTCCACTACATGTTCTCCCTAGAAATTTATCAATTGCCTGTACCTTCTTCCATTGCAAGCTCAATCAAAGACAATGCAGAAATGCTCTTCCGTTATGCAATGTATAGCGGCACCGAAATGTTAGGTGGTTTCTTGTTAGGTTCTTCGCTAGGCGCACTTGCCGCTATAGTTGCCTGCTTCTTTCCTACGAGTGGAAAGGCGGCAGTTGCCGTGATGTCTGCACTGAACGCAATACCAATCGTTGCACTGGCACCGATTATGAACAACTGGTTTGGGGACGGAATCTGGTCGCGTATTGCGGTAGTAGCAGTCATTACCATGGCTGCTATGGCTGTCAGTTTATTCAAAGGGCTAACCTTCATCCAGCCACAGTACCATGAATTGCTCGGGGGTCTTGCGGCGAGTAAAATGCAAATTTTTATCAAGCTGCGCTTACCTCATGCCCTGCCTGCACTGTTCGCTGGATTGAAGATTAATATGTCGACCAGCATTATTGGGGCCATCGTAGGGGAGTTTTTCATCGCTTCACAGGGTCTGGGATATCTGCTCTCTGATCAGATTCGCCTGGCGAATATGCCGCTTGCCTGGTCTTGCATTGTTATCGCCGCTGTCCTTGGGATTGTGCTCTATGAAGCGGTGGTGCTGGCAGAGAAACGCCTGATCCCTTGGAGCCGTGTTCGCACAGATCCCTGACTGGACATCGAGTAGAGTCCTGATATTACATGCAATCGGCATAACCCAAAATCCATATCAATAGGGGGTTGTTCTTCACATGTACCGACCGTTAAAACCTGGTTTTCTAGTGTTGATGCTGCTGGTTGTTACTATGTTAGGTGCGTGTTCGACAGATTCTAAGCCGGCTACGACTCCTGCTGTTGCGGGTGCAGGGGAAGCAGAAGGTGAGGGTCAGTCTTTAACGAAAGTGAAGATCCAACTCAAATGGGTACCACAGGCTCAGTTTGCAGGTATATATGCTGCCAAGGAGCAGGGTTTCTTCGCCGATGAGGGCATCGATGCCGAGATTATTCCCGGAGGGCCGGATATCGTCATAGAACAACAGGTCGTCAATGGTGCTGCAGATGTTGGGGTAACCGGGGTAGACAGCTTGCTGGTCAGCCGGGATAACGGACTCCCGCTCGTATCACTGGCGCAAATTTCGCAAAAGAGCAGTTATCGATTAATTGCCAAGAAATCTGCGGGGATCACCGATCCTACTCAGATGAAGGGCAAGAAGGTTAGTACTTGGTTTGGCAGCCAACAATTCCAGGTGCTCGCCTTTATGGAGAAGAATGGCCTTGATCCGAAGAAGGATATCGAGCTGGTCAAACAGGGATTCACGATGGATCAATTCTTCAATGACCAGGTGGATGTGGCTACAGCAACCATCTATAACGAATTTCATGTGGTACTGGAGAGCGGTGTGAAGGAATCGGATTTGGATGTATTCAACATTGAGGATGCGGGTGTGGGCATGTTGGAGGATACCCTTATTGCGAAGAAAGACTGGGTAGACGGCAATCGGGATCTGGCGGTCAAAGTTACGCGTGCCATTCTGAAAGGCTGGAACTACGCAATTGATAACCAAGAGGAGACGGTAGATGCCGTCATGAAAAATGTAACCGAGGGCAGCACCACTCGTGAGCACCAAGTGACCATGCTGGAAGAGATTGCGAAGTTAATTCGCCCCGAAGGTTTTACCGAACAGCAGGTTGGCAGCTTCGTCGATGAGTCCTTCACGCGAACGGCGGACATCGCCCTAAATTATGGTTTGATCAAAAAAGCCGCAAATCTGGATGAAGCATTAGAGAGAAGTATCTATGAAGATGCAGTGAAATAGATGGAGGAGGATGACGCATGAACTCTGTGGATCAGCAGCCTCAGCCACTTGGGGATACGAAGGAAGAATGGCTGGTGAAGGATCGTCAATATGTGTGGCATCACATCTCCCCGCATAACGATCATCCGATGATTGCCGTCAGCGGTGAAGGAAGCTGGATTATGGATCAGGATGGCTCGCGTTATTTGGATGCGATGTCCGGATTGTGGTGTGTGAACGTTGGGCATGGGCGGGAGGAAATTGCCAGAAGTGCCTACGAGCAGATGAAAGCACTCGCCTATGTCCCAATGACCCAGAGTCATGAGCCGGCAATCCTGCTCGCAGAGAAGCTGAATGACTGGCTGGAGGGGGAGTATCGGATCTTTTTCTCCAACTCGGGCTCGGATGCCAATGAGGTAGCTTTCAAAATAGCCCGTCAGTATCATCACCAGAATGGTGAGCCTACTCGGCACAAATTCATCTCTCGTCACCGTGCATATCACGGCAACTCCATGGGAGCACTGGGCGCTACGGGGCAAGCGGCTCGCAAGATCAAATACGAACCCCTCGGCGTTGGTTTCACTCATGTACCTCCGCCGTATTGTTATCGTTGTCCATTCGGTAAGAGTAAGGACGGATGCGGGCTAGAGTGCGCGACGATCTATGAAGAGGTCATACGCTGGGAAGGGCCAGAGACCGTAGCCGCAGTTATTATGGAGCCAGTTATTACAGGGGGTGGCATGATTGTGCCTCCTCCGGATTATATGCGCACGGTACAGGAGATCTGTGAGCGCTATGGTGTACTGTTGATCGTCGATGAGGTCATTTGTGGTTTTGGTCGCTCAGGGCAAAAGTTCGGACATCACAATTACGGTGTTAAGCCTGATATTGTGACGATGGCGAAAGGCATGACCAGTGCGTACTCTCCATTATCGGCTACCGCCGTAAGAGCGGACATGTACGATTCGTTCAAGGAACCTGGCGCGGATACACACCTTCGTCATGTGAACACCTTCGGGGGCAATCCGGTGTCTTGCCGGGTAGCGCTGGCGAATCTGGAGATTATTGAACGTGAGAATCTAGTTAGTCAAGCTGAGTGGCTGGGGCAATTGCTCCGTGAGAAGCTCGAACCGCTCTTGTCGCTTTCGGTGGTCGGTGACATTCGCTCCTTCGGATTCGCCTGCGGCATCGAATTGATTGAGGCGGATGGCTCTCCGGCCAGAGCCGATCAGGTAATGAAGGTACTCGCTAGCTGTAAAAAGGATGGCATTCTCATCGGTAAAAATGGGGATACCGTACCAGGGTTTGCAAATATTCTGACGATTTCACCGCCATTCGTCACAACGGAAGCAGAGCTGGATCTCATTGCAAGCAGCCTACTGACTGCACTACGTAATCTGGATGCAAGTTCATTAGACATGAACGGTGAAGCCATAACTGTACAAGGAGGAGTTCGAAGTGCAGACGACTCAGGGAATCACCATTAATCAGGTTCGGTTGGATGAGCGAATTGAACAACTATCTCGTATTGGACGCATCGCAGATACCGGTGTCTGTCGCTTGGCGCTGACACCAGAAGATATGGAAGGCATCATTCAGGTTCGTCTCTGGATGGAAGAGGCAGGGCTTACCACTCGGCTTGATGCGTTTGGCAATTTGATTGCTCGCTTGGAAGGTACAGACCCATCGCTACCGCTCCTTATGCTGGGTTCACACATCGATTCTCAGCCATATGGTGGCCACTATGATGGGGCAATTGGAGTGCTCGGTGCGCTCGAAGCTGTTCAATGTCTGATGGAGCAAGGGATCCAGCCCGCGATGTCCATTGAAGTCGTTGCCTTTTGTGACGAAGAGGGTTCGCGTTTCAATAAAGGTCTGTTCGGCTCCCGTGGGATAACCGGGCAGTTGGAGGAAGGCGAGCTGGAGCGACAGGATAAGCATGGGGTGACGCGGCGAGAAGCGCTTGAGTCTTTTGGCTGCTCCCCAGCACAATTTGCCGAATCGGTATACCCGCCTGGAGCGATTGGCGCATATCTGGAGCTGCATATTGAACAGGGGCCTGTACTGGAATCGATAGATGCGCAAGTGGGTGTAGTAACCGGGATTTCAGGGCCATTGTGGCTCACGGTGACCATGAAGGGAATGGCAGGTCATGCTGGTTCGGTTCCGATGGGGATGCGGCATGATGCGCTTGTTGGCAGCGCCAAAGTCATTGCTGCGTTTGATGAGATGGTACGCGAAGATCCTGGTGCACCAACGGTAGGAACAGTGGGAAGCCTGAGGGTATTCCCCGATTCACGCAACATCATTCCGGAGGAAGTTAGCTTTACCGTAGATTTGCGGGATATGGAGATGGCGCGTAGAGATCGGCTAGAAGCCCGGTTCATGCAACTGCTGGAGGATGTAAGCAGGCAACATGGGCTGAGCTATTCGCTCACGGTCGATACCAACAGTGAACCGCGTTATTGTGCTGAACGAATTAAATCGACGATTCACTCGTCGGCAGAAGCGATGGGACTGACGTTACCCGAGCTCATGAGTGGGCCTTTCCATGATGCGCTGGCATTATCACACGTATGTGATTACGGCATGATCTTTGTCCGCAGTAAGGACGGCATCAGTCACCATCCGAGTGAATACTCTTCGCCAGAAGATATTACACTGGGCACCGAGGTCTTATACCGTACCGTTCGGCAGATGTGTAATGGTCACACAGTTATCGACACATTTTCCTAAGGAGGTGTTCCAATATTATGGGAAAAATCAAGATTGGTTTGATCCAAGCTTCACACGCCATTGAAGGCACCGCTTCCGTTGAGGTACATAAGGAAGCGGCGATACAGAAGCATATCACCATGGTGCGGGAAGCTGCCGCCAAGGGAGCGCAGATTATTGGATTACAGGAAGTATTCTACGGTCCGTACTTCTGCACGGAACAGAGTCCGAAGTGGTATGCCTCTGCGGAGCAGGTACCAGAGGGACCAACTACACAACGTTTCCAAGCACTGGCGAAGGAGCTTGGGGTAGTCATTATTTTGCCGGTGTATGAGGTGGAGGGCATTGCTTCGTATTACAACACGGCAGCCGTGATCGATGCGGATGGATCGTATCTGGGGAAATATCGCAAGCATCACATCCCGCATGTGGAAGCGGGTGAGGGTACGAATGGATTCTGGGAGAAGTATTATTTCAAACCTGGAAATCTTGGATACCCGGTGTTTGATACGGCTTACGCCAGAGTGGGCGTGTACATCTGTTATGACCGTCATTTCCCAGAGGGAGCACGTCTGCTTGGTTTAGCGGGTGCTGAGATTGTATTCAATCCTTCGGCAACGGTGGCAGGCACGTCGGAATACCTGTGGAAGCTGGAGCAACCCGCACATGCGGTAGCCAATGGGTATTATGTTGCTGCGATCAATCGTGTAGGGGTGGAATCACCATGGAATATGGGTGAATTCTACGGTCAGTCCTATCTCGTTGATCCGCGTGGCAAGATGGTTGCCATCGGCAGCAGGGATCAAGATGAAGTAATTATTGGGGAGATGGATACGGAGGTGATCCGGGAGGTGCGCAATGTATGGCAATTTTACCGGGATCGACGGCCTGAAACGTATGAACATCTCGTTCATTTGTAGAGGTTGTTCAAAAAGTCCGCTTTTGATTACGAAGGATGCCCTGAGGCACGAACAGGATACACTGCTCAATGAATAATTTTTGGAGGTGCATACGCATGATGAACAGCCCTGGAGCCCCCATGTCTGATTATGGATGGGAGAGTCGTTTCACGGAGATGAAACCTGCGATGTCAGGTGCAGAAGCGATGGAGGAATCCAACCGCTGTCTATATTGTTACGATGCACCTTGCATTAAGGCGTGTCCAACAGATATTAATATTCCTTCGTTTATACGGAAAATCTCTACAGGTCACCTCAAGGGATCAGCTCGAACTATTATGGATGCAAATCCGGTGGGAGCCAGTTGTGCGCGGGTCTGTCCAACAGAAGAATTATGTGAAGGTGCCTGTGTTCTGAATGATTCGTCAAAGCCTATTCGCATCGGTGACCTGCAACGTTATGCAACGGATTGGGCACGAACGAAGAATGAACCTTTGTTCCATCCTGCACCTTCGAATGGATGTACTGTTGCAATCGTGGGTGCCGGCCCGGCAGGGTTGTCCGCAGCCAGAGAGCTGGGGCGTGCAGGGTATGAGGTGACGATCTATGAAGCGAAGGCGAAAGGTGGCGGACTGAACACGTATGGCATTGTATCGTTCCGTTTACCTGAATCCGTCGCGTTGTGGGAAGTACAGCAAGTGGAAGCACTGGGCGTACAGATCCGCTATGGAGTTCGCATTGGGGTAGACCTCTCAACAGATGAGATTATGGAGCAATACGACTCGGTAATTCTCGCTTGTGGCATGGGTGCAGTGCCGATGCTTGGCATTGAAGGCGAGACACTAGAAGGAGTCTATGATGCCATTGAGCTGGTCGAATCGACGAAGCAGGGTGTGCCACCGGCGCTCCATGGACTGAATGTTGCCGTGATTGGTGCAGGCAATACAGCCGTGGATGCGGCAACGTGCTCTGTACGTTTGGGGGCTGAGCGGGTACAAATGCTCTATCGACGCGGAGAGGGTCAGATGACGGCGTATGCGTTTGAATATACATTTGCGAAACAGGAGGGAGTCGAGTTCCGTTGGTTTACGATGCCGAGGCGCATTGTCGGAGATGAGAACGGCCGAGTTCGTGCTATTGAATGCGTGAAAATGCGACTAGAGACACCGCCCGGCGGGGGGCGCGCATGGCCTGTACCGGTGGAAGGGTCAGAGTTCACGATTGAATGTGATACTGTTGTGCGCGCAATTGGGCAGAATCGGTTGTTGCCGCTTATTGAAGCGTTTGGCTTGAAGCACCAGGGAGGTGTAGTAGAGGTGGAGCCGCACACGTATCGCACATCCCGCCCTCAGGTCTATGCTGCTGGAGATGTTATCTTTGGTCAGGGACAGGGTGAAGCGATGGTCGTATCAGCAGCGCAGCAAGGAAAGATGGTAGCAGCGGCGGTCATGAAGGCATGGCCTGGAAAGGTAGAAGAGACGGCATGAGTTCGGAATCACGCTACGCTCGGTTTAATGAGACACCGGCACTAATCTATTAGTGATTGGTTTTGAGGGCATCATCATTTGGAGCATATAGGGAGATTAATCTATCTCAAGCAATCCCAAGCCTGATATCAGGCAACATCATTTGATTGGCAAATCAAGAGCTAATCAGTATCAATCCAAAGATTTCAATCCACATCTAGGAGGGATCGTTATGGCTGACTTATCTATTAATCTGGCAGGTATTCGATCGCCGAATCCGTTCTGGCTGGCATCTGCACCACCAACGAACACGGGATATCAGGTTCAACGAGCCTTTGAGGCAGGCTGGGGTGGCGCAGTGTGGAAGACACTCGGCGAGCCAATCATCAATACATCTTCGCGCTTTGCAGCGATTCATTTCGGTGGTCAGCGTGTTGCTGGTTTTAACAATATTGAGTTGATATCGGATCGACCACTAGAAGTGAATCTTCGAGAAATTGCGGAGACCAAGAAGCGTTTCCCGGATCGAGCGGTGATTGCCTCACTAATGGTTGAGCCGAAGCGGGAGAAGTGGCATGAGATTGTGAAGAAGGTAGAGGCAGTCGGTGTCGATGGGCTTGAGCTGAACTTTGGCTGTCCTCATGGCATGGCTGAACGTGGTATGGGAGCCGCCTCGGGACAACAGCCTGATCTGGTAGAGCTCCAGACCATGTGGGTGAAGGAAGTAGCAACGACTCCGGTCATCGTGAAGCTTACGCCCAATATTACGGATATTACGGTAACGGCCAAAGCCGCCGTACGTGGTGGTGCGGATGCAATCTCCATGATTAACACCATCAATTCTCTTGCGGGTGTAGATCTGGACTCTTGGAATACGGTTCCGCATGTGGCGGGTAAGGGCGCGCATGGCGGGTATTGTGGCCCGGCCGTGAAGCCGATCGCTTTGAACATGGTTGCGGAGTGTGCACGTAATCCGGAGGTAGGCGTGCCGATCTCCGGTATTGGAGGCATATCCGATTGGCGGGATACAGCTGAGTTTCTATTAATGGGAGCCACTGGCGTTCAAATCTGTACGGCTGCAATGCATCATGGTTTTCGAATCGTGGAGGATATGATTGAAGGGCTAAATGATTACTTGGATGAGAAGGGCTTGCAAAGTGTAACCGAATTAATCGGTCAGACGGTTCCTAAATACTCGGATTGGGGCAATCTTGATCTCAATTACAAAGTGGTCGCTCGTATTGACCGCGATGTCTGTATTAATTGCAACAAATGCCATATCGCTTGTGAAGACACTTCGCATCAATGTATCGATATGCTGACCGATCCTTCGGGCTCCTATCTTGAAGTGGTTGAGGAGGATTGTGTAGGCTGTAACCTTTGTTCCATCGTATGTCCAGTGGACGGTGCAATCCAGATGGTGGAGATCGAGCATGAACAAGCACCACTGACCTGGAATGAACGTCAATCGGCTATAGCGACGCTACAGTTTACACGAGATCAATCAACGAAAGAGGCGATATCATGACTAACCGCAAATTGATTCGTAATGGTGTGTTGGTTACAGCGTCAGATACATTCGAGGCAGATATTCTAATTGAGCATGGCAAAATCACGCAGATCGGCATAGGGCTACTGCCGGACGAACGGACAGAAGTTGTGGATGCATCAGGTTGTTACGTTATTCCTGGCGGTATCGATCCACATACCCATCTGGATATGCCGTTTGGCGGAACCGTTACTGCCGATGATTTTGCCACAGGTACGGCTGCTGCTGCATTTGGCGGCACAACTACGATTATTGACTTTTGTTTGACGCAAAAAGGGCGACCTCTGCTGGAATCCCTCCAGCAATGGCATGACAAAGCAGACGGTAAGGCAGCTATTGATTATGGCTTCCATCTGATGATCGGCGAGATGAATGATCAAGTGCTGGAAGAATTACCTCAGATCATTGAAGAAGAAGGCGTGTCCTCCTTTAAAGTATTCATGGCATACAAAAACCAATTCCAAGCCGACGACGCCATCCTGTATCAGACGCTGCAAAAGGCGAAGGAGTACGGCGCTCTCGTCATGGTGCATGCCGAGAATGGCGATGTGATCGACCTGCTGGTGCGTGAAGCGCTCGCGGCTGGTCGAACCGAACCGATTCACCATGCGCTAACTCGTCCATCGATCTTGGAGGGAGAGGCAACAGGTCGGGCTGCCCGACTGGCAGCGCTCGCTGATTCTCAGCTCTATGTTGTGCATGTTACATGTGCCGAAGCGGTTGAGCAGATTGCTCGTATGCGGGAGTTAGGGTATCGAATCTGGGGCGAGACGTGTCCGCAGTATTTAACATTGGATCAATCGATTATGGATCAGCCGAATTTCGAAGGTGCTAAGTATGTCTGGTCACCACCTTTGCGGGAAGCATCTCATCAGGATGCATTATGGAATGCACTGAAGAATGGTCAGCTCCAGACGATTGGCTCGGATCACTGCTCGTTTAACTTTAAGGGACAGAAGGATCTGGGAAAGGATGACTTTAGCAAAATCCCGAATGGCGGGCCTGTGATCGAGGATCGACTCAGCATCCTGTATTCAGAGGGAGTCGCCAAAGGACGCATATCCCTGAACCAGTGGGTGGATCTGTGCTCTACACGGGCGAGCAAGCTGTTCGGGCTCTTTCCGCAGAAAGGCACGCTGGCTGTAGGAACGGATGCAGATATCGTTATCTTTGACCCAGCGATGGAGAGAGAACTTTCTGCTGCGACGCATCATATGAACGTAGATTACAGTGCTTTTGAAGGAATGCAGGTTCAAGGATGTCCTGTTACGGTGTTGTGTCGGGGAGAATATGTGATTCGTGATCAGCAGTTTGCAGGTAGGCCGGGTGCGGGTCAATATGTGAAGCGTGCCAAATATGATGCTGGCGCACCCGTTCCAGCGAAGAAAGTAGCGACGACAACAAGGGGGTGAGGGGCATGTCCGAAACCGAGGCATTTGAAGCAGAAAAAATAGCGATTGAACGTATGGTCGCTCTGGGTTACCGAATCTATAAGGTGCAAGAGCATCTGGAGGGAGCGGATGTCGTCTGGGAGCATCCGGATCAGCCGGGAGAGTGGAAGCAGCAACACGTAGGCACTGCCTCCGGCCGAAAGTGGTTTGCACACTTTCTCGTGCAGCAACTGCGAGAACAGCAGGGGGCATAGTGAAGCTACGCGATCGGGCCGTGGACATATTCATAACCATAGATGGCAAGCTCGATCGCAACTCTTTTCTCAGGAAGAACATAGTCTTCGCCGAGAAGGGACTCGATTTTGTGTAATCGGTGATATAGGGTCTGCCTTACGATAAACAGACGGGTAGCGGTCTCTTGTTTGGAACAACAGAGCACGAAATATTGCTTAAGCGTATGCAGGAGCTGCCCACCTTTTTCTGCATCATATCGGATGATTGGCCCCAAATATTCCTCGATAAAATCCTCCAAACCGCCACTCTGCTTCATACCCGCAATAATACGGTAACAGTGAAGGTTGCTGTAGAAGGGCTGCTGCATCGCTCCGATATCCTTTTGAATCGACAGGGTTTCTTTAGCTGATTCTAGACTGTCTTTGATACGAGCGAGGTTGGCACAGCTCTGACCAATGCCTAACAGACCTGAGAATAGACGATGGGTTTGATCTGCTTCATGATGCTGGAGTTGTTGAATGCAGCTCCATAGATGGCTTTTACGTTGAACGCCAGGCTGAGGGTCGATGATGATGAGAATAATTTGATGGTTAAGCACGGTACTATAGAGGGTGAAGCCTTCTCTTGAGAAGATCGAGCGGGAGACGATGTTACGCTGAATGAGGAGCTTCTGAAGCTTGAGGCTATCTGAATAACCCGGGATACGGTCGAACAAAATGACGGTGCCTGTGCCTGTTGCAAGAAGGGGACTAGCGGTGGATAGATATTCGTGTATTTCTTTGGCAGAATGATGGCCGTTGAGCCAATCGATGACCCACATATCTTCCTTGTATCGGCGCTTCTCCTCCATGTATTTGGTGCGCATCCAGTCCTGGGCAATGGCTGCGGCACAACGCTCCATGGCTTGAAGGACGAATTCCTTGGAAGGTTGATGCGGGTGCTCCAGATCCAGATCATGATTAGATGATTTTGCTGTAGTGAGTACGAGGTCGGCAAAGGTATACTCTAGTGCTTGCACAGACAGGGAGAGCGTACCCGGTGAGGAGCAGAACTCGGTTGACGTCGCGGGTTCCGTATGAATTTCCGTTCTCAGTGACTCAGACTTCCGATGCATGAACCAGGACTGGCGGCGCGCTTCCAGCTGTTCTGGTGCACAATAGGGCACGGCACTTGCCTCACCCTCAAGTGGATAGAGAGCTACATCATAACCCGTCGTACGTGACAATAATCGAAGTAGTGGCTGCACACCATCGCCATTGAGCAGAAGTTGGTTGAATGAGGTGGTCAGGGTATCAAGTTCAGCGATCAACCGTTGGTGACTGCGGAGCAAAGTGAAGTGCAGATCTTGCGTAATATCGATATAACGAACTTGTTCATGAAACCAGATGAGTGGAAAATCCTCGGCAGAAGCGATTTCTTTCATTGCCCCAAGCTGGGATTTGGTATGTGCTCCAAGTTCAATACATAACCCCGCAGCCCCATGCGCAATTAACTGACGTAGAAAAGAAAGTCCTTGCTGCGCATTATCCTGCCATCCAATGCCTGTGGTTAGCACCAGTTCACCGCCGTTGAGCAGGTTCCCTACTTCAGGCACCTCCATGATATGTACCCATCTTACGTACCTCGTCAGCGCACGTTCACTGGCGAGCACCTCTGCTTTGCGAAATACCGGACGTTTCAACATATCCCTCATCTGAATATGGAGCGTTGTTTCCCTCATACCCTCACCGTCCTTCCCATGGTATGTCCTAGCAATATCCAGATCCGTAAACCTTAGTATAAAACCATTTCATCTAGATGAGATGATCTCTTACACGCATTTGTGTGATTTCCCAAAATGGGTGGTTTATTTTGTCGTCTAATTCAAAATTGCCATCGTGTTGCCTATAAAAAAATACTTTGGCTACAAAAAAACACCCCTTGGTCTGATGTTGGAATATAAAATCATTCCAATACATACCAAGGGGTGTAAATTGTTCATCTAGCTCAGATCATGAGTCTATCTTTGCGACCAATTAATCTTCGATTCTTTTCTTTTTGAACTTCATCAGGAATTCATACACAATCGGTACGATCACCAGTGTAAGCAGCGTAGAGCTGATCAGACCACCGATAACGGTAATTCCGAGACCTTTGGAGATAATGCCCGCGCTCTCTTCCAGCCCTGTAACGAGTGGAAGCAATGCGCCAATGGTAGCAAGAGCGGTCATCAGAATTGGACGAAGACGTGTTGCTCCGGCTTCCAGCAAGGCTTCACGAGTAGACAGTCCCTCGTTTTCCTTGTGAATGACACGGTCGATCAGGACGATGGCATTCGTGACCACGATTCCGATGAGCATCAGTCCACCCATCATGGCAGATACGTCGATTGTACCGCCTGCTACGAACAGACCTACCATAATACCGATAACGGTAAACGGCAGGGAGAATAAGATGGCAAATGGCGCAAGTCCGCCGCCAAACGTAACAACGAGCACAAAGTATACAATAGCGATGGCTGCCAACATAGCCAGACCCAACTGTGTAAATGTGTCATTAATTTGTTCAGTCGTACCGCCAAATTTCACTTCAACACCATCAGGCAGATCGATTTTGTCGATATTAGCCTGCAGATCCTGTGAAGCTTTCGCTACATTAGAAGCGAGAATGTTAGCTGATACCTGAACAACGACCTTACCATCAATACGCATGATGGAGTTCGGTGAAGTGCCTTCTTCTACTTTAGCGACATCTTTAATGGGTACTTCGATGCCGAGCGGTGAAGTGACGGTTTCATTTTCAATCTCCGAAAGGCTATTGAATGTCTTTTTGTCCGTTTCAACATATACTTTATACGTTTTGTTCTCGATATCTACTTCGGTAAGCACAGGGCGTTCCCGCACTGGGCTCAGCGTCATAGCCAGTTGACCTGCAGTCAAACCAAGCGAACTCAGTTTCTCCTGATCTGCAACCAGCGTGTATTGCCCGTAGGTATCAGAGAGTGTCGTATCTGCTTTTTCGAATGATTCCGTATCTGCTTGAACCAGCTTCAGAATTTCATCGGAGACAGGTTTGATCTGTTCTACACTGTCGCCATAGATGGAAAGGCTCAGACTGCTACCTCCCAGACCCCCAGACATATCAAGCTCACTCCAGGTTCCTACGGTAACTTGGTTCTTCAAACCTTCCACAAGATCTTTCTTCACTTGGGTAAATTCTTTCGTATCTTTGTTGTATTCAATATAGAAGAGTGCGGAGTTGGAGCTTCCTCCACCCATGCTGCTCAGCGGGTTACTGCCACCGATGGAGTATTGCATTTTCTCCAGACCTGGTTGCTGCAACAACCACTTCTCAGCGACAAGGGCTTCTTTTTCCACATCTTCACGCAGAGCTCCCGTTTCCGGACTGTACGTAACCATGACATATTTATCCTGTTGCTCTGGCAGGAAGCTTGCGCCGATGAACGGATACAGGAATAAACTACCGACCAGCACGAGTACAGCGACACTTACAGTAATAAGTTTATGAGACAACGTCCAGTTCAAGAGTCGTTTGTATGTTTCCGCAAGCTTGCCTGGTTTTTCGTCATGGTTTTGCTTGTTCTTAATCCCTTTGCGGAACAGGCTATGAGCCAGCATTGGTACGATTGTAATCGCAACAACAAGGGATGCCAGTAGGGCAAAGACCATCGTCAAGGCAAACGGTAAGAACAACTCACCGACCATACCGCTCACAAGTGCGAGTGGAAGGAACACGGCAATGGTAACAATGGTGGAGGAAAGGATCGGTACAAACATCTCACGGGTTGCTTCCCGGATCAGTTCACGTCCTTTTAATTTCTCTCCTTTGAGTGTTAAACGGCGATAGATGTTCTCGATAACAACGATGGAGTCATCCACGACCCGTCCAATAGCAACCGTCATGGCGCCTAGGGTCATCATGTTCAGTGTGATGTCCATTACATTCAGCGCTGTCAGTGCAATGAGCAAGGAGAGCGGAATGGAAATGACCGAAATGATCGTAGAGCGAATATCACGCAAGAACAATAGGATGATTAAAATGGCGAACAGAGCACCAAACATCGCTTTGTACAACATGGTATTTACGGAATCTTGGATAGGTTTACCTTGGTCAAGTAAGACCGTAAGCTCCGCATTTTTGAATTGAGATTGCAGTTCTTCTGCTTTTTTCTTAACCGCATTGACTACATCAACTGTATTGGCATCATTGGACTTAACGATAGAGATCCCGATGGATTCCTTACCGTCTGTCCGAGAGATGGATTCTGCTTGACCAATAACTTCGATCTTCGCAATCTCACTTAATTTAACCGTTGGAATGCCAGGTGCTACATTAGCTGCGCCCGCAGGATTACCAGCGCCAGCGTTACCGCCACCAGCTTGCCCTGCAGCCTGGTCAGATCCTTGTGCAGCCCCTGGTGCTGTACCTTGACCCGCTTCACCAGCTTGAGCCGATGAGCCATCTGTTGGTGCTCCCGTTCCTTGCGGGGCAGTAGCTGCACCATTACCTGCTGATGCGCCTGCACCACTTGGGATAACCGGAATAGCCAGGTTGTTCAGGTCATCCATATCAATGATGTTACCATCAACAACGACAGCCTTCTGTGCTTTATCCAGTTCAAACAATCCAAGAGGTACACGGACAGAGGAACCTTGAACGATGCCTTTGACTGTGTCTTCCGTCAGACCGAGTTCGTTCATTTTGTCCTGATCAAATTTAAGTTGAACCTCTCTAACGTATTGACCGGAAACTTGTACCTGAGCGACACCGTCGATGTCTTCAAGTGCAGCCTGAATATCGTTCTGTGCGAGTCTCGTCAGTTGTTCCAGATCCCCGCCATCCTTATCGGACAAGCTCAGTGATACAACTGGGAATGAGTTAATGCTGAATTTGGAAATGGTCGGTTTCTGTACGCCATCTGGCAGTTGCACTTCGTTCAGTGCTTCACGAACTGCTGCTGTGGCATTGTCTAGATCGGTTCCATAATCGAATTCAAGCGTAATGGAAGAGGCATTCTCCATGGAGGTAGAGGTGAGAGTTTTAATCCCATCGACGTTCCTCAATGTCTGTTCTAGCGGTTTGGTGACATCCTCAACAATTCCTTCCGGTGCGGCACCTGGATCAATAGCAGTAACGGCCAGAAATGGAACGTTGATGTTTGGAATCGTCTCCTGCTTCATCGTTAGTCCACTGTATAGACCTGTGGCGGAAACGATGATGGTCAGAATCCAGATCGCAAACTTGTTGTTCAGTGAAAAGTTAATAATCCCTTTCATACGTTGGTTTCTTCTCCTCTCTGTTCTCCCTGTTTTTTATTGGTTTGACGAGTCAGCTTGGATAAACCGGCTATACATGGCATCCATAATATGCTGAAGCTCGGAGTGCAATGGCTGAATGGCAGGAATGTGATTCAGATTGTGCATCATGCCTAGAACAATCGCGCGCCTTGGCGTGAATTCCATCATCTCTTGTTTCAGAATGGCGATGGTCTCCAGCGCATCGGTACGTAATTGTCCAGGTTGCAGATCAGAAGTGATAATATCCTGTATCTGTTTGATAATATGAACCGGATGCCGCAACATAGGGGAATCTGCATAGGACTCACTCGTCCATGCCGGCCAATGTTCTAGCAGAATGAGTGGTGCAGGCTTGTGCTCCAGTAGTCCCTGCGCTGTGTAATCAATCGTTTGCAGCATATTAGTAGCCATCTTGGCAACCGTAAGGGAGGGCATTTCTGTAAACCAGATTTTGACGTAGGAGAGAAACAGACCATGCGTGAGAATAATAAGGTCAATGGTGTAGGGTTCAATCTCCGGCCCATATAGATCCTCAAGTTTTCCCTTGAACCAATGCAAGGTACGAACCTCTAGATCTCGATGTTGTGGGTTGCATTTGTCGCCATGCTTCTGCTCATCATCCATCAT
The DNA here is from genome assembly GCF_036884255.1 of Paenibacillus tundrae. NCBI lineage: Bacteria > Bacillati > Bacillota > Bacilli > Caryophanales > Paenibacillaceae > Paenibacillus > Paenibacillus tundrae. The sequence continues at coordinate 5,923,735 of NZ_CP145605.1, read as the reverse complement.
CATGCTGCGTAATTGTACACGTAGAAATTCCTTCAGTTCAGATACATGAATAAGTAGTGTCTCAATCTGCCTGTGCAGACGTTCTCTTGAAGTGAGACCAGCTTCATGTTCAATCTGGGTCATTTCATCTATCAGAGCAAACATGCAGTATTCCAACGTGCTGGCCTCTAATTCCTCCTTGGATTTGAACATGAGGTAGAGGCTGCCCTTCGACATTCCGCATAGTTCAGCAATCTCCTGCATCGACGTTGCGGCACTGCCTTTGGCAGAGAACAGCTTAAGAGCTGTGGTAATAATCAGCTTTTTTTTCTCATTCATTTCATGGATAGGGTTCATTAACGATACATTCACCTCGTTGCGGAACTTGTGAGTTCTCAGATTGACTTCAAGGTCAAAACAAGTATAAACGATCTGGAAGGTTAAATTCAAATGGGAGGAAATTGGAAGAAGTGAAGAGGGGGATACCTACTTAATGAGGTAACGTTCCACCCTGAAAATCATAAATGGCGAGTAGGATCACTGCCACGAGGGAGAAGAGGAAGAACGCAGCTAATAGAATCAGGAAGGTATACCCTGTGAATGCGCCGATACGTCTCCATATTTTTTTCATCCAGTCAGCCTCCTCTCATCCCGAAATAATGAAATGATGTCTTCTACTTCCATCATATCTCAAAAAGACGACTTCCTGATGAAGTCGCCTATGTTTTTACGTAAAATATTAAGTTTTACACAATAGAATCAATTTCATAATACCTTTAGCTGATTAAATCAAGGCTAGATAGATCAAAACGGTTTAATTTGTCTATATCTAGTTACATAAAACACGTTTTAATGAGTTGAGTTACGAAATTGATTCAATAATTCATTAAAAATGGATCCATACGATCGCTGTTTCTTGCCGACTACGTAATTAATTTCAAACCAACCGCTGCGACCAGAATCATCGCAATAAATAGGAGTCGCTTCGCTTCTTTACGTTCACCGAACAGGAACATGCCTGTCAACGTGCTGCCTACTGTACCGATTCCTGTCCACACAGCGTAGGCTGTACCCATAGGAATTGAGGTCATTGCGTAGGACAGAAGCGAGAAGCTGAATACAAATGAAACCAACATCAGCACGATATAAGGCCAGCCCTTTTTGGAGGAAGCACCATTGATACCGATGACGCCAAAAATTTCACAGATACCTGCACCGACGATTGCTAACCATGCCATTATGCTGCACCTTCTTTCGCGGATTGTTGGTCTGTGACCAGTTTCAATCCAATGACACCACAGAGCAGTAAGCCGATCAGCAATATTTTAGCGAGACGGAACTCCTCGCCGAACATTACCATCTCCGTCAGAACGGTACCTGCTGTACCGATTCCCGTGAAGACGGCGTATACGGTTCCGACAGGCAGTCTTTTGGAAGCGGCAATGATGAGTCCAAAACTAATCACGATGGCAATCCCCGTCAGCGCCCATTCTAATGCATTAGAAGCGTGCTTTAGCCCGCTCACCCATACGATTTCTATAATTCCTCCGATAAAAACATATAACCAGTTGCGGTTCATGATGGTGAATCTCCTTCCAGCGCGATAGCTCGTGCTTCTTCGTTCATATGATGTATGCCATGCCAAAAGACAGGCCAGGATGCTTCAAGGCGTCGTTTGTATCGACGTGAGCTTCCATAAATAATCTCCACCGTAATACCGTCCAGGAACGTCATAAACGCAATAGCTGCTTGTTCTGCTGGAACAGGCGGTAGTTCTCCATGACGTATTGCACGCTCGAATAGCCGGATCAATGCGCGTTCCATACCATCTAGAAACGGATACACAAGATCCATCACTTCGCTATAGAGATTCAGTGGTGGATAATAACAATTGCGTAACATAAAACGTGCAGATGCATGGGCATGGTACTCTTCCTCAAACCAGAATAGTAAACCCTTAAGCCGTTGCTCTAGTGGTATATCCGCATGGTCACGGAAATATTCGAGTGTGTGCCGCCGTACCTCCTGAAATGCAAAGGCCAGGGTGTGCAAAAATAAGTCATCCTTGTTGCTAAAATGTGCATATATCGACGGTTTCTTAATCCCGACTTCATCTGCGATGGCTCTCAGTGATGCTCCTTCATATCCATCTCTAGCAAAATGAAAAAGCGCGGCATCCCGAATCGAATGTGCAGTCATAGTATCACCTTCCTAACGGGCGTTAGGTAATTATATTTTCACATTTTACATCCCGTGTCAAGATATCAAAATCCGCCTGCACGATAGCGCGCAGGCGGATCAAGGATAGCTGTATTAGATTGAACTCACCATCCCTCTGGGAAAGGAGTCAAAAGGTCGTAAAGCCCAAGATGAGTTGAAGCTTATACAAAATTCCTTTCAAGAACGTTGTTTTCTCCTGAAATTCATCAAGATCCAACGTAAACTCCGCATCATCATTATTCCAAATGCGATCAAAATAATTCGCAACATTTTGAGTGAATTCATTATCTGGAGGGGCAGCAACCCAAAGATCGTTTTCTAAATTGTAATCATTCAAGTTCCGCGGTGTAAAATTGGTCGACCCGCCAAGAACAATGTGATCACCGGTTGCTTTGGCGATATACATCATCTTGGTATGATATTGTTCCTTGGTTGTGTTATACCAACGAATCTGGATTTTGCCGTCTGACTTGCCATGTAGCTCAGCAGCTACAGGCCGATTCGGAATGCCGATCTTCTCCTGACCAAATGCATTCTCGTTTGGATCAAGTATAAGCCGAATTTCTGTTCCGCGCTCTGCCGCTGCGAGCAGCGCATCCAGCACTTTAGGTGAGGCAATGTAGAACATGCCCATCCATAACACGTCACCCTTTTCGGCTGCGTTAATCTCCTGCAAGGTTGCATCATTTACTTTGCCTTCGGTTAAGTAGCGGATACGCAGGTCACCCTCGTTCGAGTTCGTGCTCGAAGTAGCGGTCGAATCGTTGGCAGAGGGAGAATATACGGGCACAGTGCCACCCCCAGAAATGTCTAATACCGCCTGTTCTGAGCGGAGGATATCCTTAATGATTGGGCCAGAGACTTCAAAGGCAATGTTGGAATGATAGGCGCTCGCGTCATGGATATTGCCTGAGGAAACAATGGCTGTTTTCTCACTGACGACCACTTTGCGATGATTGGCTTTTACATTTAATAATTTTAAGTAAGATCGCAAGGTAACATCTGGGCCGTCACTTGCCATTAGGTTGGGAATCCAGCCTTTGCCGGACTGTCCGAACCATTGGAAGAAGGTCCGCCACACTGCCGAGTAGACCGGCGTAGAGTCGCGGAGTGGATCAACATTGGTGATGACCACGTGTATTCCCGCTTGTTTCATTTGTTGAAATAGCGGGTTGGGCGCTGAATTATAGTTCGTATTTACTTCGTCGGTAATAAACCAGATGTCCATATCCGGATGTTGGTTCTTTTTGGCTATCATCGCATCCGTGAATTCTGCACTGATCGGCGGGAATCGTTGCCCTTCGTGCTGATAATCATTAAATAAGAACATATCTACGAGCACGAATTGTTCAGCATCTTCAACGACCTGCAGCATACGTTGGTAAATCTGCTGCTCATGTTCCATTAGTCCATCTTCGGAAGGGTACGTCAGATCGTGAAGAAACTGCACTTGATCCGTGCGATACTCCGGACTTTCATAGGAAATGCCTGGGGGCAGCGGTTTATACGTCTGATAGAGCATGACTGCGATGAGCCATAGAATAAGCAGACCTAGCGCTGCGCGTATGTATGGGAAGCGGCGTCCTGATGCCTTGGATTTGGTTGATGTGTGGCGAGAAGCAAACAAGCAATGACCCCCTTTCATAAATTAGCTGACTACTATTACCACGTTGGAATGAATGTTGACGCACAGGACTGGGTATAGAAGAGAAATTGGACAAGCCAGATGCTACTAAATTGTCTTGATGAATCGACAGGGGTGTAGCTGTTGTGTATAATGAGTGTATTATTTTTGTAGAATGTTTTAAATTTCATATAATCTCGTAATGTGAACCTGGCAGAAAAGGCTATGGCAAGCATTTCAGAGTATGTTTTATTGGATATTTCAAGAAAGAGAGTGGGGACTAAAGTGTATTCCATCAAACAGGTCGCTGCCATGCTGGACATTCCAACGGTAACGCTCCGAGCTTGGGAAAATCGTTACAGCGCGGTCACTCCTGAGCGAACGGAATCGGGTTATCGGTTGTATACGGATGAAAATGTTGAAGATCTGCGCTGGTTAAAACAGCAGGTTGAGCAACATCAGACCAATATTTCAGAAGCAGTGCGGATGTTGAAGGCAAACAAAGCCAAGCCAGCAGAAGCGTTCATTCCCACCCCGAGTACGACTCCTGTTCCCACTATGGAAGAATCGTATCAACGGATTGCGGATCAAATTTACGACTCCCTATACCAATTCCAGGGTGAACGAGCCAACGGTCTGATTGATTTTGGCTTTACAATGTATGGATACGATTCAATGTTCTATCATGTACTTGTGCCCATTCTAGTTCGGGTTGGAGATGCTTGGGAGCAGGGAAGAGCCTCTGTAGCACAGGAGCATTTCATGACCCAACTGATTTCACAGCGGTTTTATCAGTTTTTCCATCTGTTCCCGATCTATCCGCACTTACCCAAAGTCCTAGCGTTGTGCCCAGAAGGGGAACATCATCAGGTAGGTTTGCTGCTATTCTCTCTGTTTATGCGTAAAAATGGAGCTGAGGTGCTGTACCTTGGAGCTAATACGCCGGAAGAGGGCATCTTTCCAATTATTCGTGAGCAGAAGATCAAGCTGGTCTGTCTCTCCATCACGAGCCCAGGATTGATGGAGCGTTGTGATCAATTGGTGAGTCGAATTAAAGATGAATTCCCGCATATGCGCTTTGTCCTTGGAGGAAAAGGGTATGAGCATGCCGAACATGCAACCTATCCCGACTGGATTATGCCGGAGCATTCCTCCGAATGGCAAGGTTGGTTAGAACGGGAGTACTTGGTAGACATGCCACCAGGCTCACAATATTAACTTAGTCGAGCGACATGGTGTAATGGACAGGTTTAATGTATGGCTCAAACGGTCAAGTTATGTGGGTTTGCGTCATATGTATCAACTTTGCCTAAATAAGCTTGATGATAAGCATCCTTGAACGCAATTGCGGTAAGGGTGTTTTTTTGCATTTAATCCGATGTTATGTGCATTGAACAGGAAGTACAGAATGTACAGTTTACAAGGTCGTATAATATTTGTATTATATTTGTATAACGTTTGATGTTTTATCCGCTTAGAATGTTGTTGAATGGTTTAATAGTAGGTTAGAAGCTATAAGAATAGAGTAGCGAGATAAGAAAGGTGAGTGGCTTAATGCCCAATCAGCAACGTAAACGTGCCGCTGTTATTGGCGCAGGCCCAGGGGGGCTTGCAGCAGCCATGTTGTTATCCGGTCAAGGATACGAAGTGGATGTTTATGAGAAACAACCCGTAATTGGTGGACGCTCTGCCAGACTCGAACTCGGCGAATATAAGTTTGACCGAGGTGCAACGTTTCTGATGATGCCCCAATTGCTTGAAGAAATGTTCGATGTCGTTGGACGCAAGCTATCCGATTATGTAGACATGAAGGAACTGACACCGCTATATGCACTGAACTTTGGTGATAAGGTATTCACGCCTTCTCGGGATCGCGAGCAAACAGCCGCGCAGATTAAGGAACTTTTTCCCGGTAATGAAGATAACTATCATCGGTTCATGCAAGATGAAGAAGTGAAATTCGGTAAAGTAATGCCATTACTTCGTAGACCCTTTGGTAAGTTAACGGACTATCTGCGCAAAGACGCGATAACAGCTCTTCCTAAGCTTGATATCAATAATACGGTGTACGGGATTTTATCACGTTACTTTACAGATGAGCGACTTCGTTGGGCGTTTACTTTTCAATCCAAATACTTGGGCATGTCTGCCTGGGATTGTCCGGGCACATTCACCATTTTATCGTTTATAGAGCATCAGTATGGACTGTATCATCCAATTGGTGGTGTGAACCGTGTGTTCCATGCAATGGCTGATGTGATCACAGAGTTCGGCGGAAGAATACATACATCCTGCCCCGTAGATCAGGTCATTGTCCGCAATGGTCGTGCAGAAGGTGTATTGCTTGAGAACGGTGAACGCATTGAAGCAGATCATGTTGTTGTGAATGCAGACTTCGCACATGCCGTAACGAATCTGTTCGAGCCAGGCGTTCTTAAGAAATATACACCTGAGAAGATGAAACAGAAAAAGTACTCCTGTTCTACAGCGATGCTGTATCTCGGTGTAGATGGCGAGATCGATCTGCCACATCACTCCGTGTACTTCCCTGACGATTACCGAGTTAACGTAGACGAGATTACGAAGCACAAAGTGTTGTCCGCTGATCCATCTCTATATATTCATAACCCCTCTAAGCTGGATTCGACGCTAGCTCCTGCAGGAAAATCTGCAATTTATGTTCTTATGCCCACTCCGAACCTTACCGGAGACATTGATTGGGAGAAGGAACGGGAGAACGTTCGCGAAGCATTGATGAAGAAGATGGAGGCGATTCCTCAGCTGGCAGACATTCGTAGTCGCATTGAAGAATCGATGATGTTTACGCCGCTTGATTGGGCAAATGAACTGGATGTATACAACGGAGCAACGTTTAATATGGCTCATAATCTTGGTCAAATGATGTATCTGCGACCACATAATCAATTCGAAGAGCTGAAGCAAGTGTGGCTCGTTGGTGGTGGGACGCATCCGGGTAGCGGATTGCCTACGATTTTTGAATCCGCACGAATTAGCGTGAGACTTATTCAAGAAGAAGATGCACGAACACAGTCCCGCCCAACTCCTTATGTACAACAGTCGGCAGAAGCTGGAGGTCATTCATGAAGCGCGCGGCGATTATAGGTGCAGGCATTGGAGGATTAACGTCAGCGTTATTGCTGAATCGCCAAGGTTGGGATGTTACGGTATATGAGCGAGGTTCACGTGTTGGTGGACGTATAGGATTCGAACAAGAGGGAGAATATCGGATCGATCAAGGACCAACCATTGTACTTCTACCAGAGATGTTATTAGGTATTTTGGAAGAAGCGGGTGTAGATCGTTCCAAGGTGGAGTTGTTACGCTGTGACCCCCTGTACAAGGTTCATTACAGCAGTGGTCGAGTCATGACCAAAATGACCAGCCGTTCACTTCAGGCAGAAGAGATTGAGCGCCTGTTCCCTGGTGAGAGTAAAGGATTTAATCGATTCATGACGGATATGGATACACTCTTTCCGGCAGGACGTGCAGCATTTCTAGAGCGAGCTTTTCCTCGGAAAAGAGATTTCTTCACGCCGTCCCTCATGTCGCTCATGGGCAGACTGCGTGCACACAAAAGTGTGCGGAGGGCTGTTGGCGATTATTTTGAACACGAAGAATTGCTCGACGCGTATTCGCTACAAAGCCTATACATTGGCGGGTCACCGTTCGGGACACCTGGGATCTATTCGTTGTTACCTTATGCGGAGCATGAATATGGAATATGGATGGTCAAAGGCGGTTATGCCGCACTGCCAGGTATATTGGAAAAGGAACTGATTGCGCGCGGTGGACGCGTTGTATTGAACACCGAAGTGACCGGACTCCAGATTAACCAAGGAAAATGTGAAGGAATTGAAACTGTAGACGGCTTCGAGCCTATGGACGCTGTGATCTACAATGGCGACTTTCCTCACTTATCCAGTTTACTTGGAGAGATCCCTGAAGCACCGCGCAAACGCAAGCCGTATCGTCCTTCTTCTGGATGTGTGTTAATCTATCTAGGAGTAGACAAAAAATGGGAGGATGCTACGACACATCAATTTTTCTTACCTCCAAGCCTTGATGGGAGTTTACGTGAAGTGTTCGAGCGACGCCGAATTCCAGATAAGTCCTCATTTTACGTGTTTAACCCGGCTGCATTAGATGAGACGGCTGCACCTCCAGGCCAGAGCGTATTGTATTTCCTCATTCCAGTACCGGATGCGGAAGGCGTGGATTGGTCACAGGAAGGTGAGCTGCTCGTAGAGCGTGTGCTTGAAGAAGCAGAACAACGTGGGTTCCCGGGACTGCGTGCTGCGATCCAATGGAAAAAAGTAAGAACACCAGCAGATGCAGAGCGCGATGGACTATATGGCGGTGGAAGCTTCGGTATTGCGCCGGTTCTGTTTCAATCCGGGGTATATCGACCACAACCTAAGCCGTTTCCTGCAATTAAGGGACTATATGCTGCGGGAGCATCAGTACATCCAGGTGGCGGAGTGCCGATCGTGATGCAGGGTGCGCGTATGGCTGTAAATCAACTCATGAAGGAGATGGTAACATGAACGAAGCAATTTTGAGCAGGTGCGAAGAGTTGATGAAGAAAGGTTCGACTTCTTTTTATCAAGCCTTTAAAGGCCTTCCCAGTCCGCGTCGTGAAGCAGTGTATGTCATTTATGCGTTCTGTCGCATGATTGATGATAGCGTGGATGAGCCGGAACAATCGGCGTATACCATTCATGAGATTCGTGATTTGTTTACACAACTGGACGAAGCAGAAGGGCATTTCATATGGCCAGCGCTGAGATGGTTATTTGCAAGCTTTCCACATTTGGATAAAGGACCGTTTTTCCGTCAGATGGAAGGGCAGCTCACGGATCTGGAAGTTACGCATTACACAACCATGAAGGAATTGGAGCATTATTGTTATCTTGTTGCCGGAACGGTAGGCGAGATGTTGCTACCTGTACTACGTGATGATAATGGTGCAGAAGTGGCTGTCAACGGCATTGCTCTGGGCAAAGGCATGCAGATCGTCAATATCATTCGCGATGTGGGCGAAGATCGGGCAAGAGCACGACGTTATGTTCCACTTGAAGTGATGGAGAAGCATGGATATACGGAGCTTGATTGGCAAAATGGTGTGATTGACGAACGCTGGATCGCGATCGTTCATGAATTGAAGGTCGCTGCACTGGACTGGTTCCGCGTGGGGATGGATCGTCTTGATACGTATCCGGTGGATAGTGCGTTCGCGATTGAACTGGCTGCTGCATTTTATTCAACGATCTTACATGCGGTGGAGCGTAATGAATATGATGTATATTCGAAACGTGCTTATGTTACCGATGAACTGAAATTGGAGATGCTGGGAGCGATTGTGAAGCGTTATCCAATGCTGGCATTTCAGGCTTCCCGAACGGCGGTTTCCTAATGATTCAAGGTTTATATTGGGTGTGGTATACGATCGGCGCTGTACTGATGCTTACGATTGGTGTGCCGGATGTTCTATCCTTCTCCAACGGACTTTTCTTAATCTTCTATGCGCTATATGTGCTAGACCTAATCTACAAGGGACGGTACCGAACTGGAATGTCCGACCGGTCAGTCATTTGGAAAGAACCCAGTCTCTGGCTGGCCTCATTCATTATTTGGCTTGGCGGAATGGGCATTGAATGGCTAGGCGTTCATACGGAGTGGCCATTCGGTGAGTATGCGTATTCGGACTACTTCGGCATCCATCTATTCAACGTGCCCGTGACGTTAGGATTCGCTTGGATTGCTGTTGTTGGCAATTCGGCGATCCTAAGTGGTGGTGGTTCAACGTGGTCTGGCAAGCTCATACGTGCAGTCAAAACCGGATTCTGGGCGATTGTGCTGGATCTCGTGCTAGACCCAGTTGCTCATGCTCGCGGATTCTGGCATTGGGGAGCTGGGGGTGGATTCTACGGCGTTCCGTGGAGTAACTACGTAAGCTGGTTCATTATGGGCGCTTTTCTGTCGTTGTTCTTGCCGGCTATGCCTGGAGATCGCAGCACCCTGCTGCGTGCCAAATGGTTGTATCAATTGTTCATCCTTCTGTTCGGTGTGCTTGCACTGAAGGAAGGCATTACAGGTAGCTTCGTGATTGCACTTGCTGGCGTGCTTCTGGCAGAAGGGAGCTGGCTGTATGATTCGCGCCGCAAAGTCCAAATCGTTTAACCATGTGTTCTCACGATATAACCACTATTATTTACTGCGTCGGCGTTTTCGTTCGTTTACACTCTCAGGCTCGCTTGATCCGCACCGGGTTCCCGGCTATGAGATGAAGATCGAGCCGAAGAGACCGGTGATCTATTTCATGAATCACAGTTCCTGGTGGGACGGTCTGTTGCTCTATCATGCGACGCAGCAGACCTCGGTGGGCGATCACTACGTGATGATGGAAGAACAGCAGCTACAGCGGTTTACATTTTTTCGTAAGCTAGGTGCTTACTCCATCAACAGGGAGAGTGCATCGGCGATCCGTGAGTCTATGCAATACACGTCAGAACTACTGAATGCAGGCAAAAGGGTGTGGATCTTTCCGCAAGGTGAGATTCTGCATCAAGATATAAGACCGATCCAATTCCGTCCGGGAATTGGGCTGTTACTTCGGCGCTCGCCAGAGGCTATTGCTGTACCTGTGACTCTGTGTCATGGCATGGTTCAGCATGATTTACCGGAAATCTCTATGCGTGCAGGTCTGCCAATCCTGGAAAACTGGCATGCTTGGAAGAGTGAAGAGATTGCCGCTAGACTTCGATTGGCGTTAGAACAGCAGTTAGATGATCACAAAACAGAACTGATGAACAGCGCACAAGGTCAGTTGCAGGACGTGACTCCGCTGATTCGTCATCGTTCTTCCACGAGTGAAAAATACGATGCCGCACGGAAGCAGGTGAGCCGTAAGCGATGACTGCATCTGAAATAAGTTGGATTGTTCTCACTGGTGTATTAGGCATGCAATTGCTGTTTGCGATATGGAATCTATCCTGCTTGCCTAAGGTTCGTTCATTGGATGCCCAGCGTATCCTGCGCCCGGCCTCAGACGATGAACTTCTCGTCTCTGTGCTGATTCCAGCACGTAATGAAACACTGCACATTCAAGGCTGTCTTGAAAGTGTGCTTGCGAGTGATACGTCTGGCTTCCGCATGGAAGTGTTGGTTCTGGATGACCGCTCTGAGGATGATACGGCTGAGATCATTCAGCGTATAGCGAGTCAGGATTCACGTGTACGTCTATTACAGGGCGTTGATCTGCCTCCAGGGTGGATGGGGAAATCTCATGCTTGTCACCGGCTGGTTCAAGAGGCGGCGGGACAGTGGTATATGTTTGTCGATGCGGATGTACGATTGAAGCCTACTGCCATTCGGCAGACAGTTGCCGTAGGAGTAGAGCAAGGTGGAGGTTTAGTGACAGGTTTCCCTTACCAGGTCACGAAGACATGGATGGAGAAGCTTGTCGTACCGATGATGGTGTTCACCATTATTAGTCATCTGCCTATTTTTATGATACGCAGGTCATCTAGCCCGCTCTTCGTTGCTGCTACAGGAGCCTTTCTGCTGATCCATCGTTCCAGCTATGAGGCATCCGGAGGACATGCTGCCATTCAAGCGCATCTGGTAGATGATATGAGCCTTGCCAAGGCAGTAAAACGTGCAGGTCATCCTGTTACACTGGCTGATGTGCATGACGTGACGACAACCCGAATGTATCAGAATGGCTCGGAAGTGTGGAACGGGTATAAGAAAAATATGTATGAAGGCTTAGGGCGCAAGGATGCACTTCTGCTGGGTACGCTGTTGATGTATACGCTGATGTATCTGGTGCCGCCGCTCGGGTTGATCTTCGGTGTGTTCACTGGTGATATGACCACTCTTATGTATGGGCTAACAGGGACTCTGCTGGGCATGGCGGTAAAAAGAGTTGCGGACTATGCCGGGGGACAGCCTTGGTGGCTTGCACTCCTGCAACCGATTAGCATGGCCTGCGTTATAGCAATTGGTATTGCCTCGTGGCGGGCAGGACGCTCCGGCAAAGGGTATGTATGGAAAGGCAGGCGGTATAGTTGAAGAGAAGCATCATCATTATTGGCGCAGGGTTCGGTGGCTTATCCTGTGCTATTCGACTGGCTTCACAAGGCGTGCAGGTGACCATTCTGGAACGCCAACAGCAGCCTGGAGGGAAGCTGCAGCAGATTGAGAAGGACGGATACCATTTTGACCGCGGCCCAAGTACGATTACGATGCCATCTTCATTTCGCTCGGTCTTTGAGCATGCAGGTGTTGAGATGGAGGATTATGTGCGATTGTATGATTTAGAGCCGCGTACGCGTAATGTTTTTGCAGATGGTACGGTGGTGGATCTGTCTCGGGATCGGCAGTGGATGAAGGAGCAGATTGCGGTATATAGCCCGGAAGATGCGCTCCAGTATGATGCTTTTATGAATGAGTCGGCTGCACTCTATGCGGAAGCGAATCAACATTTTCTCGGTAAACTGCTCATCTCCCCCAAAGAAAAATATAACCTGCAGATGCTGCGCAGTCTGTTAAGGGTACGTCCAACGGTTAAGCTGGATACGCTGCTTCGATCCTACTTCAAGCATCCACATACGTTAGCGATGATTGGTCGTTACGCGACCTATGTTGGATCATCACCTTATCAATCACCCTCAATCTTTGCAATGATGGGACATGTCGAAGCAGATGTAGGAATCTACGGTGTCGAAGGTGGAACCTATCAATTAATTGCAGGTATGGTGAAGCTGGCACAGGAAAAAGGCGTTCAGATCGTCACCGGGACTCAGGTACGGCAGATTGTTGTTCGGAATGGACAGGTGGTCGGAGTAGACACGGATCAAGGCTTCCGGGAAGCAGATCAGGTGGTTGCCAATGGAGATGTACTAAGCGTTAATCGATTACTGGTCGAACCTAAATATCGTAAACAAATGACGGATGCCCGTATTGCCAAATATGAGCCGTCCATTTCCGGTTTTGTTACACTGGCAGGTGTACGCAGGCAGTATGATGCATTGCTGCATCACACCGTATTTTTCCCAGAGCAGTATGAACCGGAGTTTAAGGACATTTTCCGCGATCGCCAAATGCCAACCGATCCAACCATCTATATCTGTTACTCCGGTTATTCGGAAGCGAGTAGAGCGCCTGTAGGTGCAAGCAATCTGTTCATTCTCGTGAATGCTCCCTATTTGTCGGATGCGTGGAACTGGGATGAGCAGATGGATCGGTATGGCGAGTTTGTGTTAGATCAATTGGAAGCGCGGGGTGTCACGGGACTGAGACAATCGGACGTTCTCATTCGTTATACGCCTAAGCAGATTGAACAGGACACGCTTGCGCATCAAGGCTCTATCTATGGCATTTCGTCCAACTCGGTGAAGCAGACCTTTGCAAGACCAGGCAATCGGAGCAAGGATGTGCGCGGACTGTGGTACGTTGGCGGAACAACGCATCCGGGTGGTGGAACACCCATCGTAACGCTGTCTGGTCAGTTGGTTGGGGAACAGATTGCTTCTGAGATGAGCGTAAGATAAAGACGGAAGAACTCCCCGGAATTCAAACATACAATTCATTGTGTTTCGGGGCAACCTTTCATTCGTAAGTATGGAACGGTATACTGGTAGAGTTGATGCCAAATAGCGTCTACAACCGCTGAACCGATACGTTGCAAACGAGAGCGTTTGTACGATACATAGAAGTGCAATGGAACAATGAGTTTATAGATTGAACTAGACATTTACACAAGAGCGGAGAGGACAGAAATAACGTGAAGAAGCGAAGCGTTCGCCTCAAAGCTTTCTGAAAGAAAGCTACTTCGGAAGCATACGCCATCCCTGGATTTTCCCTTTGGAAAAAGGAATCAGAAAAATCTGGGGATAACAGCGATCGGAGGGTTGTTCTGTCATCGGAGTGGTCAGTGTAAATAACGATAGTTTAATTTATATAGAAGTAGGAAAGTGGGCAGGTTATCCTGTCAATCAGCGCAATTCTCACATAAGGGGGTCTCATCATGAACGAACAAGAGCGAGCTGGCAAAAGACTGCTTCCTGAAGTGGCTACAGGCGAACGGAAGCTGGAGCATGTGCGCCTCTGTCTTGAGGAGAATGTGGCAGGGGAAGGGATAACCAGTGGGATGGAGCGGTATGCGTTTCGTCATAATCCACTGCCTGAATTGAACTTTGACGAGGTGAGTCTAGAGACAGCCTTTATTGGAAAAAAAGTACGTACGCCCTTGCTCATCAGTTCGATGACGGGCGGAAGCGAAACAACTGGCGCCATCAATGAGCGGCTGGCGCGTGTAGCGAACGCCAGAGGCTGGGCGCTCGGCGTAGGTTCAATCCGGGCTGCCGTGGAACAGCCCGAACTAGCATATACCTTCGATGTACGGCGCTGGGCACCAGACATCCCGGTCATCGCCAACCTTGGTGCAGTGCAACTGAATTACGGCTTCACCACTGCTGACTTCCAGCGTGCTGTGGACATTGCGGGTGCCGACATGCTTGTGCTGCATCTGAACAGCTTGCAGGAGATTTTCCAGCCCGAGGGCAACACTGACTTCAGTGGGCTGTTACATCGGATCGAGGAGCTGTGCGCGAAGCTGGATGTCCCCGTTGGTGTGAAGGAAGTAGGCTTCGGCATGGATGGCGAGATGGCACAGCGGTTATATGCAGCAGGTGCAGCCTTCGTGGATGTAGCAGGTGCTGGCGGCACGAGCTGGGTACAGGTCGAGAAATATCGGAATACCAATCCGGTACGACGTGCTGCAGCAGAAGCATTCGCAGACTGGGGCATTCCAACAGCGGATTGCATCCGTGAGGTGCGTACGCTGAATCCAGCAGGCGCGCTCATCGGCAGCGGCGGACTGCATAGCGGAGTCGATGCGGCTAAAGCGATCGCACTTGGCGCTGACCTTGCCGGGTTCGGACGCTCGCTGCTTGAATCGGCGGTTGCTTCTGATGAAGCGTTAAGCCAGCGTCTAGAGCAGGTCGAGTTCGAGCTACGCACCGTGATGTTCGGTATTGGTGCTGGGACTGTAGATGAGTTGCGTGGTACGTCTAGGCTTATGGAGAGACGATAGGATAATTTATAGGTAGAGTATGGGGTTTGTTGCTGTCCCCAGTAAGGGGGAGTTTTCTATTCTGACAGGTGCGAACCCAAAGCTCACAATGCGTTTCCCGGGAGATTCGCCCCTCAGCAATATCCTTCCCAATAATACAAACAACCTTTCTTTTACTTGATGGTTAGTCAAATAAAAGAAAGGTTTTTTAGTAGTAATACTGTAAGCCGGATCTACATGAAAGTCCTTGTCAATTAACCTAATGTACTATTGAATTGAAACAGTTATATTAACTGCTTATACTGTAACAATCGATATAAAACATCAGCCAACAAGGCTCTTGTTACGGGTTTATTCACACCATTTTCAATGTCTTCTGCCTTCATAATCTCTAACTCTGATAAAGTTTGGGTATAAATATAACTCCAATGTTGATTTTCTCCTGTAATTTTAGCTTGCTCTATATTAAACGCATGAACTAATATTTTCGCAAGCTCACCTAGTGTTAACTGCCCTGATGGATTAAATGAATTTTTATAACCATCAATAACTCCACCTTGCTGTAGGTTCAATATTGCACTATAGCTCGGATGATTCGTCGGCACATCTTCAAAGTTTACAGCTTCCTTTACTGCATCAAGCTTCACTAAACGATTGATCAACAATGCAAGATGATGTCTTTGGATGAAGTCATTTGGACCGAATTGACCACTATCATATCCCTTCAATATCCCTTTTTGTGCTAATTCATTAATACTATTCTCAGCCCAATGTCCATCTATATCAGTAAAATATTTTTCTACTGGTGTTTCAGGTTCTTGTTCTGAATCAATGTTTTCTGTATCCTCAATTTCCTGTTCGACAACTGGTGGTGTAACTGCTGGCGTAACTGATGTTGTAACTGATGGTACAACTGGTGATGTAACTGGAGCTGGTGACGTAACTGGTGGAACAACCGGTGGGTTATTAATAGCATTCCATTTTGCAAATAATGTTTTATTTTCTGTGACTTTGTCCGTATCGAAATTCCAATTTGTTGTAAGAGCTTGATCTACATACCATCCTCCGAATACATAACCTGACCTTGTTGGAGCCACTGGTGCTGTAATCGTCGTATCATAGTTTATATCAGCTAGATCCGCCACATGACTACCACCATTACTATTAAAAGATACCGTTAATTTATCGGAAATATATTTTGAATAAAGTGTTGTATTAGGATCTATTGAATTAGTAAAGTCCCAAGCTGCTTGCAATGTTTCGTCGCTATACCAATTTTCAAATGTATAATTTGGTTTTGTTTGCGAAGCAACAACTGACGCGTCCAATGACGGTAAGTTACCCTCAAACGTAATCGTATTAAGACTGTTAGAAGCAAAAGCGTCTGGACCGATACTTGTGACGCTAGCCGGGATCGTTACGTTGCTTAGTTTATTTTGATAAAACGTACCGTAC
Organism: Paenibacillus tundrae; assembly: GCF_036884255.1. Taxonomy (NCBI): domain Bacteria; kingdom Bacillati; phylum Bacillota; class Bacilli; order Caryophanales; family Paenibacillaceae; genus Paenibacillus; species Paenibacillus tundrae. The sequence continues at coordinate 5,907,359 of NZ_CP145605.1, read as the reverse complement.
CCTATTTGAGTTAAGTTATTTGGAAGAGTTATACTCGTTAATTCATTGTTGCTAAAAACACTACTTGCAATAGAAGTTACACCATTTGGAATAGTCAAACTCACTAGTTTATTATTGGAAAATGCATCTGTCTCAATAGATGTTACACTATTTGGAATACTAACATTAACTAGCTTATTACTAGCAAATGCTCCTTCTCCAATTGTAGTTACACTATCAGGAATCGTCACACTTATTAATTCGTTACTTTGAAAGGCAGCATCACCAATACTTGTAACACTATCAGGAATAATTATATTTGTTAATTTATTGCTCAAAAATACCGATTCACTCAGACTTGTCAAGTTATTAGGTAAATTGATACTTGTTAAATTATTATAGAAAAAAGCACCGGAGCCAATAAACGTAACATTGTTTGAAAGTGTAACATTACTTAGATTATTAGAAGAGAATGCATAATCTCCTATACTTGTCACACTATCAGGGATAACAAGATCAACGATATTATTCGAAGCAAAAACACGATCTGAAATAGAAGTGATGCTGTTCGGAATCGTTACACTTGTTAGATTGTTACTATGAAATGCGCTACTATCAATGGATAGTACACCTTCGGGAATCGTTACACTTGTTAATCTTTTAGAACGAAACGCTTCATTTCCTATGGCAGTTACGGGATACCCCTCTATTTCATCAGGGATAATAATATCGCTTGAACTACCCGTATATCCGGTTATTGTCGCCATTGAATTATGCACTGCATATGTAAATTCGCTTGGCATATCAGCATATACCTTATTAATACTGATTGGTGAAACTAACAATGCTACTGCTAATATCAATCCCACTATTTTTTTCATACTCATTCTCCTTCTAATTATTAAAATTCTAAGTTAAAACTAAAATTAAACATAAAAACATATTGGTTGTGTCTTGTTACAATCACTTGAAATATAGCACACTTCACTTTACATGCTCTGAGTGTAAAGAAATCTTTGTAATTAAAATCTGAATAATAATAAAAGATGTGATTTAGCCCCAGGCTTGATTGCATTTTTTTATATAAGGATTTTCGATTATAGGGAAATTTAATATTTTCAATTAAGAGAAGGACGGCTCTATTTAACCTAATTATGATCACGAATAAGCTATGGTATATTTAAATTTTTAACCATAGGTAATAATTTACAAGTAAATATTGATATTAAATGTAAAAATAATGTATAATTTTATTGACCGTTGCCTAATTTCCTATTGAAAGGTGGTGTTCTCTTGAATTCAATTACCACAATTCGCGACCATTTCGAAGATTATCTTAAGAGTAAACATATGACACTGAACTCTTTTTCCGAATTATCAGGTATTAATTCAGGCACGCTCAGTAGTACGTTGAGTGGGCAACGTCCCATAGGAGTTCAGCAATTAGATCGACTCACTGCAGGGATGGGGTTACCTGAGGGGTATTTCTATGATTTATACATAAATGAGTGTTTTGTTAATACGAATCCTGATTGGCGTAGAATAGGCCCTTTTCTTAAACGTTGTGCCGAACTCGGTAGAGTGGAGTGTATCGAAGCGACCGTTAAACTATTAATGGATAATCTTTCCTACGCCCCTCTCTTATTTGAGTTGGCTGAACAACTATATGCAGAAGGGAGGCTAGAGGCTGCTAAACCCCTTTATTTCTGTGTGGCTGAGAGCGAGAAGATGCAGCACTCCGAACGATTGGCTCTGAGTCAGTATCGTTTATTCTCTATCGGACTTGGTAAAGATCAGCAAAAAAACTTGTCACTAGCAACCCAATTTGAATTTTTTGTGGATCGTCTCGACGAGCCCTATCAGTTGGATGGGTTAAATGACTTGATTAATGTTTATGCTTCATTACGACGCTGGGACAAGGTGGAGATCCTGGCTGAACAATTGAAAGTAAAGGCAACTATTCAGTATGAATTCAAGAAGATATCCAGAGCGACAGAGACTAGAACTAAAAAGCAGGTTATATTTTATGTTCTATACGCTTATTTGGCGCTTGGTGAAGTTTGTTTCAATAAAAAAGAATATGAACAGGGAATGGAGTATATCCTTTTATACAAGGATCATAGTTGGGTTAATGACCCGAGTGATGACGAAATAAGAATCATTCGTCAGTTTGAGGAATGGGCTGAGGGTAACTCCTATTTGTATGAGTTAATGTCTGGTAAGACAGAAGTGTTACCAAGCTATCTAAACTACATTTCAGCAAGAGAAAATGAAATTTTCCCTGCTTTGTGTGCAATAGTTTCCGCAGCTAATCAATTTGAGATGAATATTCATTCCATTCTTGATCAGTTCGAGTCTTACTTTATGTACCGAGAGCAAGTCAGTGACATCGGGAAAATTAGCGAACAATATACGAGTGACCAGTATGTCAATTTACTAGCAGATGTAGGGACGTATTATCTGACTCATCGAGATTTTAGTAGAGGAATTCATTTTATCCTTCGGGGCCTAGAGCTCGCTAGTACAATTAAGAATAAAGACGGCATGTTGAGTTGCATCAAAACGTTCGAGGAATTTCGAAATTATGCATCTGAAGAGGATAAAGTGAAATACAAAAATTTGATTTGTGGGGTGTGATGAAAATGAAATCCAAATTAGCTTTAATCGCAATTACATGTAGTGTAGCGGTGTCTATATTAATCCCGACTACTCAACCAGTACCTCCTGAAACACCTCCTGTGATCATGACAACGAATGGTCATGGAATGGGTAGCTAACAGTTAATATGACTTGATGATTTACACCATTGAGGTTTTAATTTATACAGCCAAGAAGCCCTATGCGGATGAGCATAGGGCTATTATAAATTTGGTGAGACGAAGCCCAGAGTTGGGGATAACCTTAAAGTTTATTACAAAGACCTGGTTACCAAATAAAATATAAAATTGATATAAATTGAAGGGGTGCTGTATAATTCTTATTTATTACTACTCAGTCGTATACCTCAGATAAGGTGGTGTTTTCTTGAACTCAGCAGCGACCATTCGTGATTATTTCGAGGATTATTTAAAAAGCAAACGCATGACACTTCATCAGTTTTCAGAGGTATCCGGTATTAATTCAGGCACATTAAGCAGTACCCTAAGTGGGCAGCGTCCTATAGGTGTGCAACAGTTAGATCGACTCACCGTGGGGATGGGCTTACCTGAAGGGTACTTTTATGGACTATACATAAATGAAAGCTTTGTAAATGCTAATCCAGATTGGCGCAGACTAGGTCCTTTTTTGTACCGCTGTGCTGAATTAAATCAAATTGAGAATATAAAAGAAACGATCAATCTAGTGATGGATAATCTCACATATGCACCCCATTTGTTTGATCTGGCAGAACAATTGTTTTCAGAAGGAAAGCTAGAAGCTGCCCGCCCTCTCTATTACAGTGTTGCTGAGAGTGAGAAGATGCAACATTCGGAACGACTGGCTTTAAGTCAGTATCGTCTATTTACAATCGGACTTTCTAACAATCAACAAAATAATCAGTCTCTTGCAACTCAATTTGAGTTGTTTGTAGATCGTCTGGATGAGATGTATCAGCTTGATGGATTGAATGATCTAATTAATGTATATAGTTCATTGCGAAATTGGAGTAAGCTGTTAGAACTGAGTGACAAATTGAGGATGAGAGCAGAAATTCACTATAAATTGTATGGAAGACGTAAAGATGAATGGGTGAAAAAGGAGATTATTTTTTATGTGCTGTATGCCCACCTAGCAAAAGGGAGTGCGTACTCTTATCTTGGTGATTACAAGAACGCCCTGAAGTATGTTGAACAATATAGCAATTATACGTGGATAAAGTCGCCTAATGAAGCAGAAATGATAGTTATTCAACAATTTAATGAATGGGCGGAAGCCAATCGGTATTTGTATGAACTGAAGTCAGGGAATGTTGAGGTTCTCGAGTCTTATCTTGAATATATATCTGAAAGAAAGAATGAAATCTTCCCAGCTCTATGTGCAATTGTAAGTGCAGCGAATCGATATCGTATGAACATTGACTCGGTATTGGAACAGTATGAATCCTATTTTACTTACCAGGAACAGGAAAATAGGATTGGGAAAGTTAGTAAGCATTTAACCAGTGACCAATACGGTTCATTATTGGCTGGCCTAGGAACATATTATTTAACAAATAGAAACTATGATAAAGGCATGGAATATCTTCAACGAGGCTTGGAATTTGCTATGAATAACGGGAATAAGGATGCCATGCTGGACTGTCTTGGTTTATTTGGTGAACTCCGTGATTCTCCTAATGGGGAAGGGAATAGCACCAAAGCAGCAGCTCTTTTGGAGAAGATTAGTGAACGATTCTCGCACCCTAGTTAATCCCTTGAAAGCTAGTATCTAGAACAGATATACGAGGTGTTCCTTATGTGGATGACTTCCTTTAGTGAGGAAGCTAAATCATACGGAACGCCTCTTTATGTTGATTTTTACAAATAAGCATGAAAGGTTTTACGGGGTGGTGCAGAACGAAGTGTAAAATTAAAATCAAGTTGGAGTATATATCCTTTCCCACTAAATAGCAGAATGCTCTAGAATATCACATCAGGGGAGGATGAATATGGAGCGAAGTGACTTGATTAAACAGATTGAATTAGCGAGGCAGAAGCTGTATCAGACGAAGCTGAAATATGTAGATCTTCTGCATCCTAATGTCATTAAGCAATCGATGATTCTGGATGAGTTAATCAATGAATATAACCAGGCCAAAACAGAAAAGCCGATCAACTAAACCATCGACTGTGGCTGAGCTCTTGGCGAGTCGCTCTTCCTATAATTTAATCTCATCATGAGTACAGTGTGGACAGGCTATTCATCAATTGATGAATGCCACGTACGTACTCGCTCAGGAGCATTCTTCTTTAACAGATATCGTATCGTTAGTTACCGTTACACGGGTGTGTCCAGTTAAGTGTTCGGTATAGCCGCAGACGGTTTCGGTGTAGTATCTGCCACGGCTGTCCTTGAATTTCAGATATATACTTTCCTCTCCGGACAGCTTAAGCTGGGGAGTGAACTTAATCTTTTTCCCACTGGGTAGATCTAGACCCGGAATGTAGAGTGATTTATCCTTAACGTTTGCAGTGTTATTAGAGCCGATGAGCCCTGCTTGGATGCTAGTAAGTTCGTATGCGGACTGATTGTCTATGGTGATGCGGAAGTCTTTGAATCGATCTATTGCATTTTGATAACTGAGATATATGATTACTCCAGCAAACAACGCTACAATGAGGCGAATAACAAATCTGGGCGTGAACCGCCTGTGACGTTTGTCCATTATAGTTCTCTCCTTTTCCTTAACATTATGGTATTAAACGCAAATTAGGGCGTAAAGGTTGTGCCACGTTTTACATGAAGATAGATATACATAGCTAAGATAAACAGCTTGTGAAATATAGAGCATCTACGTATGCTGTGAGATAGGAAGTTATAGCACGATGATGAAGTAGAAAGAAGGAGAACCGAATGAAACTTGTACCTATGAGTGACCAAGAATTCGCGAGTTTTCGCGTTCGCTCCATTCAAGATTTTGCACGAGAGAAGGTAGAGGCAGGGACGTGGGCGCCAGAAGAAGCACAGCAACTTGCAGAAGCATCGTATGACAAATACTTACCAGAAGGGTTGAATACCCCTGGTGCTTATGTGTATAACCTCGTTCATGAGGTAGACGGGAACGTAGGTTACATCTGGTTCAATATTACGGATAACCGTCGAGGCAGGGAGGCATTCCTACTGGATATCGTGGTTGAAGAAGCGCATCGGGGCAAAGGTTATGGTACGGAGACCATGAAGGCACTGGAACAGACGGCTATACATCTGGGGGTAGATCGAATTGGTCTGCATGTGTTTGGACATAATGGTCGTGCAAGCAACTTGTATAAGAAGATGGGATATGAGGTCACGGATCTAACGATGTACAAGGAATTACAGAAATAAATTAGGAAAATGATATTGAGCTAGCTTACGTTATCACTCTAGACTGTTCGAATCCTGAGATGAAACGATGCGTATATGAGATTCTGACGTAAACGTTAGCATGGGTATCTAAATTCCGTTCATATCGAATTAGCGAACTTCCTTGATGCACTGGGGGTTGTCATATATAATGAATAGGATTATTCGAACCGAACAAGTAATGAATGAGGAGTTGTCATATACATGGCTTTGAAAGCTGGAATCGTGGGCTTGCCTAACGTTGGTAAATCTACATTGTTTAATGCAATTACACAAGCTGGTGCGGAGTCTGCTAACTATCCGTTCTGTACAATTGACCCTAACGTAGGGATTGTTGAAGTACCTGATGAGCGTTTGGACAAATTGACAGAACTCGTTGTACCGAAAAAGACAGTACCTACGGCATTTGAATTCGTAGATATCGCAGGTCTGGTTCGTGGTGCGAGTAAAGGTGAAGGCCTTGGTAACAAGTTCCTTGCACACATTCGTGAAGTAGACGCTATTGTACACGTGGTACGTTGCTTTGTCGATGAGAACATCACACACGTGGATGGTAAAATTGATCCGGTTAGCGACATCCAGACGATCAATCTGGAGCTGATCCTGGCTGATATCGAGAGTGTTGAGAAAAAAATCGACCGTTCTAAGAAAAACATGAAGGGCGGTAACAAAACGGCTGCTCAAGAAGTGGAAGTACTGGAGAAAGTGAAGGCTGTTCTGTATGAAGACAAGCCAGCACGCAGTATGGAGCTTACCGATGAAGAGCGTCTGATTGTGCGCGATCTGCACTTGCTTACCCTCAAGCCTGTTCTGTATGCAGCCAACGTAGCTGAGGACGAAATTGGCGATGTAGCGAACAATGCTTACGTGCAAAAAGTAAGAGAATTCGCTGCTGCTGAGAATGCAGAAGTGGTGCCAATCAGTGCGAAGGTCGAAGAAGAGATCTCCGAGTTGGAAGGCGAAGATAAACAAATGTTCCTGGAAGAACTCGGCATCGAGGATTCCGGTCTGAACCTGCTTATCAAAGCAGCTTACAAATTGCTGGGACTGTACACGTACTTCACAGCAGGGGTACAGGAAGTTCGTGCATGGACAATCCGTAAGGGTACCAAAGCTCCTGGCGCAGCTGGTGTAATCCATACTGACTTTGAGCGCGGATTCATCCGTGCAGAGGTTGTTTCCTATGAAGATCTGGTCGCGGCTGGTTCCATGAATGGTGCCAAAGAACGCGGGCAGCTTCGTCTGGAAGGTAAAGAGTATGTTGTTAACGACGGCGATGTTATGCACTTCCGTTTCAACGTATAAACCTCTGAACCACGTATCAAACTTTAAAAAACTGAACCTACCAACGTAGGTCTATTGAAAATGGCTCTGTTACCTTCTTAGGAAGATGGCAGGGCTTTTTTTTATATAGCCCAACGTATTACTGATGAACATGAACATATGACAAGTATGAACGTGTAACACAGTGTAATTCGCAGAATAAAACGATGATAAACACTGGAACATACTGGATTGTCCAGAAGGGGTGGATATAATAAAAGAAAGAACATTCTGGAGGTGGCCTATGGCACAACAGCTAACCCATGTTCGATACGATAAAGCTTTAGTTGAAGCTGCTCAATTGCCGAAGGAGATTCAGGAACTGTTGCTGCACTCGGGATTGCCGCAATTCCGTTTGGCAGGTGAGCATGTGCTCGGGGTTCATTTTACACCCCTAACAGATCAAGGACTGGTTCGAACGCCAGATGAACTCGTAACGTTGTTTCCAATCGGGTATGAGTGGGAGGATCCATCGACTTTATTTGGTCTGGAGGAGGAGGTCGGCACACTCTACAGGATGGATGGGCAGACGGGTGAATATAGTGTCATTAACACCAATCTAAGCCTATTTCTGGCGTTCCTACATCAATACATTTCGTTCATTCATGAGCATTCCAGAACCTCTGAGCCGAGTGTGATGACACTGGAACAAGTACAGGCGAAACTAGAAGCTTTCAGGCGAGGTGAGATTAAGCCTACAGTACAACAGCCTTCTGAATCAGTTAGAAAAAATGCTCTTCACCAGCTCCGACAGTTCTATACGGAGAAAGACCCGGTGAGTGTCTCGGATGAAGAGAGTTGGTGGAGTGTTGTGCTCGAACAATTAGAGGACGACCTTCTGTAGGTCGCTCATAACCGAAACGAGTATGCTAGTGAAGATACTATGACTTAGTTTCATGAATAGATGAAGGATGTTTTTCAGTTTCCGATTCATCATTACCCATTACAATTTCTCGGGATGTGCAACTCTTATGTATTGAATAACGTTCAGGTAGTAACGTTACAATAACCATAAGGGGAGATCGTCATTTTAACAAAACTTAAATTAGTGTATGTTGCATTCGGTGTAGCATTTGTTTTCCTGACATCGGCTTGTGCAAATGATACGAATACCGCAGATACTCAGAATATGCAGACCGAACCTTACCGTGTTGCGTTAGAAGAATTGATATCGATAGACACGGCTCTTAATGCGAATATGGAGTACATTTCTCTGGTGATGAACGAAGCGATTCCTCTGGAAGATTCCCAGCGAGAAGTGATTGAATCCTACCTACAACAAAAATATAATGTTCCCATCTATAACTATACCCATGAACAATTGATCGAGCAGAAGCTTGTGGAGCAGGACGGAACCAGGCTTAAAGGCATACTCCTGACTATGGAAAAGTACAAACAGTCAGACAATCCGAATGAGATCACACTTGAGGTCAGTAAGTATCGTGCGAATGAAGGTGCGATTGCTCTGGAAATGATATTAGCGTATCAAGAAGGACAGTGGGAAATTACGGGCTATGTTACGGAGAGGGAAAGCTAGGAGAAGAATTCACTTTTTGGCTTCAGAAATAGAGTATATTATGCATAGTGAATTTAATGTATAGGAGGCTACGACCATGTCACAGGATATTTGGATTAACCTGCCGGTCAAAGACGTTGAGAAGTCGACGCGCTTTTACAATGAGATTGGATTCCATGCGGCGAACGTTGGTCACGAAAGAGCCAAGCTTACTATAGGTCAAACGACGATTCTGCTGTTCCCGAATGCGACGTTTGAGAAATTTACAGGTTCCCAAATTGCTGATACTTCCCATAGCGCAGAAGTGATATTCTCTATTAGTGCGGAGAGCCGGGAAGAAGTAGATGCCTTTATCCAAAAAGTAGAGAGCGCTGGAGGCAGCGTCTTTGGTAAGCCCAGTGAAACTGACGGCTGGATGTACGGTGCAGGCTTTGCCGATCTGGATGGTCACCGTTGGAACCTGCTATATATGGACGAGAGTCAGATGCCAAAACGCCAATAGAAGTCGTTCCATCCAAAAGTAAGCTTGTGGACACGAATGAATAAGAAACGTCGGTTGCCTAAAAGAAGGTCATCGGCGTTTTTCCTACTCTTTTTAGACCGGCTCAGGGTCGCGGAGACTAATCATTTATTACTTTGCACTATAGAATATCCTTACGATTCCTTACCTGCTTATGTTCAATGCTGTTCAGTCATACATAGTGGAAAATTTAGTTCATCCGGTAGCAGAATGGTTGCTATTCATAATCATAAGAATATGCTATAATTAAGAGTCGTATACCTAGGTTGAAGATGTTACTTAACTCGCTGAGTTGAAGCGGGTTCTGTACAGGGTACGCGATTTCTTTATATCACTTTAAAAGTAAAGGATTTGATGACGTTGTAGCGATGTTATACGTCGATCGTCGATCATATATGAATATTTAATCCATGCTAAGGTCAGGGGATTTCACGGAAATCCTGTGCGACTGAGAATTATAAATAGTACGAATGCCGGTATGCAAGAAACGACATGAATGAAAATAATACGTGAGGTGACGATATAATGTTGGATAAATTACAGGCTTTGGCCGACCGTTACGACAAGCTCAGCGAGCTGTTGTGTGACCCGGATGTAGCAAGTGATAACAAGAAGCTGCGCGAGTATTCTAAGGAACAATCCGATCTGCAACCAACGTACGATGCGTACAATGAATACAAACAAGTAAGTGAAGATCTCGATGCTGCGAAGGAAATGCAAGGCGAGAAGTTAGATGATGAGATGCGTGAAATGGTCAAAATGGAAATTGAAGAGCTGAGCACGCGCCAGAAAGAATTGGAAGAACTGATTCGTGTGCTTATGTTGCCGAAAGATCCAAATGACGACAAAAACGTTATTGTGGAGATTCGCGGAGCGGCTGGTGGAGATGAAGCGGCATTGTTTGCAGCGGATCTATACCGGATGTATACGCGCTATGCAGATGCACAAGGCTGGCGTGTTGAGCTGATGGACGTGAACACGAACGATCTCGGCGGATTCAAAGAGGTTGTCTTCATGATTAACGGACGCGGCGCTTACAGCAAAATGAAATACGAGAGCGGTGCACACCGTGTGCAACGTATTCCAACAACAGAATCCGGCGGACGTATTCATACGTCGACGTCAACGGTTGCGGTTATGCCGGAAGCGGAAGATTTTGATATTGAAATTCATGACAAAGACATCCGTGTAGATACGTTCTGTTCCAGTGGTGCCGGTGGACAATCGGTTAATACAACGAAATCCGCTGTACGTGTAACACACGTGCCAACGGGTATTGTAGCAACGTGTCAGGATGGTAAATCCCAGAACTCCAACAAAGAAAAAGCGTTGCAGGTTCTGCGTACACGGATCTTCGATATGAAACGTATGGAAGAAGAAGCGAAAATTTCGGTTGAACGGAAGAGCAAAGTGGGAACAGGTGACCGTAGTGAACGGATTCGTACGTACAACTTCCCGCAAAGCCGTGTAACGGATCACCGTATTGGTCTGACTATGCACAAGCTGGATCAGATTATGAACGGAGAGATTGAAGATATCTTGTCTGCACTGACCATTGCTCAGCAGACTGAGATGATGGATAGAGGAGAATAATCTGTGACCCGCGCCCAGTTTGTGATGACGCAGGGACAGAGCTGTCGGGAAGCCTTCGTAGAGGCTTCCTCTTTTTTGGAGAAGTGCGGCGTGTACGAGCCGCACAATAACGCCCGGCTGCTGCTGGAACATGTACTTGGCGTCTATGGCGCCCAGTACTATATGATGCAGCCGGAGCCTTTCCCAAGCGAGCTTCGCAGCCGCTGGGAGGACGCCGTCACGCGCAAGGCTGCGGGTGAGCCGGCGCAATACATTATCGGCAGCCAGGAGTTCTACGGGCTGCCGTTCGAGGTCACGCCGGCCGTGCTGATCCCGCGGCCGGAGACCGAGCTGTTGGTCGAGGCTGTGCTGCGCGAGGCCGACCGCGTGTTTGCGAGCGGCGATGCAGTGCACGCCGTCGACATTGGCACGGGCAGCGGTGCCATCGCGGTGACGATGGCTACGCTTCGCCCGCAGTGGCAGGTGGGCGCCGGGGATATCTCGGCGGCCGCCCTGCAAGTAGCCGCGCGGAACGCGGCTACGAACGGCGTACAGATCGACTTCCGTGAAGGCGATCTGCTCGCTCCGTTCGCTGGGGCACGGGTGGACATCCTGGTGTCCAACCCGCCCTATATCCCGGCGGCAGATATCGCCGGGTTACAGCCTGAGGTGCGCGATCATGAGCCGCGCACTGCCTTGGACGGCGGCCCGGATGGGCTTGCGCCGTACCGGGTGATGCTGGAGCAGCTTACGCTGTTGCCAGCGCCGCCGCAAATTGTTGGTTTTGAACTGGGGCAGGGCCAGGCGCGTGACATTGCTGCCTTGCTGGAATCTGCCGGACATTGGCCGGAGATTATCATCGTACCCGACCTTGCTGGAATCGAGCGGCATGTACTAGGTGTTCGTACTTCGGAACAGGTGACATAAATGTAAGATTGCGGAGGTTTTCTTTTTGCCGTGAAATCCTCTACAATGAGATATACCGAAGATTGCTGAATGCTTGGAGGAACATAATTACATGCTGCATAAATTCAAAAAAATTGACTACAACATCGTATTTATATTAGTTATCTTGATGGTTATCAGTATTTTATCCATTTATAGCACCACGTTTGGTCGTCCGAGGTGGGAATCCTATCCTCAGCGGGCTGGGATATTCTATATTATAGGGTTCATCGTATTCTTCGGAATGTCCATGATTAACTATAAAGTGATTATCAAAAACTATTTATACATTTACGGTGGCGGTCTACTGCTGCTCGTTATCGTTAACTTTTTTGGTGTGACCTATTACGGAGCACAGGGCTGGTTGTCCATCTTCGGTCTAAGTTTGCAACCGGCAGAGTTATTTAAGCTGTGTTTGATTGTCTTTTTGTCTGCCTTACTGTCACGAAAGAAGAACAGACCTTTGTTATTTGGGCGGGATGTCATCCCGATTGCTCTCTGTGTTCTGCCTCCATTGGTACTCGTTTTGTTGCAAAACGACTTGGGGAATGCGCTCAGTTACGTCGTGATTCTTGTTGGATTACTGTGGATTGGTAATGTGAAGTTCAGCCACGCCTTGATTGGTTTTATCATCGCTGTTGCTGCTTTTATCGCGGGTACGCAGGCATACGTTCACTATCACGATCAGATCACCAAATTCCTTCAGGACATCGGGCGTGCCCACTGGGCAGATCGTTTCGATCCTTGGCTTGTGCCAGATCAGACCTCCCGAGATGTTCTATGGCAGACGTATAATGCTAAGCTGGCGATTGGCTCTGGAGGCATTAGTGGTAAAGGATATTTGGAAGGGACAACGATTCAATCCAACCGGGTACCGCTGGCGTATGCCGACTCCATTTTTGTTCAGATCGGGGAAGAGTTCGGTTTTGTAGGCGCTTCGGTGCTGCTACTGCTCTACTTTATTCTGATTCATAGGCTGGTATTAATCGCATTGGAGTGTAAGGATCGAGCCGGGCCGTATCTGATTGTTGGTATCATATCGATGTTACTCTATCAGATTTTTGTTAACATTGGTCCGTTTATTGGTCTGATGCCACTGACGGGGATTACGCTGCCGTTCATTAGTTTCGGGGGTACCTCTCTTGTGCTCAACATGCTGAGTATGGGTGTTGTCATGAGTATCAAGGTGCACACGGAGGAGAACGAAGATATCCTGGGCTCATCAGAGCAACTTAGCATTACGGAACTGATTATGAAATTGTTTAAACGCAAACCGTCACAACAAGAACAATCCTAATTGTGGTTCATGGGATATAACACAAAACCTGAAAGCCATAGATTCGAGCAACATGGATCTACGGTTCTCGGGTTTTTTTGTTGTGGTTGTTGTAGTGGTGACCCAGGAAGGGATACGCTTCCCGATATTTACAATCCTATGGATTTCCATTTTTCATTCCAATTCTATACAATAAAGGGAGGAGAGATTGGCAAGAGCATCTTAGGGGGAAGAGTGAGTACATGTTGAGAATGTTGAGGAAGATGGATGGAATCATACTATTTGTACTGCTGTTGCTTATGGGAATAAGCATAGCTGCCGTATATAGCGGGACGCAGACCGATTCTACATTGAGCAACCATCATATCAAAACCTTACAATTTTACATTGCCGGATTCATTGTCGTGATTGGAATGGGGTTTATCAATTATAAGCTCATTGTGAAATATGCTTTTTATCTGTATGTCATCGGAAATATTTTGCTTCTCCTTGCCAATTTCGTAGGTGGCTCGGTCAACAATGCCAATGGCTGGCTAAAGCTAGGGGATACTTTCTCATTTCAACCTGCGGAACTGTTTAAAATGATCTTAATTTTATTTCTCGCCCATTTGCTAATTAAGCGAAAAGGAAGAGAACTCGGATTTTGGAGAGACATCGTGCCGATTGGGTGGTGGACCTTTATTCCCTTTGCACTTGTTATGATACAGAATGACCTGGGGAATGCCTTGGGGTATGTTGTTATTTTGGCAGCGGTGCTCTGGATTGGTAATATTAAGCTGAAACATGCCTTGATTGGTATTGCCATTATTGGTGTGGCTTTTTTTGGCTTCGTTAAATCATATGTCACGTATCATGAAGAAATTTTCGCTTTTCTGGAGAAGGTAGATCGAGAGCATTGGGCAGAGCGGATTGATCCTTGGCTTGTACCAGAGAAAGCGACTGCCAAAGCAACCTGGCATACCAAAAATGCAGGTCTAGCTATAGGATCAGGCGGCATCATTGGAAAAGGGTACTTGCAAGGTACATCGGTGCAAAGCGGGCGTGTGCCTTATACGTATTCGGATTCTATTTTCGTCGTGATTGCCGAAGAGTTTGGCTTTGTGGGCGGTGCAGTGCTGCTATTGCTTTATTTTGTCCTAATCCATCGGATGGTGCTTATTGCACTGGAATGTAAAGACCGAGCCGGACCAGTGATTATTATTGGAATTATAGGGATGTTGCTGTATCAGGTATTTGAGAATATTGGTGCCTTTCTGGGGTTGATGCCGCTCACAGGGATTACTTTACCGTTTATTAGCTACGGAGGAACGTCACTGCTTATCAATATGGCTTGCATTGCGATTGCCATGAGCATCAAGCTGTATGGTCCTGAGGATGAAGATATTATCGTGTCAGAGGAGCAGCCACCGAGTTTGCCAGCAAGAGTACGGAGTTGGGTGAGTGGGCTGGATGTGCTGAACAAAATCAAGAACAAGAACAAGGAAAAGGAACAGGATCAAGTAGAGATGTAATCCCGAGCGTGGGTTTAGACGGGAGTGCAGATATAAAGTAGTCATAAATGAGAGCACAGGCATAAACAGGATCAAAGGCATAAACGAAGGACAGACATACACGGATCACAGGCATGAACGAGAGGGCAGACATAAATAGGATCACGGACATAAACGTAGGTATTGCTATAAGCAAGGTGTGGACATGCACGAATCACAGGCATAAACGAGGGGACAGACGTAAATAGGATCACGGACATAAACGTAGGCATTGCTATAAGCAGAATGTGGACATACACGGATCACAGGCATGAACGAGGGGACAGACGTAAATAGGATCACGGACATTAACGTAGGCATGGCTATAAGCAGGTTGTGGACATACATGGATCACAGACATAAACGTAGACATGACTATAAGCAAGGTGTGGACATAAGGTTGGAAAGGAAAGGGGAGTATGATCGTGTGAATTTGCCCCGCCTTCCGAGTATGTTTCCCACTTCGTTATAGCGGCTTTTAAATTAGGGTCGGTTATCACCATTAAGGTGGGATCGGCTCTTTTTGGTCTGAGTGTGTCTGAG
Organism: Paenibacillus tundrae; assembly: GCF_036884255.1. NCBI lineage: Bacteria > Bacillati > Bacillota > Bacilli > Caryophanales > Paenibacillaceae > Paenibacillus > Paenibacillus tundrae. Next base: position 5,892,135 of record NZ_CP145605.1, on the reverse strand, counting down.
AAATTTTTGAAGGAAGGCAGAGCATGAAATTACGTTCAAGCAAGGACGTTTTCCGCAGGTATATCGGATCGTCAAGAGAAAGTGACATTAGCAGGCGCGAAAAGACGTGGGCAGTGGATGATGCCCCCAAGTGAGCGTGAGATTTGAAGTCACGACAGTTGATCATGTGTCATCTCTAACGAACTCAGTAGGCCTTATTGGCGGGAAAATGGGCACTCAGAAAATGCTAACGAATCGTGGACACCCTAATACGCCTTTGGAGCATAAAATTTAGACCTATTCAACGGTATTTCGTAATATAACGTTCCTCAGGTTCGTTACCAATTCCATTTACCGTAATACGACCAAATAAGGTCTCTCAGATTCGTTACACTGAAGGTGTATGGAAAGAGGTTCGTTTATGAATACCCTTTTAAGGCTCTTTTTCCAACGTAATCTTCACCTGCTCTAAACTCACTCCAAACTGACTCCAAACTCGCTCCAAACCCACTCCAAACCCGCTCCAAAACTCACTCCAGCCCCCTCAAAACCCACTCTAAAACTTACTCAAGACTCCCTCAAAACCCATTCAAAAATCCAACTTTAAGCCTGGTCTAACGTTCTTCTGGTACATCTCATCAGGTTACATCGCTGCCGACGATCCAGTGAATGGCATGATACATGGGATTTCATTTGGACGGACACACTGGTGAATGGATGGAGCACAACATGTCTCTCACTTGCCTCCCCCACGGTCATCATTATCTCTTTCTAATACCTGTGCATCCTGCTCGTTACCTCATTCTTTTTATTTCAAACGTTTTACTTCTAATTACACGAATTGATTTATTTGTTCTGAGACACATCCTAGCATATGTTGGATAAAAAAATTGAGAGGTATGGAGTTTAATAGGTTTAACTCTACTTCCTCTGGGCATACTGATAGACATGAGAGAGTTATAGTGAGAGTTCATAGCGAAAGCACTTATAAAAATTATGATCACGGGAGCCAAGGGGGAGAACGGCATGAGTAGACGAATTGTGAAACAAATTGGACTTATTCTAGTATGTCTTATGATGATTATTATGATGTGGGAAGGTCAGAAAACGGATGCGGCTGTAGCTGCTACAGCAATTCCAGAACAATCAATACGGTTGCGTATTCTAGCTAATTCAGATTCGGCTGGAGATCAGTTGGTGAAACGGGAGATTCGTGATGCGGTGGTTGCTCAGATGGATCAATGGGTGACGGAGCTGGCGAATCCTCAGGACCTGGATGAAGCCCGTGGGGTGATTCGTCAGCATTTGTCTGAGATTGAAGAGCGAGTTGGAGAGGAGCTTGCCAGTCGTGGGCTGGATTATGACTACCAGGTTGAGCTGGGCGTGGTTCCTTTTCCGACCAAACTATATGGAGGTACGGTATATCCGGCTGGAGAATATGAAGCAGTGCGTATAACACTGGGAGAAGGTAGTGGTCAGAACTGGTGGTGTGTATTGTTTCCTCCATTATGCTTCATTGATGCGGGTACAGGAGATGCAGTTACGAAGACGAATACAGCTACAGCAGCTGCTTCTGCGGGAGATGTGGAGGCGTCCGTACAAGTGGGAACACCGGAAACGCGTTTCTTCCTCTGGGATATGGTTGTGAAATTTTGTGGCTGGGTAACGGGATTGTTTGCTTAATCGGAAAGTGAATAGATTGATATGATGTAAGGGCGACTTCGGTACATGGAGTTGCCCTTTGTTGAAGTGAGCTCTGCTGTGAATGACGGGGGTTCGGAGTTTCATCTTAGAAACTAAGAGATATGTTATAATTGTAAGTATTCAAAACCAAAATTAAACACGGACGTCGTTTAATCAGGCGTTAAAGGCATGTCTTACAACTCCGCAGGCGCAAACAATGCTTAATTTTCGTTCAAGGTAAGGATGTTTTTCGTGGGTGTACTAAGGTAAGTCAAGAGAAAGTGACCCAGTATGGACGAGAAGACGGCGAAAGATGCTCTAAGATAGATGTAAGACACACCTAATGTTTACTACCTTATTGAAGCTTAGGAATGATGGATATATGAGAAATGAGCAAGAGAACAAACAGAATAGATCGCAGCAGAATGAACATTCACCGTTAGATCGCGAGCAGATGGAGCGTAATGTACAGTCGGAGAGCGATAAAGTGCCTTCGACGGCGAAGTTTCAAGGTGAGTTGCATACCCATGGACTGAACCAGCAGGCATCCCTTCAAGGTATGGAAGGCGAATCGGGTCTGGGTGTACAGGTGCAGGGATCGGTGGATAAGATGGTTACTCGTATGTGGGATGTCCATGTGCTGCTTCATACCGCTGGTACGGACATGCATAATGCCAACGTTGGTGGCGATCAAGTGGAGCATGAACCACAGGAGAGCTTATCTGCTGGACACGGGTCTGTGCAGGCGGCTACATCGAATGATGAGTCTAATGTAAAAAGAGAGAGCGCCTATGAACAGGCGCTCGCTGACTTGCAGGCTGCCGCTGCCTGCATTCGTCAAGGTCAAACGGTAGCCTTTCCGACTGAGACGGTCTATGGTTTAGGGGCAGATGCCCGAAGCACAGCAGCGGTAGAAGCTGTGTTTGTAGCTAAAGGTCGCCCATCGGATAATCCTCTGATCGTGCATATTGCGCACAGAGACCAGTTGGATGCACTGGTAACCGAAGTGAATACTACGGCGGAAGCGCTGATGACGGCCTTCTGGCCGGGGCCACTGACGCTGGTGTTGCCGGTTAGACCGGGGGCGGTGTCTCCACGGGTCACCGCTGGGCTAGACACGGTGGCCGTGCGCATGCCGGATCACCCTGTGGCCTTGCAGTTAATAGCCGCGGCAGCATGCCCTGTGGCTGCGCCGAGCGCTAACCGCTCCGGACGGCCAAGCCCAACTCTCGCAGCACATGTGCGCGAGGATCTGGCTGGCCGCATCGGCGGCATCGTGGACGGCGGCCCCACCGGGGTGGGCGTCGAGTCCACGGTCGTGCAGGTCGGTGACGACGGTACCGTCACCATCCTGCGCCCTGGCGGCATCACAGCGGAACAATTGTCCGCTGTGGCCGCCCGTGTCGCCACGAACCCGGCGTTACTCGCCGAGGGGTCCGCTGGCGAAGCCAGCCCGGCGCCACGCTCGCCGGGCATGAAGTACACGCACTATGCGCCCGAAGGTGCGCTGTGCGTGGTGGAGGGGCCGCCCGCAGCGGTGGCGGCCTGGGTTAGCGCCGCCCTCGCAGAGGCGGCGCAGCGCGGAGAGCGCACCGCGGTGCTGGCGTTCGCCGAGCACGCGGAGCAGTACCGCGCCGATGCCGTATTCTCGCTGGGCGATGCCAGCGAGCTGGAAGAAGCAGCGCGCCGGCTATACGCCGCGCTGCGGAGCTGCGATGAGCAAGGCGCCACATATATTGTGGCTGAGGCCTGCTCGCGCGAAGGATTAGGTGCAGCCGTCATGAATCGGCTGCTCAAAGCGGCGGGTCACCGACTCATCCAGGTCGGTTAGCCCGCAACAGATACTTGTCCAGTCGCCCAGTGTTCCTCTTATATCAAGGCGAGTAGAACTCGCCATATAAAGGGTCAAGCCAGGGTGTCTGGACTACTAAAGTGTCTCACGGCATTCAAAATATCTGTGATCCAGATGTTCAATCATATCCTCTGGTCATGTTTAGGTCCTTGTCCGCATATCGTGTACAAGAACCTTTACGTGATGGGGGTATGGGAATGTGGGATATATCTGCCCATGTAGGGCAGTTAGTAACCATTTTGATTATGGCTGTGGCTCTTGGTTTCGATGCCTTCTCGCTGGGAATCGGGATGGGGATGAAAGGCATTCGTCTACGGGATGTACTGCGGATCAGTACAATCACCGCCCTGTTCCATATCATCATGCCACTGATCGGTATGTACACGGGTAAGTATGTCAGCTCATTGCTTGGTGACATTACCACGTATGCGGCAGGTGGTTTGCTTGTTCTTTTGGGTGCGCATATGATTCTGAATGCCTTCCGTGAAGGAGAGACGAAGCTGGTGAATCACCGCTCACTGCTGGGTGTGACTTTATTTTCACTCAGTGTCAGCATAGATTCATTTTCCGTAGGGGTTTCTCTAGGGATGTTCAGTAGTGAACTGATCTTGACTGTGCTTGCTTTTGGCGTGTGCGGAGGCTTGATGTCGATGATGGGTCTGTTGCTTGGACGACGGGTGAGTCATAACCTGGGGGATTATGGTGAAGCTGTAGGTGGAGCGATTCTGCTCGCCTTTGGATTATTGTTTATCTTTTGAGCTGTAACCCATGAGCTTAACCCTTGATTGCACTAACTAGACTAAATGGTTCAATGCCGAGTGGTTGTATATCCTTCTGGTGTGAGTATAATCGTAGGAAAGAGATTTGCAGAATGTCCGCTTTTAATTAATCCCTTTTTCGAACACGCGCTTAAAGCAACTAATGCTGTTGCAATCGTAATTCAATTTCTTAAACGATGAAGTATACATTTGATAACATATATAAAATGGGGAGGCTACCGCAATGAAACATATTTTGTTTGTATGTACAGGTAATACGTGCCGCAGCCCCATGGCAGAGGGGCTTTTGCGTAAGCTTGCTTCGGAGCGTGGCATTCAAGTCGAGGTGCGTTCAGCGGGCGTTGCCGCCACACAGGGAATGCCGATTTCGCGTCATGCCGAGGCGGTACTGAAGGATCACCGTGTTGAAGGGCCGCCACACTCGACACAACTGAGTGCAGGGCTTGTTGGTTGGGCTGATCTGATTCTTACACTGACTCGCAGTCATAAGCAGCATGTGCTGCAAGTTTTCCCGGACTCTGTCCACAAAACCTATACACTCAAAGAATACGTGGAAGATGACGAGCAAGTGATGAACGATCTGCAGGAGCTAGATAGCTTGTTCGCGACATTGGAGATGAAGCGTGCACTTGGTCAAGAAATATTAGCAACGGAGCGGGAACGTGTCATTGAGATCCGACAACGAATTCCAAGCTTCGACATCTCCGATCCGTTTGGCGGCAATCGAGATGATTACAACGTGACTGCTGCTGAGATTCGAACTGCACTTGATCGGCTTTTGGACAAGTTGGAATAAGGCAGAGTGCACAGGGGTAGTTTAAACAACGTATCCATAGTGTAAACCTCGGAAGCTGAGATCGGTGATCAGCTTGATCGTACGAATAAAGTCCAGCTTGGCCATCCAAGGTAGAACCTTTATATGATTGATAGACATGCCTCACGTACTTGAACTGTCATCTAAAAACAGACATGTGATGTAAATTACCCGTTGATTTTAAGCGCAGGTTGTTTTATGATGAAGGGGAAAACAGGGATCCGGTGTAACTGGCGACGAAGTGGGCACAACCACAATGGAGCACCGGAACAAACGGCCGGTCGCCTGGGCAAAAGAGCAATTCTGCGATACCCGCAGACTGCTCTTTTTTTCGTCTTTCATCTGTTTATTCGCTATAATAGTACCTGAAATGCCATGTTGGAATACGTAAGGCTGACATTTGGAAGCCGGGCATGATGATATCGGGAGGCGATAGGATGACTATTGAGTTAGATTCGGAACAACCCGGATTGCAGGAACAGACCGCATCCATTTTGCGTGAACTGGCCACTGCAGGGAAGCTTGGTTCAGGGCAGATCGTTGTCATTGGTACAAGCACTAGTGAAGTGGCAGGTAAACGGATTGGTACGAGTGGTGCGATTGAAGTGGCACAGCAGCTTCTTGCGGGTATTCGTGAGGTGCAGCAGGAATTCGGTTTTGAACCGGTCTTTCAATGCTGTGAGCATCTGAATCGTGCGCTGGTAATGGAGCGTTCTGTGTTAGTGCGTCTGGGATTGACCGAGGTAGGTGCGGTACCTGTTCCTACAGCGGGTGGTTCAATGGCATCTGCGGCTTATCGATCACTTACCGATCCTTGTCTGGCAGAACATGTGCAAGCACATGCAGGACTGGATATCGGAGAGACGATGATTGGTATGCATTTGCGGCATGTGGCGGTTCCTTACCGTACAGCACTTCGTTACATTGGAGATGCCCGTGTGACGACAGCGTTGACGCGTCCGAAGTTGATTGGTGGGGAACGTGCAGTGTATCGTATGGAAGAGCAGCCTGATTCGACATTTTGTGACTAACGTATAAAGTGAAATTATGTTTACACGTAAACGGAGAGTGCAACACCAATCTGGAGAAGCAGAGCGTTCGCCTGAAAGCTTACCGAAGGAAAGCTACATCGAAAGCATACGCTATCACCGGATTCCCCCTTTGTAAAAGGGATTCAAAGAAATCTGGGGATAACAGCGATCGAAAGATGGTGATGCAATCGAAGTCTGGAGTGTAACCTTGTGTTTCACTTTATAACTTCACTTATATTAGGAGGAATTTAATCATGGAACAATTGCGTAAGAATGACCCGGCGGTATTGGAAGCGATGAATCTGGAGTTGAAACGTCAGCAAAACAACATTGAGTTGATTGCATCTGAGAACATTGTAAGCGAAGCGGTTATTGAAGCACTTGGTTCCGTTCTGACGAACAAATATGCTGAAGGATATCCAGGCAAACGTTACTATGGCGGTTGTGAGCACGTAGATATCGTGGAAGATATCGCTCGTGATCGCGCTAAAGAATTGTTTGGAGCAGAGCATGTTAACGTTCAACCACACTCTGGTGCACAAGCGAACATGGCAGTTTACCTTGCGGCGCTTAAGCCTGGCGATACAGTATTGGGTATGAACCTTGCACATGGTGGTCACCTTACGCATGGTAGCCCAGTAAACGCATCTGGCTTACTCTACAACTTCGTAGCATATGGCGTACAAGAAGATACATTCCTGATCGATTATGATGAAGTTCGCAAAGCAGCGTTCAAACACCGTCCTCGGTTGATCGTGGCAGGGGCAAGTGCGTATCCACGTACAATTGATTTCGAAAAATTGGCTTCCATTGCTAATGACGTAGGCGCATTGTTCATGGTTGACATGGCTCACATTGCTGGATTGGTTGCTGCTGGTTTGCATCCAAGCCCGGTTCCACATGCACATTTCGTAACAACGACAACTCACAAAACATTGCGTGGACCACGCGGGGGTATGATTCTGTGTACCAAAGCTTGGGCTGCTGCAATTGATAAAGCGGTATTCCCTGGTTCCCAAGGTGGACCATTGATGCACGTTATTGCTTCCAAAGCGGTAGCATTGGGTGAAGCATTGCAACCATCTTTCAAAGAGTACGCGCAGAATGTAGTGAAAAATGCACAGGTTCTGGCTGAAACGTTGATCTCTGAAGGCTTGAACATCGTATCCGGTGGTACAGATAACCACTTGATGCTGATCGATACACGCAGTGTGAACATCACAGGTAAAGAAGCTGAGCATGTCCTTGATTCCATCGGAATCACTGTTAATAAAAATGCAATTCCATTTGACCCAACAAGCCCGTTCATCACTAGCGGTATCCGTATTGGTACACCTGCGGCGACTTCCCGCGGTATGAACGAAGAGGCTATGGTATCGATCGGTAAAATCATTGCGAAAACGCTCAAGAACCCTAAAGATACAGCAACACTTGATCAAGCTCGTGCAGAAGTAACGGCACTGACAGATCAATTCCCGCTCTACACTGACCTTAAATACTAAAAAAACGTTGCTCATGCTGTTTGTATTTGAGTGTTCCGTAAACACGCAGACGGAGCAAACAAAATGAAGCCGGAGAAGCGAAGCGTTCGCCTTTATCCCCGGATTTTCCCCTTATGTAGAGGAGAATCAAAAAAATCCGGGATAACAGCGATCGAAGGATCATTTTGAATTGCGGAGTATCCGTGTGTTTACATGCTTTTGAACAATCTCAATGACATACCAGCAAGAGTCAAAAGGACCGGAAGACACCATGTTTCCGGTCCTGTTTTTGTAGTATTCGGTATTCTGTAATGATTAGGTGCCCTTTAATGGTGTAATTCGGTGTTGGTGATGATATAATATACAGGATTTATCGAGCCTATGAATGATGATTAGGCATATTTGGAAATGCTGTAACATGATGAACTTACCGGAGGGACAAATTAGATGGGAAAATTAGTAATATGTGATCACCCTTTGATCCAACACAAACTGACGTTTATACGCGACATGCGTACGAATACGAAAGATTTTCGTGAATTAGTGGATGAAGTAGCAACGTTGATGGCTTATGAAATCACAAGAGATGTTGAGTTGGAGACGATTGATGTACAGACTCCTGTAGCAGCGACACAAGGTAAAGTGATTTCTGGACGTATGCTCGGACTGGTGCCAATTCTGCGTGCAGGACTGGGAATGCTGGACGGCGTTGTTAAATTGTTGCCAGCGGCAAAAGTAGGACATGTTGGTCTGTTCCGTGACCCGGAAACACTTCAACCTGTTGAATACTATACCAAGCTGCCTACGGACGTAACAGAGCGCCAATTGATTGTGATTGATCCGATGCTCGCAACGGGTGGTTCGGCAATCGCGGCAATTGACGTGCTCAAAAAACGCGGATGCACACAGATCAAAATGATGAACCTCGTAGCCGCTCCAGAAGGCGTAAAAGCCGTGCAAGATGCTCACCCAGATGTAGACATTTATGTAGCTGCGCTTGACGATCGTCTGGATGATCATGGTTACATCGTTCCAGGACTTGGAGATGCAGGAGACCGTCTATACGGCACTAAATAAGCATATGACATGCTTGTAGAGGTTGTTCAAAAAGTCTGCTTCTGATTACGAAGGATGCCTAACGGCATCTCAGCATCGAATATGGGATTCAGCCGAAATAAGTGGAGGCTTACGAAGCCTGTTTCCGTAGGAAACAATGTAGTTGCTCACGTAGATTTTCCTACGCTCCGCTACTCCATTTCTATCTTCATCCCATCTTCTCGGTACTGAAAACCACCCTTTTTGAACATGTACGTATATAGAGGTTCGGAACTTATAGAAAAGGGGCTTTGCTCGAATGTCTAACAAAATTAAAGTGATGACGATCTTCGGGGTGCGACCAGAAGCAATCAAGATGGCTCCGCTTATTTTGGAGTTGCAGAAACATCCTGAGTCTATCGAATCTATTGTTTGCGTAACTGCGCAACATCGACAGATGTTGGATCAGGTACTTGAAGTATTCGACATCCATCCGGATTATGATCTGGATGTGATGAAGGATCGTCAGACATTGAATGAAATCACGATTCGTGTCCTTGGAGGGCTGGAGCCTGTACTACGTGAAGCGAAACCAGACATTGTGCTTGTTCACGGAGATACGCTGACTACATTTGTAGCCAGCTATGCAGCGTTCTTGCAGCAGATCCAGGTAGGGCATGTCGAGGCAGGGCTTCGGACGTGGAACAAGTTGTCTCCATATCCGGAAGAGATGAACCGTCAATTGACAGGCGTACTGGCTGATTTACACTTTGCGCCAACAGATAGGTCCTTTGATAATCTTGCCAAAGAAAATAAACCAGAGTCTAGTACGTACGTCACAGGCAACACGGTTACTGATGTGTTTCAATATACAGTACAGGAGGGCTACAAACATCCGGTACTTGAATGGGCAGAAGGCAAACGCCTTGTATTGTTGACAGCTCATCGCCGTGAATCTCAAGGCGAGCCTCACCGTAACATTTTCCAGGCCGTCAAACGAATTGCCGATGAGTTCGAAGATATCGCCATCGTGTATCCGGTGCATCCAAGTCCTGCTGTGAAGGAGCCGGCTCACGCGATTTTGGGGAATCACCCACGTATTCAATTAATTGATCCACTAGACGTAGTGGATTTGCATAATTTTTACCCGCATACACACTTGATTTTAACCGATTCAGGCGGTTTGCAGGAAGAAGCGCCTTCGTTCGGTGTGCCTGTTCTTGTCCTGCGTGACACGACAGAGCGCCCAGAAGGAATCGAGGCTGGAACGCTTGAGCTTGTAGGTACAGATGAAGAGCATGTGTATGAACGGACAAAAGCCTTGCTTACAGACGAAACATTGTATGCAAGCATGAGTCAAGCAGCCAATCCATACGGAGATGGACATGCTTCGGAAAGAATTGTCAATGCGATTTTGCACCATTTTGGTGTAAATAGCGAACGTCCGGAACCATTTCACAGAAAGTTCAAAAAATAATTCAAATTTTCTAGCGGATTTATAAAGGGCATAGTATACAGTTAAACTGTACGGTTTACGCGGGTTTATGGGCTCTTGAGGGCCTGTTTACCTGTCGTTTTACCCTTTAAAACGCTAAAATCATTCAATTGACAAAGGCTCTCATCATTCAGTAAAATTAACTGGGATTGCAAGGGTGGCGTGGAAAATGGCCGATTCGAACAAACCAAATTCATCCCGTAACCATGACGATAATGTGTGGAAAGCAATGGGACTCGTGACAGCTTTTGGGATCGAGATTGCCATACTCGCTGTAGTCGGATATTACGCTGGCTCCTGGTTGGACAAGACCATTGGAGGTAACGGAATATGGATCGCCGTAAGCGTTCTCTTTTTTCTGGCAGCAGGCGGGGTAAGCATCTACTTTATCGCGAAAAAATTCATGGGGGAAAGTGATGAGTGAACTAACCAGATACCGCAGAATGATGACTGTTTTCATCATGTACTTTCTTATGATTTGTTTTCTCGCAGCGGCCTTCATGCCACGTGTGGAGACAATTGCTTTGGGATTGGCTCTGGGTACGGTAATTAGCTGGATCAATGCATTTTACCTAGGCTACAAAGTAAGGAAAATGTCTGATGATGCGGCAGAAGGTAACTTGAAGCGTGTGAACCTAGGATTTTTGACAAGAGCGGCGCTCGCTGTGCTCGGTATATTTTTATCGATGCGCTTTCCGCAATACTTCAATACATATGCGGTTGCAGGCGGTCTGGTTATTGCACAATTTTCCTTACTGATTATAGGGATTGTCTATTCCCGCAGAGCAGAATGATGTTAGGTGCTGCAGCTTTCAAGTCGAGAAAGGGGTGAGAAAAATATGCATGAAGCTCCAATTATTATGCTTGGCGGATTTCGACTGGATCTATCGGTTGTGCTGATGCTAGTAGTTACAGGTGCCCTTGTTTTTATTTTCGCTGTACTAGCCACACGAAGACTATCCGTTGAAAACCCCGGCAAGCTGCAAAATTTTATGGAGTGGGCAGTAGAATTCGTCCGCAATCTGATTTCCAGTACAATGGATATGAAGAAAGGTAAACATTTTATCTCTCTCGCTCTTTCCATGATTATGTTCATTTTTGTGGGAAACATGCTCGGACTTCCGTTCCAAGCAGTAACCGCAGTGGACAGTGCAGAACACGCGCAGGTGTTTGGTAAGCCAATTGTAACTGCCGTGGAAGCGTTTGAAGAAGCGCATGCCAAAGATCCTGAAGCTCATCCGCACGTCGAACTGGCTTGGTGGAAATCACCAACAGCCGACTTGTCTGTAACGATGGGACTAGCTCTGGTAGCGTTCCTAGTATCTCATGGTCTCGGATTATTCCGGAACACTAGAGGATATCTCAAGCATTACCTTCAGCCATTTGCCTTGTTCTTACCGATCAACTTGATCGAGACGGCATCGAAGCTGTTGACACACGGTATGCGTCTATTCGCGAATATCTTCGCGGGTGAGGTGCTGATCACAACGATTCTGAAGCTGACCACATTCAAAATATTTGGTGCCATTGCAGCGATTCCGCTATTAATGGTGTGGCAAGGCTTTAGTATCTTTATCGGCGCGATCCAAGCATTTGTATTTGTTATCCTAATGATGGTGTACATTTCACAGAGCATTGAGACGCACGAGGAACATTAAGTTTCAAGCCTTCGAAGATTTCTTCATCAGGCTGAACAATAAAAAATTCGATTTATAATTTTAAGGAGGATATACAAATGGGAGCAATGGCATTAATCGCAGCAGCAATTGTTGCAGGACTGGGCGCATTTGGCGCAGGTATTGGTAACGGTATGGTAATCAGCAAAACGGTGGAAGGTATTGCCCGTCAACCGGAAGCTAAATCCACTCTTCAAACAACTATGTTTATCGGTGTAGGTTTGATCGAGGTATTGCCGATCATCGGTGTGGTACTCGCGTTCATGTTCTACGGTATGGCTTAATTAAATTGATAAAGGTTTGGCGGGGAAGGCCACAGCCGTCCGCGCCTTCTTTTTAGGTAATGTCCGTTACTTGCGGATGAACGTTTTAAGGATACCTCCAGGAAGGAGTGAACAGATTGAGTTTCATATGGGAAAATACGCTTCTTGCGATTGTTGCATTCGCAATCTTATATTGGCTGCTTAGCCGTTACGCTTTTGGTCCATTGTTCTCCATTATGGAAAAACGTCGTGAACTCGTGCTGTCGCAGATGAATGAGGCTGCTCAGACTCGGGAACAGGCGATTGCCTATGTGGAGGAGCAAAAACAAGCTCTTGAGCAAGCGCGCAAAGATGCTTACGACATCATTGAACAATCCAAACAAACGGGTGGCAAACAAGCTGAATCGATTTTGGCTGATGCCAAGGCGGAAGCTAATCGTCTGAAAGACGATGCAGTACGCGAAATCGAGAGCGAGAAGAACAAAGCAGTCGCAGCGCTTCGCAGCGAACTGGGTACCGCTTCCGTTCAGATTGCATCCAAGTTGATTAAAAAAGAAGTTGAGAACGGTCCTGCACAAGAAGAACTTGTGAACCAATACCTCAATGAGGTAGGAGGCCGACAATGAGCCGCGATACGATTGTTGCCAAACGTTATGCGAAAGCATTGTTCGAAGTTGCTCTTCAGCAACAACAGGTGCTTGAGGTTGAACAAGAGCTACGCGCCGTTGTCAGTGCATTGACTGGTGATTCCGATATCCAGAAGTTTATCGTATCTCCTAATATCTCTGATGAAGCTAAACGGAACGTACTTCACTCAAGTCTTGATGGCAAGGTATCCGAGTCTGTCCTTCGCACAGTCTTACTGTTGATTGAACGCGGACGCGTTGAATTGCTGGAAGAATTGCTGAATGATTATCGGAAGATCCAGGGCGAGTCGCTTGGGATTGCTGATGCGCGTGTATACTCAACTTATGCATTGAATGATGAGGAAAAAGAAGCGGTTGCCCGTGAATTCGGTGGCCGTGTGAATAAAAAGATTCGTATCGAGAATTTTGTTGATCCGACTCTGCTGGGCGGATTGAAAGTCGCCATTGGCGATACGATCTATGACGGCAGCTTGGCTGGCAAGCTCGAACGTCTTGAGCAGTCTTTTAACAGACGAGTACAGTAGATTGGGGTGAGGACACTTGAGTATCAAACCAGAAGAAATCAGTACATTAATTAAGAGCCAAATCGAACAATACAAGACCGATATCGATGTAGTCGAAGTCGGAACGGTTATCGAGGTTGGTGATGGTATTGCTCGTGTATACGGACTTGAGAACGTAATGTCCAACGAGTTGGTTGAATTCCCAAGCGGTGTTATGGGACTCGCCATGAACGTAGAAGAAAGCAACGTCGGTGTCGTTATCCTGGGACCTTACTATGATATTCGTGAAGGCGACCAAGTTAAACGTACTGGTCAGATCATGCAAGTGCCTGTAGGCGAAGCATTGATTGGACGCGTTGTGAACCCGCTCGGTATTCCAGTGGATGGCAAAGGGCCAATCGCTACAACGGAATTCCGTCCGGTTGAAGGTAAAGCACCAGGCGTAATGGATCGTAAATCGGTTCATGAGCCAATGCAGACAGGGATCAAAGCTATTGATGCAATGGTACCTATCGGTCGTGGACAACGTGAGTTGATCATCGGTGACCGTCAAACGGGTAAAACATCCATCGCGATTGATGCCATCTTGAACCAAAAAGGTAGCGGCATGAAGTGTATCTATGTGGCTATTGGTCAGAAACAATCTACAGTTGCACAAGTTGTGGAAACTCTTCGTCGTAAAGGCGCAATGGAGTACACAATCGTTGTAACTGCAGCAGCTTCTGATCCATCACCACTCTTGTACATCGCACCGTATTCCGGTTGTTCGATGGGTGAGTACTTCATGTACAAAGGCGAGCACGTTCTGGTTATCTATGATGACTTGACTAAACAAGCTTCTGCTTACCGTGAGCTTTCCTTGTTGCTTCGTCGTCCACCGGGCCGTGAGGCTTATCCGGGTGACGTCTTCTACCTGCACTCCCGTTTGCTAGAGCGTGCTGCGAAGCTGAATGATGAACTGGGTGGTGGTTCTTTAACCGCACTGCCGTTCATTGAAACACAAGCTTCCGACGTATCTGCTTACATTCCAACGAACGTAATTTCCATCACGGACGGACAGATCTTCTTGGAAGCCGACTTGTTCAATGCTGGACAACGCCCGGCGATCAACGTTGGTATCTCCGTATCCCGTGTCGGTGGTTCTGCTCAGATCAAAGCGATGAAAAAAGTTGCAGGTTCCCTGCGTCTCGACCTCGCTCAATATCGTGAGCTTCAAGCGTTCTCCCAGTTCGGTTCCGATCTGGATAAAGCGACTCAGGCTCGTCTGAATCGTGGTGCGCGTATGATGGAAATCCTGAAACAAGGTGTTAACCAGCCGTTGCCTGTAGAACAACAGGTTGTCAGCTTGTACACTGCTGTTAAAGGATTCCTGGATGAGATTCCAACAGGTGATGTTACTCGTTTTGAACACGAGTTCCTTGCATTCATGGAGAGCACACATCCAGAGATCCTCGGATCCATCCGTGATACAAAAGAATTGACTTCAGACAACGAAAACGCACTGAAAGGTGCTATCGAGAAGTTCAGAAAGAGCTTCGCTGTCTCTGTCTAAATAGATGATTGCAGTCTGCGGAGTTGTTAACCGATTCCGCATGTCTGCATGTAAAACTTTGACTCTGTCAAAGTAATATAATGCTTATGATCTAGTTTTGACTTGGTCAGAACGAGTGTTGAGGCTTACGAAGTAACTTTGGCTTTGCCAAAGTTAAGGTTATGCTTACGATGTAGTTTTGACTTTGTCAAAACTTTAAGGTGGTGAAATCATGGCAAAAGGCATGCGCGAAATTAAGCGGCAAATTAAAAGCGTACAAAGCACCAAGCAGATCACCAAAGCAATGGAGATGGTTGCAGCTGCAAAACTGCGTAAAGCGCAGGAAAAAGCTGAGGCAGCCCGTCCTTATTCGGAGAAGCTGAAAGAAGTTGTAGCTAGTATTGCATCCAGTACGCAAGGTATTCAGCATCCGATGCTGGAGAGCCGTCCGGTCAAAAAGACAGCTTATCTAATCATTACATCGGATCGTGGTCTTGCAGGTGGTTACAATGCGAACGTTCTGCGTCAGGTTAACCAGACGCTCAAGGAACGCCACACCTCTCAGGATGACTACGAATTGTTCGTCATTGGACGTAAAGGACGCGACTACTTCAGACGTCGTGAAATTGCGATGGCATCCACAACAACGGATCTGTCGGATTCACCTTCATTTGCAGACATCAAATCCATTGCACACGAAGCTGTTCATGGGTTTGAACTGGCTCATTTTGATGAATTGTACATTTGTTATAACCGCTTTGTGAATGCGTTGACCCAGATTCCTACGGTAGAGAAACTTCTTCCAATGGAAACACCTGAGGTGTCTGCTGCGGAAGGACCAACAGCGAGCTACGAATACGAGCCGTCTGCTGAAGCTGTACTTGAGGTTTTGCTACCGCGTTATGCGGAGACGCTGATCTATGGTGCACTTCTGAACGGTAAGGCGAGTGAGCTAGGCGCGAAAATGACGGCAATGGGTAATGCAACGAAAAATGCATCTAAACTCATTAATGACTTGTCATTGACTTATAACCGTGCCCGTCAAGCGGCGATTACGCAGGAGATTACGGAAATTGTGGCAGGTGCCAACGCAGCACAAGGATAATCGTTTTTTTATTAATGAAGGCTTGCAGAGCAAAGATAAACGAACGGACATTATTTTTGCAAAAGTAGCAGGCTTGTAGGAGGGGAACGTTAAGATGAACAAAGGACGCGTTGTGAGCATCATGGGTCCGGTTGTTGACGTCGAGTTTGATCGCGGCGGTCTGCCGGAAATCCTCAATGCCATTACGATCACTACAGTAAGTGAGAGCGGCGTAAGTGTAAGCCTTACACTCGAAGCTTCGAAACATCTGGGTGACAACCGGGTACGTTGTATCGCGATGTCCTCTACGGACGGTCTCGTTCGTGGTATGGAAGCAGTAGATACTGGAGCTCCAATCTCTGTACCAGTCGGAGAAGCGACACTGGGTCGTGTATTTAACGTACTCGGCGAAGCAATCGATACTGGTGGTACAGTAGCTGCTGAACACAAGAACCCGATTCACCGTTCAGCTCCTGCATTTGATGAACTGACTACCCAAGCAGAGATGCTGGAGACAGGAATCAAAGTTATCGACTTGCTCGCGCCTTATGCGAAAGGTGGTAAAATCGGTCTCTTCGGTGGTGCCGGTGTAGGTAAAACGGTAACGATCCAAGAGCTGATCAACAACATCGCACAAGAGCACGGCGGTATCTCCGTATTTGCCGGTGTTGGTGAGCGTACACGTGAAGGTAACGACTTGTATCACGAGATGAGTGATTCCGGCGTTATTAACAAAACAGCAATGGTCTTCGGACAAATGAACGAGCCTCCAGGCGCACGTCTTCGTGTAGCCCTCACAGGTCTGACGATGGCGGAATATTTCCGTGATGAAGAAGGCCGTGACGTGTTGCTCTTTATCGATAATATCTTCCGTTTCACTCAAGCGGGTTCAGAAGTATCTGCCTTGCTTGGACGTATGCCATCCGCGGTAGGTTACCAGCCTACGCTGGCTACAGAAATGGGTCAATTGCAAGAGCGTATCACTTCTACCAAAAAAGGATCGGTTACATCCATCCAGGCGATCTACGTACCTGCGGATGACTATACTGACCCGGCTCCTGCAACAACGTTTGCTCACTTGGACGCAACAACGAACTTGGAGCGTAAAATCTCCGAGATGGGTATCTACCCTGCGGTAGATCCACTTGCATCCAGCTCACGGATCTTGGCACCAGAGGTTGTAGGTGAAGAACACTACAGCGTTGCTCAAGGCGTTAAGCGTATCTTGGCTCGTTACAACGAGCTGCAAGATATCATTGCAATCTTGGGTATGGACGAGCTCAGCGAGGAAGATAGAGCGCTTGTTTATCGTGCGCGTAAAATTCAACGTTTCTTGTCCCAGCCATTCCACGTTGCTGAAGCATTTAACGGTATTCCGGGTAAATACGTTCCGGTTAAAGAAACGGTGCGCAGCTTTAAAGAAATTCTCGAAGGCAAGCATGACGATCTTCCGGAAGCAGCATTCCTCTTCGTTGGTACAATTGAAGAGGCAGTGGAGAAAGCCAAAACACTGGTATAATCTGAATCCAGGATTGTCCTTATGAAGCGAGCTATCCTTCGGATAGTTTTCAGGAGGGATGGAATTGAGCACCTTTTTGTTGGAGATTGTAACCCCTGAGCGCCTGGTCTACTCCGAACAGGTTAATAGTATCAGCGCTCGTGGTGTTGAAGGGGAACTGGGTATTTTGCCAGGGCATATCCCTATGGTCACACCTTTGCAAATCGCACCAATCTTGATCAAAAACGGAAAAGAGACGAAACAAGTCGCTATTGGCGGCGGTTTTATCGAAGTCCGTAAAGACAAGGTGGTTGTACTTGCAGAGAGTGCCGAGTTTCCGGAAAATATCGATGTGGATCGTGCGCGTGCGGCCAAAGAGCGGGCAGAACGCCGGCTTGCTAGCCAAAGCAACCAGGATCACTTTGATCACCGTCGTGCAGAGATTGCTCTGCAAAAAGCGGTTAACCGGATTAACGTATTCGGCAAATAAACGATTCATTAAGTCTGGCGGCTTGTTCCGCCAGGCTTTTTTGACGTGTACAGGTGAGATATAAGCCGATTATATTGAGGGGAATTAGGTTTTATGTCTGATGTCCCTTTTGAAAAGTAAGAAGGATAAATTTGAAATTTTAATAGTTTAAATTATTGAGATGACATTCACCGATTGGGTGGGCATGAATAGGATATAGGACTAAAGTAATGACGATAATGAAGCGATAAGAACCATTTTTGTAGACTAAAAACCAAATTATTTCCGAGGAAATGACAAGCTTGATATCAAAATAGCGCTCTTTTATGTCGTTTTAGTACCAAAATCCTGAATAATTTCATTTAGAATATTTCCGAAGTGGAAATCAATGTAATTGACAATGTATGATGAAAGAGCCTATATTCCATAGAGTCAGCAGAAGACGCAGTTGCAGTGATGAAATTCATAGTCATTCATAGCCAGTTTGTTGTTACTCAGTGATTGGGCAGTGGAGAATCCGCTTAGGAGCTCTCCAACATAGTAGGCTCAGTGTATACCGTGTTAATTGCCAGATATCCTCACAAGGCTACTTCTAAGGATGACAATTAAAATTGCGCGGATCGCTGCAACAAATGTGGAGGTAATGAATATATGGATACTGATCTGACGAATCAGGTAAACCAGGCTCTAAGTACAAATGGTCTTGTTTCGATTATCGTCTCGCTTATGTGCATAGCGGTGTCTTGGTGGGCTCTGCAGAACCTGAAGCTTGATCTTATAATCAGACAGCCTAGAGGAGCTCAGGGAAGATTGCTACACTTATTGCTTGCCATCATTCTGGGTCATGCCGTTTCAGGTTTCGTTATCGATTACCTGTCATGGACACAAATGTTGCGTCATTTGTTTTAATCTTGAGATGGTTGGTTAATTTTCTCTTAGGCTCTTTCAAGTAGGGTCATTGTCGAATAACATCGATTAATTGTGTTAACAATTAGAGTATGGATTGTCGACGTGCTAATTACGAAAAAAATGTGACGTGAAATTGGATGATTTTGAGATGTTTTATGTAAAAATGCTTGTATCGAACAATTCAACAATGTTATGATGGAAGTTAGGGAAATCACAAATGTTCACTATTTATAAGGCTATAAACGGGATCTCCGGGTAAATCCGGCTGAAAATTATCCCAACCGTCAGTTTTTATTCTTTGCCGATCCATATGTCTTGTTTAACAGGGCTTTATGCAGTTGATTCGGCTGTGTCATCATCAAATTTTTGAACTATAAACCAATTCTTTTCTGAGCAGACATCGATGGTAGATTTTGCCATGATATGTCGGAATTCCACACACAGCAACAGTCCTTCTGTAAGAAGGGCTACACGTATTCCGGAATGAAGAAAAGGGAATAAACGCGCGGAGGGAACCATGATGAGCAAATTTATCGTCCGCGGTGGCAAAAGGTTGACCGGAAGTGTCAAAGTTAGCGGCGCTAAAAATTCTGTTCTTCCGATCATCGCTGCCTCTCTCTTAGGGGAAGAAGGACAAAGCGTTATTATTGACGCACCTCCTCTAGACGATGTGATGACGATTAACAAGGTGTTGGAATCGCTGGGAGCGGGTGTTACATACCGGGACGAAGTGATTACCGTAAATGCGGAAAAACTTACTTCCTGTGAAGCTCCATATGAGTGGGTAAGTAAAATGCGGGCGTCATTTTTGGTGATGGGACCTCTACTTACACGTATGGGTCACACGAGAATTTCGCTTCCTGGTGGATGTGCCATCGGTACACGACCTATTGATCAACATCTGAAAGGCTTTGAAGCCATGGGTGCGGAGATCAGTTTGGGTCAAGGTTATATAGAAGCACGCAGTCAAGGTCGACTACGTGGTGCTAAAATTTATCTAGATGTGGCATCAGTGGGTGCTACTCAAAATATTATGATGGCTGCAACATTGGCTGAAGGCGTAACTGTTCTGGAGAACGCCGCTAAAGAGCCAGAAATCGTGGATCTTGCTAACTTCCTGAATGGAATGGGAGCCAAAGTACGCGGTGCTGGAACTGGTGTAATTCGGATCGAGGGTGTGGAGAAGCTTTCTGGTGTTAGACACACCGTTATTCCGGATCGAGTTGAAGCAGGAACCTATATGGCTGCTGCTGCAATCTCCGGTGGTGACGTCTACATTGAAGGTGCAATCTCTGACCACTTGGGATCGGTTATTGCGAAGATGGAAGAGATGGGTGTAACGATTCAGCCTGACGAGAACGGAGTTCGAGTTATCGCAGATCGTCCACTCAAGGCGGTAGATGTGAAAACATTACCATACCCTGGCTTCCCGACGGATATGCAATCTCAGATGATGGCACTATTGCTGGCTTCCGAAGGAACTAGCGTAGTAACAGAGACGGTATTTGAGAACCGCTTCATGCATGTGGATGAATTCCAACTGATGAATGCGGAGATCAAAGTAGAAGGTCGTTCTTCTATTATTACCGGTAACGCCAAACTGAAGGGTGCTAAAGTAACAGCTACCGATTTGCGTGCGGGTGCCGCACTTATCATCGCGGGTCTTGTTGCTGAAGGTACTACAGAAGTGGGCGGTGTTCATCACATCGATCGTGGTTACGTTCATTTGGCTGAGAAGCTGAATGGTCTTGGAGCCGATATTTATCGGATTTCCGTTGAAGAGCCTAAGCTCGATGCAGCGAAAGCTTCCAATGATAAGGTTGAAGAAGAAGTGCCATTGTTCAAGGTACAACCAACTTTGGCTTAACATTGAAGTATGCATAGTTGTTCGCTGTGCAGAACTGTTGTTGTGCGTGGTCATGCGAATAACGCATGAACTGTATTGGAGAAATGAACCGACCAAGCTAAGCCCACTGGGCTTGGCTTTTTTTTGTCCTTTTTTGGAATAAAGATCACGCTTCGGTGTTGATCTAAGTACCTGATTCTATTAATAGCTGATCCTAATCTATGGGTAGCATAACATTTAATTCTGGACTGATTCTAAGCGAGAGAGAAGAGCTGGGAGCGCGGGGAACAGAGTAAGGAAATAGGGAGCTAGGAAGTGGAACATCGCGTCAGATCAATAATTATCGGTGATGCATACGCATCTAGATACCCAAATGAAAGAATAGAAGAGAAGTGTGTTTCTCTTAAATGTTGTTCTATCAGATCGATTCAACTCATACCCTAAACTATGGAATTGAACAAAATAGGCCGGTGCATGGTCACTCGTGGACAACGGAGGGTTATGTCGAAATGAAAGAAGCGCGTGTTCAGGTTAAGGTACCTCTTGTTCCTCGCCCTGGTACTACAGATTCAGAGGAGCCAACGTCTAATTCAACGATGGAAAAAGACAAGCTAGCCTCGGTGACACCTATTCGGTTAGCATCAGTAGGCTCAGCGATTACATCTGCCCCACGCAAAGCGAGGGTAGACACATCAGAAGATGCAACAACAGGCCAGATGCACGTGCCTGTTATTGAACTGGATCATTTCCGCCCTGTAAAGCGGCGGCGAATGCGGACATTTGCACGTGGGCATCGCTGGGGCAGACGCAAACCTCCACGCTGGCAACCTGTTGCAGCAGCAACTACACTACTCACGCTCGCCTTGCTAATCCCTGTAATTCTGGTCTGGCCGCGAGCAGATGACTCAGTAAAGTCGGTTCCAGCCTCACCTACCGCCAATAGTACATCTACTCCAGCACCTACTCCTGCTGTACCTGTGACGTACCCAGAGCCCAATGTACGGGTATATCTGTCGGCAACAGGTACAACGGTGGAGCTTCCGCTAGAGAAGTACGTGTCTGGTGTGGTCGCAGCTGAGATGCCAGCGGAGTTCAGACTGGAAGCGTTGAAGGCTCAAGCAATTGCAGCTCGCACGTTTATCGTCAGAAGATTGGCGGCGAATGATACAAGTGGCGTGCCCTCGGGTGATGCAGACGTTACCGATACGGTAAGTCACCAAGTATTTATCCCACCAGATCAAGCAAAGGCCGAATGGACGCGGCTCGGCAAAGCGGAAGATTGGGAGAAGCTAGAGCAAGCCATTCGTGAGAGCCGCGATGCGGTCATGACATATCAGGGTAAAGCGATCACGGCTTCCTTTTTTTCAACCAGTAATGGGTATACCGAAAATGCAGAAGACGTATGGGGCAATGTTGTGCCTTATCTCAAAAGTGTAGACAGCCCGTGGGACAAGAAGATCGCCCCGAGATTTGAGGAGACTGTTACGATGAAGCGTAGTGAAGTGTTGCAAAAGTTAAATCTGAGCGCCAGTGCAATACCCGTGTCAGCTCAAAAGGGAAGTGCCTGGATGGAAGTGCTGTCTACAACGAAGGGACACCGAATTAAAGAAATGCAGATTGCCGGTCAGACGTTCAGCGGCTCTGAGGTTAGGAATTTACTTGGACTGAGATCGAGTCAATTCAGCTGGAAGAGTGACGGAGACAAGATCGAGTTCACAACCTATGGATACGGTCACGGTGTAGGCATGAGCCAGTGGGGAGCCAATGGCATGGCGCAAGAGGGGCACACGGCAACGCAAATCCTCAAACATTACTATACCGGCATATCCTTCGGACAGGCATCCAAGATGCTGGCATCGAAGTAGATGAGATGGATGCCGTTGGTGCTTAACGAACCTGAGAGACCTTATTAGGCTCTAACGCTGCTATTGGAAATTCTAACGAACCTCAGAAGCGTTATATCACGATATACAACGGAATTGATGCGATCTTAGCGCCTAAATGAGTAATTAGCGTGTCCAGTGGAGCTAGAATAAAAAGTGGACACCCAATAACGGACAGAAGGATAATAAGGCTAACGGAGGTGTGTCCACATGGGAGAACAGCGGCAACGATACAATGAAGAATTTAAGAAACAAACGGTAAAATTTATCCAAGAACAGACCAAGACACTCGGAGACTTGGCAGAAGAACTCAACATTCCAAAAAGTACATTACACCAGTGGATGGGCAAGTATCGCGAACTTAAACATGAGCCCGTAGCTAGCGTAGATCGAGTGAAAGAACTGGAAGCAGAGCTTAAAGAAATGCGCCGGTTACTTCAAGAGAAAGAGCATACGCTTGCGGACACGCAAGAGGAACTGGCTATTGTAAAAAAAGCAGTGCACATCTTCAGCAAACCAAAGAGCTAAGGTTTCAGTTTCTGGAAAACCATCGCTCCCTGTTTTCTTTGGAGAAGATGTGCACTCTGTTACACGTGTCACGGAGCGGATATTACAAGTGGCGGATGGATCGAACAAGTAAACAGCAGCACCGGAGAACTGAGATCATGAAGCGTATTCGATTTCATTTCTACGACCACCAGAAGCGGTGTGGAAGTCCGAAAATTACGTATGCGCTCCATCTGGAAGGATACAGAATCTCTTCCCGTACCGTCAGTATATACATGCGTCAAATGAATCTTCGTTCCGTGCACACTCCTCGGTATCGTGTCCAAACGACGGATTCTAACCATCATCATCCCATTGCACCAAATACGCTGAACCAGCAATTTCAAACGTCCAAACCGAACACCGTATGGGTCACCGATATCACCTACATTCCCTGCCGAGGAGGCCGGTTATATCTCGCCAGTGTTCTGGATTTATGTACGCGTGAAATTGTAGGCTGGCGTCTGTACAACCATATGGAAACGAGTCTGGTGCTAGGTGCATTGAATGATGCTTACCGGGCCAAACGCCCCGCTCCAGGACTGCTACATCACTCGGATCGTGGCTCGCAGTACACGTCAAAAGAATACGTGGAGCAACTGAAATCGTATGGTATGGAGCTCAGTATGAGCCGCCGAGGAAACTGTTACGATAACGCATGTATCGAGTCTTGGCACAGTATTTTGAAGAAAGAACTCATTCACTGTAACCCTCGTTTTAAGAATCCAGAAGAGGCTTATAACACCATTTACCAGTACATTGAGTTCTATTACAACCGCAAGCGAATGCATGGTGCGCTAGGTTATCTTTCCCCTGCTCGTTTTGCGAAGAAATTTACGGACAAATCCGTCGCGTAAGTGTCTACTTTCTTGACATAGGTCCACACGATTCGTTAGAATTTCTTAAATGCGATTTTACCGTTAATAGAGCCGCCTGAGTTCGTTAGAAAAGTACATTCTAGGATGTACCGACGACTAATCGCGAATTACCAACACAGCCAGAGCACTAACCACCAAGCTAGCGAATCTCCAACACAGCCGGTGCACCAATCATCAGCTAGTGAATCTCTAACACAGCCGGTGCACCAATCATCAGCTAGTGAATCTCTAACACAGCCGGTGCACCAATCATCAGCTAGTGAATCTCTAACTCAACCGTTGCACCAATCACCCATCCTAGTGAAACTCCAACACAGCTGTAGCACCGATCACAAGATAGCGAATCCCAACTTAGCTAGTACACCAATCTCAAGCCAGCAAATTTCCTAATATAACCACTACCGCTAATCACCATCTATCTACTCTCGGCTACTCTACTTACCTACGCACGCCGCCCCGTGCTAAAACTTTCAAGTTTTGACTATATCGGCGGAAAGTGCGAGTGTTGGGGAGCGTAGGGGCGGAGAAGGCTTTAGAAGCTAAGCGTCTGCCTCTATCCCCGGATTTACCTTTAGGAGAACAGTATCAATCAGGAAATCTGGGGATGAGAGCGAGTCGGGAGGGTTCTCGATCACCGGAGCGGAGCGCATACTAACCGCACATCACGCCATCCTATCCCACCTGCCCGCCCCATCTTAAAACTTTCAGGCTTTGCATATATCGGTTGGTATGCCTTGTTACACCTGAACGGAGCGGACAGAGATAATCTGGAGAAACGGAGTGCTCGCCTTTATCCCGGGATTTCAACCTTTGAAAAAAAGGTATAAAGGAAATCTGGGGATAACAGCGATCGGAAGATTGCTCTGGCCGTGGAGTGGTCTAGGTTAACCGTCATACCCCCGTATATAGCACTCTCTGAAAGTTTTATGAAAATAATTAGAGTCGCGCGTGTATAAAAGAGTTGCACCCGGTAACACTTGTTACTGAGGTGATCAAGATGAATGAACAAAACAAAAAAACAGTCCAAGAAGAAACTCCTAAAACAACACAAGGAGTACCGGCTAGCCAGCCCTCTTCATGGAAAAGAGCAATGTCCAAACGTTGGGTGTTCCCAGCAGCCTACATCGCAGCAGCAGGTATTATACTAACCTTAGTGTGGGTCTATCAGGGAACAAGCGAACAAGCGCTTAACTCGGATCCAGCAGGTGTAGTAGAAACCGGCACCAAGGGTACAGAAGAAACAGCAGTGGTTGATGGCGAACAGGAAAGTGTGGAAGTTGTTGCGAAGTCGGAAAGTTTTGTATGGCCAGTAGCGAGCCCTTCGGAAGTATCGATCGTGAAGCCTTTCTATGAAAACGAAGGTTCAACGGAAGAGCATGAAGCTGCGATGGTACAGTATAACGATACGTTTATCCCGAATACCGGTGTAGACCTGGCAAGAGGAGATAACAAATCGTTCGAAGTAAAAGCAGCACTTAGCGGAACGGTAACCCGGGTTGAGCAAAATCCGCTGACAGGTCAAGTTGTGGAAATTACTCACGACGAGAACCTCAAGACGGTATATCAGAGCTTGTCCGATGTAAAAGTAAAAGAAAATGACGAAGTGAAGCAAGGGGATGCCATTGCATCAGCTGGCGTGAATGAATTGGGTAAAACGCTTGGCAACCATCTGCACTTCGAAGTTTACGAAGACGGACAGCCGGTTAACCCCAAAGGATTTCTCCCGGAAAAATAATTGATTTTTTACCGCAGTACGCCGAAGGCAGAGGGAATGATCCCTCTGCTTTTTTTACGTTTTCTGAAAATTATGGGACCTTCGAAGCTTGTCACACCTCTAAACCGCGAATATATAGGCATGCTCCTCATATAATGTACCAAACTATCCACACAGTAGGGAGGCGGGAGCGTGCACGATTACATCAAGGAACGGACCATCAAAATTGGTCGCTGCATTGTTGAGACAAGAAATACGGTCCGTACCATAGCCAAGGAATTCGGCGTGTCAAAGAGTACTGTGCATAAGGATCTGACGGAGCGTTTGCCGGAAATCAACCCTGATCTTGCTGACCAGGTAAAACACATTTTGGAGTACCACAAGTCGATCCGTCATTTGCGGGGCGGGGAAGCGACCAAGATCAAATACAAAAAAACGAGTGGAAAAAAGCGTGAAGTGTTGGCTTCTGCAAAATCGTAATCATCTTTGACAAGACATAGGCCAAAAAGCTCAAACTTGGATTGAATCCCTCCCCTGAAGTATGATATGTTAAAAGCTGGTACAGGATCGAATTATGACATCTTATCAGCCCGATTTTTACATATATATGTTGCACTTTGTCGAACGAGCGGTGACGTGATAAGGGACTCTTTTTCACAGGATACGCTGACCAAATAATATCACTTTGGGGGCTCTTTTATGTTAAGCAAGGATATCGGTATTGATCTTGGCACGGCGAACGTGCTAATTCACGTGAAAGGAAGCGGGGTTGTCCTCGATGAACCTTCCGTTGTGACCATTGAAAGCGATACGAAGCGGGTCCTTGCTGTTGGGGAAGAAGCGCGTCGTATGGTGGGGCGTACTCCAGGTAACATTGTTGCCATTAGACCGCTGCGTGACGGCGTTATTGCGGACTTCGAGATTACGGAAGCGATGCTCAGACATTTCATTAACCGTGTGGGGGCGAGAAGTTGGTACAGCCACCCACGGATTTTGATCTGCGCACCGACCAATATTACTTCCGTAGAGCAGAAGGCCATCCGTGAAGCTGCTGAACGCAGCGGTGCCAAAGAAGTATTCCTAGAAGAAGAGCCGAAAGCGGCAGCGATCGGTGCAGGCATGGATATTTTTCAGCCGAGCGGCAATATGGTCGTAGATATCGGCGGCGGAACGACTGACGTTGCAGTCCTATCGATGGGCGACGTAGTCACCGCCTCTTCTATTAAAGTTGCAGGGGACAAGTTCGACGAAGCAATAATCAAGTTTATCAAAGCCAAATATAAGCTCATGATCGGTGAACGTACAGCCGAGGATCTGAAGATTGCCATTGGCTCTGTACATCCAGGCGGACGTCAGACGGAGATGGATATTCGTGGACGAGATATGGTAACGGGTCTGCCGATTACCGTAACGGTTTCTGGCCATGAAGTGCAAGAAGCTCTGTGGGATTCGGTACAATCCATCATCGTGGCAGCGAAGTCTGTATTAGAGCGGACACCACCTGAATTATCAGCGGACATCATTGATCGTGGTGTTGTGTTGACAGGCGGGGGCGCACTACTGAACGGATTGGACGAGCTGTTATCGAATGAATTGCATGTACCAGTATGGGTAGCAGAGGATCCAATGCATTGTGTTGTAAAAGGAACAGGCATTATGTTGAATAATTTGGATCAAGTAGTTAAGAAAAAATTCTAATCTGCCGATATAATCAACAAAGGTTCGCCCATGCTCGGGTTAAGAACGGACAAGCCATAAGCCTGCCATGCAGGACAAGCGCTTGAGGAGAGGGGATCAACCATGCTAAGAGGTCTATATACGGCCACCGCGGGAATGCTTACGCAACAACGTCGCCATGACACAGCAACGCAGAATATCGTGAATATGAACACAACGGGATACAAACAGGTGAGCAGTGTTAGCCGATCCTTCCCGGAAATGCTCATTACTTTGGTGGGCGGAGATGCGAATACTCCAACAAAGCGGTTGGGTAGATTGAACTCAGGTGTATTTGCCGAAGAGAGCTTGTCTATGAATGTGCAAGGTGCGATTAGAGAGAGTGGACAGAAGAGTGATTTTGCCATTTCATCTAATTTGGTGGTAAATGATCCACAGACGGGACAACCTGTACCATTTGATGCATCAGGCAAGTTTGTGAGAGAAGATGGTACGGTTACGTATCAACCGCAGGCATATTTTACGGTGCAGGATGCCGACGGTAATACAAGATACACGCGTGATGGGCATTTCCTTGTTACGGGAACAGGACAATTGCTGAGCTCGACGGGCGCTCAAGTGTTGGATAATGATGGACAACCTGTCGTGTTGACAGGCTCAGTGGAGCAATTTAAAGTGGATGAGCAAGGTCGTCTCTTGAATGCAGCTACAGGCGCTCCTACAGGCGTTACACTTGGAATTAGCGTTGTGGATTTACCGAATCAGCTGGTACGTCAAGGTGACGGTAACTTCAGCCTGAATGAACAGGGTGGTGCAACGGCTAGAATGATGGCTGCTGGGGATAACGTTCAGATTCGCCAAGGTTACTTGGAGGGCTCCAATGTGGATGCTTCTCAAGCGACAGTGGATATGAATGCTGCGTTCCGTGCGTATGAAGCCAATCAGAAAATTGTGCAGTTCTATGACCGAAGTTTAGAAAAGGCAGTTAATGAAGTTGGACGTGTATAACGTCAACCGTAGATATAACCACGTAGTGGGGAGGGTAACCACCGATGAATAATTCCATGATTAGTGCCAAGGTTTCCATGACCGGCATTCAGCAACGTCTGGAAGTCATTGCCGATAATATTGCCAACGTGAACACGGCAGGCTATAAGAGCAAGCAGGCAGCGTTTGAGGATGTTTTGACTCGTGTACAACAACAACCTGAGAAGTATAAACTAGATGGTCGTTCTACACCGATGGGATTTAACCTCGGGTTTGGAGTACGTTTATCAGATGTTACGAAGGATATGACGCAAGGATCGCTTAATGAGACGGGTAACCCGACGGATCTAGCGATTGAAGGCAATGCGATGTTTGCTGTGGAAGCGAATGGACAGAAAATGTGGACACGTCAAGGTGCATTCCATTTTGTACCTGATGAAAGACCGAATCCGAATCCGAACGCACCTCAGATGATGGTTCTCGTTAACGGAGAAGGGCATTTCGCGCTTGATCGTCAAGGTAATCGGATTACAGAACAGGTGAATAGCAAGGTCGCATTTGATGAGAATGGGAATTTGCTAATTCGCCGAGGTAATGCAGCTAACGCAACCATTGGGGCTCAGTTGCAACTCGTTGATATCGAGCGTCCAGAAGGTTTGGTGCAGTTTGCCGATAACCTGTTTGGGTTGGACGTTGGTTTAACGGAAGATGATGTATTTGGAGCTAATGCGGCGACGCGTCCAGCGACGGCTACAATTCGTGCGGGTTACTTGGAACAGTCCAATGTGGATCTGACTTCGGAGATGGCTTTGCTGATGCAAGGACAGCGTACGTATCAGTTGGCAGCTCGGGCACTGACATCCAGTGATTCGATGGCGGGTCTAGCCAACAATTTGAGAGCATAAAAGGTGAATGTGATGACAGATACAGAGCAGCAGAACAGTAAGCCGGATAAGACGAAAGTCAAGAAGAAGAAGAGTGGATGGCGTATTGCCAGATGGTTTCTGGTTCCGTTTCTGCTTGTTCTTGCCCTCGCTGGTGGTATGGTCGCTGGCTATGTAGTACTGGGTAAACAGGATATCGGCTCCGTATTCGAGTGGAGCACCTGGGAGCATGTGTATAATCTGGTGTTCGCTCCATAGGACGTGTAATGAGGGAAAACTCCTGCGAAGGCAGGAGTTTTCTTTTTGGTGTTGAAAACAGTATAATGATGGATGACGTTTGACTTCTGATGTCTAATGCCTAACGTCTAACGTCAAAAGAGGCCTCCCCTGCGAATGATATGCATCATCGCCAAGAGAGACCCCTTATCTCAACCTTCACTACTGCAGTCATGAAGGATATTTCTAGTGTTAACCGAAAATGCGCTTTTTAAACAAATACAATAACGTTATTTTATATGAGATTTGATTTTATAATGGTCTGAACTTGCATTTAGCGTAACGTAGTGTAGGGAAAGGAATCGATTCTGAAGAAGCGAAAGCGTTCGCCTTTGTTTTCTAATTTTAACCTTTTAAAAAGAATATTCATATAAAATTAGAAAACAACAGCGATCGAAAGAACGATCCGCACCCGGAGCGTCACCAGAACGCACATGTCAGTCCATTATGGAACACCCCATATAAAATGCGACACGAAAGGAGAATACAACGTGCTCGATAGCAAACAGATTCAAGCGATCATTCCGCACCGTCCCCCATTCCTACTGGTGGATAAAATTGTAGAGATGGAGGAGGGCAAGCGTGCTGTTGGATTGAAGAATGTAACGATCAACGAACCGCACTTCCTAGGTCATTTTCCAGAGTATCCGGTAATGCCGGGTGTCTTGATTACAGAAGCGCTGGCTCAAGTTGGTGCAGTAGCTATGCTTAGCATCGAGAGCAATAAAGGCAAAATTGGATTTTTGGCGGGACTGGACAACTTCCGATTCCGTGGACAAGTTGTGCCTGGAGATACGCTGATGCTCGAAGTGGAGATCACTCGACTGAAGGGCTCGATCGGTAAAGGTAAAGCTACAGCTAGAGTGGAAGATAAAATTGTCGCTGAAGGCGAGATCATGTTTGCATTGTCTGACCCAAGCTAAGAGATAAGCTGAGTACATACGTGAGCATGTGGCACCTGAGAGAAGATGTTCGATCTGCTATGGCATATGAGAATCTGGAATCAAGGGCAACATGCTGATGGAGTCAGCAATTATTTTGAATGGACATAGAGGAAGGGGTTGCAGGAATGGAACAGTTAAGCGAAACAGCAGCATTGACGCTGCAGCAATGGTTGGAGGATGCTTCGATTGATGAAGCGACGAAACAGGAGCTTCGTGACTTGCAGGATCAGCCGAAAGAGCTGGAAGATCGTTTCTACCGTAATCTGGAGTTCGGTACGGGTGGATTGCGTGGTGTGATCGGCGCTGGAAGCAACCGGATGAACCGCTACACGGTAGGTCGTGCAACACAAGGATTCGCTCGGTATTTGTTGGAACAGCACGGTGACAAAGAAGGCAGACCTTCTGTTGTCATTGCGCATGATTCTCGTCACTATTCACCAGAGTTTACATTGGATGCTGCACTCGTTCTGGCAGGCAACGGCATCGTGGCGAAGCTGTTTACATCCTTGCGTCCTACGCCTCAGTTGTCCTTTAGCGTGCGTCATTTGCAAGCAACAGGCGGTATTGTGGTGACAGCGAGCCATAACCCTCCTGAATATAACGGATATAAAGTGTACAACCACCAAGGGGGTCAACTTGTGCCGCATGAAGCGGAGAAGGTGATTCAGTACATCCAGGAGGTTCCTTCTCTGGCCGATGTCAAAAAGCTGACTCAAGAAGAAGCCGAAGCCCAAGGGTTGCTCGTATGGCTTGGAGAAGAAGAAGATCAAGCATTCTTCGATACTGTAGCTAGTCAGAGCTTGAGTCGTGAACTGATCCAAGACGGTGTAGGACGTGATTTCAAAATCGTCTTCACGCCACTGCACGGAACAGGAAACGTGCCTGTACGTCGTGTATTGGAGCAGATCGGATTCGAACAACTTCACATCGTAGCAGAGCAAGAACAGCCAGATGCAGAGTTTTCCACAGTGAAGTCCCCTAACCCGGAAGAGCGCGAAGCATTTACGCTGGCGATGAAGCTGGGCGAAGCGGTTGGTGCAGACATTTTGATCGGTACAGACCCAGATGCAGACCGTATGGGTGCCGTGGTAAAAGACAACGATGGCAAATATTTCGTCTTGTCCGGTAACCAGTCCGGTGCCATTATGGTTCATTATGTATTAAGCCGTCTGCAAGAGACAGGTAAGCTACCAAGCAATGGTGCAGTAATCAAAACGATTGTAACGAGCGAATTGGGCGCAGTTATCGCTGAGCACTATGGTGCCGAAGTGATGAACACCCTGACAGGCTTCAAATATATCGGTGAAAAAATGGATCAATTCGAAGAAAGCGGCAGCCATACGTTCTTGTTCGGATATGAAGAGAGCTATGGTTACCTGGCAGGTAACTATGCACGCGATAAGGATGCCATCCTTGCTTCCATGTTAATCGCTGAGGCAGCTGCATATTACAAGAGCCAAGGTAAAACGTTGTACGATGTACTGCAAGAGCTGTATCGCCAGTTCGGAACGTTCTTGGAGAAGCTGGAGTCCCGTACACTGAAAGGTAAAGATGGAGTCGCTCAGATTCAAGCTAAAATGACAGACTGGCGCTCCAATCCGCCACAAGAAGTAGCGGGAATCGCAGTACAAGACGTACTAGACTACTCGCTTGGCTTAGATGGCTTGCCAAAAGAAAATGTACTCAAGTTCATTTTGGCGGACGGATCATGGTTCTGCCTGCGTCCATCAGGAACTGAGCCTAAGATCAAAATTTACTTTGCCGTACGTGGTGAGAGCACAGACGATGCTCAAAGCCGTATCGAGCGTTTGTCTAACGCAGTAATGACGCGTGTAGACGCGTAATTCAGTTACAGGTTTTAAAGGATGTAGCTTGAACATGAGAAAGCCTCTCCGCACCGAAAGGTTGGTTGGCGGAGGGGCTTTTATGTTAGAGTGAAGAGTTAAACTTAACGTTTACATGAGAACGGAGAGGACAGAAATAACATGAAGAAGCGAAGCGTTCGCCTGAAAGCTTTCTGTAAGAAAGCTACATCGGAAGCATAAGCTATCCCCGGATTTTCCCTTTAGATGAAGTTCAAAAAAATGTGGGGATAACAGCGATCGGAAGGTTATTCTGTCAACGGAGTGGATATTGTAAAAGTGGAATGAATGATGGAATTACTTGAGCTGAACGTGGATTTTGGTTCCAACACTTGAGGAGGTACACGTATAGTGCGTCAAAAATGGCTTTATTGGAATACCGCTTCCCGGAAGTGGCTGTGGCTTGTTGTCATCATTGGATTGGTAGCCTCCATTCCAGTGATTAGTGATCGAGTGCAGACAGAGTCTTCTGCCAAGAAGGTAGAACTGGTCTTCAATTATCGGGGTCTGCTGGATATCTCAGCATATCAGGCCCATCCGCAAGATTTTATGAATGAACAATTAACACGTCTAAAAGATGCTGGCGTAACGACCATGGCGGTGTTCGAAAGTACACTGGATGAGTTGAGAAAGACACGCCGTATTATGGTATATAACGGTCAGGATCTCGCGAATCTGACGAAGAATGTGATTCCTTCGAATGAGAACTACACCTATGTGTTGTTCACCAATGAAGCGAATGCACAGACATATGCCCCTATTATTGAACAAACGTTCGCTGACCGCCAGATTCCTGTGGTTGCATGGGAATACGAAGGCCGTAGCGGCTTAATATTGCAGACTCCGCCGGAGAATGCCAACATGCAGCCATTGCAGCCTGACCCGGTTGCTGTGAAAATGCTGCGTGATCACGGCTTCCACATCTTGCCGCGGATCTCAGATAGCGTACCTTACAACCAAGCCTCCATGGAGCGATTGCTGTCGTTCTTCAAAGAGAATGGCGTTACGCGCATCTTGTTTGATGGTGATGCTGTGAAAGGGTACAATGATAATGCGGAGATGAAGAGTATTGATCAATTCGCTCAATTGCTCAATAAATACGATATCGGACTCGCAGCGATTGAGAATCTGAAGAAGCCACAATCAGGCTTCCAGACACTCGCTTACAAGATTGATTATAATGTTGCACGCCTATATTCCCTGAGTGATGCCGATGCCAATCTGGACGTAGATACCATTGCAGACCGTTTCGTATTGGCTACGAAAGACCGTAACATTCGCATGCTCTACATGAATGCTTCGCCAAGTCGGAATACGTCCAAAGCCATGATTACAGATCCAATCGAGAATCTAATCAACAGTCTGGGCGAACCAGGTCATGCGGTTGAACGTATGGGTAAATTCGGATTCGAGTTAGGACAAGCTGAAGCATTCACGGTGAAGGATTCGTCCATTCAGCGTTATGCCAAACTGGTTGCTCTAATTGGTGCGATTGCCTTGATTACGCTCATGGTATCGTACTTTGTACCACTGCTAACTCTGCTTGTTTTCGCGCTAAGCTTAGTGGGAAGTGCCGGATTGTTCTTGCTGAAACCGACACTGCTTGAGCAAGGGATCGCCTTGCTAGTAGCCATTGCGGCACCGACGATTGCCATGGTGCTTGCCGTTCGCACGGTGAACTACCAACAGCAACGTCAGCCAGATGCGTCAGCAGGTCGTCGTTTAGGTCAGACCATCATTCTATATGTAAGAACATCGATTCTTTCATTTATGGCAGTGCCGTTTGTTATCGCTTTGCTGAACAGCATTACGTACAGTCTGGTCATTAACCAGTTCCGAGGCGTAAGTCTGTTGCACTTTGCACCCATTGCGCTGGTCGCAATTTATGTAGTGTTCTATCGGGGTTCGGGCAGCTTCTCGATTAAGAAAATCAAAGAAATGCTGCGCATGCCAATTAACGTATTAATGGTTGTGCTCGCAGTCATTGCTGCAGCTGCAGGTTATTATTATTTGACGCGGACAGGCAATTCAGGCTCAGTTACACCACTTGAAATGTTCCTGCGTACAGCGCTTGAAGATACGTTCGGCGTTCGTCCAAGATTCAAAGAGTTCATGGGAGGGCACCCACTGTTCATCGTTGGTGTGTTCGCTGCATTGAAATATCGTAAATTCGTTTTTGTTCTTATTCTTGCAACGATTGGACAGTTGTCCATGGTTGATACGTTTGCGCATATCCACACACCAGCTGTGTTGTCCCTCATTCGTGGTGTGATGGGATTGGGACTTGGCTTAATCTTCGGGATCATTGCTGTGGGTGTGTGGCAAGTCGCGGAAGGATGTTGGAAAAAATGGTCACCACTTCTAAAAAAATAGTCATCTCAGGATATTACGGTTTCCGTAACAGCGGAGACGAAGCGGTGCTGAAGTCAATTCTGACAGCACTGGAAGAGGAGAGCCGCAAGTCGGGGATCACCATTGAACCCATTGTGCTCTCCGGTGATCCAGAATCGACCACTGCAATGTATGGTGTTCGTTCTGTTCATCGCATGAAATTCAAGGAAGTTCGAGAAGCCATCAAGGAAAGTGACGGGTTAATTAGCGGTGGTGGTAGCCTGCTGCAGGATGCAACAGGGTTGAAGTCCATCCCGTATTACCTCGGTGTTATTAAGCTTGCCCAGTGGTTGAAGAAACCAACGTTTATATATGCACAAGGGATTGGCCCGGTGAACCGGAAGATTTTTAATCCGATGATCCGTTCCGTTTTCAAAGCCTGTAAATATGTATCGGTTCGTGATGAGCAATCTGCCGAGCTGCTTCGTCAGCTAGGATTGCAGTGGAATCAGATTCACGTTGTACCTGATCCGGTGATGGGATTGCCATTGCCGGAGAATGGAGCGACAGAGAAGTCTGTTGTGGAGGGATCGGGTGAGAAGCCTTCGGTGAACGAGGGCTCTCCAGGTCATAACACTTCCTCGGGGAATACGAAACTTCCCGTTATCGGGATTTCAGTTCGTTTCTGGGAATCGGATCGCAAAGAGCTTACAGCTATTGCAGCTGGATTGAAGAAGCTCTGTGTGCACAAAGCAGTTCATTTGCGATTCATGCCATTCCATCTGCCTAAAGATGATGAGGCATCACGATTCGTGATGGAATTGATGGGCGATGTGAGTAGTAAAGGGAGCGAGGTCAGCATAACGGACAATCTGACCGATCCACAGCTCATGCTGCAAGAGGTAAGTCAGTGTGATATCGTCATTGGGATGCGACTGCACAGTCTGATCTATGCGGCTTCGCAATATGTACCGCCAGTGGGAATCTCCTACGATCCGAAGATCGATCAGTTCATGCTTCGCCTGGACAGCGATCCTGTAGGGAGCACAAGTACGCTTGACGCAGATCAACTAGCCAAGCATGTATCGAAACTTCTCGATCAGCGGTCACAATGGCTGAAGGAGCATGAGGAACTAATTACGGAATTGAAGCAGGAGGCCAGAGTGCCTGCTCAGCAGATTATTAACTATTTAGGCCGCAAAGGGTGAGAAGATAATGAGTCAGATCGGCACTATACCTACCGTTTCCATCTACGGTATTCCTTTTTCCAAATTGCCGATGAGCGAGACGGTAGAAGTTCTAAGGGAAGCGGTGCTGTCGAAGCAACCGCATCACGTCATTACAGCCAATCCAATTATGGTTATGGCGGCAATGGAAGATCCAGCAATCATGCGCGTTATGCAATCGGCTGAGATGGTTGTCCCTGACGGTACAGGCGTTGTATGGGCTGCGAATTATTGCGGAGATCCTGTAGCTGAGCGTGTTCCCGGATATGAACTTTTACATGAATTGCTGCGCGTTGGAGAAAACTATCGTTGGGGTGTATATTTACTCGGTTCTACACCTGAGGTGATTCAAGAAACGGCAGTTCGGTTACAACAGCAGTATCCGGCGATTCGTATTGTAGGTTATCGTGACGGCTTCTTCGGTTCGGATGAAGATGATCAAGTCGTGGCTGCAATTCGTGAAACTGCTCCGGATCTATTGTTTGTTGCGCGGGGTGCAGATACGCAAGACCCTTGGATTAACAAGTTCAAGGATACGCTCCAGGTTCCGGTGATGATGGGTGTTGGAGGAAGCTTCGATGTCATCTCAGGCAAAACGAAACGTGCGCCGAAACTGTTCCAGAAGTTAAGACTGGAATGGTTCTATCGCTTGCTTCGCGAGCCAAGTCGGGCTGGTCGAATGCTTGCGCTCCCGAAATTTGCACTTAAAGTCATAACGGACAAAGAAAACGTGACAAAAGCCCAATAAATATAGGCTAATACGAGAAAAATGCGTGTTTTTGCTAAAAATTGAGGTTGGCGTTTCGTTGGGGTTCAGCGTATAATTCGTTCTGGATTACATGTGTGCCACTGAAATGAGTAAAACGTTACACTTACCACTACAAGATCAAGGCAACCTTTCGATCGCCGTTATCCCCAGATTTCTTTTATTGCCCTTATATAAGGGAGAAATCCGGTGATAAATGCGAACGTTGCACTTCTCCAGGTTTTCCTTGCTCTTTCCGTTACCGTGTAACAGATAATCATCATTAAACATGTCTAACAAGTAATTTTATATATAGAAAAGAGGATTCAGGAGTTCGCTTATTAGGAATGTGAACTTTGTTGAATGAACAAACCTCAAAACAGAGATCAGGGGATTTAACATTATGCACGGCATTATAATTGGGGGTCGAATGTTCAAATGGTAGCGATCTTTATCATTGGATTTATCGTGTCAATGGGACTGGCTCTTGCCCTGACACCGCTTGTCAAAAAGTTCGCAGTACGTATTGGCGCGATGGATACGCCGAATGCACGTAAAGTGCACACTCGGATTATGCCACGTCTAGGTGGTCTCGGAATTTTCCTAGCTTTTGTTATTACAGTTGCAGCTTTGTTGCCTTTTGTGTCGGCATGGTTTACAACAAGAGATATGAGTTTTGTTAGTGCATTTCTGATCGGTGGTTCCATTATTGTACTGATTGGTGCACTGGATGATCGATTTGAATTGTCAGCCAAAGTGAAGCTGCTTGGACAGATTGTTGCTGCTTCGGTAGTTGTATTTGGCTTCAATATTCGCGTAGACTTCGTCAACATCCCATTTCAGGATGCGTATTCTTCACTGGAGGCTTGGGTAGCGATTCCGCTGACCATCTTCTGGATTGTTGGGGTAACGAATGCGATTAACCTGATTGATGGCTTAGACGGTCTGGCAGCCGGTGTATCCGGTATTGCGATTGGTACAATCGCCGTGATGTCCTTCTTGATGGGGAACATGATGATTGCCTTGTTGTGTCTTGTGTTGCTCGGAAGTATTATTGGATTCTTGTTCTTCAATTTCCATCCGGCGAAGATCTTCATGGGAGATACCGGGTCACTATTCCTTGGGTTCTCACTGGCGATGCTGTCTATGCTCGGATTCAAGCAAATTGCAGTCGTGTCCTTTATTACACCGCTGATCATCATCGGTGTGCCGCTCTCGGATACCTTCTTCGCGATCATTCGTCGTGCGGTACAACGGAAGCCGATTTTCTCACCGGACAAAGGCCACTTGCATCACTGCCTGCGTGAGCTTGGATTCAGCCACCGCCAGACGGTGCTAATCATCTACGGTATTGCTGCATTCTTCGGTGTGCTGGCGATTATCCAATCGTCTGCTGCCATGTTCGAAGCCAACTGGGTAACGTTCGTCGTGATCTGTATCATGATGTTCTTCCTACAAGTTGGAGCAGAGGTCATTGGTCTAGTCAGCAAAACCAGAAGACCGGTTATTAATTTCCTGATGCGCATGCGCGTCAAACTAAGTCCAGAGACTCGCTCGAAATCATAACATAATAAACGATATGCCTAACGCAATATATACCATTTTTCTGCCCCAAGCCTTATCCCTAGTGGATAAGGTTTTTTGTTTTTTTTGCTGTTTTTACTAAATAATTGGAACCTTCTGTCCGATATATAACTCTAACTGACTTAAAAGAAGGAGAGATGATGGAATGCAGCGTATGAAGAAGCCGATGATTTGGCTGATGATGGTGGCACTGGTTGTATCACTAATACCAGCAGGTTTAGCACCCGTCGCATCGGCGGCAGGACAGACGAGTTATTTTACTCCAGATAACACGACCCTTAAGGATACAGTAGGTTTGCTGTTAGATGCAGCAGACAATAATGTTAATAAGTTGACTCGTGAGAGAGCATATCGAGTAACGAATAAAGAAGAGGCGGTATCAGGTACATTTGTCAATGTATCGGGATCAACTCTCGCAGTTAACGTACAACAATTGAATCTGGATGGCGGTAAATGGGTGGAGAGCACAACACGTGTAGCTCCAGGCTTCATTACGGCTGATCCGGAAAGTCCAGACAATCGTTTTAACGCAACATTGACCCTTTTCCCAGGGATGAATAAGGTTACATTTACAGGTTCTCAAGGACCAAGTGAACGTTCAGAAACCTTCTTTATTTTGTTTGACCAAGTGCCTTACATTCAAGATGTGCAGATTATGGGTGGATCTTCTAACTTGAACTTGAACGATGGCTCCAAAGTGGTTGTAAATGCCAAAGCGGTAACCATTCAAGGACAAGCAATGAACGCTTCTAAAGTAACAGTTTCCATTAACAATGGTGAAGCTTTGCCGACGTCTTTGATGGACGATGGTTCATTCTTCACACCACAGATGCAATTGAGCCCAGGGGATAACCAGATTAAATTGGTTGTTCTGAATGGGTTAGATACACGTACATTCACGTATTCACTTCTGTATTATGATGTAGACAATCCGATTGTAGAGCTTAGCCTTATTGGTGGAAGTTCGACTCAAAGCTTGCTCGGACCACGTCCATCCTATACAGGAGATAAGGACAGCGCACAAATTAAAGTAAAAGTGCTCATCCCTGAAGAGGATCGGAAATCGTTCCTTGAAACGGCCGCTGTAACAATTAGACCGATTGTGGAAAACGTTACTACAACACCAGCGACAGTAAATCTATCTTCAACGGGTTCTGAAATTTATATTCCTAGTACAGGTACCAATACACCTGCGTACTACTTGGCAGAGTTCATGATTGATCCACTGGCATTAGGAGAGGATACTCCCAATAATCCAGTGGAAGAACAAGAGCATCTCCTTTCCATTCAGTATGGAACGAAGAGAATCGCCAAAACAATTGAGTTTCTATAT
Organism: Paenibacillus tundrae; assembly: GCF_036884255.1. Lineage (NCBI taxonomy): Bacteria > Bacillati > Bacillota > Bacilli > Caryophanales > Paenibacillaceae > Paenibacillus > Paenibacillus tundrae. The sequence goes on along the minus strand of NZ_CP145605.1, from coordinate 5,852,690 downwards.
CAACCTGGCCAAGTAGCGATTACTGCTCTGCAATATCTCAAAGGCTATGATGGTGGAACAACGATCCCTACAGGTCAGCCACTGAATGGTGCTTCTGTAGAGACAGATGAGTTTTATATCGCAGTAGAAACAACAGCTACAGTCGCACATAGTGCAACTAACAAAATTGTGGCTAAATACTTGCCTTTGGGCACAAGTGATATTGAAATCGAATATGTTAGAACTGTACCTGTACCTACAGGAAGTACTGCAAACCCGAAATATATTTATAAAATTAAGGGATTCAAAAATGGTACACAATCCGTAAGGTTTAACTACGAAATAAACGGTGTTACATCTAAGTCCTATAAAGATGCAACGATCTCGTTTGCGTCGAAGAATTACATCTATATCGAGAACTTGAATGATGGCGAAACCTATGATGTGAATTCGAATGAACTTGAGCCGTTCAAAGTGTCAGGACAGTTGGTTGGATTCGGGAATACATTGAATAGTAACTATTTGGTGTTTGATGTGTTTGCCAACGGAACGAAATATTACACTTATGCTGATTCTGCTGCTTCCAATGGTTTGACGTTTGATAAAACAACAGGAACATTCAGCTTCGAACTTGATATTGATGGTGAGAAGGGACCATTGTTCTTTGGTGAGAACCGACTTGTGCTTACAGCAACGGGGACGGATGGAGCCAACCAGACAAGTGAAATTAAGAAAGAAGTACGTTTCTACATTAACGATAATAACGTATCTACAGTGAAGAATTTCCAACCAGCATTGGTTAGGGGTAGACAAGATCTTCCTACAAACTACAATTCGGATGATACGATTATCAAAAATCTCTTCAACCTAGCACCGGAATTTACGTTCAAGGACAACGTTTATACAACAAGCCAGAAGACGTTTGATATTGCTATTCGGGGTGCTGGTGCAGAACGAATTAATTTGAATATGGGTACAAAAACAATCTTTACACTCAAAGTACCTCAAAATAATCAAAGTCAAACTGTAACATGGGAGACACCAGATTTCTCAGCAGACTTCACGAAGAACCCGCCTTACGTTGTGGATCGCGTAGGTTCACAGGATGAATTCGTAGTACGTCTACGGGATCTTCCGTTAGAAACACCAGGGACGTATATCTATACACTGGAGTTAATCAACAAAACAGGGGCAAAAACGTCCCAAAAATTAGAGATTGTGAGAGAGTCAACAGGATACCGTCTGTTGTCACCACAACCAACTTCAGGGGATCAAATCGTAGTTAACAAAAACTTTGTGCATATTGATATTGAAGCTGAAGGTGCAACACAAGTTTTAATTGGTAAAGAACCTGCGGTGCGTCGTACAGACATTGGCCCAGATCGCTTTATGTTTGATTTTGTGGGGTTGAAGCAAGACAAATCTACAGCAATCAAAATCACAATTGAACGCCCTGGCGCGAATATGACAGATACAATTAATGTGTTCTACACAGGTACGGTTGGCGTAGATTCACAATTCATGGCACCGAAAGTAGCTACGAAGTACACAGTGTTCAACAAACAGCTGCAACTGAACTTTCCAAAAGGCACAGTCATGCAGAGTACAGATACGAAAGGTATCGCGAAATATTATCCAGATACGAAACTGTTATTCGGTATAGCTGATCCTGTACGCGGTGTTGTTGAGCGTCGTAACGATTACGGTAACGTTATTGGCTTTATCAATACAGGGGAAGAAAGTGGACTGCCAACATGGCAGATTCAAGATGAGTATTACACTAGATTTGGTTCTACTGCTTCTTCCTCTAACTTCAGTCCGATCTCTGAAGTGTATTGGATTAGTGGAGGATTAGGTGAGAGTGGTGACCGAGGAACACAGGATTACAAAATGCCTACGAATGGTCTGCCGCCATACGGTAGTGAAATGTTGTTCGGTGATCCGAACATTCCGTCGGAACGTAAAGTGAAGCCCTCACAACGTGGAACACTTACGCTTTCCTATGATCCGAATGTTGTAGATGAAGCGGGATCAACAATTACCGTATTCCGTTACAATTCCAAACGTGAATGGCAAAATATCGGTGGTGAGGTAGATACCAAAGCGCACACCATTAAAGTTCCATTTGATGAGTTTGGATACTACAAAGTCATGAAGCTGAAACGTAGCTATAATGACATTGTTAACCACAACTGGGCAAGAAATGTATTGAATGGTCTATACTCCAAAGGCTTCATGAATAACCTGCGCTTTGAGCAATTTGGTACAGATGATCGTACATCTCGTGGTGAGTTCGCGACGTTGCTCGTCAAAGGACTTAATCTGCCGATCAACTCAGACGATAACAACACGTTTACCGATCTGAGACCGGGTACAAGCTCTACAACATGGGATTATGATAGCATTGAAACTGCAGCCAGAGCAGGGATACTGACAGGACTGAGCAACGGTGTCGCTGGGGCGGATCGTCCGCTTACACGTGAACAGGCAGCTGTTATGATTGCCCGTGCATTGCAACTGAAGCTGGCAACGAACGATGCCAAACTTGAGGCAGCCGTAGCCAAAGCATTTGTTGACTCAGGCAGCATGGAGAAATATGCACTTCCAGCAATTCAAGCGGTATCCAAAGCTAAGATTATGGAAGGATCGGATGTTACTGTTGCAGGTCAAGCTAAGCCTCAGAAGGCATTTAACCCGAAAGGGAACTTGACTCGTGCAGAAGCTGGTAAAATTGCTGTGGAATTGCTGAAGAAGAGTACGAAAGTATTCCCTAAAAACTTGAGTTAATCTAACAAAGATATTGATGCATTTAGGAAGGACCTGTCCCTTACACTAAGGGCAGGTCCTTTCCTGACTGTTCATCATTCTGTAAAGAACACTTTTATAATAGAAGAAACTGAATTTTTACCAATAACTAATTTTGTAATTTGCTAGAGTTTAAGATACAATAACGGTAAATACACAATGATCTAGAGGGTGAAGTTAGCTAATGAAACCGATTTATTCAAAAGCTCAGTTGGGCTACATGAAGGCAAAGACACAGTTCGAGAAGCAGGCAGTCATTCTGGAGAAAAAGTTGGAAGATACACGTAAGACACAAGAGATCTCTCAGGAAGTCATGGAAGGACTTGTACAGTCTACTGGATTCCATGATGCATACAATAATTTGGTCTTGGCTGAGAATGAACTAATTGAATGGTCTCATACAACAATGAAGCATGAGAAAACATACCGTGAGAACAGACTTCCGATCGACGATATGTATCTGAGATTGAATAGTGATCCACAAATGCGTGCCCAAATTATTGAACTTGCGATGAAAATTCGCTAACCAATATAGCCAAGAATACGCAAAAGCATCCTTTCGAGGGTGCTTTTTTTATTTTTAAATTCGAGAAAATTGTCGGTTCAAGGATAAAAACGGAGGGTATATTTAAACGTTGGCATTCAAGTGGAAACAAATCCTAATGGCTGGAAAAGCTGTTGTATCAATGGTTTGCGGAGGTTTTGAATTCCTAGAAGACCCGCACAGTAACAGTACATAAATAAATTCAAAACTTTTTTTGTGGAATCCGCAACTTTTCAGAATCTACTGCGTTTAAGATGTAGAGTCAAAAACATTGGGGAACTTACCAAGAATGACCTTGTGAAGAATCTTGTCTATTTATTAGAAAAAATTGCTTTACGACTCGCAAGACCCATTGTATAATACGTAGGTAGGATTAGGAAACTACTCTATTTTCGTATGATTCTGCTTTACGAACTAGTTTACAAGTTTCTGTGATAAGCTCACAGACATCATTTATATTAACTTGCTCAGAACTCTGGAAAGGGGGTGCAACAATATATGAGAAATAAGAGCAACCCTATTAAAGAAAATTCCAATGTTATGAACACCCAAGGAGGAGAAAAAAAGGTTATGAAGAAAATTTTATCCGTCGCTTTGTCTACAGCAATGGCATTCTCGATGTTTGCATCTGTAGCATTCGGTGATACTGCAGTTTCACCACAACAAAAGTTTGATGCATTGAAAGCAAAAGGTATCTTCAATGGTTATCCAGATGGTACAGCAGGTCTTGAAAAAGACATGACTCGCGCTGAGTTCGCTAAAGTCATCACTAAATTGCTTGGCCTGAAAGAAATCACTGGTCAATTGTCTTACACTGACCAAAACTACACAGCTAAGAACTGGGCTGTACCTTACATTGAAGCAGTAACTGCTGCAGGTATCATGGAAGGTAAAAACGTTGAGAAGAAAATCTTCGACTTCAACGGCAAAGTGACTGTGTCCGAGATGGCTACAATCCTTACTCGTGCACTTGATCTTGAAATCCCTGCTGAAACTAACAACAGTGCTCCAGCATGGGCTAAAGGTTACGTTCAAGCAGCAATCAACGCTGGATTCTTGGATGCTAACGCTAACTTCACAGGTAACGCTTCCCGTGAATTGCTCGTAGGCGCTGCTTACGTAATTGACGAAGCTCAAAACCTGAAAGTATCTTCTTACGAAGTATCTGAAGCTGGTAAAGTTGTAACGTTCACAATGAGCGACGGCCAAACAGTTAAAGTAACTTTGGATAAAGCTCTTGTAGCTAACACTGATACTGAAGTTTCCTTCAAGTATAACGATCGTGATTTCAAACATACAGTTAACTGGAAAGTAGAAGCTGCTACTAAAGTACAATCCGCTTCTTCTGTTAACTTGAAAGAAGTAAACGTTGAATTTGACGGTAAAGTAGATAAAGCTACTGCAACTGACAAAAACAACTACACTGTGGATAGCAATTCCAAAGGAATCAAATCCATCACTTTGTTGGAAGATGGCAAAACAGCTCGCCTGTTGTTGAACGAATCCAGCAAATTCACGCAAGGTACTACTTACAAAGTAGCTGTTAAGAACGTTAAATCTTCTACTGGTACAGTATTGCCACAAGGTGAAGTTTCCTTCACATCTGCTGACAACACTTTGCCTACAGTAACTGAAGTTAAAGCTCTTGGAACTAAAGTTATTAAAGTAACTTTCTCCGAGCCAATCGTTGCTCCAACAAGCAGTAACTTCCAATTGGATGACAAAGCATTTGTTGGTTCTGTAACTTTGGGTGCTAACCAACGTGAAGTAATCCTGCGTGACTACACAGGAACAATCTCTGAAGGAGCTCACAAACTGACAACTTCTTTGGTTGAAGACTTCGCAGGTTTGAAATCTTTGGCTGCAACAACTGACTTCACAGTAGCTGTGGACACTGAGGGTCCTAAAGTGACTGAAATCTCTGCTACATTGGAGAAAGTAACTGTTACTTTCGATGAAGAAATCGATCCAGCTTCTGTAACTAACAACAGTTTCTACTGGAAATCAGGTTCTTCTAACAAAACAGGTACAGTAACACAACTTTCATCTAATGTCTTTGAAGTAGTATTTAATTCCGACAACCGCCTTCCAGGATACGAGTCCACTTTGTTTGTAGAAGTGAAAGACTATTCTGGTAATGCAAATGCTGTGAAAGAACACAAAATCAACGCTAGCGTTGACTTGGTTCGCCCACAAGTAGTTGAAACTACATTCGGAGATCGTGCGAACACTTTGACTGTGCGTTTTGACAAAGCTGTAGACGCAGCTGATAAAAAATACTTCACAGTGAAAAAAGGCGATGATGTAATCCCTGTAAACACTGTAGTAGCAGCTGATTCTTCTAACAAAATTTTCCATGTTACTTTCTTCAAAAACCCGCTGACTACTGGAACTTATAGCTTGAAAGTAGCAGATGTGCAAGATACTACTGCATTGAGAAATACTCTGGTTGAGTACAATGGTACATTTGTAGCGAATGATACTAGAAATCCTTCGATTACATCAACGGATTATAACCAAGCCAACCATAAACTTACACTGAACTTTGGAAGAGAAATGGATCTGTCCACTCTTAATGTAAAAGGTAACTACTACATTACCTTTACTAAAGACGGTGGCACTGCACAAAATATCTCTTTGCCAAATGAAGTTACTGTAAATGCAGTTAACGGTGGTAAATCAGTAGTACTTCAATTCCCTGAGTTCATCGACGGAACAAGAGTTGTATTTGGTAAAAATGCATCAGTTTCCGCAGTATGGGCAACAGGTTTGAAATCTAAAACTGGTCAAGTTGTAGCATTGCACAACACTGAATTGGATGATGCTGCTACTAACCAACTGAAATGGATTAGCTCCGTACAAAAAGATGCTAAAACATTTGAACTTACATTTAACCAAGTAGTTGCTAATGCAAATGCTAGTGATTTCTTGATCAATGGTAAGTATCCTACTTCTGTTACAGTAGATGAGAATAAAGTAACTTTGAAATCTGCTGATAACTTGACTGGTGCTGACATTACATTGTTCGCAAACAACTCAATTGAGACTTATTCAAATGGAAAACTGAATTTGTCTGTAAATGCAGTAATGCCTGCAAACAATACAGTTGCACCTAGAATTACTGGTGTAAGCACAGCTCGTACTGCTGCTCGTACTTTCAACATCACATTCTCTACTGATGTTAAAGAACTTGGTGTTGATCAACTGGAAAATGACTTTATTATCAATGATCTTTCCGCTGAGAACACTCCAAAAATCCCAGCTAGTAAGTATACAGCTGCTGTTGTGAATGATGCTGATGGTAATCCAAGAATCGTTCAAATCACTTTGGATCCAGAATTTGACAACGCTCCTGTGAACGTAGCAGTTCGTGATAAAGCGGAGTACCTGGTTTCTGTAAATAACAACATTGCTGCTGAAAAATCTAGCACATACAATGTTGCTCCAGTTTCCGGAAACACTTCAGCTATTAAAGCAGTATCCACTACTGTTAGTAATGCTGTTGTAGCTAAAAAAGCAATTGCTACAGGTACAGTTGGTCAAGTTACTTTGACAGCAGAAGAAGAAGGATCTGACCTGAACACAACAGAAGTAGATATCGTTGTTGACAATACTGCTACACAGTTGGATTTTGATGCTACTACAGGAGTAATTACTGTTCCTGACACTACTACAGTTGATCAATTGACAAGATTTGTTAACATCTATGTTGATGGTTTCAATGCTTCAGCAGTAGTTGCTACAACTGCGACTGTTGTTAATGATACACTTACATTTACTGGTGGTTTAGATGCGGATGCTGGCAAAGTAACAATCAACTTGAATGAAGCTGTAACTGGTCTTGCTAACAATAATAAAGTGAAAATTGGTGGCGTTGATTATACTGGTACAGTCGTAGCTGCAGGTAAAGCTATCGAAGTTCAACTTAATGCTAATGACGATGCAGTAGGTAAAATGTTTGAAGCAACAGTTGAGTTTGGTACTGGACTCACAAACAACGTGAAAGTTGTTATTTCTAAATAATCATACTCTTTAAAACCAGAGAACTTTGTTCTCTGGTTTTTTTGTGTCTAAAATCAACGAAATTGTAACTTTCTCGCTTTTCCAGCGTTTAATCTATAAATGAATAAGTGAATTACGGGAGGGTTGAAAGTGGATCATAAAAAAGTCATGATATTTTTGTTGTCAAGTATGTTGTTTATAAGTTCAAGCGGTAGTATTACCGCAGGAGAAAGTTCTGAGAAAATTAAAGCTAAATTAGAGAATATTGATTACGGGGATATAACTCTCAAGGATTCTGCAAAAGTAAAACCTTCTTTTAACTTACAAGAAGTCTCTTCTAATGAAACCAAGCAAAATTTTTATGATGAGAGAATCCCTAAAGTAAATCTTGAGAGTGGAGCTGTAATTTCCCAAAAGAATAAACAGATCGAAATTCCTTTTACACAACCACTGGATAGTACCGACGAAGCACTGTACTCACATGATCTAGTGATCAAGCAATTAGGACTGGCAAACACGCCAACTTTGATTCCAGTGATGGAATACACAACGAGGGTCGAAGGCAATCAGATTATCATAACTTTCTTAGTCGATTACACAGATGAGTACTCAGTACAAGTAAAGGATCCGTACTTTATTCGTTCCAATGGAAATCTTGCAACCCCATCCGACGTTTACATTACAACAAAAAATGCCCCAGTTAATGTGGATTCTCCTAAAGTTAGTCTTGAAAGTGGAACGGTAATTCCACAAATAAATAAGGAAATCGAAATTCCATTTACACAACCATTGGATAGTACCAACGAAGCATTGTACGCACACGATCTAGTGATTAAGCAATTAGGACTGACAAATACGCCAACTTTAATTCCCATGATGGATTACACAACGAGAGTTGAAGGAAACAAGATTATTGTAACTTTCTTGGTCAATTACACAGATGTATTCTCAGTACAAGTGAAAGATCCACACTTTATTCGTTCTAATGGTAATCTAGCGTCACCATCCGAGGTTTATATCACAACGAGTAACACTCCAGTTACTATAGAATCTCCAAAAGTCAGTCTTGAAAGTGGAACCAGAATTACGCAATCGAATAAGGAAATCGAAATTCCATTTAAACAACCACTAGATAGTACCGACGAAGCACTGTACGCACATGATCTAGTGATCAAGCAATTAGGACTGATAAACACTCCAACTTTGATCCCAATGGTAGAGTACACAACGAGAGTTGAAGGGAACAAGATTATCGTAACTTTCCTAGTAGACTACACAGATGAATATGCTGTACAAGTGAGAGATGCACTTTTTATCCGTTCTAATGGAATACCAGCAATACAGTCAGAGTTTTACACGACAACTAAAAATGATCAATTAATAGTAGATTAGAGTACCTACCATATTCTCACTGCAAAAACCAACAACATCGTAACTTTCTTGCCTTCCTAAACGTTTATACTATAAAGCAACAAGCAACTTATGGGAGGTTTGGAAGTGGATCATAAAAAGGTCATGATGACTTTGTTATCAAGTATGTTGTTCATCAGTTCCAGTGGGGGGATCGTATCGGCGGCAAGTACGTCGGGAGATTCGGGGAAACCTGCGACGAATAGTGCAAATAGTAATACAACTCAGAAGGATCAGACGCCTGCTACCAAAAAAGTCGTACATACACTGGCTAACGTGCCCGCGGTGAAAGTTACTGCTCGTAGTACAGTGCATCTAACCGATGTGAATATATTAGCTCAAGATGATGGAAATACGGTGACATATACGTTATCGTACAAGAATAATGATAGTAAACCGATGATGATGCTTGATTACTGGAGCAAAGTGAAAACTAAAGGTGGGACAAGCTTCTCTCCGAAGCTAATTGCTAAGGATCAAGAGAAGAAGACAGTTTCACCTGGCTCTACAGTAGAACTCACGTATGTGATGAAGGTTGGACGTGAAGTGAAGTTAAGTGACCTGAATTTCCTCATCGTCAAATGGGATTTCAGTAAACCGAATTACGAAAGCACTTTAGGGAAGTTCAATGTACCTGATTCGTATAGCATCACAACGCCAGTTGGCAAGACAAAGACCGTTCGCCTAAGTGATTCAGCGGTAAAGGTGAAGGTATCTGGGATTAAGGTGTATCCAGGTGAAGATAAGAAGCAATACGTCAAAGTCGGCGTAAACCTCAATAACATCAGCTACAAGCTTTTGGATAATCCGAATATTAAGTGGATTTTGCGTACACCAGGTGGTACGAACTATCCCTTAACGCTGGACAAAGATAGTGCAAGCGTCAGCATTCAGGCACAAGCGAACAAAACGTTGAGTTTACTTGCTTCCTTACCAACGGCAGTTAAACTGGAGAGATCCGAATTGTTGCTTGTTGAAGAACAAGGTGAAGAGAAGACCGCGCTGCCTGTAGCTGCACTTCAATTGCCAGAAGCAAGTCAAACGAACGTGAATACGGAAGCGAATCAACCCAACATCATCTCCATTGATGGACAACCGGTATCTACACTGCTGGAATCTGCTCGGACGCGTGTAGAAGATGAAGAATATGATCTGACGATGCAATGGGTCATTAAGAACCAAGGTAAGAAGGAAGTGAAGATTCCCAAATACGGTTTAGAGATTCGTACAGAGGATGGCGTAGCTTATCCGATCGAGACGAAGGCACTGGATGATCTGAAGCTGAAGCCGGGTGCAACGAAGACGATTAAGCTGATCTCTACCATTCAAGGGGATGGGGATACAAGCAAGATCAAATTCTATGTCATGACGCCAACGACCAAAGATGAGAGCAAGGAAGGCGATACAAGCTCTAATGGACTGGAGTTCTCTTATCCTGTGGGCATATATACGATTCCTGATTCAGTAATTACTGGAGATGGCTTAACAACAGAGACAGTCATTAAGAACGGTAAAGGAACGTTCGGTGTATCTGTTGGTTCCTTGCAGCGTCTGCCATGGACAGATGGTGATATCATTGCTGCGAAAGTCACCATTCGTAATGCTTCGAACAAGACGGTTCAATTGCCTGAGTTAGAAGCGATGTTCACCATTGATTCCGCACGTATTGATGGCGATACGAAGTTAATTCGTGCCCAAGGTGGTAAGCTGCTTGGTTCGGGCATGGTTACTGAGGCATATCTCATAACCAAGATTCCGTCTGAACTCAACATGAGTCGTCTGGAGGTAACCTTGCTGGAGAAAGTAAGTGAGCAGGAAACAAACGATTGGATTACCCTTAGCACGTCTGGTTTAATCCAGCCACTCTCTTATGTCGGTGAAGGCAAGACCTTTACCCAAGGTACAGGCGAGAAAGAAACCGAGCTTGGTGTACGTAGAACGTATATCTATCCAGGTACTTCATCCAACATCGTATATACTGAATTCGAAATGACGAACAAGTCTCTTCGTCAGGGTGGTCTTGGTAAGTTGGTGGGTTACTACAAGACAGCTGATGGTCAGTATTACAAAGCAACGGCTAAACAAGCAGATCGTGCACCAGGACCGGGTCAGAAGAGCGTTGTAACCTTCTGGGCGAAAGTACCGAGAGGTGTTACGTCATCTGATATGCGTCTAATCGTAGGTGAAGGAATTGCGGACAACAAGTTTGTGACAGGTGAAGGAGAAGCTACAGCTTATGTGAATGCGATGTCCTTCGAGGTACAGCCAAGAACATTGCCAGTGCTGACTTCACTGAACGACATTGACCTGTATCCGTACAAATTCTCTGGTGGCAACATTAGAGCATATCTCACAGGTGGAACGTCGGTACAGATCGAGATGATCTACTCTCTTACACAGGATGAAGCTGTAGATAGTGGAGAATATAACCACAAATTAATCCTATCCCTGACAGACGGATCTGGTAAAGTATTTGATAAAGAACTTACGCCAGGAACGGATCTGAAAGTAGGCATTAATCAGACGCTGAACTGGAGCATCGACGATACCGTGTTTGACAAAATCCGTGGTGGATCATACCGCGTGGCATTGTACGATGTGTTCGAGGGTCAACGCCTTCGTCTTGCAGAACAAGGATACAGCTATGATGTGTCCAAACTTCCAAAAGAAGAACCTGAATTCCCTGAGATCCCGGAAGAAGGGTCGAACTCATCTCGTAACAATAACTAAAGTAATGAATAAGCAATAATATACTAGTTTTGCATACCAAGCAGGCATCCCAAACCTCGTCTCTAGTGTAACGGAGACGAGGTTTTGCTTGTCGCATCGCGCTTTTTTCTCTATAGTAAATATTAGATAGATTACCAGAGGAGGAACATAGACAGATGAAACCTTATATGAAAGTATCCCTGGCTGCGCTAGCGATTGGTGTTGGCGTGTGGGTTGGGTCGGTATACAGCAATACGGCAATTGGTGCAGGGACAAGTCAGCCGGGAACAGCAGATGATCCAGTGGTGACCAAAAGTTATGTAGATCAGCAGATTCAACAAGCCTTGGGTGGTAAAATTCCGACAGGTGGAAATACAAGTAGTGGTGATAACAGCAACGCTGGTTCAGGCAATACAGGTGGGACGGGTACAGGTTCTACTACACCAGGTAGCACAGGTGGAGAATCGACACTTCCTCCATTAGTGTCCGGTGCTTCTGAATCGCTGGAGATTGTGATGGTGAAGCCGGGTCAACAGCTTATCGGTGCAACTGGCGCGGAGTTCATTGTGCGTAGCGGTAAAGCTGTGATCGTCAGTGAGGGTACCAATGGTGTAGCCGATCTGACGGACGGGGTAGACCTGACGAGTGGTCAAGAGGCACCGACTAATCATCTTCTTTCTTTTCCGAAGGATGGTCGCGGTATTGCAGTTCTTGACGGTAACAAATACAGTCTGACTGTAATGGTACGCGGCGGATATACTCTGAAATAGAGTGTGCATAAGTAATAGAAATTATTCACGATTATGTATAATGGATTGCGCAGATTAACCAGTTCTAACAAACATTTATACGGCTAGCCAGCCTGCTTCTGGATCAATCTAAACCTGTAAACAACCAATAACCGGAGGTGCAGGAACGATGGCTAGAAGCAACCGCAAAGTGGTACCGGAAAGTCGGCAAATGCTGGATCAGATGAAGTATGAGATTGCAGCGGAGTTTGGTCTGAATGTGGGGTATGGCGGTAAAGGTAGTCTTGCTGGTGCAGATACTGAATTTGGTTCTGAGCTGGGCGAGATCAATCACTCTTATGGTCAATACAAAGGCTGGGGACATCTGACATCACGTGAGAATGGATCGGTCGGTGGAGAGATCACCAAAAGGCTGATTCGCCAGGCAGAGCAGCACTTATTATAGATATTCTTTCATATTGAGTGGTTTGACACTACTTGACAAATACGATAAGATGGCAGTTGAGGTATGCAACCTTTTCCATGGTAGGAGAAGGTTGATTTTTTATTGGGGCAATTACCTGAAAAATCCTTATCTTCGTAACTTAGGACTCCGGGTCCTTTATTCCGACTGGAAAGCTTCGAGGGTACAGTGAACGAACCACCGTAAATGTTTTGTTCGGGCAATCGCCATACTACTCGTTATGGGAGGTTGAAACTTCAATGTCTATTAAAGGCCGGCATCTATTCACATCGGAGTCTGTAACTGAAGGACATCCGGATAAAATTTGCGATCAGATTTCGGACGCCGTGTTGGACGCGTTCCTTGCGAACGATCCTAACGCTCGTGTGGCGTGCGAAGTTTCCGTAGCTACAGGTCTTGTGCTTGTCATCGGTGAGATCAGTTCAGCGTCTGAATACGTGGACATTCCGTCCATCGTTCGTAATACGATTAAGGATATCGGATACACACGTGCGAAGTTCGGTTTTGATTATAACACTTGTGCTGTACTGACTTCTCTCAACGAGCAGTCTGCTGATATCGCACAGGGCGTAAACGCAGCTCTTGAGCACCGTGATCCAGAGCAAGTTGCGCGCGAAACAGAAAATATTGGTGCTGGTGACCAAGGTCTGATGTTCGGTTTTGCTACGAATGAAACACCTGAGCTCATGCCTTTGCCAATCGCACTATCCCACCGCATCGCACGCCGTCTGGCAGAAGTGCGTAAAGACGGTACATTAGAATACCTTCGTCCAGATGGTAAAACTCAAGTAACGATCGAATACGACGGTGACAAGCCTGTACGTGTGGACACGATCGTTGTATCTACGCAGCATGCGGAAGAAACTACGCTTGAGCAGATCCAAAAGGATATCAAAGAACACGTTATCTTGCCTGTTGTACCAGCTGAATTGCTGGATGAGCAGACTAAATATTTCATCAACCCAACAGGACGTTTCGTTATTGGCGGACCTCAGGGAGATGCGGGCTTGACTGGACGTAAAATCATCGTAGATACTTACGGCGGTTATGCACGTCACGGCGGCGGTGCGTTCTCTGGTAAAGATCCAACAAAAGTAGACCGTTCTGCTGCATATGCAGCTCGTTACGTGGCGAAAAACCTCGTAGCAGCAGGTCTTGCAGACAAAGTAGAAATCCAGCTCGCTTACGCGATTGGTGTAGCCAATCCGGTATCGATCAACGTAGATACATACGGAACAGGCAAAGTCAGCGAAGAGAAATTGGTTGAGCTTGTACGTAACAACTTCGATCTTCGTCCGGCTGGCATCATCCGTATGCTGGATCTGCGTCGCCCAATCTACAAACAAACTGCTGCTTATGGTCACTTTGGCCGTACAGACTTGGATGTACCTTGGGAGCAAGTGGACAAAGCAGATCTTCTGAAATCTCAAGCAGGTCTGTAAGTTTCACTGTGTAATTTCTGCAAATGAATAAAACAAGTTATGCCCAAAAAGCCCCTGATTCCGAGAAAAGGAATCAAGGGCTTTTTTTTGGACTGTGTGGTAAGACTTTAGTTGTCATTGTCATGACGTTCATTCAACTTGAGAATTTCGTCCTTCGTTAGGCCGGAGGCATCCACAATAATGGAGAGTTCAACTCCCATTTTCAGTAGTTTTAAAGCTATCTCAATGGCCTTTTTTTGTTCGCCTTCTGCAAAAGCACCTTCTCGAATTGAAGCCTCATCATGGAGGTATCTTTGCCGTGCTTCGTATTGCAGACGGATCTCTGCATCCTGACTAAGAAATTCAAGGGTATTCATCGCTTTTTTGAGTACAGGCTCATTCATGCTTAGCACCTCCCATTGATCTCGTTCAGTTCCATTCAAGAATAATAGCCAATTTACTAACCCACCTTCCTGAACGGAATGTTCGCGTGCATCAAGCTTGGGTAATTCCAGAAAGTGAAGTTCGATATCATCGGACAATGTAATCCCACTGCGATCTTCACGCAAATGGAAGATGTTATGGTACTGTTCGTTGGGTAGAAAAGAAAAGTTGAGTATGTTAATGGTTACACATTTTTTGAGCGCTTTATATGGCTGCCCCTCCGTAAGTTGCGCGCTGTACAGCTTGCTCCAATAGAAGAGAGTTCTTTTCTCCGTATCATATTTGTTGAATAACTGCATTTCAACATTAATAAATTCTCCTTCAGATGTTTTACCCCGAATATCAAGAATAGATTGTTTGTCCGTTGGTGCGTCTTTATCTGTGTAGGGATTAAGTAGTTGTATTTCTGTAAGTGGAGGCTGGTTTGCTTCTGCAAAGGTTCTGTTCAGGAAAGTGAGCAATACGTCACGATTTTCTTCGCTGCCGAAGATGCGTTTGAATAAAAAATCGTTGCGAGGGTCAAGCAACTCTGTCATTTTCATTCAACTCCGTTTCTTCTTATTATACCATAGAAGCAGAAGTCTACTTCAAGGAAGGGAGTTGAGTAGATGAGAAAATTAATACCAAATCCCCCCTTTTATCTAATCGAAATAGCTTGTTTTGCCGACATACATAATGAGGTCTGTACATCAGACAAGAGAAGAAATACAGGATAAGGGGGAAGATCAGTGAACTTGAATAGAATAGCGAGAAAAGGCTTACTTGGAATTCTTATCGTGATGCTGACCGCACAAGGTTGGCTAACGGGTTGGAGTGGAGTAGAGCAGGCAACATATGCTGCCGGTGAATTGACGAACAGAGGAATTGTAAATACAGTTCCAGGAGTGAATGCAAAAAATGTCGATGGCTCAACGCCATTGGTGATTGAATTTGCTAGACCAGTTCAGAAGGCCACAGGTACGGTAGCTATTAAACGTGTTAATGACGATACGGAGGTTGCTTCGATACCGGTATCCAGTAATCAAGTAATTATTGGAACTACAGGGCCAATCACCAGTCCAGCAGTACCACCAACTGAAGATGACTCAACTACAACACCTGCTACTGGACAATTTGTAACCATTACGCTGGGTTCTTCAGTTACAATCCCAGGGGGGAAATATTACGTTCAGATCGATTCAGGGGCATTTGTCTACACGGATAGTGCTGAACCTGCTGCTTTTGCGGGATTGAATAAAGAGTGGACGTTTGATACGGATGGTGTAGGTACAGCTTCCATTACGAACAAAACCCCTCAGAATGCAGCTTTTGGGGTGACACCTGCTTCCAATGTGTCGATGACATTCGATAAACCAGTCGTTGCTGGTGCGGGTACGCTACAGATTTTCCAAGGAAATGCTACGGGCACACCATTTGAAGAAATTGCTATTGGATCTTCGTTAATTAAAGGTCTGGGAACTCGGACGATTACGATTGATCCTGTCAAAAATTTCAACAGCAACAATACATATTACATCGTGATGCCTGAAGGGTTTTTGCGAGATCAGCAGGGAAATGACATCAGCGCGATCAGTGGTATGGATTGGGGATTCACTGTGCAATCTGATCCAACTGCATTAACGGTGACTAGTTTGTCTCCTACGAATGGAACAACTAATGCGGCACTAAACAGTACACTAACGGCTACGTTTAGCAAGGAACTTGATCCTACGTATCGAGGACAGATCACGCTTAAAAAGGCAAATGGAACAACGGTTGCATCAACAACGACCTTTAGTTCGAACAACAGACAACTGATTGTTACCCCAACCAGCACGTTGGAGAATAATACGAATTATGTTGTTGATATTCCTGCCAATACGTTCCGTGATCAAGCAGGCAATACGTTTGCCGGCCTGAATGGATCAACCTCATGGGCATTCAAAACAATAAGCAGAGATACAACAGCACCTGTGCTGAAAACGTCTAAGATGCACGACAATTCAACGATTCGTCTTACGTATGACAAGTGGCTTAGCAGCACCAGCCCATTAAGCAGTAGCTATACGGTTACGGTGAACGGAGAAAATCGGAGTGTCAGCACCACGTACATCTCAGGTGACAGTGTGTATGTTGTACTGGGCACGGGAGTAGCAGTAGGACAGGTTGTACGGATTGCTTATGCCCCTGGCACAACTGGCAATCGCGTGACCGACCAGTCTTCTAATGCTGCCCCTGCATTTGGCGCTCGAGATGTAGAGAACGGGTTAGACTCCGTTATGTCTAAGCCGCGTGAAGGAAATGCATACTATAGTACCATTACGTTGTATTACCCTGAGACGGTGTATATTACTTCAAGTGATGCAGCGAGACAATTCAGTGTAACAGCAGATCAGTCTAATGTAGGCATCAATAGCATCTCTATTAACGGAAGTTCAGTTGTAACCTTGAATCTCAGTCGTTCTATTACGGATGGTGAAGTGGTTCGTGTGGCATACACACCAGGCGCATGGCCTGTAAAAGATACACGTGGACAAGCTCTTGCTGGCTTCAGCGGTTTCTATGTCCGTAACTCGATTGATACCAAACCACCTGAGTTCAAGAGTGCAGAGGTCAGTGGTAACAAATTATGGATTCGTTACAATGAACCATTGAGTACAACGAACAAACCAGCGAATAGCCAGTATTCTGTTCTAGTCGATGGCAAGCCGGTCTACGTTAATGATTCGGTGATCGAGGATGATCTGGTTACGTTGACACTGGCTTCGGCTGTGAAGGAAACTCAAAATATTTCATTATCTTATGTACCTGGTTCATTACGCTTAACGGATTTGAATAATAACCCTGCAGGATATCTGAATCTCACGCCAGTCACATATACGTACGGTAACGGCAAAATCCTGTCAGCTACGATTCAGGGAGACACGGTTCAGATTAACTTCCGTGATGCAATCCAAGCAGAGGCGGCATTAACATTGCCTCAGTTCAGTGTAGTAGTGAATAGTTCAACTGCAACGATATTATCAGCTACAGCTACTGGCTCGGTGGTGACATTGAAATTAGATACGTCAACTATTGGGACAGGATCAACCACAACTACACAGACGGGAACGGTAAGTTATGTACCTGGAGCTGTCCCAATCCGGGATGCATCTAGTGTAACTGTACCGGCGTTTGGGCCGCTTACATTGCAACAGACGACCAATACTAACGTCAATAACAATCAGACGGGAAGCCGTCCGGTTTGGGTGACGGAAATGGATACATCAAACTATGGTCAGCCGTTACTTGTAATGAATAACAATACAGCCTCTGCTGTACCTGCGATGTCTCATTTTAACCGCTCTACGCGACAGTTCAATGTGGATGGAACGAAATTGATTCAGTCCTTTGAATATGCTTCTGCTTCAGGGAAATTGAATCAACCGATTGTGTTTGAGATTCCAGATAGTGAGTCCTCTGCGTTCGTTGGATTCCCATTGAATGCACTGACACAGGTGGCTACAAGCTATCGTACAGGTACGATTGGTGTAAAATATGGTGATCGTCTCTGGACGGTGCCACTAGCTAATCTGGATCTGGCAGCAATGAGCCGGAGCCTGGGGACGATTGGGGCTTCTACAGTAATTACACCGATTAACACAAGCGCAGCCACAGGCGCAGCGGCTCCATCCTTCTATATTCAATTAGAAACGGTTCCTGTTACTTCATCGGGAACAATGGAAGGTTTGATTGCAAGCGCAAGAGCGCAGAAGCTAGCTAACTCTACAGATGTCTATGCATTTGCTAGTAGTGGAACGAATAATCAGCGTGTAGAGCAAAAAGTTAAAAGCCAATTGGCGATGCAGCTGGCTGCTAACACGCCTAGCTTAACGTCTGGATTTGCCTTTGTTGATCCAGTGACGTTTAAACTTTCAAATGTGCCTAGCTCCTTCAAAAATATTGCTAGTGGAGTAGTGATTCAAGGACAACTAAGCGGCAACCAGGAGATCGTTCCAATTAATAACGTTGTGAGTTATCCGGATACAGCTTCACACTGGGCAAGTGAGGTCATTAAGGAACTTTCAGCTAAATGGATTATTAGTGCACCCAATGGTTCCTACTACCGTCCAAATGAGAACATTTCACGTGCAGAGTTCGCTGAATTAGTTGCTAGAGGACTAGGATTAAGCGGAGAACCAAACGCTGCAAGTCGTTTTCCTGACGTTCGTAGTGGAAGTATCACAAGTGCCTATATCGGTGCTGCTGCTGAAGCAGGAATTATTACAGGTAATACCGATGGTACGTTCAAGCCAGATCGTCCAATTACTCGTGAACAGATGGCCATCATGATGGTTCGTGCCTTGAATTACGGAGGCCAGCAGACGGTGCTGAACTCTTCATCGACGTCTATTTTATCGAAGTTCAATGACAACAAGAAAATCCAATCCAAGGATTCTGTTGCCAAAGCGGTGCAGGAGGGAATCATTCAAGGGATGACTTCGAGAACATTCGAGCCCCAAGGCAATGCGACGCGTGCACAAGCAGCAGTAATGTTGAAGCGTGTATTGGATAAGTTAGGGTATTTATAAAAGGTATAGATTAACGTATTAACAACAATGTTACTCATCCAGAGTTGGGGTTAAAGGTGAGTAATTAATAGGAACACTTCAAGAAAACACATTTCTTGAGGTGTTCTTTTTACTTGAAAATAGGATACTTAGGAGGGGCATATTGAGCTATATTTATTTCAAAAACTTTCATAAAGTTGATTATGACGACGCTTCATCCATGATTTTTAATTGTTGCACAGAAAATAATGAAGTTTTATTCGCGTATATTGAAAGCAATTTAGAAGAAGAATCAGAAGGAAACAAGCATTTCATCAATACGAATCAAATGATTGTGAGCGATGAATGGATTTTTCCTGGAGAAAATCTGGGCTATGTTAACAATATCGTTTGGTATAGAACTAAAACTGAAGTTGAAATTAAGCGTGCTATGCAGATTGACAATTTCTTTAGATGTATCATATTACCTAAAGATGCAGCTTTGGCTCAGTTTGATTATTTAATGTTTATGATCGAAGATGACGATTCACCAGTTCTATGTGTCTATGATCAGAAAACAGACTTTAGAGATAGCGTATTACCTAAGATAAAGTGCTATTTCAAGGAATCAAATATAAAAACATAGCATGTTGAATTGTTGGACGAATTGAGCACACAGAATGTATCTAAACAAATTCCTTTACAATTAATTAAAGGCGGGATTAGGTGGATACTCTTGAATTGAAAAAATGGAATGTAAAGAGGATTTAGATGACTATGTAAGGATATCTAAATAGAACAAAACAAGCCTTAAGGTATCTTTATGTGTGCCATTATAAAGTACATTCTAAAAGAAATCTAAGCAATTCGTTGAAGCTGCTGTCTGTAATTCACAGGCGGCAGCTTTTTTGAATTCCAATATAACCCTCAATCTTGATGATGGGCGTAACTTTTTCCTGAAATAGAAGTCTATTAATAGAAGAGTATGCTAGAGATCTAGCCTTTTTCTGCATAGTGGTAGAGAGGTGCAATCTCTAAGATTGATATACAAGATGGGAGAGACGTTTCGAACATGCTGGGGAAACACGAGAAACAGCTGGTAGACGTTAAGGGTAGTAAGGCGAAAAAATGGATGATCGTGACGCTGGCAGGCGTAATCTGGATTGCACCGGTTATGGATGTAGGACAACAGGTCTTGTCTGGAACCTCATGGCAATCCGTGGCTGCAGCGGCATCTACAAATACAACGAAGCTGGGAGAAGAGATTCTCACTTCCGGTGCGAAGCTAATGAAATACAGATATACAACGACACGCTCGGGCTCTAAGGTGAATGTCCTGGCCGACGTTATCCAAGTGGATCTACAGAATCCGTATGTGAAGCTAGATGTGATGACAGGTAAAGGCGGTACGCTGAACACGAAACAGAGCACAGGTGGCATGGCGAAGGAAAATGAAGCAGTTGCCGCGGTAAATGGCGATTATTTCAACGTATCAGGAGAGCTGGCACCCATTGGTGGACAAGTATCGGATGGCGTTCTGATCTCTACTCCTTCTGAACTGTCAGGCATGTATGCTCTCACGGTAACCAAAGATGGCAAGCCGATGATTGATGAATATTCTTTTGATGGCTCGGTAAAAGCAAGTGATGGTTCAACCTTCGCTCTGCGTGGGATAAATAAAGAGGATTATACAGTTGAATCCGGCGCGGTGAAATACAGTCATGCGAACTCCATGTATATTTATACACCAGCCTGGATTTCGGATAAACGTCCAAACGACCCTTCCACCACACCAACTGAGGTGCTCGTACAGAACGGCGTAATCACCCAAATATCGGATAAAAAAGCACTGAACATGAAGGTGCCAGCAGATGGGTACATTTTGCGTGCTCATGGAACGGCGGCAACGTGGATCATGAGTCATCTGTCTGTTGGACAGCCACTCACGGCGGATTACAAGTTAAAAGCCAAAACGACAGGCCAGACGGTTGATCCGAGTAATCTGGATATGATGATTGGCGGACACACCATTCTGGTGAATGGGGGCAAAGCGGCAGCGTTTTCACGTAATATTGCCTCATCCGGTATCGGTGGTATTCGCGCAAGAACAGCAGTGGGATACTCGCAGGATGGTCGTTACGTGTACATTATTGCTGCAGAGAAAAACAGTAACAGTAGCGGTATGTCGCTAAACGAACTACAATCCTTCATGACCAGTGTGGGAGTATGGAAAGGCATGAATCTGGACGGCGGTGGATCAACCACAATGGTAACCCGTCCATTAGGAGAGCAGTCTGCAGGTCTTACCTTCAACACAGAGTATGGTACGGAGCAACGCCAGGTCGTTAATACACTGGGGGTATTCTCCACAGCTCCAGAAGGTAAACTGAAAGGCTTCGCGATTAGCGGTAGCAAAACATTGTTAGTGGGTCAGCAAGGAACGTATACGTCCAAAGGTTATGACACGTACTACAATCCAATCGCAACAGGCGATCTTAACTTCTCATGGAAGTCGAGCAATAACGGCATTGTTAGTGTGAGTAATGGTGTGATCAAAGGCGTGAAGCCGGGAACAGCCACCTTGACCGCATCAAGCAATGGTGCTTCCTCTTCTATTAAGGTCACAGTGCTCGGTGGAAACGAACTTGCTTCCTTGAAGGCTGGATCAGGGCTTGGTTCACTGAAAGCAGGATCAACGATATCTATCCCGGTTACCGCACAGACGAAAGACGGACAGAGCGTAACGGTTCCGGCAGATTCACTGACTTGGGAATTTATCGGATTCAAAGGTAAGGTAGCAGGAGATCAGTTGACGGTATCTTCGGTCAATTCGGGAGCACAGGTGGGTTATGCGATCGGTCGTTATGATGGCTATAGCACAGTTGTCGTTCTCTCTGCGGCTGCGAGTGAGACGATGTGGGAGAATTTTGAAAACGTGAATTATCCTATTAACTTCACTACGAATGCAGCAGGTGTGACTGGTTTAGCGATCGTTGTGAATGGAACAGGCGAGAAGTCAGGTTCCAAGGTGCTTGAACTGGGCTATGATATGACCGCAGGAACAGGTAAAATGTATGCTTATGCACAACTCAACGGTACAGTCGGTAGAGAAGTATCTGCGGCGGCAACCTCCATGTCCCTAGATGTAATGGGCGATAAGAGCTTGAACTGGCTCCGTGCAGAGTTCACTGATGCGAATGGCAAAACCGTCTACGCTGATCTTGCGAAGGCAATTGATTGGACAGGTTGGAAGAAAGTGAATGTCGATCTGAACGGTCTGAATATTGCTTACCCAGCGAAGCTGAAGCGAGTGTACGTGGTTAATGTGGAAGAAGGTCAGGACGAGCGTGCGATGACAGGTAAGGTTGCTTTTGACAATATTGCCTTCACGATGCCATCTAAATCAAGCGAGGTTGGACTGCCGACTGGCACAGCTTCCTTAGTGCTTGGACAGAAGTCGATGACCGTTAACGGAACGAAGAAAGCGATCGATGCGGCACCTGTATTGAAAAATGGAACAACGTATGTGCCAATTAAGCATGTACTGGATGCATTTGGCGGACAGGCGAGCTGGGATAGCAAAAATCAACGCATTACCGTTTTGCGTGGTGGAAAGTTGATTGATCTGGTGGTTGGTCAGAAAGAATTCATTATTAATGGTAAAAGACAGAGTGCAACTGTAGCTCCGTATGTATCAGGGGGTAGGACTTTGGTCCCTCTTCGTCTCGTTTCCGAGCAACTTGGATTGACTGTAAAATGGGAACAGAAAACGAAGACCGTTACCATCTCATCGTGATATGGTATGATATATACCGGAAACGATAGAAATGGAGTCGAACAAACGTGGATTTACAAGCCGATGCCATAGACCGCGTCATAAAAAACGCCATACAAGTCATGGAAAACAGCAAATATCAAATGTTCGAAATCATGGACTCGACGCGTGAGGAGCTCAAGACCCTCAATGAAGAGCTGAAGTCTGTTCTGAAGGAAGCGGCGGAAACGATCGAGAAAGTAGATCAATTGGAGCTGAATTACCGCCGCTCCCGGATTCGGCTTACCGAGGTGAGTCGTGACTTCGTGCGTTATTCCGAGCATGATATCAAGCAGGCGTATGAGAAAGCGACACAGTTGCAGCTGGATCTGATGATTTATCGTGAGAAGGAAATGTATCTCAAAGCCCGCCGGGATGATCTGCAGAAGCGTGCCAAAAATGTTGAGGCTTCCGTAGAGCGAGCCGAGACCATCGGTTCCCAAATGGGTGTTGTCTTGGAGTATCTGTCAGGTGAACTAGGTCAAGTGACCCGGATTATCGAATCTGCCAAGAATCGACAAATGATTGGTTTGAAAATAATTTTGGCCCAGGAAGAAGAGCGGAAACGTATTGCACGTGAGATTCATGACGGGCCTGCGCAGATGCTTGCTAATCTAGTGCTTAGGACGGAAATTGTAGAAAGAATGCTCATTAAGCAGGATTTTAAGATGGTTCAGGCCGAAATAGTAGATTTGAAGGGTCAGGTTCGTTCCAGTCTTGAAGAAATGAGAAAAGTAATCTTCAATCTGCGTCCAATGGCACTGGATGACCTGGGATTAATTCCAACGCTTCGCAAGTACGTGCAGGATTTTGAAGTAAAAACAAAAATCCGCGCGCTTTTTGAAACCAGAGGCAAGGAACACCGTTTATCTTCTGCTATGGAGGCTGCGATCTATCGTCTCGTGCAGGAGGGGCTGTCCAATGCGGCCAAGCATGCTTATCCCACTTATGTTGTAGTGGAAATTACATACCAGGCTCAGCTCGTCAAAATTGTCGTTCAAGACAATGGGCTTGGGTTCAAACCGGAGCTTCTTGCACAGAAAAGCAAGGATCATACCCACTTCGGTCTGATTGGGATGAGAGAGCGGGTTGAACTGTTAGAAGGAAGAATAGAGATCGAATCGGGCGAAAATCAAGGAACCAAAATCGTGATTCATATCCCGACAAACGTGGATAAGGGAAAGGAGTAGCAGGATGGAAAACCGTGATACTGGTAAAACATCAATTAAAGTTCTTTTGGCTGATGATCATCAGCTGTTCCGTGAAGGGCTTAAACGCATTTTGAATATGGAGGACGACATTGAGGTCATCGGGGAATGTGGCGATGGGATTCAAGTGCTCGAATTCTGCAATCAGGAGAAACCAGACATCGTTTTGATGGATATTAACATGCCAATCGAGAACGGGGTTGAGGCAACAGAGAAATTGCGTGAGCTGTTCCCGGATGTCAAAGTTATTATTTTGTCGATCCATGATGATGAGAGCTATGTATTTGAAACGCTTCGTAAGGGAGCTAACGGATACTTGCTGAAGGATATGGAGGCAGAGTCTCTAATTAATGCGATTCGTTCTGTTCATGAGGGACATGCATTTATCCACCCTAAAGTAACAGGGAAATTGATTATGCAATTGCGTCGTATGACGTATCTGAATGAAACCGGTGCGATGAGTGAGGGAACATCCAAAGAGGCAGGCGTGAAATTTGTCGCTGGCGATAATAACCCATTGACTCGTCGTGAGGCTGAAGTATTGCGTCTGATGGCCGAAGGTAAGAGCAATAAAATGATCGGTGAATTCTTGTTCATCAGTGAAAAAACCGTTAAAAACCATGTCAGCAGCATTCTGCAGAAGATGGAAGTGGATGACCGCACACAGGCTGTTATCAACTCGATCAAATATGGTTGGGTTACGCTCTAATCATTATTAAATGAAAAGTACCTATGTATGATGAAATAAATGTTGAATATAGATTACTGTTCACTCGCGCCTCTTCCGAATAATGGATTAGTTCGCGGGTTAATAGACTTTATTGCTGCAAATGAGCAAAGAGTAAAGGTGCACGGAACATCTGTTCAACGTTGAGCATGGATGAGTAATGATCTGACCAGTCTTTTGTCTCCAGCGTCGATCGGGGATAAGAGGTTGTTCAAGAAAATTTCTTGGAATATGCGAGATGAGCGATGTGAGTCTTCATATATGCAATTGTAACCCTTCGTAGTATGCGGCATATACTGCTGTATACAGGGATGTTCGCCATGGGTGAGCATAACCTTCCGAGGAGGTGCAGTTGCCATGGTTGCTCATTTGACTATGATTCTGCTCATATACTTCCTGGCGGCAGTGGCCGTTCATGCGATACACCAGCGCCATCTATCCCGTCCGGAATCCGAAGGCTTCGAGCAGATTCTGCTCATTCCTTCTAATCAGGAACATCGGATTGAAGGTATTGTAAGGGCACTTTGCCGGGAATTGGTCTACCGTGGAAAAAGCTTCACGATGACGGTTGTCGCTGAACGTAAGGAATCGGAGACGGTTCGTATTATTGAGAAGTTAATGCTCAGGCAAGGTATGGAGCTATCTTACCTGTCTGCTGTCCCCTCTGATATGGAACGTGCTCTACAGACGGAGAAGCACGGGGTTCGCTTAATTGACCTACGTGAATCTAAGCAGTGAACAATGTTGTGACCTGAAGTAATTAGGTGTGTATAGATCCGCAGAAAAGATTACAGCCTAGGCTGTAGTCTTTTTTTGTAATTGTAGTAATTGTAGTCAAGGTTGCTATTAAATTGTAAATGGGTTTTTATGCAATCTATGGATATTGCGCTAAAGAATTGGATGTTCAAGAGCAAAACTACATCGTATTAATTCGAGCTATATCGGTTGTGCAATGGACACTCTAAGGACATGTACTTTTTGAATCGTTGATATCCAATTGCTAAAGACTCATTTGAACTCGGAAATCTTAACTTAAAAGTATAGACGATTTCTTCTGGAAAAAGTTTCGCATAATTATCAGAAAGATTCTCGTTATTAGCTGAATGCAAGGAAGTATTGTATTGGGTAATTGATTCCTTGGCTTGAATGGAAGTAATAGAGGCATTCTTGCCGAATATGTGTTATGCAAATAGGATCTACCTCTTAGTAGCTTGCTTCTTAATCGTTGTCTTATTGTATAAGGATATGAGAGTTGACCGGTGGTAGTGATGTCCATATAATTACTTATTATGGATAATGATTGGAATGTGTACATATGCGGAGTGGACGAATTACTGGGGCGAAAGGGTTGAAGCAGTTTTTGATCAGTTTCTTAGTGTTGCTTGGCATGGTCATCAGTAGCTTAGGTGTTGATACAAACGTAACAATTGCCGACGTTGTTCATATGGATGAAGTTGCTACAGAGGAGCAATTGTCCGTAGATGATTGGGATGGGCAAGATGTTCCGGATATATACGGTACCTCGCCTGAAACGACATTTAGATTCATGTTTAATGGACGTGTACTTGATCTTGGAGAATCTATTCTTGTATGTACTGCCGCACCAGGGCAGCCATGTCATGATACGGATGAAGAACAATAAGTAGAATAATGAGTGTTTGAAAGAATGGACATGAAGCACATGCGCCGACAAATCGTCGGGAGAGCATGTGCTTTTTTCGTTTTATTTGGGTTGTGAGCGTGGATTGATTTGTGCATCTTGATGGGGAAAAGGGAGGGAACTAGATGAGAGTGGCTTTGTATGTATGTAGGGTAGAGCTCGGATGGAGCATGATGTTGTCACTGGACGTTCGTGTGGATGTGAGTTGGTGGCTGGAGGGAGCAAGCGGTCGACGTGTGTCTCGTTGGCTGTTGCTGCATGAGGCGTTGCCTTTAAGTCAGGCATCGTGGATCGTAGAACACTTTCGCATGGAACGAGATATGGATCGGTGGCGGGAAGGGCAGTGGCAGGCTTATGTGCGAAGCAAAATAGAAGCGTATGAGCGGGCTTCCGGGGAACTCGAAGCCCGGCGTAGCGCAGGTGGCGGCAGGCATGAAGCTGCCGCACTGCGGGGTGGGGATGGCGGGATGCCAGAGTCGTATCCCGCCTGGGCATGGGCTCAGCTCGAACAGGGCGCTGCCCTGCTGGCTGAGCAATTACACGGCCGCCAATTGCTGGCGGCCGAGGCAGAGGCGCTGCTGGCGGACAACGCCCCGCCGCTTGCCTCTGCCTGGCGCGCGGCTGCGCAGCTCGCGCACCTACACGGGCGGCTGAGCATCGCTGCCGCCCTGGAGTGGCCTGCCACGCGGCGTCGCCATGCGTGGCTTGGTAGCGCGCAGAGCGCGCCGCGCTGCCGCCGGTGTGGCAGCGTAGCCGAGCAGCGCGTGCCCTGCGCTGCGTGCGGCCAAGCGGCGTGCGCCTACTGCGAGGCTTGCCTCGCGCTGGGGCGCAGCCGTGCCTGTGCGCTGCTGCTGCGAAGCGCAGCGCCTGGAGCCGTGCCCGTACGCGGCGAAGCATCGCGTGGCACGGCTGGTTTTTCCACCGGCGATGATCTGAGCCGGTGGGGGCTTAGCCCTGCGCAGAGCGAGGCGGCTACCGCGGCGCTGGCTTTTTTGGCTCAGCCACCCGCAGGGGGCGAGCCAGGGATGTTTTTGCTGTGGGCTGTGACGGGAGCAGGCAAGACCGAGATGATATTCCCGCTGTTGAACTACATTTTGGAGCGTGGCGGTCGAGCACTCGTCGCTACACCGCGTAGGGACGTTGTATTGGAGCTGGCGCCGCGGCTTGCGAAGGCATTTCCAGACATTTCGCTCGCGACTCTCTATGGTGGCAGCACCGAACGTTGGAAAGACGCCCAGCTCACCTTGGCGACCACGCATCAGCTCATGCGATTTTACCGAGGGTTTGACCTGGTAATTATCGACGAATTAGATGCATTTCCTTACCACAATGATCCTATGCTCGCCCATGCAGCGACGAACTCGTGCAAGCCTGACGGCCACTTTGTGTATTTGTCTGCTACTCCTCCAGCCAGGCTGCAGAGAGAAGTTGTGCAAGGACGATTGCTTCATGCGAGAGTACCCGTCCGTTTTCATCGTCATCCATTGCCTGTCCCTCAGCTATTGAAGATGTCCACAGTCGCTCAGTGCATTCGGCAAGGCAGCATTCCGGCTACTCTGATGAAAGGCATTCAGATTTCACTACAGAGAGAGGCGCAAATCTTTGTTTTTGTTACCCGGATCGCACAGATTGAGGCATTTGTGAACCTTATGCGCCGAACTTTTCCGCATATCCATATCGAGGGCACGTCATCCCAAGACGCTGAACGTGCCAGTAAAGTTATCGCTTTTCGTGAACGTACCATCCGCCTGCTCGTAACCACCACGATTCTGGAGCGGGGGGTTACCATTCCACGAAGTGATGTGTTTATTCTGGATGCTGATAACGGACTTTTCGACGAGGCTTCCCTCGTGCAGATGGCTGGCCGAGCAGGGCGCTCCATGGATGATCCAGCAGGGAGAGTCGTCTTTGCATCATCTCGTCGTACGCGATCTCAGGTGAAAGCTGTGAGCCAGATCAAGAAAATGAACACCATTGCCCGCCGTAAAGGTTACCTCCATCAACCAACTAAACAACCGATTCAACAACGTTAGTTCACAGTTCGTGTACTGGCATTGTACATACTCTTCGTGAGTGTAATTCTAGTGCAGTTATTCTGAAAGTTTCCTTATAGAAAAGGGAGTACTTTAAATCTCAGGAGTGACAGAAACCTATATAGAAATGCGAACATGATTACCCCAAATCAATTCTCAGATTGGAGGCTACCCCTCATGCCCTATTGGTTTGACGCAATTACTGAACATCTACAGCCACTGACCCGACGACTGCACGATCTGCTCGCCCCGCCAGGAGCGACTTGCCTAACCTGTAACACACGATCACTCCTATCTTCGACATATCCTGGAATATGCCTCAAGTGTGTGGAGCGAATTCCGTGGATTCGTTCCATCCGTTGTCCGCGGTGTGGTCGGGGAATGGGTTGCCCTGACTGTGTGCGCCCACATATGCAAAACCGCTCCTTCACCTGCAACCGCAGCGCCGTTCAATACAATGAATTAATGAAAGAATGGATTGGAATGTACAAATTCCGTGGACATCAGCGCTATGCCCCGCTCCTAACGTCACTGCTTGTACAGGCGTTTCAGGCGATGAGCGAAGAGTTGACTGCTGCTTTGGCAAAAGAACCCCCTGCTCCTGTGGCTCATGCCGCCACCTTTGCCCAGAACCAGGTGGATGCAGGTCAGCATCCACCCCGACCACGCCTGCCCCATGAAGGGCACGCTCACCAAAACCGCTCGCACATATCAACAGATGTGCGAGCCAACCCAGCGACCCGCAATCCACTGTCGCTGCTCCAAAGCTCCAAGCCGCGATGGCGGCCTGACGCGGTAACTTACGTTCCCGTCAGCGCTGAGCGCCTAGCCGAGCGCGGCTTCAACCAGGCAGAGCGACTCGCTGCTGGACTTGCTGCAGCGACCCGCCTGCCCCTCGTTGATCTGTTGCAGCGCCAGATCAACACCACGAAGCAGAGCTTCAAGACACGCGGCGAGCGGATTCAGACGATGCAGGATGCTTTTGCCATCCAGCCGAATGGTGTCGAATTATTGCAATCGCTGCAAGGGGAGGCTCATTACCATTCACAAGTCCACCCACTCCAGCTCCCCGCAACTTCTTCTTTATACGAAGAAGTACAGCATTCAACGCATCCATCATCAATGACCACCCTCACTACTAATCTAAGGCAGCCGCTACGCTTGCTACTTGTGGATGACATATATACAACGGGAAGCACCTTGGATGCTTGTGGACGGGTTATTTTGAATACGGGATATGCACTCAGCATACCTATCGATATCTATACTTTAACTTTGGCGAGATCCTGAATGGCCAGGATGGTGTGGAGCACTATCTTTGAAGTAAATTAGAAAAATAACGGTTTATATAGTTGTGATTAACTAAAACGGAGTGATTCCTTTTGAAAACTTTAAAGAGAATATACTATTTTTACTAATGTACGTTCTTATATTAATGAAAAGCACGCGTATAATTATCTCTTTTGTGCATTAAATCATTTTGAATATAAGTTGTTTAACGAAATATATCTGAGAGTCTACCATCAAGAAAAAAATTCCATGCAAAAAAGAGGGATTGCTATAATAGTGTAGAATAGATAATTCTGCCATTTACCACAGGTGACAGCTTCGGGAGGGGCATAATATATCTATTGAAGGGGAGAAAAACGGTGGTTGCAGGACGAAGAAAAAATGGGTTGTATGTATGGACTGTCCGTTTACTAGTATTTGTACTGGTATTCGGACAGTTTGGCGTGTACGGGGGGAACCGTGCAGAGGCCGCAACGAGCGGTACGATTGTATCATCGAATAAGGATTACCGTTATGTACTAACTAGGCAAGGTGATACACTCAGCGTAAATCAGGAGCCGATTGATCTGGGCTGGGCAAGATCGTACAGTCTCTCCACCACAGGCTATTCCTTTTCAAGAAGCCAGTCGATCCGAGGCACAGTGCAGGATATAACCAATGTAACTTTTGGTTCGTACACGTCCACGTACGCTGGCAAAGTGAATAACGCAATTCTCATTGATTTTAATGAGGTGTGGGAGTATTACAGCGTTATGGAATTTAGACAGTATGGAATGGAACCCGGATACTGGAACAACTCCAAAGTGGATGAATTCGGAATGGAAACACCAAGATATGTACAAAGTTATGAAGCAACGCAACTTAGTTTAGTAGTCGATGCGGATACAGGTAAAGTAGTCGATTTTGTTTCCAACCTGAATCCATATTACATTCGCAAAGCAGAATCCTTTAGTATTGTGAAGGAAACCGGAACAAAGACACCAATTACTACAGTTCCAGCTACGCCTGCTAACCTAGTAGCGACTGCGAGTGACACGGCAATTAATGTGAACTGGAATGCTGCTGAGCAAGCGGTGCAGTATGAGATTGAAGAGAATGGCGTAGTAAAAGAGCCGTTTTATGGAGTGCAATATCGAACAGCACCATTTAAATCGAATACTACATACACTTATAGAGTGCGTGGGGTTAACACGATAGGGACAGGGCAGTGGAGTGAGCCGTTTGCAATAACAACTTTACTAGAGAAGCCTGTGCTGAAAGTAAATGCAGAAGAAAGCAAAAATACGATTGAGTGGAAGGCAGTAGAATTTGCAGATCGCTATCAGTTACAGATTGATGGTGGTGCACCAATTGAACTTGGAAATGTAACTTCTTACGTGCATGAAGGATTAGAAGCTAATTCAACGCACACCTACGTTCTGAAAGCCTTCTCGGCTAACAATGAGAGTGCATGGAGTAAATCTGTAAGTCAGCTAACGGTACCAGATCGTGCTGATGGATTGAAGGTTACCGATGCGACCTTGAATAAGCTGACTTTGGGTTGGACAGCAGTTAAGGGTGCTACAGGATATGACCTTGAGATCAATGGAGCAGTTACAGCTGTTACTGGCACTACGTATAGCAAAACAGGACTGACAGCAAATACAGAGTATAGTGTTAGAATTCGACCTAAAAATGCGGGTGGAGCAGGAAGCTGGAGTGATCCAATCACAGGCATTACCCAGATGATCACACCTGTAGTTGAGACTAGTCCTTCTCAAGAAGAGGTTGTTCTTGTTTGGGCAGCAGTTGACGGAGCTACCTCATACGAAGTTGAGGCAGATGGAGTTGTTGTTGAAGGGATAGAGGATTTAATCTACACCCATGCAGGACTTACACCGGGAACAGCGCATAAATATCGTGTACGAGCAATCAGTGAGAACAACACAAGCGCATGGTCAGCGATCAAAGCGCAAAATACGCTACCTGGTTCTGTTAATGGACTAGTGGTTAGTGCGGCAACGAATGCAGCGATCACTTTGAAATGGAACGTTGTATCAGGTGCTACGGGATATGACATGGAGATCGATGGGGTAGTTGTTGCTGTGACAGGTTCTACTTATACCAAAACAGGACTTGGTGCTAATACAGAGCATACCTTCCGGATTCGCTCGAAGAATGCTGCAGGGGCTGGGGCATGGAATGAGCCTGTAACAAGTCGAACTCTGTTTAATACACCTGTATTAAAGGCTACGTCAGAGAAAGAGGCTATTACATTAACGTGGCCAGCTATAACGGATGCTACCGAATATGAGGTTGAAGTGGATGGCGTGGTATCCATTGTTACAGAGCCTACATTCACACATCTGAATATTTTGCCGGGTACATCTCATAAATATCGTGTACGTGTAGCAACGGCGAACAATACAAGCGCATGGACAACCGTATTAACACAAAGTACGCTCCCGGATTCCGTTGTAGGTCTGATTGTGACTACGGCCACTAATACGACTATTGCGGTCAAATGGAACGCGGTTACGGGAGCGACTGGATATGACCTAGAGATTGATGGGACGGTCGTTCCAGTCAGTGCATTGACTTATAACAAAACGGCACTTGCAGCAAATACAGAGCACACCTTCCGCGTGCGTTCCAAAAATACGGCAGGTGTAGGTGCATGGAGCGAAGTGATTACAGCAACAACACTACTTAACACACCGGTGTTGAAAGCTGCTTCAGAAGAAACAGCTATTCAATTGACTTGGGCCGATGTAGCTGATGCAACAAAGTATGAAATTGAGGCAGACGGAATTATTGTCGGTACGGTTAGTGAACCGGCATATCAACATATCAATTTGTTGCCTGGAACAGCACATAAATACCGCGTACGTGCTATGACAGAAACGAACACGGGTGCATGGACTGCTGTTCTGTCCCAAAATACATTACCGGGATCTGTGACGGGGTTAAATGTAACTTCGGTAACCAATGTAGCCATTGCGTTGAAATGGAACGCAGTTACAGGTGCAACCGGATATGATCTAGAAATTGACGGTACGGTTGTGCCGGTCAGTGGATTGGTTTACACGAAGAGTGGCCTGGGGGCGAATACGGAGCATACCTTCCGCGTGCGTTCCAAAAATGCAGCCGGAGTGGGTGTGTGGAGTGAAGCAATCCTTAGCACAACGATGCTCAATACGCCTGTTTTGACAGGTACATCAGAAGAGACCTCAATTACGTTAACCTGGCCTGATGTTACTGATGCTACAAAATATGAGATTGAGGCAGACGGAATCATTGTGGGAACGGTAAGTGAACCGACATATCAACATGGCAACTTGTTGCCTGGAACAGCACATAAATACCGTGTGCGTGCGTTAACAGAAGATAATACAGGTGCATGGACTGCTGTCTTATCTCGAAATACACTACCAGGCTCTGTTACGGGTCTCACAGTTACTTCTACAACAAGCGCAGCCATTGCACTGAAATGGAATGCGGTGACTGGCGCTACCGGATATGATCTGGAGATTGACGGTACTATTGTTTCAGTTAGCGGATTAGTGTATACGAAAAGTGGTCTCGGTGCGAATACGAATCATACCTTCCGAATTCGTTCTAAAAACGCCGCTGGTGTTGGTGCATGGAGTGATCTGGTGACAGGTGTAACACAGTTGAGTGTGCCAGTCCTGAAGGCAGCATCTGTGGAGACGGCAATCACGATTACATGGCCAGAAGTTACGGATGCCACCAAGTATGAAGTGGAAGCCGATGGGGTTGTCGTTGGAACTGTCACTAATCCTAAATACACCCATGAGGATCTTATCCCGGGTACTGCCCACAAGTATCGAGTACGCGCTTTGACCGATACCAATAGCAGTATCTGGACAGCTATTTTGACACAAAGCACATTACCGGGATCAGTAACGGGTCTGAATGTTACTTCTGCAACAAGTGCAGCCATTGCACTGAAATGGAATGCGGTGACTGGCGCTACCGGATATGATCTAGAGATTGACGGTACAGTTGTTCCAATTAGCGGAATAGTGTATACGAAGAGTGGTTTAGGTGCGAATACAGATCATACCTTCCGGATTCGTTCCAAAAATGCAGCAGGTGTTGGTGCATGGAGTGATCTGTTAGCAGGTACGACATTGCTTACTACACCAGTTCTGAAAGCGACGTCTGAAGAGACCGCGGTTACCTTGACATGGGCAGAGGTTAAAGATGCAACCGCATATGAAGTTGAAGCAGATGGTACCATCGTAGGTACTGTGGATGAGCCAACCTATGTGCATAATAAGTTGCTTGCAGGAACGGTTCATAAATATCGTGTGAGAGCTTTAACGGACACCAATACAAGTGCTTGGACGGCTGTCCTTACACAAAATACAATACCAGGTTCGGTATCAGGACTCAGTACCACTTCGGTGACCAATACAGCCATTGCATTAAAATGGAATGCTGTCACTGGAGCAACTGCATATGATCTAGAGATCGATGGTGTAGTGGTACCTGTATCAGGCGTAGCATATACCAAAACGGGCTTGATCACGAACACAGATCATACCTTCCGAATCAGATCCAAAAATGCCGCTGGTGTGGGAGCGTGGAGCGATGTCATTCAAGCGAAAACACAGTTTAATACACCAGTATTGAAAGCTACATCAGCAGAAACGGCTATTACTCTCACTTGGGCAGAAATCAAAGATGCAACGAGTTATGAGATTGAAGCCGACGGAGTTGTAGTCGCTACAGTAACCGAACCTTCATACGTGCATTCTAACTTGCTTCCTGGCACAGTACACACATATCGGATTCGAGTATTAACAGATGACAATTCCAGTGCATGGACGGCTAAATTAACGCAGTCCAGTCTGCCGGGTATGGTATCGGCATTAAGTCTGAACAATGCAACGACTATTGCAATCGCGATGAAGTGGAATGCAGTGACGGGTGCAACAGGCTATGACCTGGAGATTGATGGTCAAGTCATTTCTGTTTCTGGTACAGCCTACACGAAGAGTGGTCTACTCCCTAACACAGAGCATACCTTCCGGATCCGCGGCAAAAATGCTGCTGGAACGGGTGCTTGGAGCGAAATTGTAACAGCCTATACTCAGCTTAGTGTGCCTGTTGTCAAAACGACATCAGAAGAAACAGCAATTACTTTAAACTGGGCTCCGATTGCAGATGCAACAACATATGAGATTGAGGCCGATGGAATCGTTGTAGATCGTGTAAGTGAACCGACATACACGCATCGTGATTTACTTGGTGGGACAGTTCATAAATATCGTGTACGTGCATTAACAGAAAATAATAGTAGTGCATGGACAGCGATCTACTCTACAAGTACATTGCCAGCAGTGGTAGCCGGTTTGAGTGTAAATACATCGACGGCTAACGCCATTGCCATACGATGGAATGCGGCTACAGGGGCGAGTGGTTATGACCTTGAAGTTGATGGTGTTGTTGTAGCTGTATCAGGAACAACGTATTCCCGCAACAACTTTACACCGAACACGGAACACACCTTCCGTATTCGTGCTAAAAATGCGGTCGGTACAGGTGCTTGGAGTGAAGCTCTGATACAGACTACACAACTTGCAACCCCTGTTCTTAAAGGTACCGCGGACAAAACAAGTGTTTCATTGACATGGGATTCCATTGCGGGCGCGTCTTCGTATGAGATCGAAGCAGATGGACAGGTTGTCGCAGTTACAACAGATCCATCATGGGTACATGTGGAGTTGTTGCCTTCAAGTCTTCATAGATACCGTATTCGGGCATTCAATGAGCAAAATACAAGTATCTGGTCGTCGATCCTTAGTGTGAGAACGACGTTGAACTAAAGTCTATACTGTCTTGGATGTTAAGTTATCCTTTAATTTAGAAGCGGAGTGGTACTTCTTTTTATAGAAGTTACACACATACGCAGGTTGAATTTATGAAAGATTAGAATAAAACATTTGGAAGAGAGGAATAAGGTTGCGTAGTTATGCACCATATTCCTCTCTTTTATTTCGCGAAACCCTATGGACTTGATATGAGAAAATAAGGTAATCTATAGATATTATCCGTGCGGAATGAAAGTGTGAGAGGGGCGTTTAAGCGATGAATCTGGGTAATTGTCCTCGCTGTGGCAGACTATATGCAATAAATATTCGGGAAGTATGCACAAACTGTATTAAAGAAATAGAGTTAGAATACCAGACTTGTGTAGACTACTTGCGTGAAAATAAAGGTGCTAACATTCAGGAATTGTCTGATGCAACCGAAATTTCGATTAAGCAGATTACCAAGTTCATTAGAGAGGGACGAATTTCCATCGAAAACGCCCCGAATATGATGTATCCTTGTGAAGTGTGCGGAACCTTGATTCGTGAAGGTCACATGTGCGATTCATGCCGTAGCCGATTGACCAAAGACTTGGCTGGGGCAGCCCGTGAAGTAGGTCAGAAGGAGAACAATAATATAGGCGGACGAACCTATAATGCTGTCGACAAACTGCGCGATTCATAGGAATCAGGGCTTAATTACATGTTTTGCTATAACAAATGTTTTGGAACGTACCGATAAACTTATTAAAGATTATCGGTTTTTTTTATTATCCTAATTATTTGATAACGTAAAGATAAAGTAAGAAAAACGAATATCGATGTAAACCAAGGAAGAAAGACCGCGTGTAGCAGTAGTTTTTCTTAGGATTATGGAACCTTCGACATAGTTGTAAACGTAGGATTTTATAATCTGAACAATTCCTAAGGTGAAAGGAAGTGCAGTTCACATGAAAATCAATGAACCCAACCGAATTGGTGCTATCAATTCATATCAGAGAAACGTTGAATCCAATCAGCAGGCTGAGGCTAAGAAAAGCCGCCGTAAGGACGAGGTATCTATTTCTCCGGAGGCGATGAAGATGCTTGAGGAACAAGGTCGTACACAGGACGTAGGTCGTTTGGAGCGGATCCAACAGTTGAAAGAGCAAGTGAGCTCAGGAACATACCAGGTAGACAGCAGTAAACTTGCCGACAAGTTGCTGCCGTACTTTAAGTCTTTTGATAAGGAATAGGTGATCATGTAATGGCAGCACTGGACAGATTAATTGCAGTATTGCAGCAGATGGAACAAAGTCACCGCGACATGCTGGCACTTAGCGAGATCAAGAGACAGGTGATCGTTAAGAACGATGTGGATGAACTCATTGCCGTTCTGAACAAGGAATCTAGGTTTATGAAGCAGCAGGAGCCATTGGAGACTGAACGACAGCGTGCTGTGCACGAGCTGCTTCAGGAGCGGGGAATCAAATCCATGTTGAATCTGAACATTACCGAAATTTCCAAATTGATTTTTGATCCGGCTGACAAGCAGCGATTACTCGAGGTTCAGAAGAAGCTTGCGGGAACATTACAAGAATTGAAGGAAATTAACCAATTGAATCAAAAGCTGATCGAGCAGTCCTTGATGTTTATCGACCTCTCGATGGACATCTTCGCTTCAAGACCAGAACAGGATGCCACATATCAGCATCCTGCCGATAAGAACGGCAATCCAGGGCGAATCGGTCTGTTTGACACGCGTGCCTAAACATTAGGGGGAAATCAAGTGGCATCTACATTTCATTCAATCGAAACGGCTAAACGCAGTTTGTTCACACAGACGACAGCTCTTAGCACAACAGGCCATAACGTAGCGAATGCGAATACAGAAGGATACTCGCGTCAGAAGGTAAATATGCAGGCAGCTATTCCTATGGAGCCATTTGCTTTCCTGCACTCGACAACACCAGGACAGCTCGGTACAGGGGTGGAGTTTGACTCCATTACGCGTGTTAGAGAGAAATTCCTCGACGACCAATATCGCAATGAGAACACCAACTTCGGAAGTTGGTCCATTCAGCGCGATACCTTGGAGAAGCTCGAAGCGATTGTAAATGAGCCCTCTAACACGGGTTTCCGAACGGTTATGGATAATTTCTATAAATCATGGTCTGATCTAAGTAAAAATCCAGAGGATGTTACGGCACGCCGAATTGTAAAAGAAACGACGCTAGCTTTGACGGATGCGATGAATCAGATCAGTCGTCAATTGAATGCACTTAGTGAGGATTTGGATAGTAATATTGCAGTTAAAGCTAATGAAATCCAAGGCTATCTGGGGAATATCGCGAACCTGAATAGTGCCATTGTGAAAGTTGAATCGCTTGGCGACAATGCCAACGATCTACGTGACCAACGTGACTTAATGGCAGATAAGCTGTCCAAGATTATGAATATTACAGTTACAGATTCTCCACAAGGCTACCAGATTCAAATGAATGGACAGGCGCTTGTTACAGGTGGAGCTGTACAGGTTCCTGTAGATCCAGCCTTTTTGAACACGGCTTATACAGCGGGAACCTTAACTAATGGTGAAGTGCACGGCATGATCAAGTCCAGAGATACGTTGGTAAGTGATTATCAGAAACAAATGGATGATTTAGCAAATACGCTCGCTAATGGTGATATTGAGATTACTATTCCTGCCGGTTCTATTTTGCCCGATAATACAGTTCTGGATGGTGTTACTTACACTGGTGCAACACGTTCACTGGCAACAGACCTTAAAGTTACAGTCAAAGGACTAAATGGATTACATCAACTGGGTTACAGCATGGATGGTACTAATTCAGGGGGGCTACCATTTTTCACAGCAACGGGTGGCGGAACTGCTATCACGGCTGGGAATATCTCATTGAATGCTGAAATTTTGGCCGATCCAAATAAAATTGCTACTTCGATGAGAACTATAGATACTTCTGGAACAGAAACAGTGATCAAAGGGAATAACACACTTGCTATCCTAATTGCCAATCTAAAGGATACGCCAATGAAGTCTGCTGACGGATTGCGGAATGCTGCCATCGGGGCACAGTTTAGCTCGATGGTGGGACAACTTGGGGTTCAATCTCAGGAAGCTGCACGCCAAACGTCGAATTCGGAGTTCCTTGTAGAGCAAGTGGAGACGCGTCGCCAATCGGTAAGTGGAGTATCTCTGGATGAAGAGATGGCTAATATGATTAAATTCCAACATGCATACAGTGCATCTGCACGCTTTATGACGACATATGACCAACTTCTTGATAAATTGATTAACTCTACTGGTGTAGTAGGTAGATAATAGAAAGGAATGACTTACAGACAATGAGAATAACGAATAATATGCTCAGTTCACAGCTGCTTTTGAATCTAAATCGTAATGCTCAGCAAATGAATAATACACAAACTCAGTTAGCTACTGGTCGGAAGATTAATAAACCTTCTGATGATCCAGTAGGTATTACGTACTCTCTTCGTTATCGAGCAGAGTTATCCTCTAATGAGCAATATCAGAAAAATGTAGATAGTGCGGTTTCTTGGCTTGAATTCAATGATACGGTTTTGAATCAAGCGGGCAGTGTTTTGCAACGGTTGCGTGAGTTGACTGTACAAGGTGCAACGGATACCAATCCTCAGTCTGCATTGGATAGTATCAATGAAGAAGTGAAACAACTTAAAGGGCAGCTTATTGACGTTGCTAACAGCAAACTGAATGGCAAGTACATTTTTAACGGTGAAACCTATGATGCTAAGCCATATGATTTTCCTACTAACGCAGATGGCTCTTTGGATACTACCAATGCAGCATCTATTGTCACAGACAAAGGAAAGATTAATTTTATTGTCGGTGAAAGTGTACAGCTCCCCATTAATGTAAATGGTAATGAGGTATTCGGTTTTGATACCGAAGGAGATCATTTGTTTGTAACAGTTGATAATATCATACAAGCATTAGCTAGTGGGAATACTAAAGAATTATCGAATCAATTAGAAAATATAGATACACGAATGAACAAAATGTTGGCAATTCGTGCCGAAATTGGTGCCAAAACTAATCGTGTGGATTTAATGACAGGTCGTTTGACAGATCTTGAGATTAATCTGACGGATATGCAGGCCAAGGTTGAGGATGCGGACGTTGCAGAGGTAATGATGAAAGCTAAAATCCAGGAGAACATTTATAATGCTTCCCTATCTGCTGGAGCTAAGATTATTTCCCCGTCGTTAGTGGATTTCCTTAGATAGAAGGGGCGGTACACATTGAAGACGCTACCGATTGTTCAGATTCAAACAACGCCATCAATTCTGAATATGGACACGACCCCTGGTCAGTACTCTATTCGTCAGCCTAAGGCGGAAATGCAGCTAAACACCAGACCAGCGAATTTAACAGTTCAGAGTCATCCAATTACCCTTCATGTAGATCAGAGCAAGGCTTTCTCTGCCTACAATGGCGGCAATATGATTGACATGAATGCTCGAATTTACTCAGGAATTCAGCAGCAGTTCTTGCAAAACATGGCTGAACGTGTTCAGCAAGGGAATCAATTAGCAGCTATCCACAAACCGGGAAATACGATAGCTGATATTATAGGCGTGGATTGGCAGCCTCAAGCTTTCCCAGAAACAAGGACTCCCGCATCATCCGATAATGTAGATATTCGAATTGAAACGAGACCGCCAGACATTAGTTATGAACCCGCTGTTTCTGAAATGAATGTTATTGTTAATAAACCGGAGATTGAGTATCAAAGAGGCAAACTAGATATCTATGTGAAACAATATGCATCAGTTCAATACACTCCACCAGCCATAGATATGGGGTTGTGAGTTATAATGCAGAGCTATAGACGGTCTCGGAAGGCAGCCCGCTATGGCTCTTTTTGCATAAATTCTTTGTCAAGGAGGCGTTTGGTATTATTATTCATACAAGCACATGGGGAGAAGTAGAGGTTAGTGGGGACGATGTATATCAGTTTCCTAAAGGTTTGCCGGGATTTGAAGAAGAGACGGAATTTGCTTTGATACCGTGGGAGGGTACACCGTTTGTTTACTTACAGTCGCTGCAAGAACCCGATTTATCTTTCTTATTAGTGAGTCCATTTACGTTTGTATCTGATTATAGTTTTGAATTGAGTGAGGTAGACAAGGGAGAAATGGGCATCGTGGATCAAGTATCGGTGTATTCCATAGTTACAATCCATTCTCAAACGAATAAATCGACAATGAATCTACTTGCACCCGTTGTGCTTAATCCCGAAAATCGCGTAGGTAAGCAAGTTGTGCTCCATCAATCCAGCTACGAGACACGTCATCTCATCTGGGCAGAAGATGAAGCGGAATCAGTGAAGGGTGGAGTCTGATATGCTGGTACTATCACGAAAAAAGGGAGAGTCTATTGTGATTCAGGATCATATTGAGGTCACTGTGCTCGCTGTAGAAGGGGATACCGTGCGGATCGGAATTTCTGCACCAAAGCACATCGATATCTTTCGTCAAGAGATTTATGCATCCATTCAGGAGACCAACCGTGAGTCTGCAACACCTCTTTCGGCTAACGTTGAAGCGTTTATGGAACGCTTGCGGAATAACAATACAAAAAAAGAATAAAAAAATTCCAAATTGCTATAAACAGTTGCTCCTCTCCTGTCGATATATTATTTAGACGCTGCTTCGGCAGGGCGGCCGACCTTAATGTCGCGGCGTTTACCACAAGGATGTGGAACTAACTCAATTTCAGGGAGGAAACACTCAATGATTATTAACCACAATATTGCAGCGATGAACACTCATCGTCAACTGACTACTAACACTGCAAACACAAACAAAAATATCGAAAAATTGTCTTCTGGTCTTCGTATCAACCGTGCCGGTGACGATGCTGCTGGATTGGCTATCTCCGAAAAAATGCGTGGTCAAATTCGTGGTTTGGACATGGCTTCCAAAAACTCACAAGATGCAATCTCTTTGATTCAAACTGCTGAAGGTGCATTGAACGAAACACACAGCATTCTGCAACGTATGCGTGAGCTCTCTGTTCAATCTTCCAATGATACAAACACAGATGCTGACCGTAAAGAGCTTCAATCTGAAGTTAAACAATTGGTTACTGAATTGGATCGTATCGGTAATACTACTGAGTTCAATACAAAAAAATTGTTGGATGGTTCTGCTAAGGGTGTAACTGAGAAAGTTTTAGGTACAGCAGCATTAAACAATAACTCAGGAGTTACTATAACTCCTGCTGCTTTAAAAGCTTTAGACACAGCAGCTGGTACAGAAGCTTCGAAAACTGTTGCTGATGGGGCGTACATGATTGTGAGAACTGGGAAAAATGATGCAGGTGGAGCATTTGATGCTACAGATTATAAAATAGTTGGTCCAGATGGTAAGGATAGTACTGATATTACAATGACAGATGTACAACTTACCTTCGGAACTAACATCTTTACAACTGCTACAAATTTAGCTGTAAGTAGTTTAAATACAAATATGAAAGTCGGAGAAAGCATGACGTTTGTATTTGGTAAACATCAAGATGCAAGTAGTGATTTGGCTGGTTCAATCATGACCCAAATCGGTGCGAACGCAGGTCAGACAGCATTTATCTCTGTTGGGGATATGCGTGCATCGGCTCTTGGTGTTAAATCCCTTGATATTTCTACTAAATTTGGTGCGGCAACTGCAATTGAAACTGTTCAAAATGCTATGCAAAAAGTATCTTCCCAACGTAGTAACCTGGGTGCTATGCAAAACCGTTTGGAACACACAATCAACAACTTGGGTGCAGCTTCCGAGAACTTGAGTGCAGCTGAATCCCGTATTCGTGACGTTGACATGGCTAAAGAAATGATGCAACAAACGAAAAACAACATTCTTGCTCAAGCTTCACAAGCAATGTTGGCACAAGCTAATCAACAACCACAAGGTGTTCTGCAATTGCTTCGTTAATTTCATCTTGTATGACCAAAGCTCCGGGAATCCCGGAGCTTTTTTCTTTTTTTTTGCTTGACAGCTATAAAATCCTAAATTATCCCTAAATGAAACCGATATATAATATAAATGAGCGTCGCTGGAGGAGGTCAGGATAATGAATGTACAGTTTTCACTTACTGCTAGTTCTACAATAAGTAAGTCTAGCAGTGCAGAGAGCAGTCACAGCACAGAGCCGACATCACAGGTAAAACCACTTTCTCCAATTCAAGAAACTAAAGGGATAGGGGAGAAGCAAGGGGCGCACGTATCTGTTGCTGAAGAGCAGCTTATTCGAACTATAGAGCAAGCGGTGAAATCTCTACAGGGACCTCAGACCACGCTGGAGATCAGCATCCACGAGAAGACGCATGATATTATGGTGAAGGTGCTTAATAAAGATACCGGTGAATTAATTCGTGAAGTTCCCCCAGAGAAAACGCTGGACCTGGTCGCTAAAATGATGGAAATAGCTGGTATACTGGTGGACGAGAAAATCTAACATTTGGAGGTGCTGATTTGGTTACAAGAATTAATGGGTTTTCTGGCATGGATATTGATAGTATGGTCAAGAGCATGATGGCAACGAAGCGGGTACCGTTGGATAAACTTAATCAGGATAAGCAAATATTGCAGTGGACCAGAGAAGGATACCGTGAACTGAACAGTGTGCTGTACGATTTTCGTACAAACAAGCTGAACGATAAATATAAGAAATCAGATTCCCTTAATGCAAATAAAGCCGTGACAACAGGGAATACATCTGCAGTAAAAGCTGAAGCCACGGCAACCGCGACCGGAGTGGATATGAAGGTCAGCGTGACTAAGCTTGCTACCAAAACTACAATGCAAACCCCAGGATTAGGTCAGGGTATTCCTAGTTCAACCTCTCTGGCGCAGCTCGATGGTGTAGCTTTATCAGAGCTTACTGAGGAAGAAGAGGCTGCGTATCTTAAGAAGGGTTTCGATATTACTATTAATGGAGTGAGTTTTAAGGATAGTGCGGGCAATTCACTATTTAATGGGATGACATCTATTTCATCTATGATAGCAACAATCAATTCCAACGAAAAAGCCAATGCTGTCGCAAGTTATGATGAGATAACTGGAAAGCTATCGATTGCATCTAAAGTTGGAGGGGATACAGGAAAGGTTGAGGTCGCAACTCCAGCAGGGAGTAATTCACTGTTGGCACTCTTCTCCAAGCAAACAGTGGTAGAAACGAACGGAGCGGGTGGAACGGTATCGAATACCCAAACACTTGCTGAATTGCAGAAGATGTTGGATGGAAAAGATCCTGAACCTGGTGCTCCAGCCAAAAGATACAGTTTCAGTATTAATGGG
Source organism: Paenibacillus tundrae (assembly GCF_036884255.1). NCBI lineage: Bacteria > Bacillati > Bacillota > Bacilli > Caryophanales > Paenibacillaceae > Paenibacillus > Paenibacillus tundrae. Next base: position 5,808,768 of record NZ_CP145605.1, on the reverse strand, counting down.
AATAACTTTTCATTCGATGCTTCTACCTCAATAGATGCAGTAGTATCAGCAATTAATTCAAAAACAGACGCTAATGTGTTTGCAAAAGTCGAGGGCGGTAAACTAACGATCACTGGTAATGCTGGCGGAGAAGTGAAAATGGGTGGAGCTTCCTACGAATTTTTAAATCTATTTAAGGGAGCTATCCCTTTTGCCGAGAGCGCAAATGCAATTAAAAAGGTTATTGATGGCGCAAATGCAATAGTCACAATAAATGATGAGCCTATACAAAACGTTACTAGTAACGTTCTCACTATTAATGGTGTCCAACTTACACTGTTAGATGTGACCAATAGTAGCGGTACAGACATCCCTACCAATATTAAAACCCAAAGTGATCCCGATAAAGCACTGGAATCTATTAAAGGATTCATAGATGATTACAACAATTTAATAAAAGCACTTAATAGCAAAGTTAATGAAACAAAGTATCGTGATTTCAAACCGCTATCAGATGATCAAAAAAAGGAAATGAAAGAAGGAGAAATTGATAGCTGGACCGAAAAAGCCAAAAGTGGTTTGTTCAAAAATAACGACATAATCACTAGTGTTCTATCGAAAATGAGAGAAGCGATTACTGAAAAACTTGGAAGTTTGAACGCAATTGGTATAACTACTGGGAATTATATGGAGAATGGTAAGCTTGTTATAGCCGATGAAGCCAAATTAAGAAATGCTATTAGTGCTAATCCTCAACTTACTATTGATCTTTTTCAGGGGCCAGCTAATGGTTCAGGATCAGGTATCTTTAATAAATTGACGAATAGTATTACAGGTACTTTAGATATGATTTCCGCTCGCGCGGGTACCAATAAATTTTCAATGGACTTAACGAGTACTTTTAAAGAGGAAAGTGTCATCGGGAAACAAATTAAAGGTTTTAACAGTCGGATATTAACGATGCAAAGAAACCTCCAAATGACAGAAGATCGCTATTACAAGCAATTTTCTGCGATGGAATCAGCGATGAACAAATTGCAAACACAGTCGTCCAGTCTTTTCTCCAGTTTAGGACTATCTTAATTTAAAAGGGTGAGACTATTGATTACATCTCCTTATGATAAATACCGGCAATCCTCTGTTCAGACTTCAAACCCTGCACAATTGGTCATCATGTTATATGACGGAGCTATTCGCTTTGTGAAGACAGCTCTGGATGGATTGGCGCAGAAAGATAATGAGAAGGCAAATTTGAACCTTGGAAAAGCACAAACTATTGTTAGTGAATTGATGAGTACCTTGGATCGGTCTTATGATATTTCGAAGAATCTATATTCTTTATACGAGTATACAAATTATCTGTTGGTGGAAGCTAATATACGTAAAGATGCTACCAAAGCTGAAGAGGCTATAGGGTATCTGACTGATCTACGTGAGACGTGGCTACAAGCTTCTAAAATTGCTGCAGGGCAGGAAGAACCACCTATTGCTACTGAAAGTGCTCATGGATAGTTTAATGTATATGTCTCAACTAAAGCAGCTAACAAATACGATAATGGGTATTTTATATGAAGCCGATTATGAACAACTTGAAGTTTTTGTTGAGGAACGTCAGCATATTATCGATGGACTCGTGGAGCGATTTTCATTAGAGCCGGCAAGTGTCAATGAAAAAGTAGAGATTGAACAGCTTTTGGGCAATGATCAGGAGATTATTGCGCGTATGAATGTATTGCGACTCGAAGCGCAGGACTGGTTGCATAAGAGAGGACAGGCCAAGACACAGAGGAATGCTTATGAGTCTAGCTATACACCAGATAGTTTTTTAATGGATAAGAAAAAATAAGAAATTACCAAGGAAATGTTATAAAAGCACATCGTAGAGACTTTAGCGATGTGCTTTTTTTGTGTTTTATACTCCCCTAATAAACCGTAATCAAATAAATCTCATCTTCATATTGATCAACATAATGAAAGGATAGCGTGCGTGAGCCGTATTTGTAGATCATGTCATATCCACCTTCAGCTTCGTTCAGATACTCCTTTTGTGGCTTACCTAGCCATAACTTCACCGTATCGGGATATAGATAATGTTGCCCAGGAAACAGATTAAACACCATGACTTTTGAATTGCTGTTCAGTTCATGTAGGTAAGAATTAAAACCGATCGCGTGATGTGGGTAAACATAGTAGGCGCCCCATTCGCCGTTCTCCCTTAACTTAGCTTTCTTTAAAGTACTGAGCAGAGATTTATGAGTCATACCTAGTTTGATACTGGGCTGATTTGGCAGAATTCCTTTCATAGCCGCGTTCTTCAGATTGTCGAGATAGGCACGATCTCCCGTTCCTGAATTAGGCCAGTCTGACTGATCAAAGTTAACATATCGGGTATCACTTAAACGCAACTCCAATTTACTAATATTGAGTTTGAAGGTTTCGATTTCATATTTAAAAACACTGTTATTATAGAATCTGAATTGTACCCGAGCGTCAGACAACATACGTATGCCATCACCTCTGCTCGCGGGGAAGAATTCATAATCAGTTAGCTTTTTACCCTTGTTATTTACAAATGTCAGCGGTTCTAATACGCCTGAGCGTACAATGAATGGTCTAGCTAAGTTGAAGTTAGAGGAACCCTACTCTGTAATTAGCAGTAGATCTGGAGCACCCTTTTCTTTACTTTTGATCGTGTAATGCCAAGTTTGGGGTAACGTAATCGAATGAAGGTCAAGTTTAGCGGCTTGTACGGTACCGTAGGAGGCTCCTTTTTTCAATAATGCGTCTCGATAAGTTCCTGTATATGTACGGTCACCAGGTTTGTTACCCGTCCAGTAATCCTCCTCTGTTAGGGTTGAGGATTTTTCGTTGGGGGCATAAATATACACCGTATACTGCGTCTGGTAGGCATCACGAAGTGTGAAGGATAGTCGGCTAATCTTCTTCAGTTCTTCTGCAGATATTCTGTCCTCCTTGGCGTCTGCACGATCGGGTGAAGCAAGAAGCAATACCCCTGAGAAAAGGATGAACAGTGCTAGTATAACTGACCATTTCTGCTTTTGAACGCTGTGAATCATTTGGGTAATCTCTCCTTGTTAATAAACTTATTAGATATACTAAATTTTAGCATGTAATTCTAATTTTTCACTATAACTAAGTTGATATTTTTCCTTTAACTTAAGGTTGAAGAACTAACAATGTTAAAGAAACATTTATAAACATTCTTAATGTGAGATTGGCTAAAATTAGACTTATCAGCAGCCTACTAAACCTGATATATTTAAAATATTACAGCATTCATCACAATCTCTGATTAATCTACAAAAAATTCCAAGAAAACATTTTCTTTACCAATTGACAATGGATAACTTTGGATGGTATCATCTGAGTTGTGGGCAGAGGTTAACGCCGAGGCTTCACTTCATTTGATGACGAAGGGAATGTTAGTGCATGCAAGGTAAAGTAAAATGGTTCAACGCAGAAAAAGGTTACGGTTTCATTGAAACTGAAGACGGCGGCGACGTATTCGTACATTTCTCCGCAATCCAATCCGAAGGCTTCAAAACTTTGGAAGAAGGTCAATCCGTTGAATTCGACATCGTCGAAGGCGCACGTGGACCGCAAGCAGCTAACGTAATCAAATTATAATCATCCGGTTAATCCGACCTACATATACGGTTAGATGGTTACCAATTGAATTATCGCTAGCATAAGGCTCTGGCATGCCCAGAGTCTTTTTTTTGTTTTACTAGATTTGCGAACATTGCCAGACTAGATTCGTAATCTCATTAATCTCTCTATTTCTTTATCTATCAGCAGTTCCTAATAAATACGGATTCATAGAATGGGTGCGGCCACTATTAAGAGATTTTCTCTCGTTCTAGTGATCAGGGTGTCCATTAGCGTATCTTTTCAACAATAGAATTATTTGGTAGATTCATAATACTGAAGAGGTTCATTTTACATATAAGATTAACTCGTCTCGAAATCGGTTAATTACATCATCAAGCGCCTAATAAGACTTTCCATGTAAATAAGCGATTATGGCTAAAAATGATGAAATATCGCGAAATATGGCGTTAAACCCATGATGGTAGATGTGGCTGGAGGAGATGTCATTATTCAGTCACCGGGAGTTTTTACATGGCGCTTACATTCGTGTTATAATGAAGTGGCAAAGTAAAAGGAGGAGTGCCCTATGAATTTAAGTATTCGAGGTCAACAAATCGAGGTTACCGATGCTTTGAAAGATTATGTCGATAAAAAGTTGAGTAGACTCGAGAAGTATTTCGATGCACCCCTTAACTCTGACGGTGCTGTTACACTGAGCACGACTAGAGGCCTGCATACGGTAGAGGTGACGATCCCACTCAAAGGCATTGTACTCCGTGCAGAAGATGAGAGCGATGATATGTATGCTTCCATTGACGCAGTGGTGGACAAGCTGGAACGTCAGATCCGCAAACATAAAACAAAAGTCAATCGTAAGTTCCGTCAAGAAGGCAGCCTGAAAACTCTCTTCGTTGAAGACCCATCAGGTACAGTGGCTACCGCTGAACTGGATGCAGAACCCGACGATGATGATTATGAAGTGGTAAGAACCAAACGGTTTATGTTAAAACCGATGGACGTGGAAGAGGCAATCCTCCAAATGAACATGGTTGGCCACAATTTCTTCGTTTTCTCTAACGTCGATAATGAAGAAGTCAGCGTTGTATATAAACGGAATGATGGCAAATACGGTTTGATTGAGCAAGGATAATCTTACCTTCCATACGAAGTTTTACGAAGACGTAAATAATGAATTTTTCTATAAAATGTGAATGAAGTAATATCTGATAAATGAATATAACGAGGAACAGACAGGAACAACGTAGTTCCGGTGCTGGACTGAACAAGAGCCTCCATCCTTACGGGATGGGGCTCTTTCGTGTCTAAAGAGATCAAACAAATCACGGAAGCCTATTTACAGTGCGTGTTCAAAAAGGCCGGTATTCAGTACCGAGAAGATGGGATAAAGATAGAAATGGAGCAGCAGAGCGTAGGTTGAGCTACGTGAGCAACACCATTCTTTCCGAAGAAAACAACCGTCGTAAGCATCCACTTATTTCGGCTGAATTCCATATTCAATGCTGAGATGCTGTCAGGCATCCTTCGTAATCAAAAGCGGACTTGAACAACCTTTTAAACTCAGGAAGAGGCAGGTTTGTGAAACTATTTGTCATGTTGTTGCGTTTAATAGATTATACGAGATTTAATGCAATCCATTTATAGGTTCTATATTTAAGGCTGAAAATAGAGTTTATAGAGCCAAGAGATCCGATAGATTAAAAAAGGTTCAATTTTTTTGCTGCCAGTTATTTTTCACATCATCAGTTCGAATGAATCTACAAAAGTTTAGATTTATCGAACTCTGATGGAACATCAGACGGTGTGGCTCACGGCCGATACTAGTATTCAGATCCTATAAGTGTGATGTTTAATCGATGAGCTTGAATGTGGGATTGATATCTAATTTTTCCAGCAAAAAATGGAATGCAGGCGTTTATTCGCAAAAAATGAAATAGGTGAAGAGTACACTTCCGCTAACGGCTATGATTTTTGGCACTTTTTGTCCACCGTTATGTGGTCAGAACTTCAAAGAAGTGTGCTGTGGCGTGTTGCGGCGTCCCTTACAAACTGTTACAATTTATACAAAGAGAATCATTGTCCTGATGAAGAATTGTCAACGAATGATCGCTAATCATAATCAATGACAGGCACAGCACCATGAACATGATTCGCAAGGCTCGGATTCCAGCTTATCTTATAATCTGGTTCCTGGTTGAACACCGAATCACTTCATGAGAACGCTCGGCAAGCCTGGAGTTGATTCAACTAATATTATTTTTTTACTCATATAATTTGAACTCAAATTATATCGTTTGTCACCCCCGGGCAAGTGGATGCAATATCCATCCGATGGTGTCGCACGGCGGCAGCTGGGGGTCTATTCTGTTTTGCACGAAAGGGGTATACCATGCTAGGACTTGTCAAAAAGATCTTCGGCGACATGAACGAACGTGATGTTAAACGTCTGATGAAGACGGTCGATGTGATCAATAAACTGGAACCACAATTTCAGGCTTTGTCTGATGAACAACTGAAATCCAAAACGGAGGAATACCGTGCCCGGATCGAAAAGGGCGAAACAACGGATCAGCTTCTCCCTGAGGCATTTGCAACCGTACGTGAAGCATCCCGCCGGGTTCTCGGCAAACGTCACTATGACGTTCAGATGCTGGGCGGTATTGCTCTGCATGAAGGCCGGATTTCCGAGATGAAGACGGGTGAAGGTAAGACGTTGGTAGGAACGCTGCCTGTATACCTGAATGCGCTCATGTCCAAAGGTGTTCACGTGGTTACAGTCAATGACTACTTGGCACAGCGGGATAGCCAGGAAATGGGACAGATCTACGAATTTATGGGTATGACTGTAGGGGTTAACCTGAGCGGTATGGATCATGCCTTGAAGCAGCATGCTTATGCATGTGATATTACGTACGGAACGAATAATGAATTCGGTTTTGACTATCTGCGTGACAACATGGTGCTCTACAAAGAACAAATGGTACAGCGTCCATTGTTCTTCTGTATCATTGACGAAGTAGACTCTATCCTGGTCGATGAGGCGCGTACGCCGCTCATTATCTCCGGACAAGCACAGAAGTCTACAGACTTGTACTACGCAGCAGATCGTTTTGTAAAACGTCTCGTACCTGAAGAAGACTTTACAGTAGACATTAAAGTGAAATCCGTAGCTTTGACTGAAGCAGGTGTGGCAAAAGCAGAGAAAGCGTTTGGTATTGAGAACTTGTATGACCACGCTAATGTAACGCTCAACCACCACATCGTACAAGGTCTGAAAGCGAACGTGATCATGCGCCGTGACGTGGATTATGTCGTGAGTGACGAAGAAGTCATGATCGTCGATGAATTCACAGGACGTTTGATGTCTGGACGTCGTTACAGCGATGGATTGCACCAAGCGATCGAAGCGAAGGAAGGCATTGAAGTACAGAACGAGAGCATGACACTTGCGACGATTACATTCCAGAACTATTTCCGGATGTATCGTAAGCTTGCTGGGATGACAGGTACAGCGAAAACCGAGGAAGAAGAGTTCAAAAAAATCTACGGCCTCGAAGTATTGCAAATTCCAACGAACCGTCCTAACAAACGTGATGATATGGCGGATGTCGTTTATAAGAGTATTGATGGTAAGTTCAAAGCTGTTGTAGAAGAGATCGTAGAACGTCACAGCAAAAACCAGCCCGTGCTGGTAGGCACCGTGTCCATCGAGAACTCAGAGCGTCTCTCGGATATGCTGAAACGCCGTGGTGTACGTCACCAAGTACTGAACGCCAAGTACCATGCGGAAGAAGCCGAGATTATCTCAGGAGCTGGACAAGCCGGTGCAGTAACGATTGCAACCAATATGGCTGGTCGTGGTACGGACATTATCTTGGGTGAAGGCGTGGCTGAGGTTGGCGGTCTTCATATCATTGGTACAGAGCGTCATGAATCACGCCGGATTGATAACCAACTCCGTGGACGTGCAGGACGTCAGGGTGACCCAGGTTCAACCCAGTTCTATCTGTCATTGGGTGATGAACTCATGAGACGTTTCGGTGCAGACAATGTATTGAACATGATGGAGCGTCTAGGCTTTGAAGAGGATCAACCGATTGAGAGCCGGATGATTACACGTGCAGTCGAATCGGCACAGAAACGGGTTGAAGGTAATAACTTTGACGTACGTAAAGTCGTTCTTCAATATGATGATGTCATGAACCAACAGCGTGAAATTATATATAAACAGCGTCGTGAGGTGCTGGAGTCTGAGAATATTAAACAAATTGTTATGGATATGATCAAGCCATCCATCGAACGTATTGTAGAAGCTCACTGTAGTGACGATATTCCAGAGAACTGGGAACTGCAAGAAGTTGCCGATTATATGAATAGCAAATTGCTCGACGATGGCTCGGTTACCAAAGATGAGCTGTGGGGCAAAGAAGCTGAAGAGATCATCGAGTACCTGTTCGAGAAAGTACAGACCAAGTACAACGGTCGCGAAGAGCGTATCGGTGAAGAGATGGTTCGTGAGTTTGAGAAAGTCGTTGTGCTCCGTGCAGTAGACAGTAAGTGGATGGATCACATTGATGCTATGGATCAATTGCGTCAAGGTATTCACCTTCGTGCATACGGTGGTACAGACCCACTGCGCGAATATCAATTCGAAGGCTTCGAGATGTTCCATCAGATGATCGCTTCGATTCAAGAAGAAGTAGCGACATATGTGATGAAAGCACAAATCGAGAGCAACCAGGAGCGTCAAGCTGTTGTTGAGGAAAGTCAGATCTCGACCAGCGGCGAACCTGCTGAGAAGCGCCCGGTGAAAGTGTCCGATCAGATCGGACGTAACGATCCATGTCCTTGCGGCAGCGGCAAAAAGTTCAAACATTGCCACGGTCAAGAGTAGTATGTATAAATATATAGGTTTAAATAATTTTTTTACATGAGAAACGAAGAGGACAGAGAAAACCTGAAGAAGCAGAGCGTTCGGCTGAAAGCTTTCTGCAAGAAAGCTACATCGGAAGCATAAGCTATCACCGGATTTTCCCCTTTTAAAAAAAGGGATCAAAGAAATCTGGGGATAACAGCGATCGGAAGGTTGTTCTGTCATTGAAGTGACTAATGTAAATAGGATTTAGTTTGAACCTAAATCAACGAATGTCCTATGGCTCCTTGCAGTCAGGTATTCTTTTGAATTGAGGGCTTAGGCTGCTCGGTTCAACTGTAATACACTGATAGCGAGGAGCTTATCTTAATGAAAAGAGGAATCCGATATGATCGATCCAAGCGTGAAGCAAGACCTACGTGAAATAGGCAAGAAACTAACAAACCTTAGGGGGTCTCTTTGACTTAGATCTGAAGCAAGAGATGATTGAGAACTTTGAGGTGAAGATGTCTGCTCCTGATTTTTGGGACGATAACGAGAAGGCACAAGCAGTCATTGCTGAGATGAACGCGGTGAAGGGGTCTGTTGATCAATACACCAAACTGCAGCAGGATTACGATGACGCTCTGATGATGGTCGAGCTCGCTGATGAAGAAGGCGATGAGGATCTAGCTGCTGAGGTTGGGAACAGCGTCACAGCCATCGTAAGCAAGCTTGATGAGTTCGAACTCCAACTGTTACTGAACCAGCCATATGACAAGATGAATGCCATCCTAGAGCTGCATCCAGGCGCAGGTGGAACAGAGTCGCAGGACTGGGGACAGATGTTGCTTCGGATGTACACCCGTTGGGCTGAGAAGCGTGGCTTCAAGGTTGAGGTTCTGGACTATCTTCCGGGAGAAGAAGCTGGGATCAAGAGTGTGACACTATCCATTAAAGGGCACAACGCATACGGTTATCTAAAAGCCGAGAAGGGTGTACACCGACTGGTACGTATCTCACCATTCGACTCATCCGGACGTAGACATACGTCATTCGTCTCCTGTGATGTGGTTCCTGAGATTGATGATACTGTAGAGATCGACATCCGCACAGAAGACCTCAAGATTGATACGTATCGTGCAAGTGGTGCGGGTGGACAGCACATCAATACCACCGACTCTGCCGTGCGGATTACGCACATTCCAACAGGTGTGGTTGTAACGTGTCAGAACGAACGTTCACAGATCAAGAACCGTGAGCGTGCAATGACAATGCTTCGTTCGAAATTGTATGAGCGCAAAATTGAAGAGCAAAAACAACAGCTGGATGAAATCCGAGGGGATCAGTCGGATATTGCTTGGGGCAGCCAGATTCGCTCCTATGTGTTCCATCCCTATAGTATGGTAAAGGATCACCGTACGAGCGTAGAAACAGGGAACACAGGAGCAGTAATGGACGGCGACCTCGATGCATTCATCGATGGTTATTTGCGCAGCCAGATTAAAGTGGAAACCGAGTAAATGAAGTTCCTGTATGAACCGGATACGTGTAGGCGTATGCTGGTGTATACAGGGGCTTTTTTTTGAACTCGCACATGCATTTTACATAAATTGATGAGACAAAAGGAGAACACGATCACCATGCAACAGCAACAATCATCACATCATCACCCCAACCGCAAGAAGAGAATAACCACATTAATTCCTTTGAATGGGCCATGGCGGAACGTTGTAGATACAGCATCTATTATTTTGGGGTCTTTCCTTATTGCGGTGGCATTTAATTTGTTTTTATTACCGAACCAGATCGCATCAGGCGGCGTATCCGGTCTGTCGATCTTGGGTGATGAGTGGCTCGGACTTGAGCCAGCATATACCCAGTGGGCCATTAATATTCCGCTCCTGATCGCAGGTTTCCTTCTAATCGGTAAGCAGTATGGTATCCGGTCTGTGCTGGGAAGTATCGTTCTACCGCTGTTTGTTTATCTTACAAAAGACTGGACGATTCCAACGACGAATCCGCTGTTAGGCTCTCTATATGGTGGGATCGGGGTTGGACTCGGTATTGGGATCGTCTATCGGGGCAGAGGGTCAACAGGTGGTATGAGTATCCTGGCAAGGATCGTGCAAAAATATAGCGGACTGAGTTATTCGATCTGCGTTGTGATTATGGACGCTACGGTCATTATTATGGCTGCTTTTGTACTGTCATTAGAGCAATCTTTATATGCACTGATTGGCTTGTACGTTACCGGGAAAGTCATTGACGCGGTTGAGATGGGACTTGGCTACTCTAAGGTAGCTTACATTATTTCTAACCAGATTGAACCGATTACCAAAGTCATTCTTGAAGATCTAGATCGTGGATTGACGAAGCTGGAGGCTAAAGGCGGTTATACCGACGATCAGCGAACTGTACTCATGGTTGTAGTGGGGCAAAATGAAGTGCCAAGACTGAAAACATTGATCCGGTCGGTTGATCCATCTGCTTTTGTTATTATTAGCAATGCGCATGAGGTTCTCGGTGAAGGTTTTAAGAGAGAAGAGATATGAGCCGACTGGTAAACGGGCAGCAATCTATTCTAAATGAAACATGAAATGAAACACATTCTAATATTACACACAAACAGGGACATTCTGCACCAGTATAGCTGGGCGGAATGTCCCTTTCTTCAATCTCAAGCAGTTCATACATCACTTGTAGAGCGTACATCCATACACGGGTTTGTAATTACAGATCACATTGAAATCGGATGGAAGTACTATCTCCACTACACATGCCTTTTCTCACTCTTTACAGAATAGGAGATAGTAGGCGAGATATCGCTTCTTTGAAGCGGATTTTGATACTCCGTTTGTTGTACTCCTCCATCGTCAGCTCACGGGATACAAGAAGATCATGCTCGAAGGTATGCACAAGAGCAGTTGCAATCGTCTCATCATACATAAAGGCGTTCACTTCAAAGTTCAACCGGAAACTGCGATAATCAATGTTCGCTGTGCCGACGGATGCCACCATGCTATCTATGATTAGTGTTTTGGCATGAATGAAGCCGTTATCGTAGACAAAAGCCTTCGCTCCGACCTTCAACAACTCACCAATATACGATAGTGTCGCCCAATACACGAAGGCGTGATCCGGTTTGTTTGGAATCATAATACGTACATCGATACCAGATAGGCAGGCAAGCCTTATAGCCTCGAAGACACTCGCATCTGGGATAAAATAAGGCGTCTGAATGAGGATGGAATGTTTCGCTCCATTGATCATTTTCAGATAACTGTTCTTGATATGTTCTGTTTCGGCATCAGGGCCGCTGGAGACAATCTGCATCGCGATCGTTCCTGTGCCCTCGATATGAGGAAAATGTGCTGGCACATAAGGTGTATCATGCTGCTTCGATGCCTCATTCCAGTCGAGAAGGAACCGTGTTTGCAATGCATGAACCGCATTCCCCGTAATTCTGAGGTGCGTGTCACGCCAATATCCAAATTTGGAGTTCAAGCCTAGATATTCATCCCCTACGTTAAAACCGCCAGTATAACCAAGGTTCCCGTCAATAATGACCATTTTTCGATGATTCCGATAGTTCATACGCAGATTAATCAAGCTGAATTTGGATGGGAAAAAGACTTCCACCAGACCGCCCGCTTCGCGCAGCTCTTTGAAAAATCGATTCGATACACGCCGCGATCCAAGCGCATCGTACAGCAATCGAACCTTGATGCCTTCTTTTGCTTTACGAATGAGCGTATCACGAATACGTTTACCCAGACGATCCCCCCGATAGATGTAATACTGCACATGCACATGATCCTGTGCAGCTTCGATATCATCCAGTAATCGTTGGAATTTATCCGTGCCATCGGTGATAATCTCGACCTCGTTATCCTCGGTTAACAAAGCACCATTCTGCTTCAGGTTCATGTAGATCATATCCTGGCTGTTTTCGGTCACTTTGTTGTGAAAAGGTGTTCGATTGCTCTGTAATTGGGCAAGCTGTGCCTCGATACGTTCCTCAAGTCCAAGCTTCTTACGATCTTTCCATTGGAATAGTCTGTAACGAGTGAGGTTCTGCCCTGTCAAAAGATAAAGTACAAACCCGAGCACGGGAATAAAATTCAGGACGAGCAGCCAGGCCCAGGACGAACTCGCATCCTTGCGCTCGAAGAATACGACCGCTGCCGCAAAAATAATATTCAAACCCAGGAGTACAATAAGTAAGATGGATTCAATATGCACTATAGACCCCCATGTCTCCAAAATGTCTTGTCAGAACTCATTGCAGGAAGACCTTCACTATGAATGAGACTCTGTATGTAATCTTCCTATATAAGAGGTTGTTCAAAAAGTCCCTTTTTGATGCTGAAAACAGACGCTCTTGAACCCCCACTACTACGTATTTTAGCAGAAGTATTCAGGTTCGTCCTCTGCTGCTCTAAAGATATGTTCGGGATTGATGAAAATCCATGTAAAATTGATGGTAGAGTGTTGTATTTATATAACTAGAGTCGTATAATAATACACAAATATGCATAGAAGCGACGGAAATATCATGTGTGTGCCTTACCTTAGGGCATAGGCATGGTTGAAGTAGCGCATACAACGAGATTGGGGGAGCGAGAGTGAATAACAAATTAAGAGTGGCAATCGTCGGTTCCACCGGCTACGGCGGGGTGGAACTGATTCGTTTTTTACAGCATCATCCGCATGTTGAAATTACTTCGGTAATCTCTTCATCCAGCAGTGGGGAGTCTATTGCAGATGGATTTCCGCATTTGACGGGCGTGATTAACAGGCCACTTGATGGCGTGGATCCAGTGGAGATCGCAGGCCGTGCAGACCTTGTATTCACAGCGACTCCGTCCGGTGTAAGTGCGAAGCTTGTTCCTGGCCTGCTGGAAGCAGGGCTGAAGGTCATTGATCTGTCTGGTGATTTCAGAATCAAAGATGGAGCGGTGTACGAAGAGTGGTACAAACATCCGGCTCCTTCAGACGAACTATTACAACAAGCGGTATACGGTATGGCTGAACTGTACGGTGACACAGTGAAAGATAAGACGTTAATCTCGAACCCAGGCTGTTATCCTACAGCAACATTGCTCGGATTAGTTCCTGCGGTGCAAGCTGGCTGGATTGACCCTTCAAGCATCATTATTGATGCAAAGTCAGGGGTGTCTGGGGCAGGACGCGGAACGAATCTGGCATACCATTATGCAGAGATGAATGAGAATTTTAAAGCGTATAAATTAAATAAACATCAACACATCCCAGAGATTGAACAAGTGTTAGGTCAGGTTGCTGGATCGCCAGTAACGGTTACGTTTACGACACAGCTTGTGCCAATGACACGTGGAATTATGAGCACCATGTACGCAAGTTTAGTTGGAGAACATACAGATAAAGAACTGGTGGATCTTTACCGTCAGTTTTATGAAAATAGACCTTTTGTACGTGTGCGTGAGCCAGGAATTTGGCCATCAACGAAAGAGGTCACTGGATCGAACTACTGTGATATCGGATTCTCCGTTGATCCACGTACAGGCCGTTTGACGATTGTTTCTGTCATTGACAACCTGGTAAAAGGCGCATCCGGCCAAGCGATTCAAAATTTGAACCTGATGATGGGATGGGAGGAAAACCTCGGGCTGAACATGATACCAGTATATCCATAAGATGAATGTATTAAAGAGCATGGAATTGCTTTTTGACACGCATCCAGTGGGAATATGGAGTTATGTTAGGGCGGACAATCGGTCTATGGCCGAACGCGAGACGGGGGATAATATATGGGAACAAACGTAGGGCAACAGTCATTTACAATAATTGAGAACGGAACAATTGTAACTCCGAGCGGATTCACTGCCGGCGGACTGCACTGTGGATTGAAAAAAACATCACGTAACGACATCGGAGCTATTCGCTGCGAAGTGCCAGCAACTGCCGCCGCAGTATACACTACGAATGTGTTTCAAGCTGCGCCACTCAAAGTAACTCGTGAGAGCTTGAGCAATGGACGCCTTCAAGCGGTCATCGTCAATAGCGGCAATGCGAATGCATGTACAGGACAGCAAGGTGAAGAAGATGCGTATGCAATGCGTTCGGCGGCTGCGCGCGAACTGGGTGTAGCGGAGGAAGATGTGGCTGTTGCTTCTACAGGGGTCATCGGTGAGTTGCTGAAGATGGACGCGGTTCATTCAGGCATTACGGCACTTCCGGCACAACTGGGCAAGGAAGCCAATGAAGCGGAGCAATTTTCACAAGCGATTCTAACGACGGATTTAGTGAAAAAGGAAGCCTGCGTCTCCGTTATTGTGAACGGTAAGGCGGTTACGATTGCAGGAGCAGCCAAAGGATCTGGTATGATTCATCCGAATATGGCTACAATGCTGGCGTTCATGACCTCTGACGCGGTCATTGGTGCTGAAGCGTTGCAGCGCTTGCTACGCCAAGCAACGAACCATACGTTTAACATGATTACTGTTGATGGAGACACCAGCACGAATGATATGCTCGTGGCGATGTCTAGCGGATATGCAGGGAACGAAGAACTTACAATGGATCACCCGGATTGGGATGCATTTGCGGCTGGTTTTGCGTATGTGTGCGAAGTGCTGGCTAAGGCCATTGCACGAGACGGTGAAGGTGCGACTAAGCTTGTTGAAGTTCAAGTCACAGGTGCAGTGAGCGATGAATCAGCTCAGGCGATTGCGAAGACAGTGATCGGTTCAAGCTTGGTGAAATCAGCGATGTTTGGTGCCGATGCAAACTGGGGACGGATCATTGCTGCGGTGGGACGCGCGGGGCAACCGGTTAATCCAGACACGGTGGACATTCGACTCGGAGACATTTCCGTACTTGAGCAGTCTCGTCCAGTCGTATTTGACGAAGAAGCAGCATTAGCATACTTACAGACAGATACGGTTCGCATTATTGTTGATCTGAACCACGGCGAAGGAACAGCCATCGCGTGGGGCTGTGATCTGACATATGATTATGTACGAATTAACGCAGCTTACCGCACGTAATAGAGACAGTTCAAAAGTTTTGCTTTTGATTACAAAGGATGCCTGACGGCATCTCAGCGCCCGATATGGGATTCAGCCGAAATCTTTTTATTGATCGATAGCTACATGATTAATATGTAGGTTTTACCAAAATATATAGGGAAATTAATAAGGGTTAAACTTCTAATTAAATTTATTTATAGACAAAGGTAGTGGAAAAGTCGGAATCGATTCTGTAGAAGCGTAGCGTTCGCATTTGTCTCCGGATTTTCCCATTTAGCAGGGGGATTAAAAAAAATCTGGAGACAACGGCGATCGGAAGAACGATCCGAATTTGGAACGGTTGGACTCGTCTATAGTGGATCAATTAAGTGTTAAGCCTTTTAAAGGTTAGAATGAAAGGAGCCATGCTCATGACCTCGACATTACAGAATGAAGAGACTGGAAGCAAAGCTAGAGCCGAGAAGCAGATGTTCGTTATGAAATGCGGAGGCAGCACGCTTGCGGCGTTGCCTGAATCCTTTTTTGCCGATCTGCGTGATCTTCAATCTCAAGGAACTCAGCCTGTGATCGTACATGGTGGAGGCCCTGCAATCTCGGAGAACCTGGCGAAGCTGGGCATTGATACGGAATTTGTTAACGGTTTGCGTAAGACGACGGAGCCTGTACTGGATGTCGTAGAGATGGTGCTGGCAGGTAGCATCAACAAACAAATTGTACGTTTAATCCAACGTGTGGGTGGGCGTGCACTCGGATTATCGGGAGTTGACGGCGGTTTAATTCAAGCAAAACCAGTCAGCAACCATGCGGAGATTGGTTGGGTTGGCGATGTGACTAGTGTCCAAGCGGAGATTATCCAAGGTGTTGTGCAGATGGGGTATATGCCTGTCATTGCGCCTGTGGGCGTGGATGCCTCGGGGCAACGTTATAACATCAATGCCGATACAGCGGCAGGTGCAGTAGCTTCTCACTTGGGTGTCAGCCGAATGATCGTAGTCACTGACGTTCCAGGGATTATGAAGACTGTGAACGGTGAGAAAAAAGTATTGCCATCTGTCTCTGTACAGGAGATTGAAGATATGATTCAAACCGGTGAAATATACGGTGGTATGATTCCTAAAGTGCGAGCAGCTATCGCTTGTATTCATGGGGATGTGCGTGAGGTTGTCATCGTAGACGGTAGTGAGCCGAAGATTTTGAGCCGGGTGTTACAAGGGGAAACGATCGGAACGCGAATTATCCGGATGCAGTAGGATTCTTATATTAAATCGAGGATGGGAGTGTGAAAGGTGATGGCAAATAGTAAAGAACAAACAGCCACTGGCACAGCAGTAGCGGGCGCGACTGCGACAGGAGCAGCATCAGCGGCTCAGACAGAAAGCTCTCTTTTTCAAACCTACGCACGTTATCCTATTAGCTTAGTTAAGGGAAAAGGTAGCTGGCTGTGGGACGATCAGGGCAACCGTTACCTCGACTTCATGTGCGGATTGGCTGTAACGAGCCTTGGTCATGCACCAGAGAAGGTTGGCGCGAAGCTGAAAGCGCAGATCGATGAGCTATGGCATGTATCTAACCTGTTCCAGATTCCAGGCCAAGAACGTGCAGCAGCTTTATTGACTGCGAATACGTGTGCAGATGCAGTGTTCTTCTGCAACAGTGGTGCCGAGGCGAACGAAGCAGCGATTAAACTAGCTCGTCGTTATCACCAGAAGGTGAAAGGCGCAGATCGTTACGAGGTCATTACTTTTGCGCAATCCTTCCACGGACGGACATTGGCTACATTAACAGCTACAGGACAGGATAAGGTAAAAGAGGGCTTTTTGCCATTGCCAGCAGGATTTGTTACCGTTCCTTTGCATGACAATGCAGCACTTGAAGCGGCGATTGGGCCACACACGGCGGCAATTATGTTGGAAATGGTGCAAGCTGAGGGCGGCGTGCATCCGGTTAAGCCTGAGTTCTTGCAGTTTGTTCAGCAGCTATGCGAGAAGCATGGATTGTTATTGATTGTGGATGAAGTACAGACGGGAATGGGGCGTACCGGTAAATTGTTCGCGCATGAACATTACGGCATTGAACCTGACATTTTCACAGTGGCTAAAGGCATCGGTAGCGGCTTCCCTGTTGGAGCTATGCTAGGCAAAGGCTATCTGAAAGATGCATTTACCGCAGGTAGTCACGCAACCACATTTGGTGGTACACCACTTGCTTCCTCGGTTGTCATTGCAACGATCGAAACGATGCTGGAAGATAAACTGCCTGAACGTGCAGCGGAGATGGGCGAATATCTGATGAGCTCCTTGAGAGAACGTTTGGCGGGAAATTCCTTTGTCAAAGAAGTTCGTGGATTGGGCTTGTTGGTCGGTATTGAATGTGAAGAAGCGGTAGGCGATATCGTGGTTGCAGGGCAGAAACGTGGTATTTTGTTTGTGTCTGCAGGGCCGAATGTCATTCGTTTGCTTCCGAACTTGTATGTGAGCAAAGAAGAGATCGACGAGGCTGTTTCCTTGGTGGCAACACTCATTGAAGAGCATGTCGCAGCGAAGAACGCCTAATCCGCAGGGATAGGTTCAGATAGCATGGATACTTGATACTTTTCAGAAAAATTTCTATTCCGGGGCCATGAGCGGCTCCGGCGTAGTATTCTGATGATGAATTCCCTGTAGCCGCGTGTTCATGCAGCATAAGTAGGTCATTCGCAGTCATGATGGGAAGTATTCCAGACGATTACTAACTTCTGCACATGCGGGTGCAGGGAACCGGAAATAAGGAGGGCATTATTAACATGACACAAGTTCAATCAACAGAGAAGATCCAGAAGATCGACCTAAGAGGCCGGGACTTTATTGAATTCACCGATTATACGGCAGAAGAAATTCGTTATCTACTCGATCTTGCCATCGAGATCAAAGGCAAGCAAAAAAACGGTGTGCCTTTTCAGCCTTTGAAGGGTAAAACAATTGGACTGATTTTTGAAAAATCATCTACACGTACACGTGTATCTTTTGAAGTAGGTATGTTCCAGCTAGGTGGGCACGCACTCTTCCTGAGCAAAAATGATATTCAGCTGGGTCGCGGCGAAACAACGCATGATACGGCTAAAGTGTTGTCCCGGTATCTTGACGGCATTATGATCCGTACCTTTGGGCACCATAATGTAACTGAGTTGGCAGAACATGCAGATGTTCCTGTCATCAATGGATTGAGTGATGCGGCACATCCATGCCAGGTACTGGCGGATTTCCAAACGGTGCTGGAGCACAAGGGTAAGCTTGTAGGTCTCAAAATGGCTTACGTCGGAGACGGCAATAACATGGCACACTCCCTGATGCTTGGCGCAGCTAAGATGGGGATGCATGTAGCTGTAGCGACTCCTGAAGGCTATGAGGCGGACAGTGCAATCGTAGAACAAGCACGCAGCATTGCACAGGAGAGCGGATCACAGGTTGTGGTGACGTATAGTGCCGAAGAAGCGGTTAAAGATGCGGATATCGTGTACACGGATGTGTGGGCGAGCATGGGCTTTGAGGAAGAACAGAAGATTCGTGAGCAAGCATTTGCTGCGTATCAGGTGAACGAAGAATTGATGAAGGTTGCGAAGCCGGACTACATGTTCCTGCACTGCCTCCCGGCTCACCGTGGAGAGGAAGTAAGCGCAGGCGTAATCGATGGGCCAAACTCCTTGATCTTCGATCAAGCAGAGAATCGTCTGCACGCACAGAAGGCTTTGATGGCTGCGTTAATGAGCGAATAGCTGCTATTTGCGTGAATGGGTTGATTTTATATGCGGATTTCGCGATGATAGATTAAATATAATTTGTATAGTGAGTAATTGAACTTGGGGAGGACCTATTAGACATGGCTAAAGAAAAAATCGTACTCGCCTATTCCGGCGGGTTGGACACATCTGTAATTTTGAAATGGTTGAAAGAAACTTATGACGCTGAGATCATCGCATTTACGGCAGATATCGGTCAAAAGGATGAATTGGACGGCTTGGAGGAAAAAGCACTGGCAACAGGTGCTTCCAAAGTATACATCGATGACCTGCGCGACGAGTTCGCAAAAGACTTCATCTACCCTATGTTCCAAGCGGGCGCGCTTTACGAAGGACAATATTTGCTCGGTACAAGTATCGCACGTCCTCTGATTGCTAAACGTATGGTGGACATCGCTCGTGCAGAAGGTGCTACAGCAATTGCTCACGGTGCGACAGGTAAAGGGAATGACCAAGTTCGCTTTGAGTTGAACGCAGCTGCACTAACACCTGATATTGCAGTAATCGCACCTTGGCGTCTGGAAGAGTTCCGTAACCAATTCCCAGGACGTGCAGAGATGATTGCATATGCTGAGAAACACGGTATTCCAGTAACGGCATCTGCGGCTAAACCTTACTCTACAGACCGTAACCTCTTGCATATCAGCTATGAGAGCGGTGTGCTCGAAGATCCTTGGTTCGATCCAAGCACGGACGAGAACAAAGACATGTTCTTGCTCAGCAGTGCGCCTGAAGATGCGCCAGATCAGGCAGAATATGTTGAACTGGAATTCGAACAAGGCGACTGCGTAGCCCTCAACGGTGAACGTCTCAGCCCACTGCAAGTAATGGAGCAATTGAATGAGCTGGGTGGCAAACATGGTATTGGCCGTGTGGATATGGTCGAGAACCGTTTTGTCGGAATGAAGAGCCGTGGCGTGTACGAAACACCAGGCGGAACCATTCTATTTACTGCACACCGCAAAATGGAATCCATCACGATGGATCGCGAAGTCATGAACCTGCGTGATAGCTTGATCACACGTTACAGCACGCTCGTATACAACGGCTTCTGGTTCGCACCAGAGCGTCTTGCGCTGCAAGCACTCGTGAGCGAAAGTCAAAAAAACGTAACGGGTACAGTTCGTGTGAAACTGTATAAAGGTAACATTATCGGCGCTGGCGTGAAAAGCCCTGTCAGCTTGTACAACCCAGACATCGCAACGATGGAAGCTGATCCTACGCAAGCATACGATCAAGGCGATGCAACAGGCTTTATCCGCCTGAACGCACTGCGTCTGAAAGTAAACTCCGGCGTAGAGCAAAACAAAAACAACTAATTACATTCTATATATTGAATAAAACATTTACACGAAAACGTAGAGGACAGAAATAACCGGAGGAAGCGAAGCGTTCGCTACAAGCTTTCCTTGAGAAAGCTACATCGGAAGCATAAGCTATCCCCGGATTTTCCTTTTAGAAAAGGGAATCAAAAAAATCTGGGGGTAACAGCGATCAGGAGGTTGTTCTGTCATTGGAGTGGTGAGTAGTAAAAGGTGTTTTAGTTCAATGTATAGAGCCATCCAAATATAACTGACAAGGCAGGCCGTTCTTGCATATCTGGCAGGAGCGGCTTTGTCCATGAGCGAAAGGGGAGTACTCACCGTGAGCAAGCTTTGGGGAGGACGTTTTACCAAACAAACGAATCATCTAGTTGAGGAATATACCGCATCGATTAATTTCGACAAAGCATTGGCTGAGGAAGACATTCAAGGTAGCTTGGCCCATGTGACGATGCTGGGCAAATGCGGCATTTTGCCTGCGGAAGACGTGGAAACGATCAAAGAAGGCTTGATTACCGTGTTGCATAAAATCCGTGCCGGCGAAGTGGAATTCTCCGTATCTGATGAAGACATCCACATGAACATTGAGAAAAATCTCATTGAGACCATTGGCCCTGTAGGCGGCAAATTACATACAGGCCGTAGCCGGAATGACCAAGTGGCAACCGATATGCACTTGTATCTGCGTGAGCGCGTGGTTGGTTTTGTAGGAATGTTGCATTCCTTGCAGGAAGCGCTGATCGGACAAGCGAAAGACAATCTCGATACCATCGTACCGGGTTATACGCATCTTCAGCGGGCACAGCCTATTCTGTTTGCCCACCATCTGATGGCCTATGTGTCAATGTTCCAACGGGATGCTGAACGTCTGATGGATAGCTACAAACGAATTAACGTTCTGCCACTTGGCGCGGGTGCACTTGCTGGAACAACGTTCCCGATAGACCGTCATTTTGTAGCTGAACAACTGGGCTTTGATGGCGTATATGAAAATAGTTTGGATGCCGTGAGTGACCGTGACTTTATTGTTGAGTTCCTGGCAGCAGCATCGCTCATTATGACTCACTTGTCCCGATTGAGTGAAGAATTGGTGCTGTGGAGCAGCACGGAGTTTGGATTCGTTGAACTGGATGATGCGTTCTGCACAGGTAGCAGCATTATGCCACAGAAGAAAAACCCAGACGTTCCTGAACTCGTTCGTGGGAAAACAGGACGTGTCTACGGTAACCTGATCGGGTTGCTGACTGTACTGAAATCTCTTCCGCTTGCGTACAACAAGGATATGCAGGAAGACAAAGAAGGCATGTTCGATACAGTGGCTACACTGGAAGGTGCGCTGCAATTGTTCGCACCGATGATCGCTACAATGAAGGTGAACAAGGATCGCATGCGTCAGGCTGTGAACCAGGACTTCTCGAACGCTACAGATATTGCCGATTTCCTCGTAGGCGAAGGCTTGCCATTCCGTCAAGCGCATGAAGTGATTGGTAAGACTGTATTGTACTGCATCCAAAACGGCAAGTATTTGCTGGATCTGACGATCGAAGAATTCCGTCAATTCTCCGAGCTGTTCGATGAGCGCATCTACGATGTGCTGCAACCAGAGGCGGTGGTTAACGCACGTAACGTCTACGGCGGTACAGCTTCAGGTCAAGTGGCTGAGGCCATTGGACGCAGTGAGAAGGTACTGGAGATCACGGAGCAATGGATTAAAAACCGCGGTTAATGCCGGAATTTCGTTAAAGTAAATATAAAGACTTAATATACGAAAAAAGAAGCCAGTGAGAGAAAGATATCTCTCACTGGCTTTTTGTGTTCTTTAACTGTAACCGCTCGTTCCAGTCCCTTATGGCTTCTGCCAGTTGCCTTCATTCACCTCGGTGAGCACCTCGCCGCTGCGAACAACGACATGTCCACGGACGATGGTACCTATCACACTGCTTGGGAATGAATGACCGATGTAGAGACTTTGTTTGTGCTTAGCATAATAGTTCTCTTCAGTCACCGTAAACGTTTTGTTCAGATCAACGATGGCGAGATCAGCATCCATTCCGGTGACGATGCTACCTTTACGCTCCGCAAGACCGAAGCGCTCTGCTGGATTGGACGCTGTCCAAGCGGCAACGTGCTCCAGCGGAATGTTGTTTGCTAATGCAAGTTCCAACGCTGACAGTAGGGTGAATTGTCCGCCGCTAATGCCGCCCCATGCTTGGAATAGATTGAAATCTTTTGGATCCTTCATATCGTACGGACAGGGCGAATGATCCGACGATAACATATCAAATTTTCCTTCTGCCAGCAGGGAGATGAGTCGTTGTTGTTCGTCTGCTTCCCGCAGTGGAGGAGCACACTTGGCGATGCTTCCTTTTTCCCGCAGGCTATCGTGGTTAAAGAGTAGATAGTGTGGGCAAGTCTCGACCGTTACGTTCATGCCACGAGCTTTGGCAGCTTCGATACTCGCTACTGCTGCAGCAGAACTAATATGCACGAAATGCAGTGCGCAGCCTGTTATTTCCGAATAGTACAGGGCGCGTTCTACAGCTTCGACTTCGGCGATAATCGGACGAGTCTCCAGATAATCGTCGGCACTGAAGAGTCCTGCTGCTTCTTTTTCATCTTTTAGCCAGTTGGTGATCGCTGCACTCTCCGAATGCAGAGCCAGCACCTTGCCTAGCGCTGCAATCTTCTTCATGCCCGTAAGCAGCGTCATATCATCCACGGCTTCGAATTCTTTGTTGCCAGTTGTGGACAGGAATGCTTTGAACCCGATTACCCCCGACTCTGCCAGCGGTTGCAAGTCATCTTCATTCCCTGGTACGAGACCGCCCCAGAGCCCGAAATCGACAAGTGATTTTTCATTTCCAATCCGAGCTTTCTCCAGCAGGGCTTCTTCATTCACCGTGGAGGGAATACCGTTCAGTGGCATATCGAAGAAAGTGGTACAACCGCCTGCGGCCATCATAGCCGATCCAGTCGTAAAACCTTCCCAATGCTCTCGTCCTGGTTCGCTGAAATGGACGTGTACGTCGATCATACCTGGAAACACATGAGATCCGTCTGCATCATAAGTATGCTCAGCCTCACCCTCCAGTTTGGCGGCAATTGCCGCGATTTTTCCATCTTTGATACCGACATCGACTTTCTTGACACCGTCCGGCAGCACTACGCTGCCGCCGCGTACAACCAGATCGTAACGTTCCATACACAACTCTCCTCTTCTATGATTATTCGTAAATGGTGCCTTTTTTGAATGATGATCCTTTGAATGCGAATTTGCTGAGCAGTAGGTATGCAATGCCTGCTACGACGAATCCAATGATCCAGCCGACGTCAACCAGCAGGAACGCAGCTCCGGCTCCAATTAACATGGCTAGTAGGGCGCTCGGATTGTAGCCTTTGAATGAACCGTTGTCCAGATAGAGCTCGGTCGTATCTACCTTCTGCCTACGTAGGATGTAGTATTCGACTAGCATGATCGCCACGATTGGGCCAAGGAAAGCGGAGTAGATCAGGATGAATGTGTTTAAACCTTGAGCGGAAGAATCCTGCACGAGTACCCATGGGAAGGAGCAGAGCGCAAGTAATCCAGTAATAATGACAGATGTTTTGTATTTTAGCTTGGTGACAAGCGAGATGACATAAGCCGGTGGCACGATATTGGCGACCATGTTGACAGCAACTGCACCAATGACGATAAATGCAGATACAGCGACAGTGATATATGGATTGTCAACGATAACAGCGAACGCTTTAACGGGATTTGAAATTCCTGTTGCTGCAGCCATCATTGCCCCAATCGTGAGGACGAAACCATATGCGATAACGATAGGGAGGAAGTAGAGCATGCTACGCTTTTTGTCACTGATGCCACTCTTAAGCTCACGGGAATAGTCACCAGCACTCAGGAAGATCGCCGCATAGTTGCCTAGGAATACCATGATGAAAGCGAAGAATGGAAGTCCCCATGTACCTTGCGCATTTACCCAATTTTCGGTGATCGCTGTGCTGTGAGAATTGAGCAATATACTGAAGACGTAGACGAGGGCTAGCATAATAACAACAGAGGCGAGGGTCTCCACCCACTTGATCGCATGAAAGCCATAAAGTGAAAGGATAATCTGAACTGCCTGCAATACGATGAAACAAATGACAACACTGTCGAAGCTACCGCCACTGAGCACTTTGACAATTTCGTTCAGTGCGGTTCCTCCGACCCAGCTCTGGAAGCCGTACCAGACGATGGCGGGCACACCGCGTAAGAAGGAGGAAATAATGGAACCTTTGATGCCGAATGACATACGCAATTGAACAACGTAAGGGATTCCCGTTCGATAACCGAATCGGTCGTTAATGGCAAAGATCACAGAAATGATGCCGATCGCAACCATAGCCGCCACGAACGTCTGAAATACATTGAGTGTAGCGACACCAGCGACAATGAGACTTGCTCCAAGTGTCATGTTGCCAAGGTTCACGCCATCCCCGATCCACATAAACATGTAAGCGATCGATCCAATCGTTCTTTCGCTCTCCTGCTTCGGTTTCAGGGAGTCGTCCACACTGATATTTTCTTGCAAGTGTGTCTCTTCCAGCACTCGACCTGCCAAATTCGTAGACATATTCCGCCCCACTCCTCTTCGTATTGGCCGAGCAAGGCTGATCGTCTTCATGTAAGTACATGAACAGTTCCGACCAGTCCTTTGCGCACGCCACAGATGAATAAAATTTTGTAAGGTAACATCACTTTATTATGTAATGTAATCTCACTTCGGATTTGTTATCCTTATTTTATCACCTTATACTCACAATTCATTGACAAAAACGTAGATTATGATCGGGTTTTCTGTTCAAATTAAACAAAAAAATATTACGTATAATGTCATGTTTTGTGGAAGAGCTAGATACGAAAGGTCATGCATACGATTTTCTATACTAAGAGATTCCGTTTTCCACCGCATTGCTCAATGTTTTCAGTCCAGTAATCCGGCATTCCACCTGATCACCAGCATCAATCACGACTGAACCAGGCGTGCCTGTCAGAATGATATCTCCCGGATGTAATGTCATCACATGTGAAAGGAAAGAGATCAAGTATGCGGGCGAGAAGATCATCTGGCTAACGGTGTTGTGGTGTACGACCTCGCCATTCCGCACAGTTTCAACCTTAAGATTAGGCAGATCAACGTATTCGTCAGGAGTGGAGAGGGAAGAGCCGAGGCTTAGGAACGTGTCGAAGCTTTTGGCTCTTTGCATAAAACGAGGATTGCGTGCATGAATCTCCTTAGCCGTCATATCGAGAGAAGTGGTATAACCAGCTACATAATTCATAGCTTCGTCCTCGCTAACATTTCTGCATTTCTGTCCAATGACGATCGCTAGTTCTGCCTCTGCCGTGACCTGTCCAGCTCCATGCGGCAGAAGGATCGCTTCACCAGAGCCAATCAGCGACGTGTCGGGTTTGAGAAAGATGACAGGCTCATCCTCGGGAGGGCGTCCCGACAGCTCGATAGCTTTGGCCAGGTAGTTCATGCCAACCCCAATCATTTTGCCAGGTCGGCGGTATAACGCGCGGTAAGATACAGCGTCGATCGGCAGAGCAGGAAGAGCGGCCAGGCTCTCCTGTCCACCACTAACGTACCAGTCTCGCAGAGCCTGCAGTTGTTTGTTTTGCAGTAGTGTGAAAAGGTCTGTATGCCAATCTGTGTTTTGTTTCTCATTCAGCCAAGTCAGTGGAATCACGCCACGATCTGTCAGGAACGCTGCGTGCTCCTGTCCTTCATGTTCAATTGTTACTAGTTTCATCCGCGCACCTCATCTATGAAATGTTCTGCCATCCAGCGTAGTAGCTTAAGATCGGTATTGACACCACCAATAAAGGATAGCCCGATGGGCAGTCCATCCTCACGAATGACTGGCACGGTAACCTGAGGTAGACCCGTAAGCCCTGCGATACAAGAGAGTTGCATGGTCTTTGCTCGATAAGCCTCGGCTTGCGCACCTTGTAGCCCAAGCAGTGGAGCAGGGCCAGGAGCAGTCGGAATTGCCAGAAGTCCATCTTCGCCGAGCAGTTCGACAAGGCTACTCCGGATACGAGTGCGTAGGTCACTCTCGGTGGTGTGTGCAGACGCCTCCAGTGTACAAGCCCATTCAAATCGTTCTGCGATACCAGGGCCGAATGTTGGACGTTCTTTTATCAACCAATCGCTATGTTCATGGGCAATTTCTAACCCTTGAAGAGCGCGGAACGCTGCCGACCAGTCCGCCAAGCTCTCCGTAGGTGCTGTTAATTGGACTGAAGTGGTGCCCTGCTTCCAGTTGGGGAGTTCGTACAGCTTTGCAAGTAAGGTTGAACGATCGTTTTCCTCTGGTAGACTCCAAGCTTCATCTGCAATGAGGAAACGCGAGAATGTTGGTTTAACATTGGATGCGTCATATGCACCGCTTATGGCATTCGCTTCTACGCTCAATTCAGCATCTTGAAGAGATACCGATTTATTTTTCAACAATACCTTGCCCACGTCTAACAGAATCTTCGAAGACTGGCTCATCCAGCCAACCGTATCGAAGCTACGTGCGAGCGGGATGACCCCTTCCGCAGATATAGCTCCGTGCGTTGGCCGGAAGCCAAATAGACCGCAGTAGGATGATGGAATACGAACGGAACCACCTGTGTCTGTGCCTATAGCAAAATCGACCAGACCCGCCGCAGCTGCAACGGCTGAACCACTTGATGATCCGCCTGGTATTCGATCTGGCGCGAGGGGATTGATGGGTGTACCATAGTGGGCATTTTCCCCATTCAGGCTGTACATCAATTCGTCCGTCTGCGTTGTGCCTGTGAGTCTTGCGCCGCTGGCTAATAAAGATAACAGCACGGGAGCAGTGGAATCAGCAGCTTCATGTGTTCGAAGCCAGTCCGGATTACCAGCTCCACTGGTTACACCTTGAATATCAAAGACGTCTTTCACCGCGAACGTCAGCCCGTCAAGCTCGCCCGTTCCGGTAGAAGGTATCTGAACCGTGGCATCCACAAATGCTCCCCATTGATCCTGACTTACCGAAGTGATCTCTGCCTCTGTTTCTGTACCCGGTTTGAACCCCTTCGATTGATTCGCATGACTTCTCATGACTGTTCTCCTTTCGGATTCAAATTGGAATTGAGTGTGCGTCCTGAGTGATCGGATGTTGGAGCCACAAGTCTTCGAACCTTGTTCGAAGCTGGTGTCTGATCCTGCTGGGATGAACCGTAGCGAAGTCGATCCAACACTAGTGCAAGCAAAATGCCAATGAGCAGACCGTTTCCGAGTAGCGGACGTAGCAGCGGTGGCAAGGAGGCAAAATATTCGGATGGCAATCCCATCACGATGACTCCCACGAAAAGAGGTGCTGCTGTCCGGTACAAATTTGCTGCATCCATTCGAATCTGGCTGAAATACTGCAGTGATGAACCGAGTAGTCGCAGATATGTTACTAATAAGACAGCACTCCCGATGCTGAGCGGCAGTTGGGTAAGCGCACTGCTGATCACCGGAATCAGACCGATTCCTGCGAATAGTAGACCGCCAATGACAAACGGAAGTCGGTCTCGAATACGGGTCTGTTGCAGAAAACCTACAGATGAAACGTAGGGAGCGTAGGGTACAAGCCCTAGTAGTCCCGACAGAACCGCAAGCACACCGCTAATAGTAAATGAGCGTCTGTACTGCTTGGCAGAAGCTTCTTGTTCGTAAATGTGATCTGTTCCCTTCAGTGCGCCGAATGTATTCGAGGCATTGACCAGACCGGCGATGATCGCAATCATGACAACACCTGTGTTCAGGCCATGCCATGGATCACCGAGAGGGAACCAACCCATGTCAATTGTTCCTGCGCTGGAGGTTCCGCTATCTCTGCCGAAGATGAGTGTGTATAGCGCCCATCCACCCAGAATTCCAATGAGTAAGGCATACTGACCAATCGCAGGTCGGGCTTTTACAGATAAGACTGCGATGAAAACGGCCACGGCTGCTGCTAACAGAAAAACGGCTGGTTGAATTGTTGGTGCTTCGGTCGAAGATCCCGAGGAGATTCCGAGCATTCCCTCAAGAAAAATCATGTTCAGTCGGCAACCGAGAAGAAACATAAATACAGCCATCACGCCTGGTGTAAACAACTTCGATAATGGAACGGCGAGTCCGCAGATGCCGATTAGAATAGTGATGACACCTGAGATCATGATACCCACGGCTAGACTGCCACCCAGCTCCGTTAGTGAGATACCAAGCGAAGGTGCAGCCGCGCTGAGGCTCAGAATAACACCCCACCACAAACCTGACTGTCCTTCCATGACAGATCTTTGATGTCCAAGTGCTGCTTGTATCACA
This sequence comes from Paenibacillus tundrae, assembly GCF_036884255.1. NCBI lineage: Bacteria > Bacillati > Bacillota > Bacilli > Caryophanales > Paenibacillaceae > Paenibacillus > Paenibacillus tundrae. The sequence goes on along the minus strand of NZ_CP145605.1, from coordinate 5,779,834 downwards.
CAGGCGAGGCCTGTAAGGACAAACGAGCATTGAATTAAGAATTGGATTTTGTCTTGCGGTAATCCAAACGCCGCCCCGACTGTAATTGGAATAACGACTGTATTTGTAAATAAGAAAAAGAGCCACTGCAGTCCGGCGAGCCCGGAGCGAAGTCTGATGATATTGTTCATGTGTCACCTTCCGCTTGGAGTTTCGCCGAAACGGTCTTCGAGCAGTACAATGATGTGCCCGGCGTTCCTATAGCGAAATCTTGTTTATGCAAAAGGATTCCGGACATGCCGGAATCCCATTTCTCTGTAACGTTCAAGTGTATGCATCCGAGCCTCTGCGTCGTATCCTCTGAGTTGTAACGAGATTATGTTCTAGCTAAGAAGTTATAACGGAGGAGTGCAGCACCTGGGTGTGTTTTACTCATAGATGTTAAGTGCTTCTTGTACGCCGCGCCCGATGACAATCGGAGCATTATGCCGAATGAGCACGGCTTCCAGTGCGGATAGTACGAATAGTACGTTTTCCTTGCGGCAGCTATAACCCATCGTACCGATTCTCCAAATCTGCCCATGTAGTGGGCCGAATGAGCTGGCAATCTCAATGCCGAACTGATGAAGTAGCATGTTACGTACAGATTCACCATCAACGCCTTGTGGAATCTTCACGCAAGTTACCACAGGTAGCTTCCAAGCGACATCGTTAAATAATTCTAGCCCCATGCCGCGGATGCCTGCCATCAATGCTTTTTCATGTAACTTATGGCGCTCGAAGCGCTCTTCGAGCCCTTCGTCTAGCAGGATACGTAGCCCCTCGCGTAACGCGTATAGCATCGACGTTGCTTCGGTATGATGGTTCAGACGACGTGGTCCCCAGTAGTCCTGCAACTGACTCAGATCAAAGTAGTTGCTACGAATCGGGTGTGCAACGTCTCGACGGTCACTGTCTAGTGCGACACCGCGCTCTACCTTTTTCCGGCTTGCCAGAATCTGTTCTACCCGCTCGTTGTACGTAACTGGCGCCATACCGGATGGTACGGATATGCACTTTTGTGTGCCGCCGATAACGGCATCGAGCTGCCACTCATCTACTTTGACTGGCGCACCGCCAATGGAGGCAACCGCATCGACGACTGTCAGCACACCGAGCTCGCGGCAAGCTGGGCCAATTAGATCCAGTGGTTGCATGCAGCCTGTAGAAGTTTCGCCGTGTACAATAGCTACAATTTTCGGTTGTACCCGTTTAACCTCATCGATTACAGCCTGTTGGTCGAATACTTCTCCCCAAGGACATTCCATCAGATGCAGCTCGGCACCGTGGCGCTCAGCGATTTCTGTCAGCAGATGACCGAAGCGACCGAAGATGGGAACGAGCACTTTGTCACCAGGTTCAATTAGGCTGCACAACACCGCTTCCAGTCCTGAACGGGAAGTGCCGTCAACCGGGAAAGCCCATTGGTTCTTCGTTTGGAACGTTTGTCTTAACATATCCATCGTCTCGTTCATCATTTGCGTGAACGCTGGATCGAATTGACCCAGAATCGGTGTTGCCATTGCTCGCAGGACTCTCGGATCTACTTCGACTGGTCCTGGTGTCATAATAGTTCTCAGTGGTGCATGGATTTCCCGGTACTTCGTCATCTCTTAACCGCCTCCTGAATGTATATTAATATGCCAATTGATGTAGTAGGTCGATCAGCAGGCTTACACCGCGCTGCAAATCTTCTGTATCGGTAAACTCTGCGGGGGAGTGGCTAATGCCGCCTCGGCTTGGTACAAATAACAGTGCTGTCGGACAATACGTTCCGAATACTTGTGAATCATGTCCCGCGCCACTGGTCATCACTTGGTATGAAATACCTTCACGCTTTAAAATGCTCTCAGTCGCCGCGTTCAGTGCTGAATCCATTGCAACTGGAGGTTCATCCATCCACTTACGGAAAGTGATGCGTGTTCCGTGTTGGGCTGCGATAGTCTCGAAATCATTGAAGCATTCCTCGCAAAATGTTCGAATGGTCTCTGTGTCACTGTGACGTACATCTAGGCTGAAGGTGACTTCGCGTGCAATGACATTACCGACGTTGGGTTTGGCATCTAATCGTCCAACTGTGGCTACCAATCCGTCTTCATGTGAATTCGCTCGGAGCATTAATATTCGAATCAACTCAGCTGTGGTAAACATAGCATCATGCCGCCACTTCATTGGGGTAGTGCCCGCATGATTGCTCTCGCCATGCACGGTGATATCGTAGCGGCGTTGTCCAACGATATGACTGACAACACCGATTGATTTCTTCTCTCGTTCCAATACTTGGCCTTGCTCAATATGCAATTCGATAAAACATTCAAGGTCACTTCGTTGGGGCTGTGGATGCTGTCCTAATCCGAACCCGACATTGTACATCGCTTGTTCAAACAGCATACCGCTCGCGTCTTTTAAATTATGAATAGCTTCGCGGCTTTTGGCGCCGGTGATATTACCTGAACCCCAATAGGTCATCGGGAAGCGGCTTCCCTCTTCTTCACAGAGTGAGACAACCTCAATGGGTTTAAGTGGCTGCCCGTATTGCGTTAGCAAATGTTCCACGGCAATTAGCGCAGCGACGATTCCGTAGGCTCCGTCGTATTTTCCGCCCCCTATAACTGTATCAACATGAGATCCGGTCAGTACAACCCGTGCCTCGGGGTCACGTCCAGCTGCATGCCCGAACAAGTTACCAACATCATCGTAGTGCACCTGTAGCCCGAGGTCGTTCATTTTGGCTGCAATAGCTCGTTGGGCCGCGATCCAAGCTGGGTCATAGAGCAGACGGCTCACGCCATTCTGCTCATCTTTGCCATGTGAAGCCAGCCATTCAATCATGTTTTCGACCTGCTCGGATAAGGCAGACGGCTTCGGTTGTTTGATTATCAATGCAATCTCCCCCATTCCGGCAGCATAAGCTTTCCAACCGGTGTTATATTAATTAACTTGGCATTGTGATTAATTAATCGTAGAATAAAACAAAAGGGAAATCATTCACGAAAATGTAGAAGAATAACAGGATTCATTGGACATGTTAACCAAAGGGGCGCAAGAACGATGAAAATGAGTGAGCTACTGAAGCTGCCGGTTTTTGACGGAACCATCATTGTCGCAGGAGCAACGGGTTTGAACAGGGAAGTTCATACAGTCAACATGATGGATGCCCCGGATATCATTCCATACCTGAGAAAGAATGAATTACTCATTACGACAGCTTTTCACTTTAAAGACGATCTGCCAGCTCTGCTTGAACTAATCGGGGAGATGAGTCGCCAAGACTGTACTGGGCTTGGTATCAAAAGCAAACGTTACCTCGGCAACATTCCTGAATCAGCAATTAAGCTAGCTAACGAGCTGCATTTTCCTTTGATGGAGTTGCCTGTCGATCCTTCGCTCGGCGATATTGTTAACAAATCACTAAGTCATATCCTCGATGTACAAACTACTGAGCTGCATAATGCCATACAGACTCACCGACAGTTCACCCAGCAGATTATGAGCGGCCAAGGCATCCCGAAGTTGCTGGATCAGTTGTCCGCTTTACTTCGCTTACCGGTTCTTCTGCTAGGTCCTTACCTTCAACCCATCTATGGTCGATTCTCCACGACCACCGCAGCGCATATTGAAGCATTGTTGTCTGGCGGAGGGCATTTTCACGTAGCACCATCCGTTTTCTCAGCATTCTCTCTATTGAGTGAGAAGCGAGAAACACTGACATTGTTTCCGGTGTATACCCATAGACAATTACATTTTCTTTGTATAGAAGGCTTAGTTACGCCGTCTGAACGTTCGAATATTTTGACCATAGAACAGGCGACTAACGTGATTGCGTTTGAACTCATGAAGGATAATGCGCTCAAGCAGAATCGCCGCCGCATCCAGAACGAATTTTTTACTAATTTCATTGGTGGCGCATTCTCCAGTAGTGAGGAGATCGCGAGTCGGGGGCGTGAATTCGGATTGTCCAGCGAGCAGCGATATCTCTGTGCAGTTGGCAAATTCGATGGCGCAGATAAAACCATCTCTTTCATGCAATATAAGGCTGAACAGGATCGGATTGCCGAACATCTTGAAGGGGAACTGATCCATTTTCGATATCCATTACATTTGTTCACTCACGATCGCGCCTACGTGCTATTAATGCCGCTGGTGGAGGAGTGGAAAACAGTTAAACCTTTCTTTGTCGCACTGCTAGAGCGTCTTCAGGGTAAGATTGCTATCCATTACGGATCGGAGCTATCGTTTGGCTTCAGTAGCTATGCTCAGCCGCTTGCTCAGATCCCTGTTTCATACAAAGAGGCCAATGAAGCTCTATACTTTGGTGGAATTGCGGGCAAAACGCGTTTTATCGAGATGTATCAGCCGAAGGAAGTTCCTGAGATTTTACGTATGATCCCCTACGAGCACCTCCACAAATTCTATGCCGATACGATGCAGGGATTCGAGGATGAGACGATTAAGGATCATCATATGCTGCTCCATACGTTATCTGTTTATCTGGAAACGCATTGTCATCTGGCTGAAACAGCGAAACGACTTTACATCCATCGCAACACAGTGATTTATCGGTTAGAGAAATGCGAGGAGATCATCGGTCGCAGTCTGAAAGATCCAGAAGAAACATTGCGTCTACGTATGGCATTCCGAATCAAGGCACTATTGCCAAAGGAAGGGATCGCAGAGGGGTGAAGCGGGACAGGGTGACATTAATTTTTCATGTGTAATCAGATCAATGGATACTGAATTAATACTTGTTATACGAGGGGAGAACATAGCTGTATTTAAGGGACGACCCGTTAAGAGCTATGTTCTCCCTGTTTCCTCTCAAAAAGCATACTTTCAGGCTTGGTAAGTAAAACCCCGCATAACCACTAGTCTCGTTTGGACAAAGGAAGCCATTTTAATACGTCTTGAATCTTCGCATCCCAATAACCCCATTCATGTGCACCTGCTTCTTCCTCGTATGTTAGCTGGAAGTCTGTCAGCTCGCAGGCTTTTCTGAAGGTCTGATTGTCCTCATAGAGAAAGTCTTCCGTTCCACAACACTGATAGAGTAACGGTCTTACGCTTTGACTTTGCTGACTTTCCTGTAGCAGATGAAGCAGATCGTTCTCTGATCCCGTCATATTTGACCCGAAAATCCGTTGCATTTCAGCCTGCTGCAATGCAGATCCTTCAGTGTTGTTCAGGTGAGCAGCCATATCGAGTGCACCCGATAAACTAGCAGCAGCCGCATATTGCTCTGGTTTACGAAGCGCCAGCTTGAACGCACCGTAACCACCCATGGAAAGGCCAGCAACGAAGTTATCTTCACGTTGGTGTGATAGTGGGAAGAAGGAGCGGGCGAGTGTGGGCAGTTCTTCGCTAATAAATGTCCAGTAACGTCCGCCTTCAGCCATGTCCGTGTAGAAGCTGCGGTGAACCTGTGGCATAACAACGGCAATACCGAGGTTAGCAACATAACGTTCGATGGAGGTTCTACGCAGCCAGATGGAATCATCGTCCGAAAGACCGTGTAACAAGTAGAGGGTAGGGTGTAATCCGTGCCCTGTCACATTCTGCATGCCGATCTGAGTATGCGTCTGTTGTGGCAAAATAACATGCATACTCGTGCTTAGTCCAAGTGTGTCCGAATAAAAATCACATTTAATAAGTGCCATCTGATAAAGTAACCCCTTTCATAAGTCCGATATGTAACCGTTCCATCTCCCGTTTGGAAGCCGAGGGATAGTAGTTCCTAATGAAGCGTAGTATCTATTACACAGGTTATACCCAAAGCTCCCTCGATGCAATGACGAGAATGATACACGGTTGAAAACAACTCCCTTCACAACGTAACAATGTTATGTTACACTGTCTTCAATAACAAGGGGGTTCAACGATGACGGATGATTTGATCTCCAAAAAAGAACTACTAGACCTGACAGGCATTTCATATGGGCAGCTCTATCGCTGGAAACGGAAAAATCTTATTCCGGAGGAATGGTTCATCCGGAAGTCTTCATATACAGGACAGGAGACCTTTTTTCCTAAACAGCAGATTTTGCCGCGGATCGACAAGATTATCCACATGAAGGAAGGATTGTCGCTGGATGAGCTGGCAGATGTATTCTCGCCATCATTAGGCGAAGTAGAGATGTCTGCTCAACAACTCATAGATCGAAACATTGTTTCATTAGCATCTCTTGAATTGCTGACGGAAGCCGGACGAGAGCAACCGCTGTATGGTCTGGAGCAGATCATGATGCTCTATGTACTTGAGAAGTTACTAATGAGTGGAGATATCACAAGGCAGGAAGGCACCTTGTTGATCGAAGTAATGTCAGATCATTATTACCGGTTCAGAGACAGAGCAAGTGAGTTGCTGCTTATTCGCAAAATGGGTGTACCGACGTTTATGCTGGTTGGTGCAGGAGCGGAGCTTTATTTTGATCAGGGTGTAAAAGTGGTGCTGAGAATTACGCTGGCAACGTTCATGGAAGAATTGAAACTTAAATTAGGGAATGTCTGAAAAGGGGGAGAAATGAATGGAAGAGCGTCACATGAGAAATGATCTGAATGTAACGGGGTCTCGCAAAACGACAGGTGGGCACTATAACCGGGTGAATATTGATGGCATGGCCAAATTGGACGGAGACTTGGATTGTACTTCGCTCAATGTGAATGGGACTCTGAAAATCTATGGTGCGTTGTACACGGAGAGCGTAACCGTGAATGGTATGGCTAAAGTGGAAGGAGAACTGCAGACCAATTCACTGGATGTAAATGGAACAATGGGCGTTCATGGCTCGGCTCGCGCGGAGACGACAACGGTCAATGGCATGTGTACGATTAACGGCCCGCTAGTTAGTTCTCGTGTGCGTGTGGATGGCATGACAACGATTAATGGTGCTTTGGCTACACCGGAGTTGACGGTGAACGGAAAATGCAACGTACGCGGTAGAGTGGACAGTGAGCGCATTGATATCGGCGGTATGGCCACGATTGATGGAGATGTCCAGGGCGAGTCGATTAGTGTTCAAGGCAACCTCAAAGTAGGGGGGCTGTTGAACGCAGACACCGTGGAGATTCGTTTATATACGTCTTCCTCGGCTAGGGAAGTTGGCGGTGAACGGATTGATATTCGGCGTAGAGAGCGCAGTGGATTCTGGAAAGCACTTGGTTTGGGCGGGGCTCCTTCTTTTCGAGCAGAACTGATTGAGGGAGATGAGATTATGCTTGAAGATACAGAGGCCGATACTGTTCGAGGTACACGAGTTCATATTGGGCGGGGTTGTAACATTAGGTTGGTCGAATATTCGGGTGACTTGTCGGTAGATCCAGAAGCAAGAATAGGTCGTGTTGAACAAATCTGATGCGAAAACGGATGCGAATGGCTCGTTCACGATAGATTGTTTTGGCGTAAAGCAATCGGTCCTTGGACTGATTAATGATTGCGACATTTCGGATATACTAATGCAGTCATATGAATAGATCGTGAATGGAGAGATTAAGAACGATGGCTGCAAGTAAAAACAAAATTGGATTTGTGCTGGCAGGGCTACTGCTTAGCATACTTATGGCTTCAATGGATAACACCATTGTAGCTACGGCGATGGGTGATATCGTCGGCAAGCTCGGGGGACTCGACAAGTTCGTTTGGGTGACCTCTGCATACATGGTTGCGGAGATGGCGGGAATGCCGATCTTCGGTAAACTGTCGGATATGTACGGACGGAAGAAATTCTTTGTATTTGGCATCATTGTATTCATGCTTGGTTCGGCGTTGTGCGGAACAGCGACATCTATCGTGGAATTAACGATGTACAGAGCAATTCAAGGGATTGGTGCAGGTGCGCTGGTGCCCATTGCGTTTACGATTATGTTTGATGTTGTTGCTCCAGAGGCACGGGGTAAACTGGGTGGATTGTTTGGTGCGGTATTTGGTCTATCCAGTGTATTTGGCCCGTTGCTTGGTGCTTATATTACTGAGTACGCGACATGGGAATGGGTATTCTATATTAACCTACCACTTGGTTTAATTGCGTTTTTGTTTATTACTATTTGTTATAAAGAATCACACCAGCATCAATCCCAGCAGATTGACTGGCTAGGTGCTGTAACACTGATTGGCGCAGTGGTCTGTCTGATCTTCGGTTTGGAATTAGGCGGCAAGACGTATGCTTGGGATTCGGGACAGATTATTGGCTTGTTCGCCGGATTTATCGTACTCGCCCTATTATTCCTCTATGCAGAGACACGAGCCAAGGAACCGATTATTTCCTTTAATATGTTCCGCAATCGGGTGTATTGGTCCAGCAACGTAATCGCAATGTTCAGTGGGGCGGCGTTTATTACAGCTTCCGTATACATACCGATTTTCATTCAAGGTGTTTTGGGTGGTAAAGCGACTAACTCAGGTCTAGTTTTACTGCCAATGATGCTTGGTTCAGTCGTAACGGCCTCCCTGGGTGGGGTATTAATGACCAAAATCAAGTACCGTAATATTATGATTCCTACACTTGCACTTCTCGTGCTTGGACTTGGATTACTTACAACGCTGGATGAGGGATCATCGCTCTGGACGATCCGTATATTCATGGTTATGGTCGGACTTGGCGTGGGTGCATCGTTCTCGGTGCTTAGCAACGCGGCGATGAATGCATTTGAACCACGTAGACGCGGGGCGGCTAGTTCTACGCTTAACTTCTTGCGGTCTCTTGGCATGACGATGGGGATCACGATTTTTGGTATCGTACAGAGCCAAGTGTTTACACGTAAAATGACCGAGGCACTTGGATCAGCAGCAGAGGCTGGTGGAGCGGGTGCTGGAGAGGCTACAACCGGTGGAGGCATACCGGACGGACTGAATTTAACAGATCCACATGCACTGTTGTCACCGGAATTAAGACAGGGTATTCCACCACAGATTCTAGAGGCCATTACTCATGCGCTGTCTTCATCTATTGTACAGTTGTTTGCTTGGGCTGCCATTCCGGCTGCGCTCGCTCTAATCGCATCGTTCTTCATGGGCAATGAGAAGATGGTCGTGGGTGAAGAGCAAAGCGAATACACAGGCGGTCATTAACCTTTTTGTTAGACAAATGATGAAATTCGATGAGAATGTAGCTGTTACCTTTTGATTATCGCTATATTGAGAGGGCAGTCATTTCATCACAAGATAGAACAGACACACTTCACACGTAACCGAAAGGGAGACGAGAGGTCTGTCTTTTTTTAATATTTTCTATTAGAAGTAGAAGCTATAACAACAACGTTGAAATTAAGGCTGTTTGGTATCCGAGATGCCATCCTCAACAATGGAAGGCTCTTGTTCATCAGGTACACTGCTGTTTCCCGGGCGAGCAATTAAGCGATTCTGTGCTTTGTACGTATCTCGTGAAATGGTTTTGGATTCGACGACTTTCCCATCTACCCGCTTCGTCCGTACAGTCTCGACAATATATCCAGGCTGTCCGTTTTGTAGTACCTGCTGTGCTCCATCGGGGAGAACGTTACTGGATACGTATTTTACCGGAACACTTAACGTTTCAATCGTACGAGATTCAAGGGCATAGCTGACATTCTCCGGAAATGTGCCAAAAAACTTCACGACTAACCGATGGTTGTTGACCTCGGCATGGATCAGCAGCGATTTTTCAGTGTTATTTTTGAAACGGAAGTTAATGGCTCCAGAAGCAAAGGTGGCGTCTAACCCTTTCGGTAGATATTTCACCGGTAGGGAGTGATTGCGACGTTCGACGATATCGAGACCTGTGAGCAAGGCTGCATTATATATCGTACTGGATACCTGACAGATGCCCCCGCCAATTCCAGGCGTCAGTCGACCATTCACAATGACCGGCGCTTCGCGGAAGCCGAACTCCTTCTCGGCTTTTTGAACAATTTTTTCATAATCAAAAATGGCACCTGGCTTCAGAACCATGCCGTCAATGGCTTCGGCCGCTGCGCTCACATTATGTACCCGACCCTCACTGCTATTGCCAAGCCCCGTCGAGAACTGAATGATTTTCCGTTCAATGCCCTCTGAGCGCAAGGAGTCCACCGTAACTTCAGGTTTCATCGTATACAGTGGGAGCTGAATACGGATCGAATCAGGTTTGCCCTCCGAGTCTAATGCGCTGAAATCATGAGGTAGCTTGACCTGTAATTGACGGGTTAGTTCATCCCAAGCGATGCGGCGTACACCTTTTTCCGGGATGTATTGAATCTTATCGCTAGGCGTGATCCTGCGAACAGCATTGGAAGGAGAACCGAAGGTTTCTTTTTCCCAAGCAGGGCTCAATTGTGTTTTTAAAGATGTCGCATCATACGTCAGCTCCACAGGCCAATCTTCAGCCAGATGATAACGTGCATAGGCACGTTCCCACAGGTTTCCTTCCTCCAGTTGCTTCATGGCAAGTCGGAAGCCTTCTGCATCGTAATGTGCGCCTGTTTGCGCAGCTGTAAAGGGTAGTGTTTTCGCGAGGGGTTCGTCCAGTTCCAAAATGACAGGCCACTCTGCCAGCTGTTGTAACCGTTCATCCAGTTCAAGCATGACATCGGCTCGATTCATTCCTCCGATCTGCCATCCGCCTACCTGTACCTTCTGGGGTAACGACGGTTGGTTCACATACATATAGATCATTCCATAGGATGCGGAACCGAATAAGAGGATCGAGAACATTGCAATGACTGCCACGTGTATTTTTTTCATAACCGTACGCTCCTTTTTACTTCTGTTGTTCCGCACTTTGTAACACTTTCTATATATATGATCCAATGTAGGAAAACTTTCGGGTACTCAATAGGTAACAAATTTGTTACAATAAACTTCATATGAATCCATGCTTCACCATCAAAAAAGGTCGAAGTGGACTTCTCCTGATGAAATTCAGGTCTTTTTAAAGGAAATGCCGGGATTGTGTCGAAATGATAATGGCTAACTATGCGAGCAGGAAGTGATGATGTGATAGAAATGCAGGACGTGTGGAAGACCTACGCCAATGGGACCCACGCTTTACAAGGGGTGTCGGTGAAGATCGACCGCAATGAATTTGTCTATATCGTCGGTCCGTCTGGCGCAGGCAAATCGACATTTATGAAATTGATGTACAGAGAAGAAGTTCCGACTAAAGGACAAATATCCATTAACGGATTTAATATCGGTAAGCTGAAACCAAGGAAAATCCCTTATGTACGCCGTAATATCGGTGTTGTATTCCAGGACTTCCGACTGCTGCCTAAGATGACGGCGTTCGAGAATGTAGCTTTTGCTATGGAAGTTATTGAAGCGCCGAAGCGTCATATCAAGAAACGAGTGATGGAAGTGCTTGATCTGGTGGGATTGCGTGGCAAAGCCAATCGTGAGCCTTCGCAGCTCTCAGGTGGGGAACAGCAGCGTATTGCCATCGCCCGGGCGATTGTGAATAATCCGTCGGTTATTATCGCGGACGAGCCTACAGGTAACCTTGATCCAGAGACGTCATGGGGAATTATGCAACTGCTGGATGAGATCAATTTCCGAGGAACCACAATCGTCATGGCAACCCATAACAAAGACATCGTAAATACGATGCGTAAACGAGTTATTGCCATTGAACGTGGACAGATCGTACGGGATCAGATGAGAGGAGAATACGGTTATGAATTTTAGTACTCTCTTGCGCCATTTGCGGGAGGGATTCAAAAACGTATTCCGCAACGGCTGGATGTCTGTGGCCTCCATCATGTCCATCATCGTATCACTGCTTATTCTTGGTGTATTTATGCTATTGGTATTGAATGTGAATTCTATGGCAAACCAAGTGGACAGTCAGGTGGAGATCAGCACGTTTCTTGAACTGAATGTGGACGAGCAATTACGTAACACACTCGAACAAGAAATCAGCGCCATGCCTGAAGTAAGTGAAATTCGCTTTGTCTCTAAGGAAGATGGACTGAAAGAGTTCCGTGAACGTCTCGGAGACAGTGCAGATAATGTACTGAGCGGTTTCGATGTGGATAATAACCCACTGCCGGAGACCATTGAAGTTGAGGTCATTGAACCGGAAACCGTTACTTTTGTAGCGCAAAAAATTGAAGCATTGAACGAGAAACACCCGGAGAAGCCGATCATGAAAGTGAATTACGGCAAGGAAACGGTGGAAGTATTGTTCAAATTTACGAAGCTGGTTCGGAATATCGGATTTATCTTCGTTGGGGGACTAGGTCTGATGTCCATGTTCCTGATCTCGAATACGATTCGCGTAACGATTCTTGCCCGTCGCCGAGAGATCGGCATCATGAAGCTGGTTGGGGCAACCAATACGTTCATTCGTTGGCCGTTCTTCATTGAAGGCGCGCTAATTGGACTGATTGGTTCAGCGGTCACAGTAGCCGTACTCTTCTTTGGGTACAGTCGTCTTATGGCGACCATTGGTCAGGATGTATTTATGCAGATGCTTAACCTTGTTCCGCTTGGAGATATTTGGGTGCTCTTTGCAACCTTATTGATCGGGCTAGGGGTATTGGTAGGCATACTGGGCAGTACGCTGTCCATCCGTAAGTCCCTTAACGTTTAGACCTACGTATACCACGTAGAATGTTGAACGTTCGCAAACTAGAATGGCATAGCAGGTTCACAAAATGGAGCTGTTTGACGATATGTAGGAGAGACCGAATTTCTTAAGATGAAAGAAAGCAGAGAACATGTTTGTTCACCGCCTGTGCAGGTTGCTTTCTTGTGAATTCATAGGATGGGAGATCGACATTTTGAAAAAAACCGCTTCGCTGCTAGCTTTTACATTGTTAGCTAGCTTAACGTTTCAACCTTCGGACGGATATGCTAAGAGTAGTATCAGTGACATCGATCAGCAGATTCAACAACTAGAGAACAAGGCGGCTACAGCCAAACAAGAGCAGAAAAAGGCCGCTGCCAACAAAAAGGAAGCTCAGCATTACAAGAACAAAACGAACGCTTACCTGAAGGTTGTTCTGGAGCAGATTAATGTCGTTAGTGATGAACTCGCAAACGTCTCACTGCAGATTGAGAATACGGAAGAAGATCTACGTACAACGAAGAAGGATCTTCAAGCTGCAGAGGAACGGATCGTAGCCAGAGAGAAATTGCTGGAATCCCGTGTACGTCTGATGTATACCGATGGTGCAGTATCTTATCTGGACGTCTTGTTGTCTTCCACAAGCTTCTCTGATTTCTTAACCCGTGCGGACTCGCTGAAAACGATCGTGGATCAGGATCAGCATCTGCTGGATGAGCATAAGAAGGACAAGCAGCTCGTGGTAGACAAAAAGGCAGAACTGGATAAGCAGTATGCTGAAGCTAAGAGCCTTTATGCTCAGAAGAAGCAGCGTAAATCGCAGTTGAATGAGAAAGAGCAAGAGAAGCAAGTGCTTTTGGCTTCCTATGATGCTAAAATTGAAGAGTCCGATGAATTAACGCAAGAGCAGGAAGATGTGCTGATGCAGATTGCTAGCAAACGTTCGGCTCTATTGCAGGAGAAAAATAAATTGCGCGAAGAGCAGGCTGCAGCCGCAGCTAAAGCTAAAGCAGAGGCCGCTGCTCGTGCAGCTGCCGCAGCCAAAGCAGCAGCCAAGAATCCAACTAGAGTTAGCATGGATAGTAGCAGTGAGGTTACGTATTCATCAGGTAACGGAATTTTCTCTAGACCGGTATCCGGAGGACGTATTTCTTCCCCGTTTGGCCCTCGTACCCATCCAATTACGGGTGTAGTCGGTAAAATGCATAATGGTGTGGATTTTGCTGTTCCAGTGGGTACTTCTGTTCATGCAGCTTCTGGCGGTATCGTTATTATGGCTGAATGGTACAGTGGTTATGGATATACCGTTATTGTGGATCATGGTGGTGGACTATGGACACTCTATGGTCACTTACGTGAAGGTGGATTCAAAGTGGGCAAAGGCGACACGGTTAGCAAAGGTGATGTCATTGCAGAGTCAGGGAATACAGGAAACTCGACAGGACCTCACTTGCACTTTGAAGTACGAGATAATGGTACAGCAGTAAATCCGATGAACTATTTGTAATAACGTGACGCATTGACCGAATGGAATAAACATATTCCGTACAAGCTAGACATATACTAAGTTGGCATGTTCAGGAATTGGACTTCGATGATCCATGAACTTAGAATGGTTCATAACTAAAGGCGGTGACAAACGGATGATGAAAAAAAGATCGGCGCTGCTGCTTGTCATTGGAGCACTACTCGGAGGAAGCTTACTCACATTAGTGTTAATGAGTTTTCCCGGTATGGCTAGTCCAACGACACCAGGTGAAGGCCTGTTAGCCAGTGTGACAGGTAATACGCAGCAGAAGAACGAGCTGAAGAAGATTGAAACCGCTATGGATTTGATCTCCAAAAACTATTATAAAGACGTGGATCGAACCAAACTGATCGATGGTGCGATCAACGGAATGATGGAATCGCTCGGAGATCCATACTCCAATTATATGGGGCAGGAGACAGCAGCTCAGTTCGAGGAATCCATAGAGGGTTCATTTACTGGTATTGGTGCAGAGGTTTCGTCTCAGGATGGAAACGTGGTTGTTGTGTCTCCGATCAAAGGATCACCAGCAGAGAAAGCTGGTATTCGGGCAAAAGATATCATCATGTCTGTCAACGGTGAAACGTTGCAAGGTCTAGAGCTAAATAAGGCCGTTAACAAAATCAGAGGCCCAAAAGGTAGTGAAGCCAAGGTACAGGTTAAACGTGCCGGATCTACCGAGCTGATTGAATTTGTTATTGTTCGGGACGACATTGATTTGGAGACGATCTATGCCCACATGGAGGATAATGGGGTGGGGGTTATTACCATCACACAATTCTCATTAAATACGGGTGAACGCTTCAAGGAAGAGTTAGCTAAACTTGAGAAGCAGAACATGAAGGGTCTGATCATTGACGTACGAAATGATCCAGGCGGTGTGCTGCAAGTCGTGATCGAGATTGCCGAGCAGTTTGTTCCAAAAGATAAGGTTATCGTTCAGGTTGAAGACAAGAACGGTAAGAAGGAACAAAGTAAGTCGAATGGCTCCGGTAAACCTTATCCGATCACTGTCCTGATGAACAAAGGTAGTGCAAGTGCATCCGAGATCTTGGCTGGAGCATTGCAACAATCTGCAGGCGCAACCCTGATCGGTGAGAACTCCTTTGGTAAAGGTACCGTACAGACGAGTTATGATAAGCAAATGGGTGATGGCAGCTTGCTGAAGATCACCATAGCAAAATGGCTCACACCGAACGGAGATTGGATTCATGAAAAAGGAATCAAACCGGACATTGCGGTGAATCAACCGGATTACTTCTCGGTAGCACCAATAAATAAAGAGAAATTACCGCTCAAATACGACAGCAATAGCACGGATGTGAAAAGTGCGCAGACGATGCTGAGAGGACTTGATTTCAAGCCAGATCGTGTGGATGGATACTATGACCAGAAGACAGAAGAAGCGGTCAAAGCATTCCAGAAACAAAAAGGCATTCAGGCAACAGGCGAGATTGATGAGAAAACCGCCGAATCTCTAGAAGCGGCTCTGATTGAACGCATTGCCAATCCTCAATATGATGCACAGCTGAAGCGCGCGATCGAAAATGTCTCGAAGGATATTTCGGCTGCTGTGTCGAAGCCATAAAGAAGGCTGATTTTCAGCCTTCTTTTTTTCTGAACCGGCTGAAGGAGAGGAGTGACCGTCCACAATGGAATGGGCTTGGCCATGGTTAACTACATTAGGGGAAGCATTGTTGCAGTTGTTTATTCAGCCGTTTTATTATATTGCGGTAATCTTGGTTGCACTCGTCTATCATCGTCAATTGTTACAAGAGCGTAAGTTGTTCCACGTTCGCCTACAAAGCTCAATAACCCAGACGATCCGAACCGTGCTGGGAGGGATTCTACTCGGTGTGATCGTTTCGATCGTTTCTTTGTTCCTTGGAGCGCATCTTACTCTGAGCAGTGTAATCTGCATATGGGTAGCTACTGTACTCTTAGCATTGTTCCGGATTCGGTACTTATGCTTCGCGTACGCGGCTGGATTACTCGGTGTGGTACAGTTTGGCTTGAACCTGGCTTCTAACTGGCAACCATCCGGATGGCTGGGCAGTTCTACCGAGGCAATTAGAGCATTAGATATCCCTGCTCTCCTTGTGTTGGCTGCGCTTCTACATCTCGGGGAAGCGATGTTGTTAAGGATGCAAGGCGTTGCAATGGCATCACCATTACTCTTTGAAGGTAAACGAGGCAAGCTGGTCGGCGGGTATCAGTTGCTGCATTTTTGGCCTGTTCCGCTACTAATCCTTGTACCTGTGACGGGGAGTGGTGCAGAGCTTGCATGGAATCCGCTCATGAACGCAGGAAATGGGTACATGCTGGCGGCTCTACCGATCATGCTGGGATTCGGTGAAGTGACCCAGAGCATGCTGCCAGGACAGAAAGTGCAGATCTCTGCCAAGAGGCTTTTGATCTACGGGACAAGCCTTCTAGGACTAAGCCTTCTGGCTGCATGGTGGTCACCTTTCATGGTCGTTGCAGCTCTGGCTGCGTTTATTGGACATGAATTGTTGGTATGGTATAGCAGTTTTGAAGAACAACATCGGAGCCCAGTGTTCGTACACCCTGAACATGGTCTGAAAGTGCTGGGTGTTATTCCGGATAGCCCAGCGGCTGAACTAGGTATCGAAGCAGGAGAGACCATCTATAAGGCGAATGGGGTAATGGTTCACTCCCCTGAGGAATTGCACCGTGCCTTGCGTATGAACTCCGCCTTCTGTAAGCTGGAGGTTCGTAATCACCAAGGAGAGAGCAAGTTCATGCAACGTGCCATCTATGAAGGCGAGCATCATCAGCTTGGAATCATTATGGCTCCAGATAATCATGAGGCCTGGGCTGTTCAACTTCGGCAACATTCTCTATTCCATATTCTAAGCCTTAAGATTTTCGCTCGTCGAAAAGGTCAGCGCAGCGAAGGGGCACCTCTCGCTCTGCCTGCTCCTACGACAGGAGAATCTAGTTCTGTAGAGATGTAATCCAAATAAAGGGTATTTCCACAACCTGCATAGGTCTGATGTGGAAATACCCTTTTTGATTTTGTTCCAAAAGTCCATCTTCTTTGTTACTTTAAGCCACACCTGTTGAGATGAACGTAGTTTAAATCGTGTTATTTCTTCTTTTATTTCTTCAAGATATAGATGGCAATTTGGGTTCGGTCGCGTAGGCTAAGCTTGCCGAGAATATCTGTCACATAGTTTTTGACCGTACCTTCGCTTAGGAACAGCTTGGCGGCTATTTCTTTGTTGGACAGACCCTCTGAGATGGCCTGTGCCACAGACAGTTCCATTCGTGTTAGTCCAGAGGATTCCATTGGATCATGTGCAGAAGAGGTGGGTGCGGGGCGAAGTAGCCCGGCGAGTTTGCGTGCAATATCGGGATGAATTAACATGTCCCCGTTATGGACGGTCTTAATCCCTTGAATAATCCGATCAGGCGGCACATTTTTGAGCAGATAACCACTTGCTCCGTTTTGCAGAGCTTGAATGATATATTCATCATCGTCGAATGTTGTCAGCATGAGTATGCGGATGTCGGGATAACGTGCTTTAATGGCCTTCGTACCTTCGACTCCGTCGCACTCGGGCATACGAATATCCATAAGAATAACGTCTGCATCTATGCCTGAATCTAGTAAAGTGAGCACCTCATGCCCGTTTCCAGCTGTTCCTGACACTGTGATCGAAGGATCGAGTCCAATCAGTACTTTGAGACTTTCGCGAATGAAGGGATCATCGTCAACAAGAATAAGCTGAATGGACGAGGAGTGTGTTGGTTCAGAATGAGGTGCTGGATTATTTTCGTTTGGCTTTGGTTTAATCATGGGAACAATCACTTCCTTTTCAGATCATATCAGCTTGGCGTGGGAGGGGAAGACGCGTGACTACGGTATAGGGATAGGCGGACTGAACCTCCAATACACCGCCAACCAGTTGTGTACGCAGACGCATGCTTTCATGTCCCATGCCTAGTCCGGCAGTCGTTGTTGTCTGTGTTGATTGGTTCGTATGATGACCCATATTGTGCTTATCGGCTTCATCTGTGAACGCCGTGGATGCTCCGCTAATAGGTTCTACATTGATCTGACCGTCATTACTAACGGTCAATTGAATTTCTTTTTCCCGGAACTGCAGTTCGATTCGAATACTTTTGGCATTCCCGTGTCGCAGCGCATTGGTTACGGCCTCTTTCGCGTTTTTGTATAAAACGATCTGTATGCTGGGATACAGGATATGTGGATTCCCTAATTCCAGATAACTTGTCTTCACACCCGTCTCACGGCCCACCTCTTCTAGTAAACGATCCAGCGCATATGTATCCGGTTGATAGGATTCGGGCTTCAGCTTATGAAGCGTTGTACGCATATCATCCATACTCGCCGCGAGTTGATCCCGAATTTGTTTTACCATTTCCGTACCTTGTTCTGAATCCAACGGTAGGGTCAGAAGCGCAGCTTCGGACATCATCTTGGTGCGAATCAAACGGTGCCCGATATCATCGTGGAGCTGCCGTGAAATGCGCGTGCGTTCCTCGGCTTGAGCGGCATCCTCCAGTTGCTTCGTGAATTGTACCATCTGTGCACGTGCATCCTGAAGCTCATAGTGTTTATTGCGAAGCTCGTCATATACCTGTTCTAGCTGTCCACGGCTACTTGCAGTCCTTGAGCCTTGCCAGGAGATCACTGCAACGGTAACCAACAGAAGATTGCCGATAACCCACCCTGTAGTCTCTGGAGAGAGTGGGGAGTCCGCATTCGTTTGAAAGGAGAACAGAAGAGGGGACGCGTCCACAGACATTGTGTAATACTCATGTAATGCGATATTGCTGGCAATGAGTTGTGCTCCGAGTATCAACCACCGCCGTGCTCCCTCCAGTCGATAAATGTATACATAGAGCATGGATATTGAAAGGAACAGCATAAATGGGCCATATTGAGTGATGAGCCAGCAGTTCCATAGGATCTCAATGATCAGGAGCAATACCCTAGGTAGATCAGCACGAGTGAAATCTTTCCCCACAGCGATCCCAATAGCAATAAGAATATGAAGCGTATAGATTTCATCTTGTTCTTGCGGTAGTGCGAGGATGTACAAGAGCGCTGGAACTAGAATAAGACCGTATTGAAGTGCTCGTATCGGCATATGTCGTGGCATCCTTTAATTTTGAGATAAGAGCAGCAATAGAGAGAAGGCTTTCTGTACTTTTTTGAATAAGTACCTACCTGGTAATCCATCCCTAATTATATCATACGCACCTTCTAGATCAGGAGATGACTTAAGTCACCTTCGATATATGACTTTTCGTACCTTCGCGCAAGGCAACAATTCGCTACAATACAGTTATAACATCCGATGAAGGAAGCTAGAACGGGAGAAGGAGTGTGGGGATATGCCAATACTTGAAGTCGATCAGGTCGTCAAACGTTACGGTAACAAGCTGTCGGTGGATCATCTGAATCTGAGCGTGAATAAAGGTGAGATTTTTGGATTATTAGGTCCGAATGGTGCGGGGAAAAGCACAACCATCAGTATGATTGCTGGGTTACTAAAAATGGATCAAGGCGAAATTCGCTTGGATGGCATCTCGGTTAAAGAACGCCCGCTCGAGGTGAAGCGCAAGATCGGTCTGGTACCACAGGATCTAGCATTGTATGAAACAATGACTGCGGCGGATAACGTCACTTTTTTTGCTAGATTGTACGGATTACGCGGCAAGTTACTGAAGGAGAGAGTACAGGAATCACTTGAATTTGTAGGTTTGCAGGACAAAGCCAAAGATGTACCCTCCACCTTCTCAGGTGGGATGAAACGTAGATTGAACATTGCATGTGCAATTATGCATCGACCAGATCTCATTATTATGGATGAACCGACGGTCGGCATAGATCCGCAATCACGCAATCATATTCTGGAGTCAGTGCGAACGCTCAACAATATGGGTTCTACCATTATCTATACAAGTCATTACATGGAGGAAGTGGCTGCGATCAGTCACCGAGTGGCCATTATGGATCAAGGACATATCATCGCTTGTGGTACCGAGAAGGAATTGAGAGAGCGCGTAGCATCAACTGAAAAAATTGTACTTACTACCTCGGTCATTAATCCTGGTGCCATTGAAGAGATGAAACTTCATCCCCGCGTGAAGAATGTGGAAGTTGCTGACGACACCATTACCATTACCGTGCCTTCGGCGCAGCAGGATATGCAGGATATGCTTTTTATCTGTAATAAACATGACTTAGCTATTCAGTCCCTTCAAGTCGAAGAGCCTGATCTGGAAACATTGTTCCTTAATCTGACCGGACGTACGCTTCGAGACTAAGGAGGATTTCAGATGAACATGTGGCATATTTGTGGTTTTGAGCTTAGACGTATTTTGAAAATACGAACCGTATTACTGAATCTATTCATACTCCCCTTAATCCTGATATTTATATTAGGTACAGCTCTTTCGGGAACGATAGGATCGGGTGAAGACACTGTTATTAAACCTGTTCGAGTTGGCATCATTCAGTCTACAGAAGCAACGGAAGCTTCCGTTGTAGATGAGGCTCTACAGGCCTTCTTGACCTCGCCGGCGGTGTCAGACATGTTGAAGGTAAGAGATCTGGCTACAGAAGAAGATGCTGTAAGTGCTCTTAGGCAGGGGGAATTGGATTTTGCTGTAATCCTACCGAATGACCTACAAGAGCAGCTCGTGGCAGGTAAAGGCGCAGAATTGCAGTGGATATTGGGCAAAGACAACACGCTTAATATGGTGGGGCAGACTGTATTTACAAGGTTCACGGATGAATTGAACAGACAGGTCGCCATTGCCAAAGTGCTTGGTCCAGAAGTGGTCGCAGCGATGGCATCTGTGCCAAATACTGATCTGACAGAAGAGCCTACCTATATCACCACGAGTAGTCCGGGTAAGGCAGGCAATTCTTATAGTGCATCTCAATATTACGCGGCCTCGATGCTGGCTATGTTTATGCTCTACTCTGGCATGACGACGATTAATAGCTTGTTCTCGGAAAAGGATAAAAAGACCTTGATCCGGCTTCAGGCGGCTCCAGTAGGGAATGGTATCATCTTTGCCGGAAAAATTGCTGGCAATAGCCTACTTGCCTTCATGCAAGCCATCATTATTATCGTCATGACCTATTGGTTGTACGGCGTGAATTGGGGGAGCCATCCTTGGTTGATCATCCTGATCTGTGTGTTGATTACCATCGCTTCAATGACGATTGGCATTATCGTTGCACTAGTTAGCAAAAATGCGACATCAGCAAGTGGGATGATGCAAGCCATTATTATTGCAATGACGTTCATCAGCGGTGGTTTCACACCGATTGCCGTTGATTTGGTACACCGCATAAGCGAATTTACAGTCAATCACTGGGCCCTGCAGAGCTTCTTGCGAATGATGCTGGATTCTCCTGTGAGCGAGATTATGCACAATATCGTCATGCTTGGTGTCGTTTGCGCCGTTCTGCTTCTAATCGCAGGTGTAATCTACAGAAAGGTAGGGTACCGCTATGAATAGTCTACATATCGCCTGGCTTATGATTAGACGAACGTTGGGGCGTAAACGAGGAGTCATTACGTTTCTGCTACTGCCTTGTTTAGTTGTGACAGGTACGGTATTTCTATTTGGCAATGAGCAGGCGAATCGAGCGATCATTCCGTATGTCAATGAGGATCAAGGTGTAGCTGGTGAATGGATCATAAGCGAGCTTGGTCATAAAGAGGAGTACTTACTCAAGCCGCTGGGTACAGAAGTTGAAGTGAAGGAAGCTATTGCCCGGCAAGAGGGAAGCACAGGGCTTGTTATTCCGGCGCAGTATACAGAGAATCTGTTGCTTGGGAAGCAAGCTCCATTGGAACTGATCGAAATGCGTGTGAGTGAAGAATCCTACACATTCAGAGCTGCCGTAGACGGGATGACCGTGGGGTTGAATCAATTGGCATCAGCCGTACACGCCGGAACAGGTGAAATTTCGGGTATGGCTTCAGATCAACAGACGAAGCAAGCGAAATTGGAACAACTATTACAGGAAACAGATAAATCCGCTATTACAGGCAAAGCTGTTGACCTACAGATCTATCCGAAGCCGGGCCTAAATAATGTGACTGGATTTACGATTATGTTTATGATGGGTTTATTGACAAGTGCTGTATCCGTTATTCTGGAAGATCGCAGACAGTTAACGATGGCGCGGGTATATACAGCTCCAGTACGATCTTATGAAATTGCAGTCGGCAATTTCCTGGGGAGTTTTATCATCGGTATCATTCAAATTGTTCTAGTATTAGGCATTAGTCGATGGGTGCTGCATTATGACGCTGGCCTTTCATTTGGTGTACATTTCCTCATTCTAGCTGCATTTATGTTAGTCTCCATGGGAATTGCGAGTACCGTTGCTGGATTGATCCGCGAGTCCAAAAATGCAAACATGTTAAATTCGCTTATCATCACACCAACTTGTATGATCGGTGGGTGCTTCTGGCCACTCTCGATTATGCCTGAATATATGCAGAAGATCGCCAACTTTGTTCCGCAAAAGTGGACGATTCAAGCTGTGGAGACGATCTCCGCTGGAGGCACGTTGTCTGATATCCAGCTCCCTCTACTGATTTTGTTTGGTATGGCAGCTATTCTACTTGCTGTAGGCTCAGTCATCTTGCGCCCTAGCGAGCGGGGTATGGATGCATAATAACGATAAGTGTCGTAGAAACCGGATGTGTAAGTGAGCATTCGGTTTATTTTTTATTTTGGTGGACGAATGAAGTTATGCCTATGCTCTAGCTATCGATTATGATAGATTGTTCGATAGAGTCACAAGTAGAAGTTGAGAAGAGAGAAGGTACAAGCATCATGACAATCATAGGTATTGATCTAGGAACAACGAATAGTTTAGTATCTTGCTGGGTTCATGGGGAGCCTCGGATTATCCCGAATGCGCTTGGCAATCGTTTGACGCCTTCGGTGGTAAGTGTGGATGAGAATGAGGAGATTGTAGTAGGTGAGATTGCTAGAGAACGTTTGATTACACATCCGGAGAGAACAGCTTCTGTATTCAAAAGATACATGGGTACCGGACGGACGTTTGAACTGGGTACATATCAATTTTTGCCGGAAGAATTATCTGCGTTCATCTTGAAATCACTTAAGGCGGATGCGGAGGCGTATCTTGGAGAGACGGTAACTGAGGCTGTGATTAGTGTACCGGCTTATTTCAATGATGCACAGCGTAAAGCGACGAAGCGTGCAGGGCAATTAGCGGGGCTAAAAGTGGAACGTTTGCTTAGCGAACCAACCGCCGCAGCTATTGCCTATGGTTTACATCAACATGAACCTGAAACCAAGTTTCTGGTATTTGATCTAGGAGGCGGGACGTTTGATGTATCCGTACTGGAATTATTTGATCAGATCATGGAAGTGAAGTCTGTCGCTGGAGATAACTTTCTTGGGGGCGAAGATTTTACACGTCTGCTCGCAGAATTATTTACTGATAACCACCAAATAGAGCAATATCGCTTATCCGCAAAAGAACAATCAGCACTCTGGAAGCAAGCGGAGCGTTGCAAACAGGACTTGAGCCATGTCCGTGAAGGTAAGATGATGCTGACACTTGAAGAGGGATTGAAGGAGCTGGTTGTAGATCGTGCGCGTTTTGATCTGGCGGCCAAGCCACTGTTAGCCCGTTTACAGAAGCCTGTCGAACGTGCATTGCGTGATGCATCCGTTAAACTGAGTGAACTGGATGCTGTGATCCTTGTTGGGGGAGCAACGCGTATGCCGCTGATCTACTCGTTTACCGGCAAACTGTTCGGCAGACTGCCTGCCAACCATTTACATCCAGATGAAGCAGTAGCGTTGGGTGTCGGTATTCAGGCTGCGATGAAGGAACGACATCAAGACCTGGAGGAAGTTATTTTAACAGATGTATGTCCATATACATTGGGTGTTTCCGTTTCTGTACGAATGGACAATGGACGATTTGAATCAGGCATGTTCTCGCCGATCATCGAACGTAACACGGTTATCCCTGTAAGCAAAATGGAACGTTATTATACGCTCCATCATAATCAGACATCCATCACCGTTGACATTTACCAAGGGGAGAGCCGGCTAGCGAAAAATAATG
This sequence comes from Paenibacillus tundrae, assembly GCF_036884255.1. Taxonomy (NCBI): domain Bacteria; kingdom Bacillati; phylum Bacillota; class Bacilli; order Caryophanales; family Paenibacillaceae; genus Paenibacillus; species Paenibacillus tundrae. The sequence continues at coordinate 5,755,641 of NZ_CP145605.1, read as the reverse complement.
TAAAGCTAGGCGAGTTACCCATAAACGTGCCACCAGCTCCAGCTGGGGAACAAGCAATCGACGTTCGTTTTACATATGACATCAACGGAATTCTAGAAGTGGAGGTCTCCTCTGTTGAGACTGGGGAGAAGAAGGTAGCCGTCATCCAAGGTAAGGACAATGATCTGTCCCAAGAGGAGATTGCCGAGCGCTTCAAAGCATTGGAAGCCATCAAAATTCACCCACGGGATCGGATGGAGAACCGTCTGCTGTTAGCTCGCGGTGAGCGCATGTATGAAGAATCGTTAGCTGAACAGCGATTGATGATTGCCGAGGTCATGCTGTGGTTCGAAGAGACGCTTAAACGACAGGATGATCGTGAAATTAAGAAAGAAGCGCAGAAACTCAAAGAAGTTTTGGATGAAATCGAACGTGTTCGAGGGTGATACCGAAGTTAAATGAAATGATCAATATAAGATAGATTGAATCTTAATCCATACGAAGAAGGCACGTCCAGTTTGAATGAATTCAACTTGAACGTGCCTTTTTAAATACTTTTTTGTACGAATAATCGTTGTATTTAAGGAATGGACAATGCAATGAAGAGAGTTATGGTTGTAATTGTCTTAGAACTGTAATTTCTACGCGGCGATTCTTCTGACGGCCAGCCTCGGTCGAGTTATCTCCAGTAGGCCTTGTGTCTGCATATCCGGCATATTGGAAGCCGTCGGGATTTAGCTTTTCTTGGTCTAGGAAAAATCGAAGGATGGATAAGGCACGTTCACCGGACAACTGCCAGTTATCTTTATACGAAGAGTTGGCTCCAATAGGCACGTTATCGGTATGACCTTCGATGCTAACCACAGTGTTCAGGTTACGGAATAGACTTGCAAGTTTGCTAAGTATGGGTGCAGCATTATCTTTCAGTGCGGCTTGTCCTTGATCAAAGAGAAAACGATCACTTAGCGTAATGGAGATACCTTGCGGTTTGTCCGCCACAAAGATCTGATCATTGAGACTGTTGTCGTCGATATACTGTGTAATCGTATTAAATAGATTTTGCAGCTCTTCTTCCTGTGATCTGAATTGCTTCTCCCTCTCAGTGAGCGGCTGGTTATCATCATCGGTAACATCCGGTTCCATATCTGAATCTGTAGGATTCTGTTCTTCATTGTCGGGTGGAGTAGGTTTCGTAATTGTTTCGCCTACAATGCCACTACCACCTTCAAGTATGGAGTTCGATTGATTGAACGTATTTTGCAGCGATTGTGTCACAACGTTATATTTACCGGAATCCGGATTACTCATCGCGTACATAATGACAAAGAATATCAGCAAAAGGGTAATGAGATCAGCATAAGTAATCATCCAACGATCCCGATGTTCACCAGGCTCACGTTTAGCGCGCCGTTTACTGCGCCGACTCATCAAATCCCTCCTTTAGTACAGGTTGCGTGATCTGGCGATGTGTTAATGTGAATGATTCCAAGCGTTTGCGGACAAGTTGAGGATTCTCCCCATTTTGGATAGCAAGAACACCTTCAAGTATCATTTCCATGAGTTGTATGTCTTCCGCACCGCGGGATTTAATCTTGGAAGCGATGGGTAAAAAGATTAGATTGGCACTAGCTACACCATATAAAGTGGCTGTGAAGGCAACAGCGATAGCAGGGCCAAGTCCCGTCGGATCAGTTAGACTACCTAGTACTTGAATTAGACCCATTACGGTACCTATGATCCCCATCGTCGGTGCATAACCACCAGCAGCTTCAAAAATTTTGGCATACCCATCATGCTTTTGTTCAACAGAATCAATCTCCATCTCCATGATCTGCCGAATGACATCTTGATCGGTACCGTCCACAACCATTTGAATGCCGTCTCTTAAAAATGGATGTGGGTGATCCGTTACTCTCCGTTCTAATGCGAGCACGCCTGAGCGGCGGGCGATGGTTGACATGTCCACCAGTTCTTCGACCCACTGGCTTGATTCGTTGTTTTTGCGTCCAAAGGCCATGCGCAGTGCAGCCGGAATTGTACGTAACCGGTTAGCCGGGAAGCTGGCAACGACCGCAGCGATGGTTCCACCAAATACAATTAATGCAGCTGTTTTTTGTAACAACCCAGAAACTTGGCCGCCTTCCCACAAAAAACCGCCGATGACTGCGGCAATCCCGGCAATGATGCCGATAAGTGTCGCAATATCCATAAATTAACCCACTCCTGTCTTCACTTCGCGTTTGCATCACTTGAACGAACGAGGTATAATCTAACGGGAACAAATATTCCTATGCCTATAAGTTTTCCCATATGAAAATTCGGGGAACTTCGACAATATATAAGTGACTATTATTTTAGACGATAGGGTGAGATACGGCAATGAGCGATATTGTAATGAGCGACAAAACGTTCGAAATCGAGTCTGAGTTTTCTCCCCAAGGTGACCAGCCTGCAGCCATTGAACAATTGGTTCAGGGTGTTCGGGAAGGAAAGAGGTATCAGACACTACTGGGTGCAACCGGTACAGGTAAGACATTTACCATTGCACAGACCATTGCGAAACTTCAACGTCCAACGCTGATTATTGCCCACAATAAAACGTTGGCAGCTCAGCTTGCGAGTGAATTCAAAGAATTCTTTCCTAATAATATGGTTGAGTATTTCGTCAGCTATTATGACTACTTCCAGCCGGAGGCGTACATTCCGTCATCGGATACGTATATCGAGAAGGATTCCAGCATCAATGAAGAGATCGACAAACTGCGTCACGCAGCGACCAGTTCATTATTTGAACGTAGAGATGTCATCATTGTAGCCAGCGTGTCCTGCATTTATGGTTTGGGTTCGCCGTCTGCTTACTCCAGCATGTTATTGTCATTGCGGGTAGGTATGGAGAAGCCACGTAATCAGATTTTGTCTCGTTTGGTAGAAATACAGTATCAGCGGAATGATATCAACTTTGTAAGGGGTACGTTCCGTGTACGTGGTGATGTCATTGAGATCTTCCCAGCCTCTAAGGGTGAACATGCGATTCGGGTCGAGTTGTTTGGGGATGAGATCGAGAAGATTACCGAGATTGATGTATTGACCGGAGAACTTGTAGGAGAACGTGAACATATTGCGATCTTCCCAGCATCTCACTTCGTAACCCAAGAAGAGACGATGCGTGTGGCTTTGGTCAACATCGAACGTGAGCTTGAAGAACGTCTTGAAGTACTTCGTGAACAAGGAAAGTTGTTGGAAGCACAGCGACTGGAACAACGTACACGTTATGATATTGAAATGATGAAGGAAGTGGGTTTCTGTTCAGGAATCGAGAACTATTCCGGACCACTGACCTTCCGTGAACGTGGAGATACGCCGTATACATTGATGGATTATTTTCCAGATGACATGCTGATCGTGGTGGATGAGTCTCACGTAACGTTGCCACAGATCCGCGCAATGTATAACGGTGACCAAGCGAGGAAGACGGTTCTGGTTGAACACGGATTCCGTCTACCGTCTGCGCTTGATAACCGTCCGCTCAAATTCGATGAGTTTGAAGAGAAGATGAATCAGATTATCTATGTATCGGCTACGCCAGGGCCATATGAGATTGAGCATACCGATACGATGGTACAGCAGATTATTCGTCCTACCGGTCTACTTGATCCAATTATCGAGCTACGCCCAACGAAGGGACAGATCGATGACCTGATTGCAGAGATCAATGACCGCATTGCCAAAGACGAACGTGTGTTAATCACGACGTTGACGAAGAAGATGTCTGAGGATCTAACCGACTATCTGAAAGAGATCGGCATTAAGGTTCGATATCTTCACTCCGAGATCAAGACTCTAGAGCGGATGTCGATTCTGCGTGATCTAAGGCTAGGTACGTTCCATGTCTTAATCGGGATCAACTTGCTACGGGAAGGTCTGGATCTACCTGAGGTATCGTTGGTTGCGATTCTGGATGCGGATAAGGAAGGATTCCTTCGTTCAGAGCGTTCACTGATTCAAACCATTGGGCGCGCAGCGCGGAACAGTGATGGTCGAGTTATTCTCTATGGTGATAAAGTGACGGATTCGATGGATAAGGCGATCAAGGAGACGGAACGTCGTCGTGAGATTCAGATGGCCTACAATGAGAAACACGGCATTACACCACAGACGATTCGCAAAAAGGTGCGTGATGTGATTGAGGCAACGAAGGTTGCCGAATCGAAGAACGAATACCTTACTGGCGCTGCAGAGAAGATGTCCAAGAAGGAACGTCAGTCTCTTATACAGCGCCTAGAAGTAGAGATGAAAGACGCAGCGAAAAACTTGCAATTTGAGCGTGCTGCTGAGCTTCGTGACGCATTGTTGGAACTGCGCGCAGAGTAGGCGAATGAACAATAACGCAACAATTACAGATATGTCCGAACAGATGGATATGCAACAAGAGAACGGCCTATGGGCCGTTCTCTTGTTCAGTAAGGAAAATAGTATGGATTGCCGATAAATAGACATGTTGGAATGTTCTCTTCACGGCTATACTAGTAGAAATGTTGAATTTGGTTAAAAGGTTTATAGGAAAGCATATGGAAATCATGCGTCCCGATCATAGAAGGGGAGCCGAGCCAGAGGCAATGGCGACCTACCGCGAACAAGGCAGAGCCTTGAGCGTCCCGGTAGTAAAGGGAGCCGAGCCAGAGGCAATGGCGACCTTAACGCGAGCGAGGCAAAGCCGCGAGCGTCCCGGTAGTAGGGGAGCCGAGCCAGAGGCAATGGCGACCTACCGCGAACAAGGCAAAGCCATGAGCGTCCCGGTAGTAAAGGGAGCCGAGCCAGAGGCAATGGCGACCTTAACGCGAGCGAGGCAAAGCCGCGAGCGTTCCCTCGCAGTAGAGCGACTGCACGAGATTCCGGCAATAGGCTGGAATCTCGTGCAGAATCGCGGGCGCACGATATACCTTCACATAGCAAGACCCGACCCACCGCCAATGCACCGCTTGTTTCGGGTGTCCAGAGGGCTGAGCCCTATGGGGCCCTCCCTAGGAAGGGAGGGTTTGGGAGGGTGTGAAACACGATATTCATTTTGAAAGGGTGGATACACATTGGCTAGCGAGAATATTGTCATCAAAGGTGCACGTGCACACAACCTAAAGAACATTGATATTACCATTCCGCGTGACCGTTTTGTTGTATTGACGGGTCTGAGCGGCTCAGGCAAGTCCTCGCTGGCTTTTGATACGATCTATGCAGAAGGTCAGCGGCGATATGTAGAGTCATTATCCGCTTATGCACGGCAGTTTCTAGGACAAATGGAGAAACCGGATGTGGATTCCATTGAAGGTCTCTCTCCAGCGATCTCAATTGACCAGAAAACGACTAGCCGTAATCCACGTTCAACCGTGGGAACGGTAACCGAGATTTATGACTATTTACGTCTATTATTTGCACGTGTAGGACATCCCCACTGCCCGGATCACGGTGTAGAAATTACATCGCAGACGGTAGAGCAGATGGTCGATCGTGTCATGCAGTATCCGGAAAGAACTCGATTGCAGATTTTGGCACCGATTATCTCTGGACGCAAAGGCGAGCATAAGAGTGTATTTGCCGATATATCCAAACAAGGATTTGTCCGTGTGCGTGTAAATGGTGAGATGCGTGAACTGTCTGAAGATATCCAGTTGGAGAAAAATAAGAAACACACGATTGAAGTTGTCGTTGACCGGGTTGTCATCAAGGAGGATGTCCAGTCACGTCTTGCAGACTCCATTGAAACGGCACTGAATCTGTCCGGTGGACAATTGCTCGTTGATATCATCGGAGAGGAAGAACTCCGTTTCAGTTCTAATTTTGCATGTCCGGTGTGTGGATTCAGCATTGAAGAGCTCGCGCCGCGAATGTTCTCTTTCAACAGCCCCTTTGGAGCTTGCCCTGAATGTGATGGACTTGGTGTGAAAATGATCGTTGACCCGGATCTGCTAGTACCTGACCGGAGTAAAACGATTGAAGAGGGCGCATTTGATGCTTGGACAGGAGGAACGTCAACGTACTATCCTCAGTTCTTGAAATCAGTATGTGAACACTTCAACATCCCGCAGGATGTACCTGTTGAAGATCTTCCAGCCGATCAGATGAACAAGTTGCTGCTGGGTACAGGTACAGAGAAAATCCGTTTCCGTTATGAGAACGATTTTGGACAACGCAAAGAAGCACTGGTGACCTTTGAGGGTATCGTGAACAATTTGGAGCGCCGTTATCGTGAAACTGCATCTGAGGGCATCCGTGAATTTATTGAAGGTTATATGAGCGCCAAGCCTTGTGGTAAATGTAAAGGACATCGTTTGAAACGTGAAAGTCTTGCAGTCACAATCAATGACCATAACATGGCATATGTAACGAGCCTTTCCATTGGAGAAGCGGGAAAATTCTTCGAAACATTGCAGCTTAGTGAGAAGGAACGTGCTATCGCGAATCTGATTCTCAAAGAAATTAACAGCCGTCTGGGCTTCCTCGTTAATGTCGGTCTGGATTACCTGACTTTGAGCCGTGCTGCTGGAACGTTATCTGGCGGTGAAGCGCAGCGGATCAGATTGGCGACACAGATTGGTTCTAGCCTGATGGGTGTGCTCTATATTCTAGATGAGCCAAGTATCGGTCTGCATCAACGGGATAATGATCGTTTGATCAGTACGCTGGCTCACATGAGAGACATCGGGAATACGTTAATCGTAGTTGAGCATGATGAAGATACGATGATGGCAGCCGACTATATTATTGATATTGGCCCTGGCGCGGGTATCCACGGAGGTACCGTAATGTCACAGGGTACACCAGAAGAGATCATGAATGACGAGAACTCGTTAACGGGTCAATACCTCAGTGGACGGAAGTTCATTCCGATACGTGCGGAACGCCGCAGCGTAGGTGATCGTTGGTTGGAAGTACGCGGCGCCAAAGAAAATAACCTGAAGAACCTGAATGTAAAAATCCCAGTTGGTGTATTCACCGCTGTAACGGGTGTATCTGGATCAGGGAAATCGACATTGATTAATGAAATTTTGTACAAAACATTGGCGCGTGATCTGAATCGTGCTCGTGTACGTCCTGGACAACATAAAGAGATCCGTGGTCTGGAACATATCGATAAAGTCATCGATATTGACCAGTCGCCAATCGGTCGTACACCGCGATCCAATGCGGCTACGTATACCGGAGTGTTCGATGACATTCGGGATTTGTTTGCGCAAACGAACGAAGCTAAGATGCGTGGATACAAAAAGGGTCGTTTCAGTTTCAACATCAAAGGCGGGCGTTGTGAAGCTTGCCGGGGTGATGGAATTATCAAGATTGAGATGCACTTCTTGCCCGACGTATACGTTCCTTGTGAAGTCTGCAAGGGCAAACGTTATAACCGTGAGACGCTCGAAGTGAAGTACAAATCCAAAAACATCGCTGATGTACTTGAAATGACGGTTGAGGATGCAACACAATTCTTCGAGAACATTCCGAAAATCCATCGCAAAATGCAGACACTGCTTGATGTAGGTTTGGGTTATATCAATTTAGGACAACCGGCAACAACCTTGTCCGGTGGTGAAGCTCAACGTGTGAAGCTTGCCTCTGAGCTGTATCGTCGCAGTACAGGCAAGACCATTTATATTCTGGACGAGCCAACGACAGGACTGCATGTCGATGATATCGATCGGTTGCTAAACGTATTGCACCGTTTAGTTGATTCAGGTGAGACCGTGCTGGTTATCGAGCACAATCTGGATGTAATCAAAACAGCCGACTATATTGTTGATCTGGGCCCAGAAGGCGGTAGTGGCGGCGGAACGATCGTGGCAACCGGAACACCAGAGGATATTATAGAAGTAGAGGCATCTTATACGGGTAAGTACCTGAAACCAGTCTTGGTGAGGGATACAGAGCGAAGCAAGATGCTTCAGTTAACGGAATAACCAGATACCATAAAGTTGATCAGCTAGAACCTTCTCAGGTGAACGTGGTGAGGTATTGCTTACACAGCGATGCTTCACTTGTTCGATGGGGAGGTTTTTTTGTATGTGGATTGAAAGGATCTATGAGACATGCCCTGCCTAAACATCTGCACGAGGATGTAGAATAGAATTATAATTTCGACTTTTATCAAATGAAAGTGTTTACATATGTGATGTGACAAGCATTATAGACATACCCGGATGAATTGGATTTTTTTCATTTTTATGGATGATAGGGCTTGCATTACAAGCAGGCTACGGCTAACATAGAGTTAGATATTTGGGCAGGAGTTAGCTTTTATGTATGGATTCACAAGTGTTTTGAAGCGTTTCTGGTACGTGATTGAATGTTGTTTATAAGGACGTTGCCAAAATGTGCGTTTAATTATGGTGAGGAGGTCTGTCTATCTATGTTGCTTGCAGAAGCTGCCACAGCGAGTACATCGAATTTTAATGCATTTGATATCTTTGTCCTGTTGTTTACGATTATTATCTTTATAGGCGTTGTCAGATTGATTCGGGCACCTAAGAAGAATTTGTTTGCGATCGGATTTGCAGTGGTTAGTTTGCTTGTTTTCTTGATGACGGACTATGCTATGATTACGGGATGGTTCAATTAGTCAGGTTACGGATTAACGTAGTTGGTGTATAGCAATGAGAATACAGACGAAGCACTTTCCAGAGTTAATGGCGGAAGGTGTTTTTTTTATTGGATCGGGATCAGCGTAGTGGGATGAACTTTCTATGTTAAATAGAACGCAGAACAATTGTATAACCATAATTTGTGTGATAGATTGGAGGATACTGACAGAAGATGGTTGAGAGAAGAGATTAGAAGAGTAGATAAGTAGAGGATTAAGGATTGAACGAGTTTCCAGCTACATAACCGAATAACAGAGGATAGACCGAAAGGGATGAGCGAGAGCATGAACGGGTTAGGGAGAAAAAGTATAGCAATGATGATGGCGATGGTGCTTTCCATCAGCTTGGCAACAACGGCAGGAGCAGCGGAGTCTACGGCAGCGGCTGGCATGAAAGCCAAAGTGGTGGATGGACAAGTGTATGTCAGTTCTGCGGACTTGGTTAAGGCTCTAGGGGGAAGCGGGCAATATGATGCTATGACAGGCACCTACCTTTATAAAGGAAATGAGATGATCCCCAAAATCATTGAAAGGGTGTCTCCATCCGTTGTGAGCATTATTGGAAAAGCAAGTGACGAACATGGCGACGTATCCTCGGATGAATATGATCTTGCGCATGGGACAGGCGTGATTATCCGCTCGAATGGATGGATTGTAACGAATGCACATGTGGTTGATGATTTAGATACTCCACTCGTTGTAACGTCGGATGGGAATACATACAACATTACCAAAACGTATAGTGATCCAATCAGTGATATTGCACTCATTAAAATTAATGCCAAATCGCTCAAACCGGCAACATTCGCCAAAGCGCCAAAGACGTCTGTCGGAGAGACGGTAATTGCGATCGGGACACCAGTTACATTTGCCTTGCGGAACACAGCAACGGTTGGTGTAATTAGTGGACTTAACCGCGAAGTGGAAGAAGCGAACTATCGTTTAATCCAGACCGATGCAGCCATTAATCCAGGAAACAGCGGGGGTCCATTGTTCAATATGAAGGGCGAAGTTATCGGTATTAACTCTATGAAATATACAGAAATCGGCATAGATAATACGGGATTCTCGATCCCGGTGGAGACGGTGCAATATGTGATCGATCAGTATTTCAAATACGGTAAGGTGAAACGGGCAAGTCTTGGTTTACTGCTGGAAGAAAGCTGGTCAAGTGTCGTAGGAATGCCTACGGATGAACCTTTAACGGTAAATGGCGTGTTCTCTGAAGTAGCGAAGAAAGCCAAAATTCAAGAGGGTGACCTTTTGTATAGCATCGCAGGCACACGTGTATCTTCGAGGGCTGATATCAATGAACTGCTCAAAGCGTATTTGCCAGGACAAAAAGTGAAACTGATGATGCAATCGGATGGTGACATCGTTATACGCACGTTGGTACTTGGAGATCGAGCAGATTTCGAGGCTGAGATCGAAGCGTTTCTAACAGAGGATGAAGATCAATAAGGACGGGAGCAGCCCGTATGGAGAGAGGACGAATGGACGGAATGAAGAAGTCATTTTTACGTGTGCTGAGCACAGGCATGTTGGCTGGGGTGCTAACTTTTGCCTTAGCTATGCCAGTATGGGCATCCGAAGATAGCATTACAAACGAAATGCGAATTCAAGCAGGAAGCACTCAAGCTTATATCAATGGAAGCAAACAAACCATTGCGAAGCCTTATAAGAGCAATGGCGTGACCATGGTGCCTGTCGGCGTTTTTAAGAAGGCTTTTGGCAGTGAAATTCGTTTGGAGAGTAACGATGTTGTCAAAATTAAGGAAGGTGCACATACGGTAACGATCACAATTGATAGTCCGATTGCCTGGGTGGATGGCGTTAAGAAAGACATGGGTGCATCGCCTAAAATGGTGAATGGTGTGCTTATGGTTCCGCTTCGCGTAGTGGCAGCAGGTATCGGCGCAACACTTGCTCCAACATCTTCCGGAGAAATCGTCATTCGTTTAGCGCAAACGGAACCGCCGGCGGATGGGGACGAGGATGACATTGATGTGGATGCAGATAAAACGAGAATCGGCAATAGTTATTATGGCTGGTCGATCAACTACCCAGAAGATATGATCACGTTGCAATCGGAAGAGCAGGAACGCATGATGTCATTTGGCCCTGTGGATGAAAGTTATTATCTACAGGTGTATGTCACCGATCAGAATGCTGCACTTGATGCTGATGATCTGTTACAACAGCTTCTACAGGAAGCCAAACAAGCGGAAGACGTCGTGCTGGATCGCCAAGCAGTCAACCAAACTAACACGCCATATGCCCGGATTGTTGTGAAAGATAAGGACGGGATGTTCTGGGAGATTCGTCAATACTTCCATGAAGATCGTGTCTATACGATCTATTTTGCAGATTATGATGCAGTCTATTACAAGGATCTTGATCAACACGCAGCATTACTGAACTCATTCCAACCTACCTATGATCAGTCAGACGATTCCATCAAAGATCTATCTACAGTCATTGAAGGGATGCGTTACGTCCACAATGGTGATTATGGCATTGAGCTGAATGTGCCGGCAGGGTGGTCGATGGACAATAACGAGCTGTCCTACCAAGCGAAGGATGGAGCTTACTTAGAAATGACTGTTTCATCTACGCCTAAAGGAGCTACCGTTCAACAATGGAGCGAACAACTGGACAAGTGGATGCGTGAGGCATTCACGCTAGATAACTATGAGCCTATCCGATCCTATTCGATGGATATGTCTGGTGAGACGGCAAAGGTTCAGGAGTTCCGTTATAACTTTGGCGATGGATGGCAGACAGAGTACAATGTACTGTTGCAGAAGGGCGATTATCGTTATTATGTTGAATATTCGTTCCCGGAAGATCAGAAGCAAGATCGAGCATGGTTTGAACGCATTGTTGAGAGTATCTATATTGATTTTGATATTGTTGCTGATAACTTCGGTCAATTGGAAGAGGATTATTATTTGATAGACAAAACGAAGCAACGTACACGGACATCCAAACGTTATCAGTACAGTGTTGATATTCCGCGCTATTGGACGCCGTATAATGATCAGTTTGAACAATCTCCAGTGGCATACACCTTCACAGGCGGAGAGTTCTCTATTGCGGCAGACGAAGAGAAGACCCTTGAGATGACAGTCAGTCAGCTGAAAGAAGGATATACGCGAGCAAGCCAAACCCGCAAGAACTTCAAGCTGATGAATAGCGAGAAGATCACATTTGCAGGTGTGCCTGCATTCTCCTTTACGTACCAAGATGTGGAGAAGAATGTACCATATACCGGTCGTCAGATTGTATTCGAGAAGAATGGAATCACATATACGATCACGAGTGGGCTAAACGATGCGAATCGAACGGAAGTTCAGGTAGCCATTTTGGAAAAAGTAATGAACTCATTTACATTTATAAAATAGGGATGTTATGAAACAATAATAGACATGCATGCCGGAAGGTCAGAAGACCTTTCGGTTTTTTATTTTCCGTATGAAAATGGTAAACGGTTTTTTCAGGAAAGCGTAGAAGAGTCGGTGCAGAAGTGGTACACTATACTAGTTCAGGAGTTATGACTGCTGATCTGACATGAAAGAATGACTGTAGGCCTGGATATCGGGGAATACAGACATATGTATAGATAGCATGTATAGATAGAATGATTAAATGATTTTTTAGTTGATAGGTTGGTTGTTCAGGCATGAAACCCGGCATACAGCCGGTTATGGGGAGGATATACATGAAAACAGCAACAATACGAAGAGAAGATGTCGAGCTTCTGGCACCCGCAGGTGACTGGGATTGTATGCGTTCGGCGGTAGCCAACGGCGCAGATGCTATTTTCTTCGGAGTCGAAAAATTTAATGCACGCGCTCGCGCAAACAATTTCCGTATGGACGAGTTGCCAGAGATTATGGCGTTTTTGCACAGTTACGGCGTAAAAGGTTTTTTGACCTTTAATATATTGATTTTCGAAAATGAATTGGCAGATGCCAAAGAACTCATCGATGCTTGTGTGGATGCTGGCGTAGATGCGGTAATTGTACAGGATCTTGGTTTGGTCAAGTTGATCCGCGAAATCTCGCCGGACTTCCCAATTCACGGTTCAACGCAAATGACGATCACATCCCCGGAAGCGGTGGAATTTACGAAGCCGTTTGATATGGAACGTGTCGTACTCGGACGTGAGAACAACTTGAAGCAGATCCAGAAGATCGGAGAGCAGGCAAAATTGCCGATGGAAGTGTTTGTCCATGGTGCGCTCTGTGTATCCTATTCGGGTCAATGTCTTACTTCTGAAATGTGGGGTGGACGTTCTGCGAACCGCGGGGAATGTGCACAGGCCTGCCGTTTGCCTTACGATCTGATGGTCGATGGTGAGCACAAACCGATGGGCGATGTGGCATATCTGCTGTCTCCTAAGGATCTGGCTGCGATTGACTTGATGCCTGAATTGATTGAAGCAGGTGTAACTTCTTTCAAAATTGAAGGACGTCTCAAAACGCCTGAATATGTGGCGAATGTGGTAAGTAAATATCGCAAAGCGATTGACCGGTACTTTGACGGAGATAACACACCGCCTAGTAAGGAAGAAGTTCGTGAACTGCAACAGAGTTTCTCTCGTGGATTCACACACGGCTTCCTTGATGGTACGAACAACAAGCAACTCGTAGACGGTACATTCCCGAAAAGCCGTGGCGTCTATCTTGGACGTGTGGATCAGGTGCTGCGTGATGGCGTCGTTCTGAAGCTCGATGCACCGGTGAAGCGTGGAGACGGAATTGTATTTGATGCCGGAGATCCAACGCAGAAGGAAGAAGGCGGACGTGTATACGATGTACGTCGTAAAGGCGTGAAACTCGAAGGAGAAGCTGGAGAGGGCTGGGTTGTGGACATCGTGCCAGGCCGTAGTGATGTGGATCTGCGCCGTGTGAAGGTTGGCGACAAAGTATGGAAAACGAATGACCCCGCGCTGGATAAACGTCTGCGTCAGTCATTTGAGACGGATAAGCCATACCGTGTGTTCCCGGTAAACGTCAAAGTGATCGGCAGCCCGGGACAGCCGCTCAGTACGTGGTGGACAGATGTGCAGAAGGGCACAACAGTCCGTGTAGATTCCGAGATGGAACTGGATATCGCTCAGAAACGTCCAATGACATACGAGTTGCTCGAAGAGCAGTTTGGACGTTTGGGTGGTACGGTGTTCCAACTGGAGCAGTTGGATGTCAATCTGCATGGTGACATCATCATCCCTATGCGCGAGTTGAACAATATTCGCCGTCAGGCGGTTGAACAGCTCGCAGGTGAGCGTCCTAAACCGCCTGTCTACGTGAAACGTGCGGTGGACGTATACGGCGATACGGTTAAACCAGCTTCGCCAGTTGCTCGCGGTCAAGCAGAACTGACTGCGCTCTGCCGTAGTCTGCCGCAAGTAGAGGCAGCGCTGGAAGCGGGCATTGAGATGATCTACGCTGATTTCGAGTTCATTAAACAGTTCCCGGCTGCTGTAGAGGCTGTTCGGACGGCTGGGCGCAAAATTGCACTGGTAACTCCGCGTATTCATATGCCTGGCGAGAACGGATACCACAACAACATCCTACGTCTCCAGCCAGATGCGGTACTGGTACGTAACACGGGTGCCCTTTATTTCTATCTCCGTCATCGGATGGAGAACCCGGATGCGAAGCACCCGGAATTGATCGGTGATTTCTCATTGAACATTGCGAATCACAAGGCTGTTGAATTGTTCTTGGAAGCAGGTTGTGATGCGGTCACTCCTTCATATGACCTGAACATTCAGCAAATGGTTGACCTGCTGGGGCGCTCGCGGACGGACAAGATGGAAGTGGTTATTCATCAGCATCTGCCGATGTTCCATACAGAACACTGCGTGTATTGTACGTTTATGAGTGAAGGCACGGACTATACGAACTGTGGACGTCCATGTGAAGATTCCCGCGCATCTCTGCAGGATCGGATCGGTATGTCTCACCCCGTACGCGTGGATGAAGGTTGCCGTAATACCGTTTATAACGCAGTAGAGCAATCTGGTGCTGAATATCTAGCCAACTTCATGGATCTGGGCGTATCCCGTTACCGTGTAGAATTCCTAGAAGAAACACCTGAACAAGTACGTGAAGTTATTGATCTGTACAACCGTGCACTGCGCGGTGAGATCAGCGGTACGCAAGTTTGGAAAACGCTAAAAGCAACGAACCAACTCGGCGTAACGCGTGGTCAATTGGTGAAATAAGCTCACAAACCCCAATCTCTGCCTTACGGAGCTCTTGGGGTTTTTTTCTATAAAATCGGAATAATCGTGACGGGATAGTTGATGTCCATTATTCTGGCATGAATAAGGAGGCGAAAGATCCGTGGCGCCATTCACAATCATGGATATTAAGTTGCTGTGCGGAGTCACGGCATTCAAACAAGGGGAAGCGTACAATGAATCGGGAAGGGTCACGGGCCTCACTGCCAGCGAGGATAAAAAGCATTATGAAGCGTTGGTCCGCGGCACGCAGCGCTACAAAGTCACCGTTGACCTCGATGAGATGGGGGAGATTGTAGCTGATTGCAACTGTCCCAACGACACGAGCTATTATGATCAATGCAAACATGTTGCAGCTGTACTGCTGGCAATTCATGAATGGGGGGAGCAGCAAGAGCGTGAGACTAGAAGCAGTCTCCCTTCCAAAGTGGGTACATTCGTAGAAGAACGTGAGTGGGAACGTCCTGCTCCGGTTCATTTCGCTCAGGCAAGCCGGTCAAGCTCAGCTCCAGGATGGGGCAAGTCGGCAGATAAACCGTCCTATCGGACAGCAGATCAGATTTTGTCTATGTTTGCAAAGGAACGGCATTACGTAGATGATCATAGACCGCATCACAAAGCACCTGTCACACGGTCTTCACTGCGGGAAGAGTTACATGTGCAGTTTATTTGTAAACTGGTACAAGTTCATCAAGGTGGAGCCAAACTAGCTCTTGAACTGAAAGTTGGTGGCAAGCGCCTGTATGTTGTTCAGAAGGTAAAGCAATTCCTGAACTGTATGGAGAAGGGCGAACCGATGTCGTTTACGAAGCTATTTCTCTACGACCCATCCATGCATTACTTTAATGCTCAGGATCAGGCTATTCTATCGATGTTAATTCGGATGAGACAGAGTGAGGAAGCTTATCGACAATCCATCTCTGGATACCTGGGTGCTTCGGATGGAAGGGATATTCTCATTGCTCCATTAGTTTGGAAGCCGCTGCTCGAATTGTTGCTTCAGGCGGATAGCCGAATGGAAGGCACGGGTTTTATTAATGGGCCGCTGACGTTAGGTGAAGGTGTATTACCTCTGTACTATCGTATCGCGCAAGGTTCGAATGAAGGGTATCAGCTTGAAGTTTCTGGACTACGTGAACTAATTCTACTTCCTGCGTATGATGCTGCTGTCGTCGAAGGACAGTTGCATATATTAGATGCAATGCAGATGCGGAGCTTAGAGGATCTAAGTAAGGCGCTCACCTCGTATGGCATTAAAGAAAGTATCGACATCTCAGCGCAGCAGGTGGATGAGTTCGTACAGCATGTTGTACCTGAGCTTCGCCTGCTTGGGCATCTATCTATTGATTCACAGGTGCGTGAGCAGATTGCGGAGCCGGAGCTTGCGTCGAAGCTATATATCGACTTCTATCGAGAGCGGATTACAGCACGTCTGGAATTTGATTATAGTGTCATGGTTATCAATCCACTAGCTGAATATCTCATAGATGAGGATGAGAAGAAGATCATTCTGGTGCGTGATCGCCATGCGGAACGGAATCTGATTGATCGTTTGGATCACTCTTTTCTAGAGCGGGATGGAAGTGTGTGGACGAGTGAACGGGAAGATGCGATCTATGATGTCATGTATCATTTGCTCCCTGAACTCGAAGGTCTAGTAGATATTTATATGCCACATGCTGTGAAAGCGATGATGCAATCCTATCCTACACCTCCCAAAGTTAGAGCAGATCTAGGTAAAGGCCTGGATTGGCTAGAAATTTCGTTTGAAATGGAAGGCATTGATGAGCTGGAGCTGCGAGAGATGATGCGTAGTATTGTGGAAAAGAAACCATATTTCCGTTTACGCAGCGGGGTGTTTGTCTCGCTTGAAAATGAAGGGGCAGAGAGCTTTGCGCGTCTCGCAGACTCGCTTGGTTTAGAGGCAGCTGACATGAAGAGCAGTCAACTAACATTACCTGCGGTTCGGGCACTCCAGCTACCGGGGCGTGACGAAGTGTCCAACCATGTAAAATGGGGCAGCTCCTTACGACGTTTCCTGGATCATCTCCGTGATCCGGATGGAATGGATTTTGAGTTACCTTCCGACCTAGCACCTGTGCTGCGTGATTATCAGGTTAGCGGGTATCAATGGCTCCGTACACTTGCATTTTATCGGTTCGGGGGCATCTTGGCAGATGATATGGGACTTGGCAAAACGCTACAAAGTATTGCCTACATCACGGCATCACTTCAGGAGAAGCCTGAGTACAGCGATGACCGGGTAACGAGCCTCCCTATAGATGATATAGGAGCAACTACGGATGGCATATGGACGACCACACAGCAAGACGGACTAACCATCCGAACGCGGGCTACGCATCCTCCAGTGCTTGTTGTTGCTCCAGCTTCGTTAACCTATAACTGGGCGAATGAATTTGCACGATTTGCGCCACAGTTGCGTGTGTTAATTGCAGCAGGACACCGAGAAGAGCGAGCTTCGATGCTTGCGGATATGAATCAAGCAGACGTTATTGTGACGTCCTACCCATTACTGCGACGGGATTTAGACATGTACTTGGGCAGGAGTTTCCATACGCTTATTCTGGATGAAGCGCAGGCGATTAAGAATTCTTCGTCTCAAACAGCTCAAGCAGTCAAGCAAATTCAAGCTCCGCGTCGCTTTGCGCTCACAGGCACGCCGGTGGAGAATTCACTGGATGAGTTGTGGTCGATCTTTGAAGCGGTCTTCCCTGGTTTGTTTCCGAACTATCGGAGATTCCGTGATCTACCTCCAGAGCGGATTGCAAGGATGGTACGCCCCTTCATTCTGCGTCGCTTGAAGAAAGACGTACTTGAGGAGCTACCAGACAGAATTGAGACGGTACAGCGTTCCGAGCTGACGGCTGAACAGAAGAAACTCTATGCGGCTTATCTTGCTCAGCTTCAGGATGAAACGTCAAAAGATATGGAAGATGGCGGGTTCAACAAGAACCGTATCAAGATATTGGCGGGTATTACTCGATTAAGACAGTTATGCTGCCATCCGGCGCTCTTTGTAGAAGGTTATCTGGGAGACTCGGGCAAAATGGAACAGTTGCTAGAGACCGTGGAAGACTGTCTTGCTGCTGGCAAACGCATCCTTATATTCTCACAGTTTGCGAGTATGCTGAGCCTGATCCGGCAGACATTGGCGGCGCAGGGACGGGATTTATTCTATCTCGATGGACAGACGCCTGCTGCCAGTCGTGTTGAGATGTGCCGGAGATTCAATGAAGGCGAAGGTGAACTATTCCTTATCTCCTTAAAAGCAGGCGGCACGGGGTTGAACTTAACCGGAGCAGATACCGTTATTTTGTACGATCTATGGTGGAACCCTGCGGTGGAAGAGCAGGCAATCGGTCGTGCTCACCGGATGGGACAGAAGCAAGTGGTACAAGTTATTCGTCTGATTACGGAGGGCACCATCGAGGAGAAAATTTTAGAGTTACAGCAGCGTAAGAAAGACCTTATTGCAGAAGTGATCGAGCCGGGAGATGGTGGATCGACCACATTATCGGAACAAGATATTCGGGAACTTTTGATGGTATAATGAATTCCAATTACGTAGATCATGTCCATTATTTTCATCCGTTTATATTATAATGTTCATAATTTCTCGATCAGAGGGGTGGATTCAGCATGCGTATACGCAAAGCCATTATTCCTGCAGCTGGACTGGGTACTCGGTTTCTCCCAGCCACAAAAGCAATGCCCAAAGAAATGCTGCCCATCGTGGACAAGCCGACAATCCAATACATTATTGAAGAAGCCGTGGCTTCTGGCATTGAAGATATCATTATCGTCACGGGTAAAGGGAAGCGCGCGATAGAGGATCATTTTGATTCTTCCTTTGAACTAGAGCAGAACCTGGCAAGCAAACAAAAGTGGGATCTGCTCGAACAGGTACGCAAACCTTCCGAGATGGCTGATATTCATTATATTCGTCAAAAGGAAGCCAAAGGTCTAGGGCATGCGATCTGGTGTGCTCGCAAGTTTATCGGCAACGAACCCTTCGCTGTCCTGCTGGGTGATGATATCGTTGAGTCCGAGCATCCTTGTCTGCAACAGATGATTGAAGTATATGACGAATTGCAGTCGCCAATCGTTGGTGTGCAGCCCGTAGGTTGGGATGAAGTATCTCGGTACGGGATTGTTGATGGGGAAGCCATTCCTCACTCCGAAGATCGAGTATTCCGTGCACATCGTTTAATCGAGAAGCCGAAGCAGGAAGATGCTCCTTCGAACCTGGCTATTATGGGGCGTTATATTTTAACGCCAGATATTTTCGAAATTCTGGGTCGTCAGTCTGTAGGGGTGGGGGGAGAAATTCAGCTTACCGATGCCCTGTCTCTACTGAACCACCAACGTCAAATTCTCGCCTATCATTTTGACGGTCTGCGTCACGATGTAGGAGAGAAGCTGGGCTTCATCGAGACAACCCTTCATTATGCGATGCAACGTCCTGACCTGCGTGAGGATTTAATGAAATACATGGAGAAGATCGTGAATCAGCATAAAGCATAAAGAATTGATATTGTGTTTCCCCATATTACATCTATCATTTAACTGATCTCTGATCTCTGATCTCTGATCTCTGATCTCTGATCTCTGATCTCTGAGCCAAGCCAATGACCATTCTGGCTTGGCTTTGTTTGTTCTCGTGTATGTATAATGATCTCTTATTGAAACAAGAATATTCTATCTTGCGGGCCGATGAACAATCACACACCTGATCTTCTACATATATATAGTCAATATGAATAAACCCAGTAACATGATAACGGAGGGATACGATGAAAGTAATTCCACTGTTTATGGACGGGGCGGCTATTTTGGAGCCTAAAGTGTATGGCGATCATCGAGGTTATTTTATGGAGAGTTATAATGAGCAGCAGCTACATGAACAAGGGATCAATCATGTATTTGTGCAGGACAATCAATCCTTATCCGCAGAAGCAGGTGTTATTCGGGGATTGCACTATCAGCTTCAACCTAAGGCTCAAACCAAGCTCGTGAGAGTATTATCTGGCGCAATCTATGACGTAATTGTGGATATTCGTCCATCCTCCAAGACCTTTGGTCAATGGAAAGGTTTTATACTCAGTGAGTACAATCAGCGGCAGCTCCTTGTTCCCCAAGGGTTTGCACACGGATTTTGTACCCTTGTTCCTAACGTATTGGTTTCCTATAAGGTGGATGAATACTATTCACCCACACATGACCGTGGTATTTTGTGGAATGATCCAGCGCTTGCCATCGACTGGCCAATAACGAATCCTGTGTTATCAGATAAAGATCAAAAACATCCCTGCTTGCAGGATGCCGAAGTAAACTTTGACTAAAGGAGAGAGACACCATGAAACTGCTCGTTACTGGGGGAGCTGGATTTATAGGCAGTAATTTTGTGATGTATATGCTTCGCACACATCCAGATTATGAAATCATCAATGTGGATTCTTTAACGTATGCAGGCAACTTGGAGAATTTACAATCCATTGAATCCAATCCGCAATATCATTTTATCCACGCAGATATCACGAATGTACAACAGATGGAGCAGATCATATCGCAGGGCATCGACGTTGTCGTTAACTTCGCTGCTGAGTCCCATGTGGATCGTAGTATTGTAACTCCTGATATTTTTGTTCGAACGAATGTACTAGGTACTCAGGTTCTGCTTGATGCAGCGAAGAAATATCAGATCACCAAATTTGTGCAAGTGTCTACGGACGAGGTGTACGGTTCTCTTGGTGCGACTGGATTGTTTACCGAAGAGACACCGCTCATGCCGAATAGTCCTTACTCTGCAAGTAAGGCTGGTGCAGATCTTTTGGTTAGAGCATACCATGAGACCTTCGGTCTGCCTGTGAATATTACGCGCTGCTCCAACAATTACGGTCCATTTCAATTCCCGGAGAAACTTATTCCGCTTATCATATCCCGTGCTTTGAATGATGAGACGGTTCCGATTTATGGTGACGGTTTGAATATACGCGACTGGCTTTATGTTGAGGATCATTGCAGTGCAATTGATCTGGTCATCCACAGCGGACGGGTGGGAGAAGTATACAATATTGGTGGTAATAACGAGCGTACCAACCTCTATATTGTAGAAACGATTCTTGAGCAGCTGGGCAAACCGACGAGTTTGATCCAATATGTACAAGATCGGCTAGGGCATGACCGGCGCTATGGAATAGATCCGACCAAATTGGCTACAGAGCTTGGCTGGCGGCCTAAGCATCATTTCGAAACTGGGATCAAAGAGACAATCCAATGGTATTTGGATAATAAAACATGGTGGACACGTATCCAATCGGGTGCCTATCAGAATGGTGTGAAGCCTCAGGAAGGCAAGCAAATGAGTGAGCCAACCGAATGAAATATAGAGTGATGGTGACGGGAGCAGCGGGTCAGTTAGGTCAAGATGTTGTACAGACGTTCCAGCGAGAGGGTCATCATGTGCTGGCATGTGATAGGGATCAGATGGACATCACGGATCAACAGCAATGTACCCAGACTATTATTTCGTTCAAGCCTCACATTATTATTCATTGCGCTGCCTATACCGCGGTGGATCAAGCTGAGACAGATGAAGAGACGGCTTATGCAGTAAATGCAACGGGAACTCGTAATATTGCCGTAGCGGCGGAGAAAGTAAGAGCCAAACTACTCTATATTAGTACAGATTATGTTTTTGATGGAACTGCCCGTGATCCTTACCGGGAGTACGATGCAACTAATCCGCAAAGTGTGTACGGCCGATCGAAGCTAGCCGGGGAGTTGTTGGTGCAGAGTTTATGCTCACAATGGTTTATTGTGCGAACATCATGGGTGTTCGGTGTACATGGCCATAATTTTGTGAAAACGATGTTAGAGCTCTTACAGAATCGCCCTGAGCTACAAGTGGTTCAAGATCAGATTGGATCACCCACGTACACGGTCGATCTTGCTAATCTTGTGAGTGTTCTCGCTCTAAGTGAAAAGTATGGCATTTATCATGTTTCGAATACAGGAACGTGTACATGGTATGAATTTGCCAAGGCGATTGCGGAAGAAGCAGAGAAACAGGACGGTTTTCATCTGAAGGCTACACTTATACCGTGTTCCACGGAGAAGTTCCCCCGACCAGCCCCGCGTCCTTCCTATTCTGTGATGGATCATCTGGCGCTCCGGACGAACCGTTTGCCATTACTCAGACCTTGGAGAGAGGCCTTAGTTGCTTTTTTACAAGAGTTAGAAAACCTATAGCAAAATTCATACCTTAACTGCATTCCTTCATTTAACAGTCGCCAATGGGCGGCTTTTTTGTTTGATACCTCTCATATCAGGGTAGTTAGTTACCAAAAAGCAATTGTGTATCCGCGTAATGCGCGCAATCCTAATCAACAAGATAGATGACCAATCCGCTCAATCTTCTATACTATCACTCACTTAAGGAAGTGAATGCCCTATGAAACGCATCGCTGCAGTTCTTACATTACTTCTTGTTACCGTAGGTATGCTCTTTTTTGCCTATGATCGTCAGAGCGAGGAGCAACGGGAAGGCTTTACCGCATATCGTTTAATTGCTCATGCCATGGGAAGTATCCGGGATCAACCGTACACCAATGCTTACGAGGCGATGATCGCCAATTACGAGAAAGGCACACGTGTGTTTGAGATTGATTTTATGCTGACATCTGATCGCAAAACAGTAGCTAGACATGAATGGACAGCGAGTATGAGCAAAATGCTTGGACAGGATGAAGAGCTTCCGGAAGAGAAGCAGGCAGAGCGATTAACATATGATGAATTTATGAATACGCCAATTCTGGGCATGTATCAACCGATGGATGCAAAAGGTATCGTGGACGTACTCGCTCATTATCCAGACATGTACATTGTGACAGACACCAAGGAGCAGAAGGACGAAGATATTAAGCAGGTTCTACAATCCTTAGTTGACGCGGGTAAGAAATATGATTCGGAAGTGCTTGAGCGCATCGTAGTCCAGATCTATAACGAACCGATGTTGCAAACGGTCAAAGAGGTTTATGCATTTCCTTCCATTATTTATACGTTATATGCTACCCAGGATACAGAGGCTCAGGTTGTTGATTTTGTGCAAAAGAATGATATTGATGCAGTAACGATGCCTGAATATAAGGTGAATCAAAACTTTGTCGCCAAGCTGAACAAGGCTGGAGCGGTTACCTATGTACACACCATCAATGATACAGATCAAGTCGCGAGCTATGAGAAATGGGGCGTGTACGGCGTCTACTCCGATATCTTGACCGAACAAGAAATGGAGCAGATGAACACGAGGTTTGCCTGGAGACCCTAATTGATGGTTGATCGATTTTCTTATTAAAAATTACAGGTTGCTCCTGAATATGCGGGGAGAGTCTGTAATTTTTTGTTCCCCTTTTTATGCGAACATTGACACTCACTCCCTGCTGACTTAGACTGAGTTTATAAGCTTCAATAGGATAGAGAAGAACCTCTGGAGGAATGTTCGTTGATAGACATGATTAAGCAGTGGAGACATGTTTTTAAGCTCGATCAGGATCGAGAAATATCAGATGACGCATTGGACAAGGTATGTATGTCTGGAACGGATGCAATCATCGTGGGAGGGTCTTCAGGGATTACGTATGACAACACCGTAGACCTCATGTCTCGTATTCGTCGTTATGAGCTGCCGTGTGTGCTTGAAGTATCCGATCTGGAGGCAGTCGTCCCTGGATTTGACGGATATCTCATTCCCATTGTACTTAATGCGACGGATAGTAAATGGATGATTGGACAGCACCAGCAGGCGATAGAGCGTTATGGATATCTTATTCCTTGGGATCTGCTCATTGCTGAGGGATACATTGTGCTTCATGCGAACTCCACGGTGGCACGAATGACCGGAGCGGATACTGAGTTAACGACAGAGGCTGCCGTTGCCTATGCCCAGGCTGCAGAGCGATTGCTTCACCTGCCTATCATTTACATGGAGTACAGCGGTACGTTTGGCAACATGGAACTTGTCGGTGACATACACAGGCAACTGGATCAGGCGCATCTTATCTATGGCGGCGGAATTGATAGTTGCGAGAGAGCGGAACAAGCAGCTCAAGTTGCCGATACGGTCGTGGTAGGAAACATCATTTATAGTGATCTACAGAAGGCGCTGGAAACTGTACAGGCTGTGAAACAATCGGTTTAAGCGGTTTAGTTTACCAATCCCCCACATCCCCCTTTGAATCTGTTAAAATAGAACTTTGCCCTTTATAACTTAGTAATATTCTAATTAGGGGTTTCAAACCTCTTTCAGCAATTGTATTCACGATTTATGTTTCAGACAGAAATGTAGATTGAGGAACGATCTGAGAAAACGAAGTTTCCCTTTTTAAAACTGGAAAGTTGCTATAGTTTTCTGGTTGTTTTTACCTAACACCAATATATAAGGATACGATGTTTACACCCGAACGGAGAGTGCAGAAGCGATCTGGAGAAACGAAGTGTTCGTATTTATCTCCGGATTTTCCCTTTCAAGAAGGGAATCAAAAAATCTGGGGATAACGACGATCGAAAGATGCTACTGCACTTGGAGTGACAAGTGTAACCTCTAGTTCCGTATATGATCAACTAATGGAAGGAGCATGCATGCATGCAACCTATTAATATACATGATGCCGTTGCACGGCTGAACACCCCACAGCGACAAGCCGTCGAGGCGACGGATGGCCCGTTGCTGATTATGGCAGGAGCGGGAAGTGGTAAGACCCGAGTGCTTACGCACCGGATTGCTTACCTTATCGCAACACGAAAAGCACCCCCTTGGGGCATTTTGGCAATTACCTTTACGAACAAAGCAGCCCGGGAGATGCAGGATCGTGTATCCCAACTCGTAGGTGGCTCTCAAGGCCGCGATATCTGGGTATCCACATTCCACTCCATGTGTGTGCGCATTTTGCGCCGTGACATTGAACGAATCGGTTTTACGCCTAACTTCAGTATTTTGGACTCATCCGATCAATTATCTGTTATTCGTAGCTGCATGAAGGATCAGAATATCGATACGAAGAAGTTCGAACCCAAAGCGGTTCAGGCGATGATGAGCACAGCGAAGAATGAACTGATCAGTCCTGAGCAATATGAGAAGCAGGCAGGCGACTATTTCGAGGGGATTGTGGCGAAGGTATATACGATGTACCAAAAGCGGTTAAGAGCCAACAACTCGCTCGACTTTGACGATCTCATTATGGCGACCATTCAACTCTTTAAGGAAGTGCCGGAAGTTCTCGACTTTTATCAGAAGAAATTCCAGTACATTCACGTGGACGAGTATCAGGATACGAACCGTGCACAATACATGCTTTGCCGCATGCTTGCTGACAGTCATCACCGCATCTGTGTTGTAGGAGATAGTGACCAGTCGATCTATCGCTGGCGTGGAGCGGATATTAGCAATATCCTAAACTTCGAGAAAGATTACCCTGAAGCAAATACGATTTTGTTGGAGCAGAACTATCGCTCAACCTCTAACATTCTGAATGCAGCGAATGAAGTGATCGGCCTCAACACAGGACGCAAACCGAAGAAGCTGTGGACGGACAAAGAGGGTGGTTCCAAGATTAAGGTTTACCGTGCTGATTCAGAGCATGATGAAGGTTACTTCGTTACCTCCGAGATTAGTAAAAATGTGAAGAACGGCAAATCTTATCAGAACCATGCCATTCTGTATCGTACGAATGCCCAGTCCCGGGTAATAGAGGAAATTCTGATCAAGTCAGATATTCCGTATCAGATCGTCGGCGGCATCAAGTTCTATGATCGCAAAGAGATCAAGGACATCTTGGCATACCTTCGTTTGTTATCTAACCCGGACGATGATATCAGCCTCACTCGGATCATTAATGTGCCGAAGCGTAGCATTGGGGATACAACGGTTGCGAAGCTTGCGGCTGCTGCCGGTGAGCGTGGAGTTTCTATTTTCCGTGTGCTTCAGGTCGTGGATGATCTTGGTTTTGCAGGTCGGACACGCAATGCGCTAGTCGAGTTCTATGATATGATTGCTGCATTGCACCAGATGGTAGAGTATCTGTCGGTAACTGAACTGACGGAGAAAATCCTGGAGATGAGTCAGTACCGTATTGAGATGCAAAATGAGAATACACTCGAATCACGTGCAAGACTGGAGAATATTGACGAGTTCCTGTCCGTAACGATGGAGTTTGAGAAAAATAATGAAGACAAAACGCTCGTATCATTCCTTACCGATCTCGCCTTGATTGCGGACATCGACAGTATGAACGATGACGAAGAGGAACAGAGCGATGCGGTGACCCTGATGACGATGCACAGTGCCAAAGGTCTAGAGTTCCCGGTGGTCTTTATCGTGGGTATGGAAGAAGGTGTCTTCCCGCATAGCCGAGCTTTCATGGATAATGAAGAGTTGGAGGAAGAACGCCGCCTTGCTTATGTAGGGATTACACGTGCGGAAGAGCAGTTGTTCCTGTCATGTGCTCAGATGCGGACATTGTTTGGGCGTACAACGGCGAATCCGCCGTCTCGTTTCTTAGACGAAATTCCGGATGAGCTAAAAGAAGATACCTCTATCGCGCGTGACCGTTATCGTCGTGGCACGAACAACGGGGGATCTTATGGTGGGCGTGGACTAGGCTCCAGCGGCGGAAGTAACTTTGGTGGTGGCAGTGCGGCTAAGCTGTTTGAACATCAAAGCCGAAGCGGTTCTTCCGCTAGTGCATCCACACCAACTTCCCGTGTAACTACAAGTACCTCTCGTCCAACATATGCTACGCCATCATCTGCCTCCAAGTCTGCGGCTTCGAATAGTGAATCAGGTTTCAAAGCAGGAGATAAAGTGCAGCACGGCAAGTGGGGAACAGGTACAATTGTTGCGGTAAAAGGTAGCGGTAATGATACCGAGTTGCAGATTGCATTCCCGGCACCCGTTGGGGTGAAACGTCTGCTTGCAGGTTTTGCACCAATCACCAAAGTAGAATAAGTCTATAAGCGGTTAGTGAGTTACAAAATGGATTCAAGAACGAACGCGGAGCCATGCTCTGATGTTCGTTCTACATATATATCTGACATAAATCACATAAAGTAAGAGTTAAGATTAATTTAACGGAGGGATGGCCCTGTATGGACCCAATGAACCGGATGGAGCAACTCGTAACTGAGCTGAACCAACATAACTATCAATACTATACGATGGATCAGCCGCAGATCAGCGATAAGGAATATGATCTTTTGTATGACGAACTGGTCTCACTGGAGCAAGAGAGTGGTATAGTATTGCCGGACTCTCCGACACAACGGGTCGGTGGAGAATTGCTCAAAGGTTTCACACCGCATCGACATCTATCCCCACTGTGGAGCTTGGACAAAGCTCAAAACATCGAACAGCTTCGAAATTGGCATACACGTGTATTGAAGTTAGTGAACGATTATAATACCAAAAATCCAGATAAACCTTTGCCAGAGCCAGGCTATGTCATCGAGCTGAAATTTGATGGTCTAACCTTGAATTTGACTTATACCAACGGAGAATTGGTACAAGCTTCAACACGGGGTAACGGCTCCGTTGGTGAAGGGATTTTGGCTCAGGTTCGAACGATAAAATCCGTGCCGCTTAAAATTCCTTACACCGAAGGTACCCTTGAAGTTCAAGGAGAAGGAATCATGAATCTCTCGGTCTTGAATCGATACAATGAGACTGCAGCAGAGCCGCTCAAAAATGCGCGCAACGCCGCAGCGGGAGCACTCCGTAACCTGAATCCTAAGACAACAGCAGAGCGTCGTCTGAATGCTTACTTTTATAATATTGGATACTCAGATAACGTTCAGTTCACCACCCATCAGGAGATGATGGATTTCCTCAGAGAAAATCGGTTCAAAGTGAATCCATCCATTACTTATTTCCAGGAGTTCGATGATGTGATGGAGCAATTGGCTGCCATTCAGGAGAATCGTGGAGAGTTGGATTATCTGATTGATGGAGCGGTTATCAAACTTACGGATATGCGTACCCGTGAGGTGCTGGGGTATACAGATAAATTCCCGCGCTGGGCAGTCGCTTATAAGTTCGAGGCAGAAGAGACAACGACTGTTCTAAAGGCCGTAGATTGGAATGTTGGACGCACCGGGAAAGTCACGCCACTGGCGCGTGTGGAGCCTGTTGAACTTGCAGGAGTTACTGTACAGAACTGTACGTTGAACAATGTGGGTGACATTGAACGGAAAAATCTGAAGTTTGCATTGGGCGCAAGAGTCTTTATCCGCCGTTCTAATGATGTTATTCCTGAGATCCTCGGTAAGGTGACGGAGGAGAGCGACGGCGAAGAAATTGTGTATCCAGAACAATGCCCAGCATGTGGTTTTCCATTAGAGCAGCGCGGAGCACATTTGTTCTGTAATAACAAGACGGCGTGCAAGCCACAGACTGTAGCTCGTATTTCCCATTTTGCTTCACGCGACGCCATGGATATCGAGACGTTTAGTGAGAAGACAGCTATCCAGCTGTATGATGAACTGAATGTACGTGAGCCAGCGGATCTATATACGTTACAATTCGATGATCTAGTGAAGCTTGAGCGTTTCGGTGAGAAGAAGGCAAGTAACCTGCTGGTAGCACTGGAGCAGAGTAAAGATCGTGACCTTGCATCATTCTTGTACTCACTAGGTATCCCGAACACGGGCAAATCAACGACACGTATGCTGGCCGATCATTATCGTGATCTGCATGCGATCATGAATGCAACCGTAGAGGAGCTTATTGAGCTTCCTGATGTAGGCGGTATAGTAGCTGAGAGTATTGTCACTTTCTTCGCTGATCCGTTCACTCTGGCAGCTATTGAGAAAATGCTGGATTTAGGTGTGAAAGCGCAAGCGCCGGAAGCACCTGCAGTTGTTGTGGAGGATTCCTTCTTCAGTGGCAAAACGGTTGTCCTTACGGGGACTTTACATCAATTGACACGAGATGAAGCCACACAAAGGCTTGAGGCTCTGGGTGCAAAAGTGACAGGTAGTGTGTCGAAAAAGACAGACCTTGTCATTGCCGGAGAGAAGGCGGGCAGTAAGCTGGCTAAGGCGCATGATCTCGGTGTTCCTACAATAGAGGATGAGGATGAATTGGTTCGTCTGTTGAATCTTTAAATAAATGAGTTGAACAAGAGCCGCTGATTTTCAGCTTATGACGTTATAAGTAAATGCTGGAATAGCAATAGCCTAATGATAATGCACGAGTATAAAAAAAGACCGAATGGCACGCTAATGTGCTAATCGGTCTTTTTTTATTATAAGTAAAGTCCAAAGTGGATGAGCAACGGTACTTCTAAAACCAAAGATAACAGAACAACTTATGTTCCCTTTCTGTGACAGAATATTAAAGGCTAGAAGTTCGTGTCTTTGACCCCGGGAGCCATGCATCCTTATCATATCCGCGCTCTTCCCAGTATCCAATATGCTCACTGTCAATCAGTTCGATGCGATTGAGCCATTTCACTGATTTATATGCATACATTTGAGGAATAACCAAGCGAACTGGGCCGCCCAGATCTGCTGGAATAGGTTTGCCATCATGCATGACCGCAATTATAATATCATCCATTTGAGCTTGTTCTAACGTGATCGCATCCGTATACACTCCGTCTCCCGAATAAAACTTGACACTATGCGCTTCGGGTTTCACGCCGGCTTGAGCCAGTAACTGTTTGAGAGTGATTCCTTCCCAGGTGTTTTTGTATACAGACCAACCTGTAACACAGTGGAAGTCGCTGACCTGAACCGTACGCGTGAGCTTCACAAACTGTTCCCAGTTCCAGATCTGCCCTCGTTCAACTAATCCATCAATCCGGAATGACCAATTCTCATTGGAGAAAGAAGGAATCGGAGTTACCGTATACACTCTGAAATGTCCCTCTGCGCCTCCTCCGATTGGAGGGGAAGAAGCCGACAGGGGCTGAGGTAAAGGTACCATGCGATTGGGGTCATTCTCCAACATAGAATCGATACTGTTTTTCATATTTATATTACGCCCAATCCAGGACACAAATGTAGGTCCAAGCGTAACAGTGAGTCCAAGTCCAACAGCAGAGCGAATGAAAGCCCGCCGAGTATATACAGGTTGAGGTTTATCGGTATCATTTAATAGTTCGTCTCTAGACGTTATTCCAGAATCGGAGGAAGATGTTGATGCCACATAAGTGTCTTGATCTGAAGGGACAGATGAGCCTGAATTGATCCCATCCTGAACTGGTGAACTCGTTTTGGTACGTACCGCCCTACGTGCAGGATCCTTCAACCATTTAGTGCGGGTGATGGAATGGTAGATAATATAGGGTAGTCCGACCCAGGTTAATAGATCATGAGTGAGTAGTGCAGCATTGGACATCTTCGGACCGGCAAGCTTGAACTGCCATAACACAATGCCTGAGATCAGCCAGCCGACCAGTAGTACCAGAACTACAATTGTGTTTACCCGTTGCCATGGCCTATTTCGAAGCTGCTTCCAATGCTTACCTGCCAAGATCAAGTAATAAACGACAGGAGCTAGCATGGCCAGACCAACAACAATGTGAATCCATTTCAACCACACACGACCAATGCCCAGTAACTCTCGCCAAAAGCCTCCAACTAACATCAAGCCGGTAATGGCAAGGATGACTACAATCCAAGCATTCCAAGCGTGAATGGAGACCAGTTTTTTGCCATATCCCTTGCGTATACTTTTCAGCCATTGATTCAAATGCGATCACCTCACCTAATTCAATTTCGTAATCTGTTCATGTTCTTCTATAAATTAAGAAGCGACTATATAGTTACCGCAACCCTGTTAAGAGCAAATATCATATTCATTTTTATATACTTTATTATAGAAGCTTTGGATCACTTTCTTCAAACACTCTCAACGAAGAATATGGATCTTGAATTGTAGTAGCAGAAATATTAACTCGGAGCCATAGCACAAATAGGAGAGCTAATTGGAAAAAGAATAAATCAGGCGAGTGATAGTGATTACAGTATGGAGAATAACAAAGAATAATCATGGACTGATATGTCCCATGGATGCCAATATACGGGGATTTTCTACAATCCTCTGATAGATACGTAAGCCGATTGATCTATATGTATAGATTTTAAATGGTTAAATCAGTTGTTATATGAATAAGTCTAATTTAAATTCAAAAAATGCTTGCTAAATAAATGTGGGCATGATATATTATTTCTTGTCGCTTCGGACGTTGAAATGTTGAAAACATTCGAACGGTGACGAAAAAAAAGATTGACATTAACTCAATCGACATGATAAGATATAATTCCTGTCCGGCTGATGAGTATCACAGTATCGGGCAACAAGTTCCTTGAAAACTGAACAAATGGATAGTAACTTTTGTTTTAATATGAATCGTCAGATTCAAAATGAGCTAATCGCTCTTTTCAATACTTTATTGGAGAGTTTGATCCTGGCTCAGGACGAACGCTGGCGGCATGCCTAATACATGCAAGTCGAGCGGACTTGATGAGAAGCTTGCTTCTTTGATAGTTAGCGGCGGACGGGTGAGTAACACGTAGGCAACCTGCCCTCAAGCTTGGGACAACTACCGGAAACGGTAGCTAATACCGAATACTTGTTTTCTTCGCCTGAAGGAAACTGGAAAGATGGAGCAATCTGTCACTTGAGGATGGGCCTGCGGCGCATTAGCTAGTTGGTGAGGTAACGGCTCACCAAGGCGACGATGCGTAGCCGACCTGAGAGGGTGATCGGCCACACTGGGACTGAGACACGGCCCAGACTCCTACGGGAGGCAGCAGTAGGGAATCTTCCGCAATGGGCGAAAGCCTGACGGAGCAATGCCGCGTGAGTGATGAAGGTTTTCGGATCGTAAAGCTCTGTTGCCAGGGAAGAACGCTTAGGAGAGTAACTGCTCCTGAGGTGACGGTACCTGAGAAGAAAGCCCCGGCTAACTACGTGCCAGCAGCCGCGGTAATACGTAGGGGGCAAGCGTTGTCCGGAATTATTGGGCGTAAAGCGCGCGCAGGCGGTCATTTAAGTCTGGTGTTTAATCCCGGGGCTCAACCCCGGATCGCACTGGAAACTGGGTGACTTGAGTGCAGAAGAGGAGAGTGGAATTCCACGTGTAGCGGTGAAATGCGTAGATATGTGGAGGAACACCAGTGGCGAAGGCGACTCTCTGGGCTGTAACTGACGCTGAGGCGCGAAAGCGTGGGGAGCAAACAGGATTAGATACCCTGGTAGTCCACGCCGTAAACGATGAGTGCTAGGTGTTAGGGGTTTCGATACCCTTGGTGCCGAAGTTAACACATTAAGCACTCCGCCTGGGGAGTACGGTCGCAAGACTGAAACTCAAAGGAATTGACGGGGACCCGCACAAGCAGTGGAGTATGTGGTTTAATTCGAAGCAACGCGAAGAACCTTACCAGGTCTTGACATCCCTCTGACCGGTACAGAGATGTGCCTTTCCTTCGGGACAGAGGAGACAGGTGGTGCATGGTTGTCGTCAGCTCGTGTCGTGAGATGTTGGGTTAAGTCCCGCAACGAGCGCAACCCTTATATTTAGTTGCCAGCACTTCGGGTGGGCACTCTAGATAGACTGCCGGTGACAAACCGGAGGAAGGTGGGGATGACGTCAAATCATCATGCCCCTTATGACCTGGGCTACACACGTACTACAATGGCCGGTACAACGGGCTGCGAAACCGCGAGGTGGAGCCAATCCCAACAAAGCCGGTCTCAGTTCGGATTGCAGGCTGCAACTCGCCTGCATGAAGTCGGAATTGCTAGTAATCGCGGATCAGCATGCCGCGGTGAATACGTTCCCGGGTCTTGTACACACCGCCCGTCACACCACGAGAGTTTATAACACCCGAAGTCGGTGGGGTAACCGCAAGGAGCCAGCCGCCGAAGGTGGGATAGATGATTGGGGTGAAGTCGTAACAAGGTAGCCGTATCGGAAGGTGCGGCTGGATCACCTCCTTTCTATGGAGAATCGTTTCCCGAGTGGAAACATTCAAATATATAGGTTCTTAGAACCTACCAGTTACTTATCCATTTGTTCAGTTTTGATGGAATTTGAGGGGCCATAGCTCAGCTGGGAGAGCGCCTGCCTTGCACGCAGGAGGTCAGCGGTTCGATCCCGCTTGGCTCCACCAAAAAAATTGCATCTATTTAGCTTGTTCTTTGAAAACTAGATATCGAAACGAACGAAAATGCGAATTAGAACATTCCTTTTTAGCTGAACTTGTGTAAACAAGTTTCAATAAAAACGGTAGTTAAATTGCTTTTGCGAGGGTTTCGAATGGGAGCGACTTTTGGCTTTGCGCAAGCAAAACAAGGGAAGCGAGCAGTCGAACCGGAGCAATATGGTTAAGCTACTAAGAGCACACGGAGGATGCCTAGGCGCTAGGAGCCGATGAAGGACGTGGCGAACAACGAAACTGCCTCGGGGAGCTGTAAGCAAGCTTTGATCCGGGGGTGTCCGAATGGGGAAACCCAGCTGGGGTAATTTCCAGTTACTCATAACTGAATACATAGGTTATGTAGAGGCATACCAGGGGAACTGAAACATCTAAGTACCTTGAGGAAGAGAAAACAATAGTGATTCCGTCAGTAGCGGCGAGCGAACGCGGAGAAGCCCAAACCAGAGAGCTTGCTCTTTGGGGTTGTGGGACGTCTCACATGGAGTTACAAAGGAACCGGTTAAACGAAGAGGTCTGGAAAGGCCCGCCAAAGAAGGTAAAAGCCCTGTAATTGAAAGTCTGTTCCCTCCGAGACGGATCCCGAGTAGTGCGGGGCACGTGAAACCCCGTATGAATCCGGCAGGACCATCTGCCAAGGCTAAATACTTCCTAGCGACCGATAGTGAAGCAGTACCGTGAGGGAAAGGTGAAAAGCACCCCGGAAGGGGAGTGAAATAGAACCTGAAACCGTGTGCTTACAAAAAGTCAGAGCCCGTTTTAGGGGTGATGGCGTGCCTTTTGTAGAATGAACCGGCGAGTTACGTTCTCGTGCAAGGTTAAGGTGAAGAGCCGGAGCCGCAGCGAAAGCGAGTCTGAATAGGGCGACATAGTACGTGGACGTAGACCCGAAACCGGGTGATCTACCCCTGTCCAGGGTGAAGGTGCGGTAACACGCACTGGAGGCCCGAACCCACGCACGTTGAAAAGTGCGGGGATGAGGTGGGGGTAGCGGAGAAATTCCAATCGAACTCGGAGATAGCTGGTTCTCCCCGAAATAGCTTTAGGGCTAGCCTCGGAAAACAGAGTCGTGGAGGTAGAGCACTGATTGGGTGCGGGGCCCGCAAGGGTTACCAAGCTCAGTCAAACTCCGAATGCCATAGACTTACTTCCGGGAGTCAGACAGTGAGTGCTAAGATCCATTGTCAAAAGGGAAACAGCCCAGACCATCAGCTAAGGTCCCCAAGTGTGTGTTAAGTGGGAAAGGATGTGGAGTTGCACAGACAACCAGGATGTTGGCTTAGAAGCAGCCACCATTTAAAGAGTGCGTAATAGCTCACTGGTCGAGTGACTCTGCGCCGAAAATGTAACGGGGCTAAACACACCACCGAAGCTATGGCTTGATGCTTTGCATCAGGGGTAGGGGAGCGTTGTATAAGGGTTGAAGGTGTACCGTAAGGAGCGCTGGACATTATACAAGTGA
This sequence comes from Paenibacillus tundrae, assembly GCF_036884255.1. NCBI lineage: Bacteria > Bacillati > Bacillota > Bacilli > Caryophanales > Paenibacillaceae > Paenibacillus > Paenibacillus tundrae. The sequence continues at coordinate 5,721,084 of NZ_CP145605.1, read as the reverse complement.
GAATGCCGGTATGAGTAACGAAAAGATCAGTGAGAATCTGATCCGCCGAAAGCCTAAGGGTTCCTGAGGAAGGCTCGTCCACTCAGGGTAAGTCGGGACCTAAGGCGAGGCCGAAAGGCGTAGTCGAAGGACAACAGGTCGAAATTCCTGTACCACCGTAAGCCGTTATGAGCAATGGGAGGACGCAGTAGGGTAGTGACGCAGGCTGATGGATGCCTGTCCAAGCAGTGAGGCTGATGTGTAGGCAAATCCGCACATCGTAAGGCTGGGCTGTGATGGGGAGTGAAAATTACAGTAGCGAAGGTCATGATCTCACACTGCCAAGAAAAGTCTCTAGCCAGGTGATGGTGCCCGTACCGCAAACCGACACAGGTAGGCGAGAAGAGAATTCTAAGGCGCGCGGAAGAACTCTCGTTAAGGAACTCGGCAAAATGACCCCGTAACTTCGGGAGAAGGGGTGCCCCGGTAGTGTGAATAGCACGAGGGGGCCGCAGTGAAAAGGCCCAAGCGACTGTTTAGCAAAAACACAGGTCTGTGCGAAGCCGTAAGGCGAAGTATACGGGCTGACGCCTGCCCGGTGCTGGAAGGTTAAGGGGAGCGGTTAGGAGCAATCCGAAGCTGTGAACCGAAGCCCCAGTAAACGGCGGCCGTAACTATAACGGTCCTAAGGTAGCGAAATTCCTTGTCAGGTAAATTCTGACCCGCACGAATGGCGTAACGACTTGGGCGCTGTCTCAACGAGAGATCCGGTGAAATTTTAATACCTGTGAAGATGCAGGTTACCCGCGACAAGACGGAAAGACCCCATGGAGCTTTACTGCAGCTTGATATTGAATTTGGGTACGATCTGTACAGGATAGGTGGGAGCCTTTGAAGCCGGAGCGCCAGCTTCGGTGGAGGCACCGTTGGGATACCACCCTGATCGTATCTAGGTTCTAACCTGGTACCGTAATCCGGTGCGGGGACAGTGTCAGGTGGGCAGTTTGACTGGGGCGGTCGCCTCCTAAAGAGTAACGGAGGCGCCCAAAGGTTCCCTCAGAATGGTTGGAAATCATTCGAAGAGTGCAAAGGCATAAGGGAGCTTGACTGCGAGACCTACAAGTCGAGCAGGGACGAAAGTCGGGCTTAGTGATCCGGTGGTACCGCATGGAAGGGCCATCGCTCAACGGATAAAAGCTACCCTGGGGATAACAGGCTTATCTCCCCCAAGAGTCCACATCGACGGGGAGGTTTGGCACCTCGATGTCGGCTCATCGCATCCTGGGGCTGAAGTAGGTCCCAAGGGTTGGGCTGTTCGCCCATTAAAGCGGTACGCGAGCTGGGTTCAGAACGTCGTGAGACAGTTCGGTCCCTATCTGTCGTGGGCGTAGGAAATTTGAGAGGAGCTGTCCTTAGTACGAGAGGACCGGGATGGACGTACCGCTGGTGTACCAGTTGTTCCGCCAGGAGCACCGCTGGGTAGCTATGTACGGACGGGATAAGCGCTGAAAGCATCTAAGCGTGAAGCCCCCCTCAAGATGAGATTTCCCAGTATGTAAGACCCCTTGAAGACGACGAGGTAGATAGGCTGGGGGTGGAAGTGCAGTAATGCATGGAGCTGACCAGTACTAATCGGTCGAGGGCTTATCCAATTAGCACGTTTTAATCGCAGACTTTCGTTTCGAATCTAGTTTTCAGAGAACAACACTCTGAAATGTAAGCTATTATGCGTTTGGTGGCGATGGCGGAGGGGTTCCACACGTACCCATCCCGAACACGACCGTTAAGCCCTCTAGCGCCGATGGTACTTGGACCGCAGGGTCCTGGGAGAGTAGGACGCCGCCAAGCGAAGAACCACTGCCGATGTTATTCGGTGGTGGTTTTTATTTTCTCGGAAGATCATCTTATTTTCTGTGAATATACGTATCCAAGAGGTGCCGTAGCACCTCTTATTTGACTTTGCAGGGTTCCTCTGACACACTCATAGAGAAGACATACATCACAGATCAGACCACACTGGGATGATTTCATCATTTTCTAGAGAACGGGGTGCAGAATGAGATGGAATTTCGTAAATTAACAGCAGACGCTTTCGAAGAATGCATGGCTCTTTCTGAATATGCATTTCAATTTGTAATGAAAGAGGAGCAAAGGGAGAAGCGCCAGAATCAGTTTGATAAACATAATGTATGGGGAGTTTATGATGATGGCAGCCTAGGTGCCAAGCTCCACCTTATTCCTTTTCAAACGTATATTCATGGTCGGTCATTCGACATGGGTGGTATTGCAGGTGTAGCCACTTGGCCAGAGTACAGACGAAAGGGCTGGGTAGCCGGTCTTCTCAAACACACATTGGAAGAAATGAATCGCAACAAACAGAGCATTTCGTTCCTGCATCCGTTCGCGTTTGCTTTTTATCGGAAGTATGGATGGGAAACATACATTGAGTACAAAAAATATAAAGTGCCTACCTCGCATTTGCCTGCCAAAAAACAAACACCCGGAACGTTGCGCAGAGGCAATCCAGATCTGGATGTTTTAAAAAGTGTATATAATGCTTATGCGGAGCGCTATAACGGAATGTTGGTCCGTGACGATGCGTGGTGGAAAGACTCGGTGCTTACGGAGGGAACCAGTCAGAAGGCCGTATATTATGATGAAGCCGGGCAAGCCCAGGGATATATATTATACGAGGTCAAGGAGCGTAAATTCACGATCGATGAGATCATTCATCTGAATGAAGAAGCGAGACAAGCCCTATGGACCTTTATAGCCAACCATGATTCCATGATTGAAGAAGTTACATTACAAGCGCCAGCAAGTGACACCCTTGCTTTTCAATTGGATAATCCACGAATTCAGCAAGAGATCATTCCTTATTTTATGGCTCGCATTGTGAGTGTGGAGCAATTTATTTCTCAATATCCGTTTGCCAGTCAGGATTCCCCAGTACAGATTGCTCTTCAGGTTAAGGATGCTCATGCACCTTGGAACGAAGGCGTGTGGCAATTAAATGTTGCCATGAATGGAACGGCTTCAATCTGGAAGGCTTCCGAACCTGTTTCTGAGGATCAGACAGTACAAATGGATATTCAATCTCTTACTGCTGTGCTGATGGGGTACCGAAGACCTGCTGAGATGGCAGAGATAGGCAGAATTAATGGGCCTACTGAGGCAATTAGTGCTTTGGAGAATGCAATTCCTGTACGGGAAACGTATTTACTTGATTTCTTCTAAAGGATTAGATTGAACAAGAAATTATAAGGATTCGTTTAATTGCAGCACTGATGGTTCCTATAATCACCCGGTATAGCATGAAGGCGTAAGGGTAAGACAAATGGACTTCTCCAGCTCTTTTGGAGAGGTTTTTTTGTGTCCAAAGAATATTTCGTGTAAAATCGTAAAAAATGAATAGTGACCCCACTTGGCAAACTCACAAAATATGCTATAATGTATATAAAGTCAAAGAAAGTCAAAGTCAACTGAGATCATCATTTCGTTTGACTTTCTTATGCCATCCGCTGAGTAGAGTGCGACTACACTTTTCTATGTGGAACAAGCAGTATTAAAGGACCTTCGAGCGGCCTTTACTCTCCCGGTAACACTTGTGGAATCCAGATTCGGTGTTTCACGGAATGGTTAAATGGGATGAGAAGGTGCACTCTGTAGGGGCGTGTGGGTCCTTATTGACTTAACGTTTCAGACAGTGGAGGATGAGTGGATGCGTAATATCTCTGATATTATCGAACAATATCTGAAGAGTATTCTGCATGAAAGTCCCGAAGGAATGGTTGAAATTCAGCGTAATGATCTGGCAGACCAATTCTCATGCGTGCCTTCTCAGATTAATTACGTCATCAGCACCCGGTTTACCCTTGAGAAGGGTTATCTGGTGGAAAGCAAACGCGGTGGCGGTGGTTATGTACGTATTCAACGGATTGAACTACCTGCTCACTCAGCACTGCATAACCATTTGCATCATAGTATTGGAGATGAGATCGGGCAGACTGCTGCCGAAGGTCTAATCTACCAACTTGAGGAAGCACGTTTCTTGAGCAAACGAGAGGCGGGGTTGATGCGGGCGGCTGTATCGAGAGAAATTATTTTGGTCAAACTTCCTTACCGGGATCAAATTCGTGCCAGAATGTTGAAGGCGATGTTAATATCTTTGCTCGGTAAATGAAACTATCGGGATCAAAGGAGGTACATCAATGCTTTGCCAAGAATGCAATAATCGTCCGGCTACACTTCATTTTACGAAGATCGTGAACGGAGAGAAGACGGAATTTCATATCTGCGAGTCGTGTGCTCGTGAAAAAGGGGAAATGATTCCCGGAACAGCAGGTGGATTTTCCATTCATAACTTGTTGTCCGGTCTGCTCGATTTCGACCCATCTGGTAAGGGTGGATCCGCAGGAACACCACCTGCTCAATCCCTTCGATGTGAAGAATGTGGCATGACGTATTCCCAATTTAGCAAAATCGGCCGATTCGGCTGTAGCTCATGTTATAAATATTTTGATAGCCGTCTAGACCCGCTGTTCAAAAGGGTACATGGCAGCACCTCCCACGTAGGTAAAGTACCTGCAAGGGCTGGTGGTCGTATTAAGGTCAAACGTCAAATTGCAGATTTGAAACGTACTCTTCAAGAGAGTATCACGCAAGAAGAATTCGAAGAAGCTGCTCAGATTCGTGACCAGATCAGAGAACTTGAAAAAGAAATAGCTCAGGAGTAAAGTTTGTCATGAGTAGGAGGGATGCGTAATGCCTAATCTGCCTTTTACAGAGAAGGCGCTCAGCGATTGGATGCGCAGTGATGCGGCTGATTCAGAAATCGTTATTAGCAGCCGTGTCCGGATCGCACGCAACCTGCAGCATTATCCATTTCCGATGCTTGCATCCAATGAGCAATCGGAGGAAGTGCTGAATAAGCTGAGCGAAGTACTTCAATACGACGATGTTCATGCTTTTGGGAATTTCCACACGCTGGATCTAATCGATATTGATGAACTTGATAAACGTGTGTTGGTGGAGAAACATCTGATTAGTCCCAGTCTTGCGAATGAATCCAAGAACGGCGCTGTCATCCTTAGTGAGGATGAATCCGTCAGTATCATGATTAATGAGGAGGATCATCTTCGGATCCAATGCCTCTATCCGGGGTTCCAAGTGAAAGAAGCCTGGGAGAAAGCTTCTGCGATAGATGATGCTTTTGAAGCGCATGTGGATTATGCTTTTGATGATCGTAGAGGATACCTGACCAGCTGTCCTACCAATGTCGGTACAGGTGTAAGGGCATCCGTAATGATGCATTTGCCGGCTCTGGTCATGACACAACAGATTGGACGTATTCTAACGGCGGTTTCCCAGGTAGGGCTTACTGTCCGAGGGATTTACGGCGAAGGTAGCGAAGCGATGGGTAACCTGTTCCAGATCTCGAACCAGATCACTCTAGGACAGACCGAGCAAGAAGTTATTGAAAATCTGCATAGTGTTGTTTTACAGATGATTGGACACGAACGTACGGCTAGAGAGCGACTGATTACAGACTCAAGACTGCGTATTACGGACAGGGTTATGCGTTCTTATGGCATACTGTCTCACGCTGCCATTGTGGACTCAAAGGAAGCTGCACAGCGTCTCTCGGATGTTCGTCTTGGTGTAGATTTAGGTCTGTTGGAAGGACTCACTATACCGGTAATGAACGAGCTGAACGTCATGACTCAGCCAGGCTTTTTGCAGAAAACGTTCGGGGAAGATATGCGTACAGATGAACGAGATATCTACCGTGCTCAGCTCATTCGGGATACGATCAACCCCACAAAGTAAGGTAGCTTCAGAATTATAAATGAGGTTTCACGCTGCAATTGCAGCTTTTATATAATAAGGCAGATTTACATCAGGTCATTGCAACGAATCTACAAAATTGATGTGAAATGCTTAATGATTTTATTCGCAGCATGGCTGCAGACAACGTGTTATAAAGAATACGGTGGAGAGCTGGGTTCAGTAGCTCTAGCCCGTTTTATCCAAAACCATGGAGGTGCAGGAGATATGATGTTTGGAAGATTTACGGAACGTGCCCAAAAGGTACTCGCATTAGCGCAGGAAGAAGCTGTCCGTCTCGGTCATAATAACATCGGTACTGAGCACATTTTGCTCGGCCTCATTCGTGAAGGCGAAGGTATTGCAGCCAAAGCGCTGATCGGCCTGGGACTCGGATTGGAAAAAATTCAGGATGAAGTAGAAACGCTGATTGGCCGTGGTCAGGAGCAACCTACTAACATTGCATATACGCCTCGTGCGAAAAAAGTAATTGAGCTATCTATGGATGAAGCCCGCAAATTGGGACACACATATGTAGGAACAGAACACATCTTGCTTGGATTGATCCGTGAAGGTGAAGGTGTAGCAGCACGTGTACTTAATAACTTAGGTATTAGCTTGAACAAAGCTCGTCAGCAAGTACTTCAATTGCTGGGTAGTAGCGAAGCGGTATCAAGTCATAACGGAACACCTGCTAATGTTAGCACGCCAACACTCGACAGCCTGGCTCGTGACCTCACGGCCTATGCGAGGGAAAACAACCTTGACCCTGTGATCGGACGTAGCAAAGAGATTGAGCGCGTAATTCAAGTGCTGAGTCGTCGTACGAAGAACAATCCGGTATTGATTGGTGAACCAGGGGTAGGTAAGACGGCGATTGCTGAAGGGCTTGCCCAAAAAATCATTGCAAACGAGATTCCAGAAACATTGCGTGATAAACGTGTTATGACACTGGATATGGGTTCAGTTGTAGCGGGTACGAAATACCGTGGTGAATTCGAAGATCGTTTGAAAAAAATTATGGATGAGATTCGCCAAGCAGGTAACATCGTCCTGTTTATCGATGAGTTGCATACTTTAATCGGTGCAGGTGGAGCAGAAGGTGCAATCGATGCTTCTAACATTCTGAAGCCGGCTCTGGCTCGTGGAGAATTGCAGTGCATTGGTGCAACAACGCTGGATGAATATCGTAAATATATTGAAAAAGATGCAGCGCTTGAGCGTCGTTTCCAACCTATTACGGTGGATCAACCATCCCCAGAAGAAGCTATTCAAATTTTGCACGGCTTGCGTGATCGTTATGAAGCCCATCACCGTGTGAAAATTACAGATGAAGCAATTGTACAGGCGGTTAAATTGTCTGATCGATATATCACTGACCGTTTCTTGCCGGACAAAGCGATCGACTTGATCGATGAAGCAGGTTCCAAAGTAAGGCTGAACTCATATACAGTACCGCCAAACTTGAAACAACTGGAGAGCCGTCTGGAAGATATCCGCAAGGAAAAAGATGCAGCGGTGCAAAGCCAGGAATTCGAGAAAGCTGCAGCTTTGCGTGATACGGAACAAAAAATCCGTGAAGAGCTAGATGTAACGAAGAACCAATGGAAAGAAAAACAAGGTCGCACAGATTCTGAGGTAACACCTGAGGATATCGCACAAGTGGTAGCCAACTGGACTGGAATTCCGGTGAACAAGCTGAAAGAAGAAGAAACGCAGCGCTTGATGAACCTGGAGCAAATTCTCCATGAACGTGTTATCGGTCAAGATGAAGCTGTGAAATCTGTCAGCCGTGCTGTACGTCGTGCTCGTGCTGGTCTGAAAGATCCGAAACGTCCAATGGGTTCATTTATCTTCCTCGGTCCTACTGGGGTTGGTAAAACCGAGCTGGCTCGTGCGCTGGCTGAAGCGATGTTTGGTGATGAGAATGCAGTAATTCGTATTGATATGTCTGAGTATGGTGAGAAACACTCCACATCAAGATTGGTCGGAGCGCCTCCAGGATATGTCGGTTACGAAGAAGGCGGTCAGTTGACAGAGAAAGTTCGTCGCAAACCGTACTCCGTTGTCCTCTTGGATGAAGTCGAAAAAGCACACCCAGAAGTGTTCAACATTCTGTTGCAAGTGCTTGAAGATGGTCGTCTGACTGATTCCAAAGGCCGTGTAGTTGACTTCCGCAACACGTTGATCATTCTGACATCCAATGTGGGTGCAGAAGCGATTAAACGTAACTCTACACTCGGATTCACGGCTGTGGTAGATGCAGGAGCAGATTATGACAACATGAAGGGTAAAGTAATGGATGAGCTGAAGAAAAGCTTCCGTCCAGAATTCCTTAACCGGATTGATGAAATTATCGTCTTCCATTCTCTCGAAGAAAAACACATCGCTGAAATTGTTACACTCATGAGTGAAGAACTTCGGAAACGACTGCGTGAATACGAAGTGGACTTCGAGCTTACGGACAATGCGAAGGCATTCCTTGCCAAAGCGGGCTTTGATCCAGCTTATGGTGCACGTCCACTACGTCGGGCAATCCAGAAGCACATCGAAGACAAATTGTCAGAAGAGCTGCTCACAGGCAATGTAGTCAAAGGTGATTCCTTGCTCATTGATGAGGATAATGGCGCCTTGTCTGTAACTAAAAAAGATATTGTTCCGTCCACGGAAGAGATCGAAACGAAGTAACCCATCGGGATCATTCGTTAAGAGATTCGTGGGAATGACTAAAGACCTTTCTGGCCTATGCCAGAGAGGTCTTTTTTGCAATCTACCCTTCTGGCTTCTTACCACTGAAGAAGTGGCAATAACAGGAGTAGAAGATTCAGGAACATGTGTAAAGTTTACGATAATCCTTTACGAAAAATCTCAAACAATGGTAAACTTTTATTAACCCTGCGCGTTAGGAAGTCGGGGCAAAATTCGTCGAATAATGCAAAATGCTGTTATAAAATAAATGGTAGGAGTGCTGAAGTGGCCAAAGTAAAAACCAAGTTTCAATGTACGGAATGCGGCTATGAAGCCCCCAAATGGTATGGTAAGTGTCCAGGTTGTCAGTCATGGAATTCAATGATAGAAGAAACTGAAACGGTGGTCAAAACACAAGGGAGGAATTCTCCCCTATTTGACAGTAAAGATAAACCGCTTCCTATCATAGATATAGATAGCGGTCAGGAGCCGCGAGTGCAGACTGGAATCGGAGAACTGAACCGTGTATTGGGTGGCGGGATCGTTCCAGGTTCTCTCGTTCTGGTGGGCGGAGACCCGGGTATCGGAAAATCAACATTGATGTTGCAGACGTCTCATGCGTTGACACATTCAGGTTTACGTGTGTTATATGTATCGGGCGAGGAATCGGTAAAACAAACCAAATTAAGAGCAGATCGTCTTGGCGCACTCTCTCCTGAACTGTATGTGCTGTGTGAAACCAATATGGAACGTGTTGAGGAAGCGGTGGAGCAGATCCAGCCGCATTTTCTTGTCATCGACTCGATTCAGACAGTATATTTGCCCGAAGTTACCAGTGCGCCGGGAAGTGTAGCCCAGGTAAGGGAATGTACATCAAGGTTCATGCGAATTGCCAAAGGTCGAGGCATTGCAACGGTTCTCGTAGGGCATGTTACCAAGGAAGGTGCCATTGCTGGGCCACGTATGCTAGAACATATGGTGGATTGTGTGCTCTATTTCGAAGGGGAGCGTCACCATACGTATCGTCTATTGCGGGCAGTGAAGAATCGTTTTGGTTCCACGAACGAGATCGGTATTTTTGAAATGGGTGAAGATGGACTGCGTGAAGTCGGTAATCCATCAGAGCTCTTTCTGTCGGAACGTCCACTCGGCGTAGCTGGATCTACGGTGGTAGCGAGTATGGAAGGAACACGCCCCTTACTCGTGGAGCTACAGGCATTGATCTCTGCCACTCATTTCCCTTCTCCGCGTCGTATGGCGACAGGCATAGATCACCACCGGTTAAACTTGATCATCGCTGTATTGGAGAAACGGATGGGGATGTTTCTACAAACCCAGGATGCCTATCTTAATGTAGCGGGGGGCGTACGCCTAGATGAACCCGCTGTGGATTTGGCAGTTGCAATCAGCATCGCTTCTAGTCTAAGAGATGTACCAACCAAACCAGACGATGTCATATTTGGCGAAATTGGTTTGACGGGTGAAGTTCGAGCTGTATCACGAGCCGAGCAACGTGTGAAGGAAGCCGAGAAGCTTGGCTTCAAACGAGTCATTTTACCAGAAAAAAGCTTAAAGGGCTGGAAACATCCTCGCGGGATACAACTGATCGGTGTAAATACCGTGGCAGATGCACTAGCGGTCGCTTTAGATTAGGGGGCATAACAAGATGAAAGATTCGAGCCAACTGGATAATATGAATGAGTTGTTAAGGTTGATCGCACCAGGTACACCTTTCCGCGAAGGTCTGGAGAACGTGCTGCGCGCCAAAACGGGGGCACTGCTTGTTGTAGGATACAGCCCTGAAGTGATGGAAGTGGTTGACGGGGGATTTTCAATTAATTGTGATTTCTCTCCGAACTACCTGTATGAACTTGCAAAAATGGATGGTGCCATCATTCTCAGTGAGGATCTGAAACGAATTTTATATGCGAATACTCAATTGATTCCAGATTCGTCCATATCTTCTTCAGAAACAGGGATTCGTCACCGTACAGCGGAGCGCGTAGCGAAGCAAACAGGCAAATTGGTGGTTTCCATCTCCCAACGTCGGAATATTATTACCCTTTATCAGGGAACACTCAGATATTCACTGAAAGAGATCGGTGTAATCTTGACCAAGGCCAATCAGGCTATTCAAACGTTGGAGAAATATAAAGCCGTTTTGACGCAGTCTCTAACCAACCTCAGTGCTTCGGAATTTGAAGAACAGGTAACCATTCCTGAAGTCGTGAATGTTATTCAGCGGACGGAAATGGTGATGCGGATCAAAACGGAAATTAAACGATATATTCATGAATTAGGCAACGAAGGAAGACTGATCTCCATGCAAATGGAAGAGCTGGTGGGTACAACGGAAGAAGAGGCATGGTTGCTCTACAAAGACTATGCACGCGACGATAGTGATGACAAGATTCGCGAAATTATTGTGGGTTTGAAGAGATTGTCGGATGATGAACTGCTTGATGCACATCATATTGTACGTTTGCTCGGATATCCTTCATCAGCAGCGACGTCTGAGGACTCGGTTGCGCCACGTGGATTCCGGGTATTAAATAAGATACCCCGTCTGCCCAATGTCATCATTCATAACCTGGTGGATCAATTTGAACAGTTGCCTCAAGTTATTATGGCAACCATTGAAGAGTTGGACGAAGTGGATGGAATCGGTGAAGTGCGTGCTCGCACAATCAAGGAAGGTCTGAAGCGACTTCAGGAGCAAATGTTTATCGACAGACAGATGTAAGAGTGTGCCTATAATGGCTTGAAGATGATGAGGTGAAACAACGATGTTAACCAGATTCATTCCGAATCTCTTTACCTTAGGTAATCTGTTTCTTGGAATGATGGCAATATTACTTGCAATTGAGGGGAACTACAGTTTAGCAGCGATTATGGTTATTGTTGCGATGTTACTGGATGGTCTGGACGGACGGGTGGCACGAGCATTGAATGCCCAGAGTGAATTTGGCAAGGAGCTGGACTCTCTGTCGGATATGGTATCGTTTGGTGCCGCTCCAGCGCTGATTGTGTTTATGGTTTCATTTCAAGATGCTTCACCAGTATTAGCTTGGATTGCAACGACGAGCTTCCCCATCTGTGGTGCAATTCGCTTGGCTAGATTTAATGTACGCCCGGGGATTCCGGGATACTTTACGGGTCTGCCGATTCCAGCAGCAGGTGGGGTGCTGGCGACACTCTCCTTGTTTAACAAAGATATCGGTCCAATCAGTATGATCATCGCCACATTGTTGTTGTCTTATCTGATGGTGAGTTCACTCAAATACCCCAACTTCAAAAAGGTTGGTCTGCCCCGTAAAGCGATCTGGATTGCTCCATGGGTGGTTGCCTTTGCGGTAGCCGTAGCGATTATTTTCCCAGAACAGTTATCCAAATTAATCTTTATACCACTTGTGCTATATGCCTTATACGGAATGAAGCACAATTTACGGACAGCAGCCTCGCGTAGCCGAGCTAAGAAACGTAGAGAAGAGAAGTCTTCCCGTTCCGATCGGTAAAAGGGTATGAAAGCAATCACTTATATTTATATGCTATAGAGCCGTTTCAATAACGCAAAAAGCACGTGTGCTCCGACTTCGGAGCCACGTGCTTTTTTCCTGTTATTCCAATCTATACGGTAACAACCAACCTCGTGCACTGGTGATGCATCGTTTATGACAAATTGAACATCCCTAACGTCGAACATTTCTGTGACTCGTGATTCACGACCTCTTCCATGTTGATGTCCAAGAGATTGCAGAGAGCAGACATATAAAACAGGTTGCGTCCTAATTCGGAACTGATCACCTCTTTACAATTCTCACACAACTCACCTTCGACATGCGTCTCCAGTAAACCCTTGGTCTGAGCAATACCGCTCTCAGGGGCGTACTGTTGCTTCGTAGCGTGCAGCTCAATGCAGCCGCATTCGGTAATGGCCTTGGACACGGCACGGTTGACCGAAGCCCCGGCTTGTCCCGTTTTGGACAGCACATCAATCAAACTGCGGTGACGCAATAACAGCTCAGAAACTTGATCCTGAAAAGCCTGTAAACTTAGCGTACTCATTTTGCTACTCACCTCGGGATATGAATTGAATTCATTATATGCCAATTTTTTATCTTCTTTCAACTAAGGATTGCATCTTTTCCAAAAAGTTCTTGTTTATGGGATTAGCATTTTAGGAAATGGATCATACTGGATATGAAGATGGAAATATCATGAAGGAGGTGCAGGGACGTATGTGGAAAAAAGGCATTTTAACTTTTACAGGATTGTGCGGAGCATGGTTCGGCTATACAGCATATCATCTGGCAGGGAAATCCATCCCTTGGATGGCAGAATGGATTCAATCCGCAGGGCTCTTGGGAGCCGGGGTATCCACTGCGCTGGGAGCCGTATTATTTATGGCTGCATGCAATCTAGGTGGCACACTGATCGCCGATCGACTGCATAATGGAATCAATGCTTTGGCAAAAGTGCCTATGAATGAATTAGCAGCAGGTGCAGTAGGTACGGTTACAGGTTTACTGGTGGCGTTGTTGCTCTATCCTTGTTTAACATGGTTAGGGACAGCCGGAGAGGTGCTCCAAGTAGCGCTGACGGTTGTTAGTGCATATTCGGGTTATATGCTTGCACTAGCCAAAAAAGACGATCTAGCAGCCTTCTGGATGTCAGGACGATGGGGGCATCCTGAGGCCGATGAAGGACGACGGTTAGAGGAACACAAGATTTTGGATACGAGCGTAATTATTGATGGACGGATTGCAGATATTTGCAAAACCGGATTTATCGAAGGCACGATTGTCATCCCTGAATTTGTGTTGGAAGAATTACAACATATCGCCGATTCATCCGACCTGTTGAAACGAAATAGAGGACGGCGAGGACTAGATATTCTAAACAAAATTCAGAAAGAGCTCGACGTTAAAGTGCTTATTTATGAAGGTGACTTTGAAGAGATATCCGAGGTGGACAGTAAGCTGGTCAAGCTTGCTAAAGTACTTCAGGGCAAGGTTGTTACGAATGATTTTAACTTAAACAAGGTGTGCGAACTTCAGGGTGTATCTGTGCTGAACATCAACGATTTGGCGAATGCGGTTAAGCCAGTCGTGTTGCCAGGTGAAGAGATTATGGTGCAGATCATTAAGGACGGTAAGGAACATGGACAAGGCGTGGCATACCTGGATGATGGTACGATGATCGTTGTAGAAGGTGGACGCGAGTATATCGGCATGATGATGGAAGTGCTGGTGACCAGTGTACTGCAGACATCTGCGGGAAGAATGATTTTTGCGAAGCCGAAACTGTTGGAAAAAGCCCAATAAAAACGGTATGATGGGTAGTGTATCGTAGCACATATTGGATATCCCTTGTGGTGTTTGATATAGCGAACGATAAACTGACAGACAAGGCAGGGATTGCGGCATGGATAAAGGGTGGGGCGTTGTCGTTGTGGCGGCAGGTCGGGGAACCCGGATGGGTACAACCGAGAGTAAGCAGTTCCTGCTGTTGCAGGACAAGCCCGTTTTCATACATACGCTTGAAGTGTTTGCGGCTCTGGACGAGATGCGCGAGATCGTGCTGGTGACCGGAGCTGGAGATGTTGAACGCTGCCTGAATTGGGTAAAAGAATACCATCTGGAATCACGAGTTCGTGTCATCCCCGGCGGGAAAGAGAGACAGCATTCGGTCCATGAAGGCCTCAAGGCCCTAGGAACGGATTGGGTCCTCGTTCACGACGGGGTACGTCCTTTTATTAACCGTGAGCAGATCAACGCTTGCATGACAACTGTAATGTCTGGCGGGGGTGCTGTTCTGGCGGTTCCTGTTAAGGATACGATCAAACAAGTGAATGCGGAAGGTGTCGTTACGGCGACGCCAGACCGCAGCAGTCTGTGGAGCATTCAAACCCCGCAGGCTTTTCGTCTTTCTGCATTGTTGCTTGCATATGAGTCGGCAGAGAAGGATGGCTTTCTAGGAACAGATGATGCGATGCTGGCAGAACGCCAGGGCATAACAGTCAAGGTTGTGGAAGGCAGTTATACGAACATTAAGTTAACGACGCCGGAAGATTTACAGTATGCCGCGTTTTTGCTGAGGGGAGAGAGATAGCAATGATTCGTGTAGGACAAGGGTTCGATGTGCATCAGTTGGTAGAGGGAAGACCTTGCATTATTGGTGGAGTGACGATTCCTCATGAAAAAGGGTTGTTAGGCCATTCGGACGCTGACGTGCTGCTACATGCTATTAGTGATGCGATTCTGGGTGCGCTGGCACTTGGTGATATCGGCAAACATTTCCCGGATACCGATCCGGAATTTAAGGATGCAGACAGTGTGAAACTTTTGGAACATGTGTGGCAGCTTGTGAAGGATCGGGGATACCGCCTCGGTAACATTGATTCAACCATCATTGCACAGAAGCCGAAGATGGCACCTTACATTCCACAGATGGCCGAGGTTATCGCTAAGGTACTGGAAGCGGAAGTAGATCAAGTGAATGTCAAAGCAACAACGACAGAGCAGCTCGGATTTCCTGGTCGGGGAGAGGGCATTGCAGCTCAATCGGTTGTTTGCCTTGTTCGCGTGTGATATCATCAACCAACGAAGAGACGGAGGGGATAGTTATGAGCACGGAAGTACGCGTGCGCTACGCGCCGAGTCCAACGGGACACCTACATATCGGGAATGCCCGTACGGCGTTGTTTAATTACTTGTATGCTAAACATAATAAGGGCAAATTCATTATTCGTATTGAGGATACGGACGTGAAGCGTAACATTGCTGGTGGGGAAGAAAGTCAACTGAAGTATCTGAAATGGCTCGGCATCGAATGGGATGAGAGCATTGATGTGGGTGGAGAATACGGGCCATACCGTCAGACGGAACGGCTGGATATCTACCGCAAATATACTCAAGAGCTGCTGGATAAAGGTCTTGCTTACCATTGCTATTGCACAGAAGCGGAATTGGAGCAAGAGCGTGAAGAGCAGACAGCTCGTGGGGAGACGCCGCGTTATTCGGGCAAACACCGGGATCTGACACCAGAGCAACGCAGTGCATTTGAAGCAGAAGGCCGCGTAGCGAGCATTCGTTTCCGTGTACCGGAGGAACGGATCTACACGTTTGATGATATGGTTAAAGGAACAATTTCGTTTAACAGCAAGGAGTCTGGAGACTTCGTTATCGTCAAAAAAGATGGTATTCCTACGTACAACTATGCGGTAGCAGTGGATGATCACATGATGAAAATTTCCCACGTATTGCGCGGGGAAGATCACATCTCCAATACGCCGCGTCAGTTGATGATCTATGAAGCGCTAGGCTGGGAGCCGCCGCAATTTGGTCACATGACGTTGATTGTAAATGAAAATCATAAAAAGCTGAGTAAACGGGATGAATCCGTTATTCAGTTTATTGAACAGTATGATCAGCTCGGCTATTTGCCAGAGGCGATGTTCAACTTCATTTCCTTACTTGGCTGGTCGCCAGAAGGAGAAGAGGAGATCTTCTCACAAGAGCAGCTCATCCAAATTTTTGATACGAAGCGCTTGTCTAAGAGTCCAGCGGTATTTGATACCAATAAACTGGCACACTTGAACAATCACTATATCAAAAATGCAGATCCAGATCGGATTGCTGAAATGGCGATTCCTCATCTGCAAAAGGCAGGACGGATTGCTTCTGAGCTGTCGGCTGAGCAGAAAGAATGGGCTTATACACTCGTTCATCTCTATCAAGAGCAGATGACAGCAGCTTCGGATATCGTTGAATTGTCTGAAGTATTCTTCCGTTCAGATCTCGAACTGGAAGCTGAAGCTGTAACGGTACTCGCTGAAGAGCAGGTGCCGACTGTACTGAAAGCTTTTGCTGACAAAGTTCAAGCAAGTGATGAGTTCACGCCAAGCAAAATGGCAGCACTCATCAAAGAAGTACAGAAAGAAACTGGGTTTAAAGGTAAACAGCTCTTTATGCCAATTCGTGTAGCGTTAACAGGGCAAACACATGGGCGCGATCTGAATCAAACCATTGTACTGCTTGGTCGGGACACAGTGATTGAACGTTTGCATGCCCAAGTAAAAGGGGCATAATCCAGCGAGAATACAATTCATTTATAGTTGCGTACAGGCATTTAATTTCTGTCGATTACAGGGGAAGCCTGTTGTCAGTCTCAACCCTTTTCGCTATAATAGCAACACAACGAATAAATGATATGATTTATCTATATAGAACAGCAAAGACCGGGAGGAGTACGTTGAGCCGGACAGATTCAGAGAGGATGGCCCTGCCTAAAGAATGAAGTTCTTTGGTGCGGTGGCTGTGAGCCATCCGCTGTCCGTCAACCGAAATGCGCCTGTGAGCTGCATAGCCGAATCCAGCCCCGCCCTTGTCGATTAGGATAAGGGAAAACGTTAGGATAGGTTGTGACGGTTGGTTCCCGTTATTAAACCGTTTGAGGGTTCATTGTTATACAGGTGAACTGAGCAGAGTGGGACCGCGATTAACGCCTCTGTAGCTTACATAGCTACAGGGGCGTTTTTTGTATGTCTGGACATGTAACTCTTTCAGAGATAATCAAATCACAGTGGTGTTGAATTACAGTTACAGCGGTACGGAGTCCTAACATGTGCATAGGTGTGAAGCTAGAAGTACACTATCAAGGAATGCGCCATCCGGTAAACCGGAGGACGAGAACCTGAACAAGAGGGGAACGAGCATGTTTAAGAAGATCAGATCAGATATCCAGGCGGTGTTTGAAAACGATCCAGCGGCCCGGGGATGGTTTGAGGTGGTATTTACTTACTCGGGGCTGCATGCGATATGGGCGCATCGGATCGCGCATTTTTTATACAAGCGAAGGTTCTTCTCGTTCGCCCGGTTCATTTCACAGATTAGCCGTTTTATGACAGGAATCGAAATCCATCCTGGTGCTACAATCGGCAAACGGTTGTTTATTGACCATGGAATGGGTGTAGTTATTGGTGAAACGTGTGAGATCGGTGACGACGTTGTTATCTATCAAGGGGTTACTCTTGGGGGGACGGGAAAAGAAAAAGGTAAGAGACATCCGACAATTGGTAATAATGTGGTTATCTCGTCAGGTGCCAAAGTGCTTGGTTCGTTCAGTGTGGGGGATCAATGCAACATTGGAGCCAACTCGGTTGTACTGAAAGAGGTGCCAGCGAATAGTACGGTTGTGGGTATCCCGGGGAGAATCGTCAAACAGGATGGGCGCCGTGTCGATCGTCTGAATCAACAGTTACCAGATCCAGTCATTGATTCTTTGCGAAGTATGCAACAAGAGATTGAACGCTTGCGGGAAGAGGTGCGTACGATGCAGAATACCCGTGAGATGGAGTCTTCGCGTGATACAATAAATAAAGGAAGCATGAGATGAAAGTGAGTGCTATATAAGTTCAACTAAACTTTTTACACAAGAACGGAGAGGACAGAAATAACGTGAAGAAGCGAAGCGTTCGCCTTTATCCCCGGATTTGCCCTTTGGAAGAAGGGAATCAAAAAAATCTGGGGATAACAGCGATCGGAAGGTTATTCTGTCATCGAAGTGGAAAGTGTAAACATTCTTTAGTTGAACCTATATAGATAAGTCGAACTCATTCATTCCATGCGGAAAAGAACGAAAGGAAAGTGACCATGACGCTTCAAATTTACAATACAATGAGTCGTGCAAAAGAAAAATTTGTCCCTCAAGAGCCGGGGAAAGTGAAGATGTATGTGTGCGGACCGACGGTATATGATTACATCCATATTGGTAATGCACGTCCAGTGATCTTCTTCGACACGGTTCGCGGTTATTTGGAACAGACCGGACATGACGTGAATTATGTCGTTAACTTTACAGATGTTGACGATAAGCTTATCCGCAAAGCAGAGCAGCTCGGTACAGACGTACCGCATGTAGCAGAGAAATTTATTGCAGCCTATTACGAAGACCTTGAAGGACTGGGTATTCCTAAGGCTAGCAGTAATCCGAGAGTAACCGAAAACATGCCGCTCATTATTGATTTCATCCGTGAGCTGGTGGATAAGGATATCGCATACGAAAACGGTGGGGATGTATACTATCGTACTAGCAAGTTTGCGGAGTATGGTAAGTTATCTAAGCAGAATTTGCAGGAGCTTCAGTTCGGTATTCGCATCGGTGTGGATGAGCGTAAAGAGAATCCGGAAGACTTCGTTCTGTGGAAGGCTGCTAAGCCAGGAGAAATCTACTGGTCTAGTCCATGGGGAGATGGACGTCCAGGCTGGCACATTGAGTGCTCGGCCATGGCGCGGGAATATCTTGGGGATACGTTGGATATTCATGGAGGCGGGCAGGATCTACAGTTCCCTCATCACGAGTGCGAATGCGCTCAATCCGAGGTGCTCACAGGCAAGCCGCTGGCGAATTACTGGATGCATAACGGATTTATCCGTATTGATAATGAAAAGATGTCCAAATCACTAGGAAATGGTGTGTTGGTTAAAGACCTCCGCACGCAATATAAACGTGAAGCCATTCGTTACTTCATGTTATCTACACACTATCGTAACCCGCTTAACTTTACGGAGGATACGATGGAGCAAGCGCAGAACAGTGTAGACCGGATTACCAATGCGGTGGTTAATCTTAAGCATCGTTTGCAGGCAGTGACTGTAGATCAGGATAGCTCAGTTGAGTTCACGGCAAGATTGGAACAGATTCGTGAGCAGTATCATGAGAAAATGCAAGATGACTTCAATACGCCTGACGCAATCACAGCTTTATTTGAATGGGCAGGTGAAGCGAACCAATTGTTACAACAGGATGTAGTAAATGCTGCGGATATTCGTGCTCTGCTGGAACTGTTCAGCGAACTGAACGCAGTATTGCGCATCTATACTGATGCTGAGCCTGAACTGTTGGATGATGAAATTGAGCGTTTGATCGAAGAACGTGTAGAAGCGCGTAAATCTAAAAATTGGGCTCGGGCTGACGAGATCCGTGATGAACTATCTGCACAAGGAATCTTGCTTGAGGATACAGCTCAAGGGATGAGATGGCGTCGCAAATGAGTGAGGAGCAGCCAAAAAAAATGTCTGAAATTGCCGAACTTACGGAAGCTGCCTCGACAGTGGAAGGTGAGACAAAGCGAATGGAGTCTGAAGAAACAACAACGCATATCGCTGAGGGGGGCTGGTTTCCCTACCCTCCCTCACGGCCTGCACGTCTGATTCCTCCAATTGCTCTGGCTTATATTGGAGACGCTGTGTATGAGGTGGCGGTACGTCAGTATTTGTTGTCCAAACCCAATATGCGCCCGAATCATCTGCACCGTAGTGCAACAGGGCTTGTATCAGCCAAGGCTCAGAGCCGAATTCTTACAGGAATTGAATCAGAGCTGACCGAAGAAGAACGTGATATGGTTCGTCAAGGGCGAAACGCGAAGTCTGGTTCCGTCCCTAAGAATGCTGATGTTCTAGAGTATAGACATGCTACGGCGCTCGAATGTCTGATCGGCTATTTGTATAGCAGCGGTCAACATGATCGTATGATTGCATTGATTGGTCGTGGGATTGAGCATGCAGAACAACAAGCGCAATCTTCGACAAAATAATTGAATTTCAACGAAAACCGCTACGTGAGTTTTGTCTAAACGAACTAAGGCTCTCGCGGCGTTATAGAGAGGATCGAACAACAATGGAAGAAGAATGGATCGCTGGTAAACACTCCGTAACGGAGGCACTACGCTCAGGTCGAACCATTAATAAAATATGGATTGCGGACACAGCCCAAAAGCATCTGACCCAGCCGATTATTGCAGAAGCAAAAAAATTAGGGATTGTGATCCAACATGTGGACAAGCGTAAATTGGATCAAACCGTTCCAGGTATACAGCATCAGGGGGTTGTAGCTCAAGCTGCGCCTTATGCTTACGTTGAGGTAGAGGATATTCTTGCCGCAGCTAAAGCGAAGGGGGAAGACCCATTTCTGATTTTGCTCGACGAAATCGAAGATCCACACAATCTTGGATCCATTTTGCGGACGGCAGACTGCACAGGCGCTCATGGTGTCATTGTGCCTAAACGCCGGTCAGCAGCAGTTACTGCTACGGTATCCAAAACATCTGCAGGAGCTGTTGAATATGTACCGGTAGCGCGTGTAAGTAATTTGGGACAAACGATTGATCGTCTCAAGGAAGAAGGCGTGTGGGTGGTCGGCACGGATGTTACTGCTAAAGAAAATGTATTTGGCAATGGGGTCTTCACAGGACCTGTAGCACTCGTGATTGGGAATGAGAACAAAGGTATGGGACGTCTCATCCGTGAAAAATGTGATGTGTTGATTAAATTGCCGATGCAAGGTCAGATTAACTCTCTTAATGCTTCCGTTGCTGCGGGTGTAGTTATGTATGAAGTGCTCCGGTCACGCCAAGTGCAGGAATAGAAACTATGGCTGACTCCCGTGATGTGCTTCTTGTAGACGGGTACAACATGATCGGTGATTGGCCAGAGCTGTCTAAGTTAGCGCAAAATGGATTGGAAGAAGCACGCAACCGTCTTCTATCGCGTCTTGCTGACTATCAGGCCTTCTCTGGCCGAAAGGTCATTGTTGTTTTTGACGCCTACCTCGTGCCCGGACTCGGCAAATCCTTTACACAGAGCAAGATACAGATCTATTTCACAAAGGAAAAAGAGACGGCGGATGAATGCATTGAGAGACTCGTTCGGGAACTCAGTATGCGAAGACGACAAATCTATGTGGCTACAAGTGATATGGTAGAGCAACACGTCATTTTTGGACAGGGAGCTTTGCGTGTGTCTGCTAGGGAACTGCTGATTGAAGTAGAGCAGAACGAGAAAGAGCTGCAAAAACGATTGGAAGAGAGGCAGTCTCAAACGACACGCAATACACTTGGGGGGAAACTCAGTCCAGATGTTTTGAAACAATTTGAGCGCTGGCGCAGGGAATAATCTTGGTTTTTACAGATATTACAATATTGAA
This sequence comes from Paenibacillus tundrae, assembly GCF_036884255.1. Classification (NCBI taxonomy): domain Bacteria; kingdom Bacillati; phylum Bacillota; class Bacilli; order Caryophanales; family Paenibacillaceae; genus Paenibacillus; species Paenibacillus tundrae. Next base: position 5,699,607 of record NZ_CP145605.1, on the reverse strand, counting down.
AGTCTTGACAATTATGTTATTCATGTTCTTTTTTAGGCAGAGCGTGGTTGACGGTGTGAGGTAGCATCATATATACTTGTCCTATATTTCATAGAGTAGAGTAACGGGGTACCTTGCGTTGCAGCCGGAGGGATTGTCTGTGAGTGTCGACCTCAAAGATATCATGTTATCAAAGTATGATTACCAAAGTGACGAAGACATTGTCGAAGCGGTCCGTGAAGGTGAAAGCGAAGCGCTGGAGTTTTTGATTAACAAATATCGCAACTTTGTACGCGCCAAGGCAAGATCTTATTTTCTGATTGGGGCAGACCGGGAAGATATTATTCAAGAAGGAATGATTGGACTCTATAAATCTATTCGAGATTTTAAGGGTGACAAATTGGCTTCGTTCAAAGCTTTCGCTGAGCTGTGTATTACACGGCAGATCATTACGGCGATTAAGACAGCGACACGTCAAAAGCACATTCCACTTAATTCATATGTGTCTCTGGACAAGCCTATTTATGATGAAGAATCCGATCGTACCTTACTCGATGTGATTTGTGGAACCCAGGTCAGTGATCCTGAGGAACTTATCATTAATCAGGAAGAGTTTGTAGGCCTGGAAGATAAGATGTCAGAGATTTTGAGTGATCTGGAACGTAAAGTTTTAATGTTGTATCTTGACGGTAGATCTTATCAAGAAATCGCAGTTGATCTGGACAGACATGTGAAGTCCATTGATAATGCGTTACAGCGTGTGAAGCGAAAACTTGAAAAGTATTTGGAAGTTCGAGATAATTGAACAATTGTTGTCGTTGACGGAAAAGGCTCGGGGTTTGAGTCTTTTTTTGCTGCTTTAAGTTTATAAAATAAAAGATTGATAATACTAGTAATCGTTCGATCCAAGTAGGAGAAGAGAGAAAATCAGAGATAAGCAGCCGAATGCAGAGACGCGGAACTTTTACCCAGTAATGAAAGGCTATTCTTTCGTTGACATGGTTATACCCTTATGATAAAGTGTTTTAGGTAGGCCTAAATTCGCGGCTTTTTTTTTAGGATCAATTTAGAGACTCTGCTTGAGCGGAAGTCTTCGGGAGGTGTACATCATGCGGGTAATTATCACTTTGGCTTGTACTAACTGCAAACAAAGAAATTACACAACGACAAAAAACAAGCGTAATCACCCCGACCGCATGGAGATGAAGAAATTTTGCAAGTTTTGTAACGAGCAGACTTCTCATCGCGAAACCAGATAGTTTTTGGGAGGTGTAGTCGGCGTGAAACGAAGTTTCAAATCTCTGATTTCCTTTTTCTCAGAAAGCTGGGCTGAACTTAAAAAAGTTCGCTGGCCTAATCGCAAAGAGCTTACCAACTACACGTTGATTGTTCTTGGTACTGTTGTGGTTATGACGCTGTTTTTTTGGGTCGTTGACATCGGCATCTCCTTTGTGATCGAAGCGATTATTTAAGAAGGGTCCCAGGTGGCTTGATATGGAAAAAAGATGGTACGTCGTTCATACCTATTCAGGGTATGAGAATAAGGTCAAAGCCAATTTGGAAAAACGCGTAGAGTCCATGGGCATGGAAGACAAGATTTTCCGCGTTCTTGTTCCGATGGAAGAAGAAGTGGTGAACAAAGACGGTAAGAAAAAGACCGTTATGCGTAAAGTTTACCCCGGTTATGTCTTGGTTGAAATGATCCAAACGGATGACTCTTGGTATGTTGTTCGCAACACGCCAGGTGTTACGGGATTTGTCGGTTCGACAGGTTCCGGGTCCAAACCAACTGCACTGTTGCCTGAAGAAGTGGAACAAATTCTGAAGCATATGGGCATGGTTGAACCGAAGCCGAAAATTGAATTCGATATTAAGGAATCCGTACGTATTAAAGTTGGTCCTTTTGCGAATTTTGTGGGCTCCGTGGAAGAAATTTTGGTAGACAAAAGCAAGTTGAAAGTGCATGTGAACATGTTTGGACGGGAAACACCGCTTGAGTTGGAATATACGCAAGTGGAGAAGATATAGTTTCTTCAAGTTTCTTGTGGGAGAACCGAGAGGTTCGCTAACCACTATTTTGCAAGGAGGTGTCAATCATGGCAAAAAAGGTAATCAAAATGGTAAAACTTCAGATTCCAGCAGGTAAAGCGAATCCAGCGCCTCCGGTAGGTCCAGCTTTGGGTCAAGCAGGTGTCAACATCATGGCATTCTGTAAAGAATTCAACGCTCGTACAGCCGATCAAGCAGGATTGATTATTCCAGTTGAGATTTCTGTATTCGAAGACCGTTCCTTTACATTCATCACTAAAACTCCACCAGCAGCAGTTCTGTTGAAAGTGGCAGCTAAAGTTGAAAAAGGATCCGGCGAGCCGAACAAGAAAAAAATCGCTACCGTTAAACGTGATGCGGTACGTCAAATCGCGGAAACAAAAATGCCTGACCTGAATGCAGCAGACGTTGAGTCCGCAATGCGTATGGTCGAAGGTACTGCCCGCAGCATGGGTATCACCATCGAAGACTAATTTTCATCTGAAACATAGCTTCGTAAAACCGGTCGATTCGCGACCGGTTGATGTGGGAGGTATATCCGCTAACACCACAAAGGAGGAATAAAACATGGCTAAACACGGTAAAAAATACCTGGAAGCTGCTAAGCTGATCGATAGCGAAGCAACTTACGAGCCTTCAGAAGCTGTAGAGCTTGTGAAAAAGGCAGCCACTGCAAAATTCGATGAAACTATCGAAGCAGCAGTACGTTTGGGTGTAGACCCTCGTAAGCAAGACCAGGCTGTACGTGGTGTTGTTGTCTTGCCACACGGCACAGGTAAAACACAACGCGTATTGGTATTTGCAAAAGGTGACAAAGCGAAAGAAGCGGAAGCGGCTGGCGCGGACTATGTTGGTGATGCAGACATGATCAACAAAATCCAACAAGGCTGGTTCGAATTCGACGTCTGCGTAGCGACACCAGATATGATGAGTGAAGTAGGTAAATTGGGCCGACTGCTCGGCGGTAAAGGTCTAATGCCTAACCCTAAAGCCGGAACGGTAACTTTCGACGTAACTAAGGCTGTTCAAGAAATTAAAGCCGGTAAAATCGAATATCGTCTGGATCGTGCAGGTCAAATTCACGCACCGATCGGTAAAGCTTCTTTCTCTAACGAGCAACTTAATGAGAACTTCAAAGCTCTCATGGATGCTTTGAATCGTGCTAAACCGGCGGCAGCTAAAGGTGTTTATCTGAAGAATATCAGTATTTCTTCTACGATGGGCCCTGGCGCACGCGTGAACGCAGCAGCTTTTAGATAAAATGTTCTTGACAGGCTCGTCCTGTTTTGATATTCTATAAAAGTTGTGAGTCCGAGTGACTGACCGTTGACATTTGAATATGCTTACCGTAGACAGTAGGTGCCATCTGGCTTAATTTCCTACCGAGGTGTGATTATAGAACTTAGAACGATGTAAATCGATGATGAGTATATATCAAGCCTTCGTGATTCTACGGAGGCTTTTCTTAATGGGATAAATTTGATCAGGAGGTGTACAGATTGGCAAACGCAAAAGTGATTCAAGCAAAACAAGAGTCCGTTGATGCAGTTACAGCAAAATTGCGCGAGAGCGCAACTACAGTTGTTGTTGACTATCGCGGATTGAACGTTGCCCAAGTAACTGAGCTGCGTAAGCAACTTCGTGAAGCAGGAATCGAATTCACAGTGCTGAAAAACACGTTGCTTCGCCGTGCGACTGCTGCAGCAGAATTGACAGAACTCGATAACGTTCTGACAGGGCCTACTGCAATTGCATTCAGCGGAGAAGACGCTGTAGCTCCAGCCAAAATTCTGAACGACTTCGCGAAAAAGAACGATGCACTGAAATTGAAAGGTGCAGTTGTAGAAGGTCGCGTAATCGGAGAAGAAGAAGTTAAAGCATTGGCAGAACTTCCATCCCGCGAAGGTCTCCTTTCCATGCTCCTCAGCGTGCTTCAAGCGCCAGTGCGCAACTTCGCGCTTGCGGTTAAAGCTGTTGCAGACAAAGAAGAACAAGGCGCGTAAGCTACTTGATCTAAATACTGCTTAGCAGTATGAAATACAAAAAAATAAAATTATATATGGAGGTTCAATCATGAGTAAAGAGCAAATCTTGGAAGCAATCAAAGGCATGACTGTACTGGAACTGAACGATCTTGTTAAAGCAATCGAAGAAGAATTCGGCGTAACTGCTGCAGCTCCAGTAGCTGTTGCAGGTGGCGGAGCTGCTGCAGCTGAAGCTGAGCAATCCGAGTTCGACGTAATCTTGGCAAGCGCTGGCGCTTCCAAAATCAACGTTATCAAAGCAGTTCGCGAAATCACTGGTCTTGGCTTGAAAGAAGCTAAAGAAGTAGTTGACAACGCTCCAAAAGCATTGAAAGAAAAAGTAAGCAAAGAAGAAGCTGAAACTATCAAAGCTAAATTGGAAGAAGCAGGCGCTTCAATCGAAGTTAAATAATTTAGCTTTTACAAGCTGAATGAACAAAACAACAAACCCCTTGACTTATATCAAGGGGTTTGTTGCTGTAATTGCAAATGGAAAGTGAGTGAGGACATGTCCAATCATTATTATTCGGACAAACCGCAAGTAGCGCATGATCGGAAGGCGACTGAAACGATGCTTCGTGGATTTAGTCTGCGGTTCGTGACAGACGCTGGTGTATTTTCCAAAAACGGAATTGATTATGGCAGCAGAGTATTAATTGATGTGATGGAGATTCCGACAGGAGCTCACGTTCTTGATGTGGGTTGCGGATACGGACCGATGGGTCTTACAGCAGCGAAGCTTGTACCGGATGGGCATGTCACCATGATTGATATCAACGAGAGAGCTGTTGAACTTTCCAAGGAAAATGCAAAAGCGAATGGAATTAACAATGTTACCGTCATGCAAAGTAATCTACTGGCTGGAGTGGAAAAGGAAGACTTTGATGTTATTCTAACCAATCCCCCTATACGGGCTGGGAAAGAAACGGTTCATACTATATTTGAACAGGCTCATCGTCATTTGAAGGTTGGTGGTTCGTTGTGGATCGTCATTCAGAAGAAGCAAGGAGCTCCTTCGGCAAAATCGAAGTTAGAGACTTTGTTTGGAAGAGTAGAGGAAGTCACAAAGGATAAAGGCTACCGAATTTTCAAAGCGGTGAAAACGGAAGAAGTCGCTGAAGGCTGATTCCCGATTTGTAAAGTAAGCAGGGGAGCATTTTTTTTGCAATAGGACTATTGACTTGAAATTCAGGTCGTGGTATTATTGTAAAATGTCAGTATTAAGATGCCCTACTTGGCTTTAGCTAACTAAAAATGTCAACCTTTTTTTACGCCGAACGGGCTTATTATGCCAACGTTTGGCGTATAATATGTACATTTTGGGCAAACTGGGGATAAGAATGTTTTGGAAGACATCCGCCGATCAAAGTTGCTCTTTTTTCGAACGACATTTCGAGTAAGGGCTTTTCTTTATTTGTGGATGCATTGCTTTGCTCTGTATGTGTACCATTATAAGGTTACAAACAGAGGTTCGCAACGAAATTTTTAAAGTGAGTAGACATTGAGGGGTGAGTTTAAGTTGGCAGGACATCTTGTTCAATATGGTCGACGCACTCGGCGCAGTTATGCACGAATTAACGAGATACTCGAAGTTCCGAACCTGATTGAAATCCAACAAAAATCCTATGATTGGTTTTTGGAGGAAGGGTTGCGCGAAATGTTCCAGGATATCTCGCCGATCCAGGATTTTACAGGAAATTTGATTTTGGAATTTATCGATTACAGTCTCGGAGAACCGAAGTATACAGTAGACGACGCTAAAGAGCGTGACGTTACTTATGCAGCACCACTTCGGGTCAAAGTCCGGCTCATTAATAAGGAAACCGGCGAAGTCAAGGAGCAGGAAGTATTCATGGGAGATTTCCCGCTGATGACCGATACTGGCACATTTATTATTAATGGTGCGGAACGGGTTATTGTCAGCCAGTTGGTTCGCTCTCCTAGCGTTTACTTCAGCACTAAAGTAGATAAGAATGCCAAAAAGACGTATACCGCGACAGTTATTCCTAACCGCGGCGCTTGGCTCGAACTGGAGATGGACGCGAAGGACGTTGTTTATGTCCGGATCGACCGCACACGTAAAATACCGGTGACGGTTCTCCTACGTGCACTTGGTTTTGGCACAGACGCTGAGATTTTGGATCTGCTCGGTAATGACGAATATATCCGCAACACACTGGATAAAGACAACACGGATTCCACGGAGAAAGCGCTGATTGAAATCTATGAGCGTCTTCGTCCGGGTGAGCCACCTACGCTTGATAATGCGAAGAGCTTGCTCGTAGCGCGTTTCTTTGATCCAAAACGTTATGACCTGGCTAATGTAGGTCGTTACAAAATCAACAAAAAACTTCACATCAAAAATCGCTTGTTCAACCAACGCTTAGCTGAGTCTTTGGTTGATACCGAAACTGGTGAAATCATTGCTGAAGCAGGTCAAATGGTCGACCGTCGTTTGCTCGACGAGATCATGCCGTACCTAGAGAAAAGCGTTGGTTTCCGCACATATCATGTGGCGAACGGCGTTTTGGATGCCAATGATATCCCGATGCAAACCATTGATGTGTTCTCACCGATTGAAGACGGTAAAGTTGTTAAATTGATTGCCAATGCTAACATTGACAAATCAGTTAAGAACATCACACCGGCAGATATCATTTCATCAATCAGTTACTTCATTAATCTACTGCACGGCATCGGTAGCACAGATGATATCGATCACCTGGGTAACCGTCGTCTGCGTTCAGTAGGTGAACTCTTGCAGAATCAGTTCCGTATCGGTTTGTCTCGTATGGAACGTGTTGTTCGTGAGAGAATGTCCATTCAGGATGCTAACGTAATCACGCCTCAGGCTTTGATTAACATACGTCCTGTTATCGCATCAATTAAAGAGTTCTTCGGTAGCTCTCAATTGTCACAGTTTATGGATCAAACGAACCCACTGGGTGAGTTGACGCATAAACGTCGTCTGTCCGCACTCGGACCAGGTGGTTTGACGCGTGAGCGTGCCGGCATGGAAGTCCGTGACGTGCATCCATCCCACTATGGCCGGATGTGTCCGATCGAGACACCAGAGGGACCGAACATTGGTTTGATCAACTCCTTGTCTACGTTTGCTCGTGTAAACGAATATGGTTTCATTGAAGCTCCATATCGTTGGGTAGATCCGAAGACAGGTGTTGTAACTGAGCAGATCGATTACCTGACAGCAGACGAAGAGGACAACTATGTTGTCGCTCAAGCGAACGCGAAGCTGAATGAAGATGGAACATTTGCTGAAGAAGCGATCATTGTACGTTACAACAAGCAGTCGGATAACATCCTTACGATGCCGAGTGAGCGAGTTGACTACATGGACGTATCTCCTAAGCAGGTTGTATCCGTCGCTACAGCGCTCATCCCGTTCCTTGAGAACGATGACTCCAACCGTGCGCTTATGGGATCGAACATGCAGCGGCAAGCCGTTCCACTCTTGATTCCTAAAGCTCCGCTTGTCGGAACAGGTATGGAACATAAAGCCGCAAAAGATTCTGGTGTATGTATTGTCTCCAAATATGACGGGATTATCGAACGTTCTTCTGCGAACGAGATCTGGCTCCGTCGTTTGGAAGAAGTAGATGGCCAAGAAGTCAAAGGCGATATTGTTAAATATAAATTACACAAATTTATGCGTTCGAACCAAGGAACATGCATTAACCAACGTCCGATCGTCAAAAGAGGTGCTGTTGTCAAAGCTGGCGACATCCTTGCAGATGGTCCTTCAACGGAAATGGGTGAATTGGCTCTAGGACGTAACGTTGTCGTTGCCTTCATGACTTGGGAAGGTTACAACTACGAGGATGCGATTTTGCTCAGTGAAAAACTCGTTAAGGAAGATGTGTATACATCCATCCATATCGAGGAATATGAGTCAGAAGCGCGTGATACGAAGCTCGGACCTGAAGAGATTACACGTGATATCCCGAACGTTGGGGAAGAAGCGCTGCGTAACCTTGATGAGCGTGGTATCATCCGAATCGGTGCTGAGATCAGTGCTGGCGACATTCTAGTTGGTAAAGTAACACCAAAAGGTGTAACTGAGCTGACAGCTGAAGAACGTCTCTTGCATGCAATCTTTGGTGAGAAAGCACGTGAAGTACGTGATACTTCCCTGCGTGTGCCTCACGGTACGGACGGAATCGTAGTAGACGTTAAAGTGTTCACGCGTGAGAACGGTGATGAGTTACCTCCAGGTGTTAACCAACTCGTTCGTGTGTATATTGCCCAAAAACGGAAAATCTCCGAGGGTGATAAAATGGCCGGACGTCACGGTAACAAAGGGGTCGTGGCTCGTATCCTACCGGAAGAAGATATGCCTTTCTTGCCGGATGGTACACCTGTTCAGATCGTTCTTAACCCACTGGGCGTACCTTCCCGGATGAACATCGGTCAAGTACTCGAAGTTCACTTGGGTATGGCAGCAATGCAGCTCGGGATCCACGTAGCAACTCCTGTATTCGACGGAGCGAAGGAGTATGACGTCTTCGATACGATGGAAGAAGCAGGAATGCAACGTAATGGTAAAACTGTCCTGTATGATGGTCGTACAGGTGAAGAGTTTGAACGTGAAGTTACCGTTGGTGTCATGCACATGATCAAGCTGGCACACATGGTTGATGATAAAATCCATGCCCGTTCCACAGGCCCTTACTCTCTCGTTACGCAACAGCCATTGGGTGGTAAAGCCCAATTCGGTGGACAACGTTTCGGTGAGATGGAAGTATGGGCGCTTGAGGCTTATGGTGCAGCTTATACCTTGCAAGAAATCTTGACTGTTAAGTCCGATGATGTTGTTGGTCGGGTGAAAACGTATGAATCCATCGTCAAAGGTGAGAATGTTCCGGAACCAGGTGTTCCTGAGTCATTCAAAGTATTGATCAAAGAGCTGCAAAGCTTAGGTATGGACGTTAAGATTTTGAGTGAAGATGAGCAAGAGATTGAAATGAAAGAAATGGACGATGAAGATGACGCTGCGAGCGATAAGCTCAGCCTCAACCTTGAGGGTACAGAGGTCGGAGCGGAGTAACCGCTTCGGGCGCATGATGACCGGCGTTTTTCATCAGGCTCGCGTCTTGCTCCGGCTTCGGCCGGAGGGGGCGTAACCTAGAATACAGGACTTGGTTAAGGAGGGTTGCTCCTTGTTGGACGTCAACAATTTCGAATACATGAAGATCGGGCTTGCTTCCCCAGAAAAAATTCGTTCTTGGTCCCGCGGAGAAGTGAAAAAACCGGAAACGATCAACTATCGTACGTTGAAACCGGAAAAAGAAGGGCTGTTCTGCGAAAAGATTTTTGGCCCTACAAAGGACTGGGAATGTCATTGCGGTAAATACAAACGCGTCCGTTATAAAGGCGTTGTCTGTGATCGTTGTGGCGTTGAAGTAACACGTGCGAAAGTTCGTCGTGAACGGATGGGTCATATCGAGCTTGCTGCTCCGGTATCACACATTTGGTACTTCAAAGGCATTCCGAGCCGTATGGGTCTCGCTTTGGATATGTCTCCAAGATCTCTCGAGGAGATTATTTATTTTGCATCATATGTAGTAACTGATCCAGGAGAAACTCCACTGGAGAAAAAACAGCTGTTGTCCGAAAAAGAATACCGCAGCTACCGTGAAAAATACGGATATGGTTTCCAAGCTGGTATGGGTGCAGAAGCAGTTAAAAAATTGCTTCAAGATCTTGATGTAGATAAAGAGCTTGATTTCTTGAAAGAAGAGCTCCGTACTGCACAAGGACAACGCCGTAACCGTGCAATTAAACGTTTGGAAGTTATCGAAGCTTTCCGTAACTCTGGTAATAAGCCTGAGTGGATGATCATGGATGTACTTCCTGTGATTCCGCCGGAACTTCGTCCTATGGTACAGCTGGATGGTGGACGTTTTGCTACGTCTGACCTGAATGACTTGTACCGCCGTGTAATTAACCGGAACAACCGTCTGAAACGTCTGCTTGATCTGGGCGCGCCAGATATTATCGTGCAAAATGAAAAACGGATGCTGCAGGAAGCTGTTGACGCATTGATCGATAATGGTCGTCGTGGTCGCCCTGTAACAGGTCCTGGTAACCGTCCTTTGAAATCTCTCAGCCACATGCTGAAAGGTAAACAAGGCCGTTTCCGTCAAAACTTGCTCGGTAAACGTGTTGACTATTCTGGTCGTTCCGTTATCGTTGTTGGACCTTACCTGAAAATGTATCAGTGTGGTCTGCCAAAAGATATGGCACTTGAATTGTTCAAGCCTTTCGTAATGAAGGAGCTTGTAAATAAAGGGCTTGCCCACAACATCAAGAGCGCTAAACGTAAAGTTGAGCGTGTAAGTCCTGAAGTTTGGGATGTTCTTGAAGAAGTTATTAAGGAGCATCCGGTTCTGCTTAACCGTGCCCCTACGCTTCACCGTCTCGGTATTCAAGCATTTGAACCGATTCTCGTTGAAGGTAAAGCAATTCGTCTTCACCCGCTAGTATGTACGGCGTACAACGCCGACTTTGACGGTGACCAAATGGCCGTGCACGTTCCATTGTCCGCTGAAGCTCAAGCGGAAGCGCGTATCCTGATGCTTGCATCAGGTAACATTTTGAACCCGAAAGACGGTAAACCGGTTGTTACTCCTTCCCAGGATATGGTGCTTGGTTCTTACTACCTCACTATGGACAACAAGGAAGAAAAGGGCACAGGTATGATCCTGCGTACTGTTAATGAGGCTGTATCGGCTTACCAACGTGGTACTGCTGGACTGCATGCTCGTGTAGCTATTCCAGTTAAGGCGCTTGGTAAAACAAGCTTCACGGAAGAGCAACAAGAGGGCATGTTGCTGACGACGATCGGTAAAATTATCTTTAACGAAATTTTCCCGGCAACCTTCCCTTATATCAATGATGCAACTCGTGCAAACCTTTATCAAGGTACTGCCGATCACTCATTCGTATATGAGAAAGGTGCAGACCTCAAAGAAGCTATCATGAATGCTCCTTTGGCTGGTGGCGTCGGCAAAGAATATCTCGGATCCATCATTGCACGTTGCTTTGAAATTTATCACACAACGGAAACAGCCGTTATCTTGGATAAAATCAAACAACTCGGATTCACATACTCTACTCGTGCTGGTATTACCGTTGCGGTGTCGGACGTTATCGTTCCGCCTGAGAAGTTCGAGATTCTTAGACAGTCTGAGGAAAAAGCACAAATCGTTACGAATCAATACCGTCGTGGTTTGATTACAAACGAAGAGCGCTATGACCGTATCATTGATATTTGGTCAAAATCTAAAGACGACATCACTGAAATCTTGATGAAGTCCATGGATCGTTACAACTCCATCATGATGATGGTTGACTCCAAAGCGCGGGGTAACAAATCGCAAATCACTCAATTGGGCGGTATGCGTGGTCTGATGGCCAACCCATCCGGTCGAATTATCGAACTCCCAATCAAATCGAACTTCCGTGAAGGTCTGACGGTACTCGAGTACTTCATCTCAACTCACGGTGCGCGTAAAGGTTTGGCCGATACGGCGCTACGTACAGCTGACTCAGGTTACCTGACTCGTCGTCTCGTAGACGTTGCGCAAGATGTGATTGTTCGTGAAGATGATTGTGGAACAGATAAAGGCTTCACGGTAAGCCGTATCCAGGATGGTAAAGAGGTTATCGAGGATCTCTACGATCGTATTGAAGGTAGATATTGCTTCGAAACTGTTCGTCATCCGGAAACAAAAGAAATCATTGCGCACCGTAATGAATTGATTGATTCTGACAAAGCAGAAGCAATCATCAAAGCAGGCGTAACTAAATTGCAAATCCGTTCTGTACTCAGCTGCCGTGCTCGTCATGGTGTCTGCAAGAAGTGTTACGGTCGTAACTTGGCGACTGGTAAACACGTGGAGATTGGTGAAGCAGTTGGTATTATCGCAGCACAATCCATTGGTGAGCCAGGAACACAGCTTACAATGCGTACGTTCCATACCGGCGGTGTAGCCGGAGACGATATCACGCAAGGTTTGCCGCGTATCCAAGAGTTGTTTGAAGCTCGTAATCCTAAAGGTCAAGCAACGATCAGTGAGATTGATGGTGTGGTTAAAGAGATTCGCGAAGCGAAAGACCGTCGTGAAATCGAAATCCAAGGTGAAGCGGAGTCCAAAGTCTACTCTGTTACTTACGGTTCCCGTGTGCGCGTAAGCGAAGGCATGGAAATTGAAGCAGGCGATGAGTTGACAGATGGTTCCATCGATCCAAAAGAAATGCTACGCATCAAAGGTGTACGTGGTGTACAAAACTACATTTTGCAGGAAGTACAACGCGTATATCGTAACCAGGGCGTAGAAATCAACGACAAACACGTTGAAGTTATGATCCGTCAAATGTTGCGTAAAATCCGTATCGTTGATGCGGGAGATACGACACTCTTGCCAGGGTCATTCGTGGATACGCATGAGTATGAAAGAGCCAACAAAACAGCGATTCTTAGTGATAAAGAGCCTGCGGTTGCAAAACCAATCTTGCTCGGTATTACGAAAGCATCCCTGGAAACTGACTCCTTCCTCTCGGCGGCGTCGTTCCAAGAAACTACTCGTGTCCTGACAGATGCAGCGATCAAAGGTAAAGTCGATCAGTTGCTCGGTCTGAAAGAGAATGTAATCATCGGTAAACTGATTCCTGCTGGTACCGGTATGAACCGTTATCGTAGCATCAAATTTGCCGAGCCAGAAGATGGCCAATCTTCAGTAGAAGAACTTGAGCCAGTTTCGGTTGATTAATAGATTGCTCTTCATTTGAAGAGGATTGAAGGTTTTGTACGTCAGTGAGCGGACGCCTGTTTGATACAGATGGACGTTCCTGATGTACGTAAACTTTTGATAAAATGTTTTGGTAATAGCATTGACAATGTTTGTTCTAGATGCTAATATATCAAAGGTGCGTGAGTAGATGATTGTATTTAGTCCTATTCGGAGGAATGAACAATGTCTAATGAAAAAGGCTTGCAAGATGCTCATGTCAAGATAGGTACCAAACAGACCACGCGGATGGTTCAGACAGGTATGGCTTCCGAAGTCTATGTGGCTGAAGATAGTGATCCGCAGCTTACTTCCAAAATCATTGCTTTGTGTGAACAACACAATGTAAAGTACACGAAAGTGGACACAATGAAAAATCTTGGCAAAGCTTGCGGGATTGGAGTAGGGGCAGCAATGGCTGCAGTCGTAAAATCATAACGTAAGGAACGTTTTTGTCCGAGAACTTTTAGTGATTCTCCAAGGCAAAAACTTTTCATTTGTCTTTTTATGAACCGCCTGGGTCTGTGGACTTAGCTAAAAGAGGTTTATAAAGAAACATGAATAATTGAGGAAGGGGGTGGCAATCACATGCCAACTATTAACCAACTGGTTCGTAAAGGACGTCAAGCTAAAGTTGATAAGTCAAAATCACCAGCTTTGCAAAAAGGATTCAACGCTTTGAAACGTGAATCCACTAACATCAGTGCCCCACAAAAACGTGGTGTCTGCACTCGTGTAGGTACAATGACTCCACGTAAACCGAACTCTGCACTTCGTAAATATGCCCGTGTTCGTTTGACGAACCGTCTCGAGGTAACTGCTTATATCCCGGGAATCGGACATAACCTTCAAGAGCACAGTGTGGTATTGATCCGCGGAGGTAAAGTAAAAGACCTTGCAGGGGTTCGTTATCACATCGTTCGTGGAGCTCTCGATACTGCAGGCGTTAACAACCGTATGCAAGCTCGTTCTAAATACGGTGCTAAGCGTCCAAAAGCTAAAAAAGCTTAAACTAATATAAGTAGATTATCCTGAAGCCTTCTGGCTTAGGTCTGGAAGGTGCAGGATCTGCTGAACAAGAAAGAAAGGGGGATATCCATGCCACGCAAAGGTCCAGTTACAAAAAGAGACGTGTTGCCAGATCCGGTATACAACTCCAAGTTGGTTACTCGTTTGATCAACCGCATCATGCTCGACGGAAAACGCGGTGTTGCTCAAAGCATTCTGTATAATGCGTTCAAGTTGATTCAAGAACGCACGGGTAATGACCCGATGGAAGTATTTGAGACAGCTATCAAGAATATCATGCCAGTCCTGGAAGTTAAAGCTCGCCGTGTCGGCGGTGCCAACTACCAAGTACCAATCGAGGTTAAACCAGAGAGACGTACTGCTCTGGGATTACGTTGGCTCGTAAACTACTCCCGCAACCGCGGTGAGAAAACGATGGAAGAGCGTTTGGCGGCTGAGATCATCGACGCTTCCAACAACACAGGCGCTTCCGTTAAAAAACGTGAAGATACGCACAAAATGGCTGAAGCGAACAAAGCGTTTGCTCACTACCGTTGGTAGGATTCAGTTCATAAAAAATAACTTCAATTTTGAAGGGAGACCCATTTCATGGCTAGAGAGTTCTCCTTGAAAAATACACGTAATATCGGGATTATGGCTCATATTGATGCGGGTAAAACCACGACAACTGAGCGGATCTTGTTCTACACAGGCCGTACGCACAAAATCGGTGAAGTTCACGAAGGCGCTGCGACAATGGACTGGATGGAGCAAGAACAGGAGCGCGGAATTACGATTACTTCCGCTGCAACTACCGCTGCTTGGAAGGGTCACCGCGTTAATATCATTGATACCCCGGGACACGTTGACTTCACTGTTGAAGTTGAACGTTCCCTTCGTGTATTGGACGGAGCAGTTGGTGTATTCAGTGCGAAAGAAGGCGTTGAGCCTCAGTCCGAAACCGTATGGAGACAGGCTGACAAGTACGGCGTACCTCGTATCGCATATGTAAACAAAATGGATATCATCGGTGCTGACTTCCTGAACGTTGTATCTGACATGCGTGATCGCCTTCAAGCGAACGCTGTTGCGATTCAACTTCCAATCGGCGCTGAAAATGATTTCAAAGGTATCATTGATATCGTTGCTCAAAAGGCTCATATGTACAAAGATGACCTGGGACAAGATATCGAAGAAACCGAAATCCCTGCAGAATTTGCAGATCAAGTTGAAGAACTTCGCAACGAGTTGATTGAGCGCGTTGCTGAACTTGACGAAGATTTGACTATGAAATACCTGGAAGGCGAAGAGATCACAATTGATGAGATCAAAGCCGCTCTCCGTAAAGGTGTAGTAGAAGTTAAGATTTTCCCAGTTATCTGTGGTTCTTCATACCGTAACAAAGGTGTTCAACTGATGTTGGATGCTGTTATCGACTACTTGCCAGCTCCAATAGATGTACCATCAATCACTGGTCATCTTGAAGATGGAACTGAAGCAGTTCGTAAGTCCTCTGATGAAGAGCCATTCTCTGCACTGGCATTCAAAATCATGACTGACCCTTACGTTGGTAAATTGACATTCTTCCGCGTATACTCCGGTATTCTTCAATCCGGTTCATATGTATTGAATGCAACTAAAAACAAACGTGAGCGTATCGGTCGTATCCTTCAAATGCACGCGAACAGCCGTCAAGAGATCACTGAAGTTTACTCCGGTGACATTGCAGCTGCAGTAGGTTTGAAAGATACGGGCACAGGTGATACACTATGTGATGAGAAAAACCCGGTAATCTTGGAGTCAATGAACTTCCCTGATCCGGTTATCGAAATCGCCGTTGAACCTAAAACCAAAGCTGACCAAGATAAAATGGGTGTTGCTCTCGGTAAGTTGACAGAAGAGGATCCAACTCTTCGTGCTCACACTGACGAAGAAACAGGCCAAACAATCTTGGCAGGTATGGGTGAGCTTCACCTTGACATCATCATCGACCGTATGCGTCGTGAGTTCAAGGTGGAAACTACTGTGGGTAAACCACAAGTAGCTTACCGTGAAACATTCCGTGCTCCAGCGCGCGTTGAAGGTAAATTCGTACGTCAATCCGGTGGTCGTGGTCAATACGGTCACGTATGGGTTGAATTCGAACCTCTCGAGCCGGGTACAGGCAGTCAGTTCGAAAGTAAGATTGTCGGTGGTTCCGTACCAAGAGAATACATTCAACCTGCACTGTCAGGGATTGAAGAGCAAATGAAAAACGGCGTTATTGCAGGCTTCCCGCTTGTAGACGTTAAGGCTACTATCGTAGACGGATCTTACCATGATGTCGATTCCAACGAGATGGCATTTAAAATTGCCGGATCTATGGCGCTGAAAGCAGCGAAAGACAAATGTAGTCCAGTTCTGCTTGAGCCAATCATGAAAGTAGAAGTAACCGTTCCAGAAGAGTACATGGGTGACGTAATGGGAATGTTGAACTCCCGTCGTGGCCGCATCGAAGGTATGGATTCCCGTAGTGGAGCTCAAATCATCCGTGCTAAGGTACCTTTGTCTGAAATGTTTGGTTACTCTACAACTCTTCGTTCTGGTACTCAAGGACGCGGCGTGTTCTCCATGGAACTCTCTCACTATGAAGAAGTTCCTAAGAGCATCGCTGAAGAAATCGTTGCCAAAACAAAAGGCACCGAGTAGTTTTCTCACACTGGATGCAAGTGCATAAGAATTCATTTCGGAGCACTTCATTCAGTGAAAACATAAATTATAATTTTAAGGAGGCCACGTTCAAATGGCAAAGGCTAAATACGAACGTAATAAACCCCACGTTAACATCGGTACTATCGGTCACGTCGATCACGGTAAAACAACTCTGACTGCTGCAATCACAACTGTATTGTCAACAACTTACGGTGGTGCTGCTGTAGCATTCGACCAAATCGACAAAGCTCCAGAAGAGCGCGAGCGCGGTATCACTATCTCCACAGCACACGTTGAGTACGAAACTGACACTCGTCACTACGCTCACGTAGACTGCCCAGGTCACGCCGACTATGTTAAAAACATGATCACTGGCGCGGCACAAATGGACGGAGCTATCTTGGTAGTATCCGCAGCTGACGGCCCAATGCCACAAACTCGTGAGCACATCTTGCTCTCCCGTCAAGTAGGCGTACCTTACATTGTTGTATTCTTGAACAAATGTGACATGGTTGAAGACGAAGAGTTGTTGGAATTGGTTGAGATGGAAGTTCGTGACCTTCTTAACGAATATGAGTTCCCAGGTGATGATACTCCAATCACTCGTGGATCCGCTCGTGAAGCTCTGCAAAACCCTACTGGTGAGTGGGCTCAAAAAATCGTTGACATGTTCAAAGAAATCGATACTTACATCCCGCTTCCTGAGCGTCAAACTGACAAGCCTTTCTTGATGCCTGTCGAGGACGTATTCTCCATCACTGGCCGTGGTACAGTAGCTACTGGTCGTGTAGAGCGTGGTACTGTTAAAGTCGGCGAAGAGATCGAAATCGTTGGTATCACTGAAGAAACTAAAAAATCCGTAGTTACGGGCGTTGAGATGTTCCGTAAATTGTTGGATTCCGCTCAAGCGGGTGATAACATCGGTGCATTGTTGCGTGGTGTTGACCGTACTCAAATCGAGCGTGGTCAAGTACTGGCAAAGCCAGGTTCTGTTAAACCACACACAGAATTCACTGCACAAATCTACGTTTTGACTAAAGAAGAGGGTGGCCGTCACAAGCCTTTCTTCACTGGATACCGTCCACAGTTCTACTTCCGTACAACTGACGTAACTGGTATCATCAACTTGCCAGAGGGTACTGAAATGGTAATGCCTGGTGACAACATCACGGTTACTGTTTCCCTGATCTCCCCAATCGCGATTGAAGAAGGAACTAAGTTCTCCATTCGTGAAGGTGGACGTACAGTAGGTGCCGGTTCCGTAGCATCTATTCAAAAATAATTCAGCTTTACGCTGAATAAAGCATATGCAACAGTGTACTGGAACGAGTAACATTGTACTGTAACGAAGCTTCGGAAGAGTTCTTTATCCGACATCGGATAAAGAACTCTTTTATTATGTAAATGTTCGGAACCTTCGTCTCGTAAAAGTGAACACTATTTATACTATAGAATGATTGGCTAGGCAGCTTGAATATAAGAGAAAAAACACTGCAATAAACGAACGCTTTTCATAAGAAAAGATTAGTTTAAATGTTTTTTTTAAATATGCTTGCAATACGCCCATTTTTTCTATATAATAATGAATGTTGTTCTGAGACGTTGCGATGATGTGAGAGGTTACTGGCACACCCGGCCCCTTTGCCATGAGGCGGTGGCTAGAAAATTTTCACGGAGTATGTCCGATAAAAAATTGGGCGATAGAAGGAGGGACTAAAATGGCAAAGCAAAAAATTCGTATTCGTTTGAAAGCTTACGACCACAGAATTCTTGATCAATCCGCGGAGAAAATTGTTGAAACAGCAAAACGTTCGGGTGCAGGTGTATCCGGTCCGATTCCGCTTCCTACTGAAAAACAAATCATTACTATTCTTCGTGCGGTGCACAAGTACAAGGATTCTCGGGAGCAATTCGAACAACGCACGCATAAGCGTTTGATCGACATCGTTAACCCGACTCCACAAACTGTGGATGCCTTGATGCGCTTGGATCTGCCGTCCGGTGTAGATATCGAAATTAAATTGTAATACAAGCTACAACAAAGACCATGTATAGAGGAAAAGAGGTGTCAACATGAAAGCAATCTTAGGAAAAAAACTCGGAATGACTCAAGTATTTACTCCTGAAGGTAACGTTATTCCTGTAACGGTTATCGAAGCAGGCCCTTGTGTTGTTTTGCAAAAGAAAGACATTGAGAACGATGGCTACGAAGCAATTCAAATCGGATACTCCGATAAGAAAGAGAAAAATGCTAACAAGCCAGAAGCAGGTCACGCTAAAAAAGCGAATACTGCCCCTAAGCGCTACGTTCGTGAAGTTCGCGGTATCAACATCGCTGAATATGAAGTTGGCCAAGAACTGAAAGCTGACATTTTCGCTGAAGGCGAATTCGTTGACGTAACGGGTGTTTCTAAAGGTAAAGGTTTTGCCGGCGTAATCAAACGTTGGGGACAAAGCACTGGGCCTATGTCACACGGTTCTCGTTATCACCGTGGCCCGGGTTCGATGGGTTCGATCCAAGCTAACCGCGTTCCTAAAGGCAAACGCCTGCCAGGACACATGGGACATGATACAGTTACAATCCAACGTCTTGAAGTAGTTAAAGTGGACGCTGAGCATAACGTGTTGCTCGTGAAAGGTTCCATTCCTGGACCGAAAAACAGTCTCATTAAAGTTAAAGAAACGGTGAAAAAATAACCACTGAAGAAAGGAGGAACACAAAATGCCAAAAGTATCAGTTTACAATGTAGATGGTAGCCAAGTAGGTGAAGTTGAATTGAACGATGCTGTATTCGGAATTGAGCCGAATCAACACGTTCTGTACGATGCAGTTCTTATGCAACGCGCTTCCCTTCGTCAAGGTACCCACAAAGTAAAAGGACGTTCTGAAGTGCGTGGCGGTGGACGTAAGCCTTGGAAACAAAAAGGTACAGGTCGCGCTCGTCAAGGTTCAATTCGTTCTCCACAATGGAAAGGCGGCGGTATCGTATTTGGTCCGACACCACGGAGCTATGCGTACAAACTGCCTAAGAAAGTTCGCCGTTTGGCGATCAAATCAGCTCTTTCATCCAAAGTGCTTGACAATGACATTATCGTTTTGGATGCTCTCGCATTGAGCACACCTAAAACTAAAGAATTTGCAGCTATTTTGAACAACCTCAAAGTAGGACGCAAAGCTTTGATCGTAGCACCTAGCTATGATGATAATGTAGCTCTTTCCGCACGGAATATTCCAGGCGTGAAATTCGTAGCTGCTGACGGCATTAATGTTCTTGACGTGCTTGCGCACGACAAACTGATCATTACGAAAGAAGCAGTTCAGAAGGTAGAGGAGGTGCTCGCGTAATGAAGGATCCTCGTGATATTGTAAAACGTCCGATTATTACGGAACGTACTGCTGACATGATGAACGACTTGAAATATGTATTTGAAGTCGATATCCGTGCAAACAAAACCGAGATCAAAAAAGCGGTAGAAGCTATTTTCAACGTAAAAGTGAAAAACGTGAACACACTTCGTGTTCCAGCTAAACCGAAACGGTACGGACGTTATTCCGGATATACTAGCGAATGGAAAAAAGCGTTTGTAACGCTGACACAAGACAGCAAAACGCTTGAGTTCTTTGAAACTGTATAATTGAAATTGTTGAAGTAAGGAGGGAAACCCAGTGCCAATCAAAAAGTATAAACCAACATCCCCGGCAAGACGGAACATGTCCGTTTCTACATTTGAGGAAATCACCACAGATAAGCCGGAGAAATCGTTGCTTGCCCCGCTTAGCAAACAAGCAGGCCGCAACAACCAAGGTAAAATTACAGTTCGTCACCATGGTGGTGGACACAAACGTAAATACCGTATCATTGACTTCAAACGTACTAAAGATGGAATACCGGGCCGCGTTGCTACAATCGAGTATGACCCGAACCGTACATCTAACATCGCTCTGATTCACTATGCTGATGGTGAGAAACGTTACATCATCGCTCCTAAAGGTTTGAAAGTTGGAGATCAAGTATTCTCTGGACCTGAATCAGACATCAAAATTGGTAACGCGTTGCCACTCGAAAACATTCCAGTAGGTACCGTTATCCACAACATCGAGTTGAAACCAGGTAAAGGCGGACAATTGGTTCGTGCTGCTGGTACAGAAGCTCAGTTGCTTGGTAAAGAAGAAAAATACGTTTCCGTTCGTCTCTCTTCCGGAGAAGTTCGTCGTATTCTTAAAGTTTGCCGTGCGACAATCGGATCCGTTGGTAACCAAGACCACGAGCTCATCAAAATCGGTAAAGCCGGTCGTAGCCGTTGGTTGGGACAACGTCCTGAAGTTCGTGGTGTGGTAATGAACCCTAACGATCACCCTCACGGTGGTGGTGAAGGTCGTGCTCCAATCGGACGTAAATCGCCAATGTCACCATGGGGTAAACCTACTCTTGGTTTCAAAACGCGTAAGAAAAATAAAGCTTCTGATAAATACATCATTCGCCGCCGCACGAAGTAATACACACTGTGCATGACTTCGTGAGGCATCTGCGGATGCATAATAGCTACGTTTGAAGGGAGGATCTCCACATGAGTCGCAGTTTGAAAAAAGGGCCATTCATTGATGGCTACATGCTCAAGAAGGTAGAAGAGATGGAAGCGTCAGGTAAGAAGAACGTTATCAAAACCTGGTCCCGTCGCTCTACAATTTTCCCACAATTCATCGGACACACATTTGGCGTTTACGACGGTCGTAAGCACGTGCCAGTGTATGTAACTGAGGACATGGTTGGACACAAACTGGGTGAGTTCGCTCCAACCCGTACGTACAAAGGCCATACTGATGATGATAAGAAAACAAGAAGATAAATGAACATCTTTAATGTTTGAGAGGAGGTTACACAATGGAAGCAAAAGCACATGCTAAGTTTATCCGGATTGCTCCTCGTAAAGTTCAACTCGTTGTTGACTTGATTCGCGGCAAGCAAGTAGGTGAGGCGGTTGCCATTCTCCGTCACACTCCGAAATCTGCTTCTCCAATCGTTGAGAAGTTGCTCAACTCCGCTATTGCGAACGCGGAACATAATTATTCTTTGGATGTTAATAACTTGGTTATCTCGCAAGCTTACGTGAACCAAGGACCGACAATGAAACGTTTCCGCCCTCGTGCAATGGGACGTGCAAGTCGTATTAACAAACGTACTAGCCACATCACTTTGGTGGTATCTGAAAAGTAAAAGGAGGGGAAACGTGTGGGCCAAAAGGTAAATCCAGTCGGACTCCGTGTCGGAGTTATCCGTGACTGGGAATCTAAGTGGTATGCAGGCAAAGACTTCGGTGATCTTTTGATGGAAGACGTGAAAATTCGTGAATTCCTGAAAAATAAATTGAAAGACTCCGCTATGTCTCGTGTTGAGATCGAGAGAGCGGCTAACCGCGTAAACGTAACGATTCACACAGCGAAACCAGGTATGGTAATCGGTAAGGGTGGATCTGAAGTAGAAAATCTTCGTAACCAAATTACGAAAATTGCTGGCGGTAAAAAAGTACACATTAACATCTCTGAAATTAAGAACCAAGACCTGGACGCAGTCCTGGTAGCAGAAAGCATTGCACAACAATTGGAACGTCGTGTTTCTTTCCGTCGTGCTCTGAAACAAGCTATTCAAAGAACTATGCGTTCTGGCGCAAAAGGTATTAAAACTCAAGTAGGCGGACGTCTTGGCGGAGCTGAGATTGCACGTTCTGAAGGCTACAGCGAAGGAACTGTTCCACTGCACACACTGCGTGCTGACATTGACTATGGTACTGCAGAGGCTCATACTACTTACGGACGTATCGGCGTAAAAGTATGGATCTATCGTGGAGAGGTTCTTCCTACGGCTAAGAAACAAGCTGCTAAGGAAGGAGGCAACTAATCATGTTGGTACCAAAACGTGTAAAACACCGTAAGCAACAACGCGGACATATGAAAGGCCAAGCTAAAGGCGGAACTACGCTGAACTTTGGCGAATACGGTCTGCAAGCTACGGAACCGGCTTGGATTACGAACCGTCAAATCGAAGCGGCTCGTATTGCGATGACTCGTTACATCAAACGTGGTGGTAAAGTCTGGATCAAGATTTTCCCTGACAAGCCAATCACTCAAAAGCCTCTCGAGGTTCGGATGGGTAGCGGTAAAGGTAACGTAGAAAAATGGGTTGCAGTAGTGAAACCAGGTAAGATCATGTTTGAACTTGCTGGTGTACCGGAGGAGATTGCACGCGAAGCAATGCGTCTTGCCGCTCACAAACTGCCAATCAAAACGAAGTTCGTGAAACGTGAAGAATTGGGTGGTGAAGCAAATGAAAGCTAGTGAATTTCGCAACCTAACCTCTGCTGAAATCGAGCAAAAGATTGTCGGATTTAAAGAAGAACTCTTTAACCTCCGCTTTCAACTCGCTACCGGTCAGCTGGATAACCCGACTCGAATCCGTGATGTGCGGAAAGAAATAGCTCGTGCTAAAACCATTATCCGTGAAAGAGAATTGGGAATCGGTTAATTAGGGTCGGATATATAATCCGTCCGTAATCAGGAAGGAGGCCAACAATGAGCGAAGAACGTAACGCACGTAAAGTGCAAACTGGTAAAGTAGTCAGTGATAAAATGGATAAAACGATTGTTGTTGCTGTAGAAACCTACAAAAACCACAAATTGTACCATAAGCGCATTAAGGTTACTAAAAAGTTCAAAGCGCATGACGAAGAAAACACTGCGAAAATCGGTGACACGGTGAAAATCATGGAGACTCGTCCGCTTTCGAAAGATAAACGCTGGAGACTTACTGAAGTCGTAGAAAAAGCGGTTATCATCTAATGCATATACAGCATAGCTGAAAGGAGGAATTCTAAATGATCCAACCATTTACACGATTGACTGTAGCTGACAACTCCGGCGCGAAGGAATTGATGTGTATCCGCGTACTAGGCGGTACTGGACGTCGTACAGCTCAAATCGGTGACTTGATCGTTTGTTCTGTAAAACAAGCAACACCAGGCGGCGTTGTCAAAAAAGGTGATGTAGTTAGAGCGGTTGTCGTTCGTACTAAACGTTCTATACGTCGTAAAGACGGTTCCTACATCGGTTTTGATGAAAATGCAGCGGTTGTTGTCAAAGACGACAGAAGCCCTCGTGGAACACGTATTTTCGGACCTGTTGCTCGTGAACTTCGCGACAAAGATTTCATGAAAATCGTTTCCTTGGCTCCAGAAGTTATCTAAAGCTTAATCTCGTGATGTTAGAAACAGGAGGTGTACGAAATGCCAAGAGTGAAAAAAGTTCTGGAATCCCATAACAACAAACTTCACGTTAAAAAGGAAGATACGGTTATGGTGATCAGCGGTAAAGACAAAGGTAAAAAAGGCCGTGTCATCGCTGCTTATCCTCGTGAGAACCGCGTCCTTGTGGAAGGTGTTAACATGGTGAAAAAACACCAGAAGCCTAACCAGCAAAATCCGCAAGGCGGCATTATCGAGAAGGAAGCTCCGATTCACGTTTCAAACGTAATGCACATCGATCCGAAGAGCGGAAATGTAACCCGTGTTGGTTACAAAGTGTTGGATAACGGAAAGAAAGTGCGCGTTGCTAAACGTTCCGGAGAAATTATCGACTAATTGAACCGAATGAGAAAGGAGGGCTATGATTCATGGCATCAAGAATGAAAGAACGTTACCTGCAAGAAATCGCTCCTGCTTTGATGCAGAAGTTTAACTATACAACGGTAATGCAAGTGCCGAAAATCGAGAAAATCGTTATCAACATGGGTGTGGGCGACGCTGTCCAAAACTCCAAAGTGTTGGATTCCGCAGTAAACGATTTGCAACTGATCGCAGGTCAAAAACCTGTAATCACTCGTGCTAAAAAATCTATCGCAGGTTTCAAACTGCGTGAGAACATGCCTATCGGTGTGAAAGTGACATTGCGCGGCGAGCGTATGTATTACTTCCTCGATAAATTGCTTAACGTAACACTTCCACGTGTCCGCGACTTCCGCGGTGTTTCAAGCAAAGCTTTTGATGGTCGTGGTAACTATACACTGGGTCTTAAAGAGCAATTGATCTTCCCAGAGATCGAGTATGATAAAGTAGACAAAGTCCGCGGTATGGATATTGTCATCGTAACAACGGCGAAAACAGACGAAGAGTCCCGTGAGTTGCTCACGCAACTGGGAATGCCTTTCGTTAAATAATGTTGGCATAACGTTTCCGGGTGTCTGGAAAGACTCCCTTTTCTCCGAAATTATTTAGGAGGTGTCAGGCTAAGTGGCAAAAACTTCGATGAAAGTTAAACAACAACGTACACCAAAGTTTAAAGTACGTGCTTATACACGCTGTGAGCGTTGCGGACGTCCACATTCGGTACTGCAGAAGTTCAAAATTTGCAGAATTTGCTTCCGTGAATTAGCTTATAAAGGCCAGATCCCTGGCGTGAAAAAAGCAAGCTGGTAAAAAGTCCTGAACGGGAAGGAGGTTAACTCACAATGACTATGTCTGATCCAATTGCAGATATGCTTACTCGTATTCGTAACGCGAACACTGTTCGCCACGAAACAGTAGAAATGCCTGCTTCGACAATGAAAAAACAAATCGCCGATATCCTGAAGCGTGAAGGTTTCATCCGTGATGCTGAAGTTATCGATGATAACAAACAAGGGATTATCCGTGTTTTCCTGAAATACGGTCAAAATAACGAGCGCGTTATCACTGGTCTGAAAAGAATCAGTAAACCTGGTCTTCGTGTATACACGAAAAGCAACGAAGTACCTCGTGTACTTGGTGGCCTGGGAATCGCGATCATCTCAACATCCAAAGGTATCATGACGGACAAAGAAGCTCGTCAATCAAAATCCGGCGGCGAAGTAGTCTGCTACGTTTGGTAATATAACGTCACAAGATAGGAGGTGCAACATATGTCTCGTATTGGTCGCAAACCAATTACAGTACCAAGTGGTGTGGACATCACACTGGACAACACCGTTATTACGGTAAAAGGACCAAAAGGAACTCTGACTCGTGAACTTCATAAAGATATGAAGGTAACAGTTGAGAACAACGAAATTACAGTTGTGCGTCCTTCCGATAACAAAACTCACCGTTCTTTGCACGGCACAACGCGTAGCGTTGTAAACAACATGGTGAGCGGCGTTACTGAAGGATTCGCAAAATCTCTGGAGCTGGTTGGGGTCGGATATCGTGCAAGCAAATCCGGAGATAAAATCGTTTTGAACGTTGGATACTCTCACCCGGTTGAAATTACACCGGAAGCGGGAATCGAATTCGAAGTTCCTTCGAATACGAAAATCATCGTTCGCGGAATCGACAAAGAGCGCGTAGGAGCTTACGCTGCTAAAATTCGTTCCGTTCGTGAACCTGAGCCGTACAAAGGTAAAGGTATTAAATATGAAGGCGAGCGTATCATCCGTAAGGAAGGTAAAGCCGGTAAGAAGAAATAAGATTTCTCTTACCGCCTTTGCGCGGCTTTCGGCTTGCTTGCTTCGTGTGTTTCTAATATACCCCGTGGCTTCTGCTTTGAAGCCAGCGAGGTAACCTGAAAGGAGTGAATCCCTGAGATGATTACGAAACCAGATAAAAATAAGGCTCGTCTGAAAAGACACCTTCGCGTTCGTAAGAAAATCCAAGGAACGGCAGCACGTCCACGTTTGAACGTATTCCGTTCTGGTAAACATATGTATGCTCAAATCATCGATGATGTAGCTGGTGTAACAATCGCTTCCGCGTCTACCGTAGACAAAGAATTGAGCAGCGACATTCAAAATGGTGCATCTGTTGAATCAGCTCGTAAAGTTGGCGAACTCGTTGCTAAACGTGCGAAAGACAAAGGTGTTTCCAACATCGTATTTGACCGTAGTGGTTATCTGTACCATGGTCGTATCGCAGCATTGGCTGAAGCGGCTCGTGAAGCAGGACTTGAGTTTTAAGATATTTTTCAAAAGGAGGTTAACGACTTGCGTGTAGATCCGAATACTTTGGAACTGACTGAAAGAGTTGTAAATATTAATCGCGTAGCTAAAGTAGTAAAAGGCGGACGCCGTTTCAGCTTTAGCGCACTAGTTGTAGTCGGCGACGGCAACGGCTGGGTTGGAGCTGGTATCGGTAAAGCGGGCGAAGTACCTGATGCAATTCGCAAAGGTATTGAAGACGCTAAGAAAAACCTTGTACACGTTCCACTCGTAGGAACATCGATTCCTCACTTGGTAACAGGTAAGTTCGGCGCAGGACGCGTGCTGTTGAAACCAGCATCTGAAGGTACTGGTGTTATCGCTGGTGGTCCTGTACGTGCGGTTCTCGAACTTGCTGGTGTGGGTGACATTTTGACAAAATCTCTGGGTTCTTCGAATTCCATGAACATGGTCAATGCGACTTTGGAAGGTTTGTCCCGTTTGAAGCGTGCTGAAGACGTGGCTAAACTGCGCGGAAAATCCGTCGAAGAGCTTCTGGGTTAGGAGGGAATTCTCATGGCTAAATTAGAAATTACCCTCGTCCGTAGCTTGATCGGACGTCCGGAGACGCAAAGAACAACTGTGAAAACATTGGGATTGCGCAAAATCAACAGCAAAGTGGTTCAAAACGATAATCCTGCCATCCGTGGTATGATTAACAAAGTAAGCCACTTGGTAGCTGTAAAAGAAGTAGAAGCTTAATAACGGGTTAATCCCACAAATCTTTAAGGAGGTGCAACGAACGATGAAGTTACATGAGCTTTCTCCATCTCCTGGATCTCGTAAAGAGCGTAAGCGTGTTGGTCGCGGTCCAAGTAGTGGTACAGGTAAAACATCAGGTCGCGGTCACAAAGGACAAAACTCTCGCTCTGGCGGTGGTGTTCGTCCAGGCTTCGAAGGTGGACAAAATCCATTGTATCGTCGATTGCCAAAACGTGGTTTCGTAAACCCAACTCGCAAAGAATTTGCAGTTGTGAATATTGAAGACCTGAACAGTTTTGCAGCGGGTACTGAAGTAACTCCAGAATTCTTGATGACGAACGGCGTAGTTAAAAACGCTAAATCCGGAATCAAAATCCTGGGTAACGGTGAAGTCACTGTGAAGCTGACTGTTAAAGCTAATAAGTTTTCTCAATCTGCGGTGGAGAAAATTGAAGCTGCCGGCGGTACAACCGAGGTGATTTAATGTTCAAGACCCTAAAGAATATCTGGCGGGTTGAGGATCTGCGCAAAAGGGTATTATTTACCCTTTTTGTACTGATCATTTACCGCATCGGCTCCTTTGTTCCCGTTCCCGGTGTTAACAAAGATGTGTTCGAAGCGACAAATTCTGCGGGTAAAGAAGTTTTTGGACTTCTCAATACGTTTTCGGGTGGAGCGCTGTTCCAGTTCTCGATATTTGCACTCGGAATCGTACCTTACATCACTGCGTCTATCATAGTACAGTTGCTTTCCATGGACGTTATACCTAAATTAGCGGAGTGGGCAAAGCAAGGTGAACAAGGTAAGAAGAAATCTGCACAGTTGACCCGTTACTTAACGGTAGGGTTGGCATTGATTCAAGCGTTTGGTACGTCGATCGGATTCAATCGCTTGTACAATACTGACATGATTCCTAATGCAACTTTTGCAGATTATATCTTGATTGCGATTGTACTTACGGCCGGTACTTCATTCCTGATGTGGCTTGGTGAGCAGATCACCGAGAAGGGCATAGGAAACGGGATTTCGATTTTGATCTTTGCGGGTATCCTATCAACGGTGCCTAACATTATCAAACAAACGATCGAATCCGACTTTATCCAACCTGATCAGTTGTTCATGAACATTCTCAAAGGTGTAATCATCGCAATTGTAATTGTGCTGATCATCATTGGTGTCATTTACATTCAGCAGGCGATTCGGAAAATTCCTGTACAGTACGCTAAACGTGTCGTAGGTAACAAAATGTACGGTGGACAGAATACACACATCCCGCTGAAAATTAATGCAGCAGGTGTTATCCCTGTCATCTTCGCATCATCGCTGTTGATGTTCCCAACGATTATCGCCAACTTCTGGGCAGATCGCGTATGGGCACAGTGGATCGGTCAGAATCTGACTACACACAAACCTCTTGGTATGTTGCTGTATGTTGTGATGATCTTCGGTTTCACATTCTTCTATACTTTCGTACAGATGAATCCACAGCAGATGGCTGATAATATGAAAAAGAACGGCGGTTACATCCCAGGCATTCGCCCGGGTAAAGCAACCGAGAAATATCTGACCCGTGTCATGACTCGTTTGACAATGGCCGGAGCCATCTTCTTGGCAGTCATTTCCGTTCTGCCTGTATTCTTAGGGGCACTTTCTGGTTTGCCTCAATCAGCGCAAATTGGAGGAACATCCCTCCTGATCGTTATCGGTGTTGCGCTGGATACGATGAAGCAAATCGAAAGCCAATTGATCAAACGCCACTACAAAGGTTTTATCAATAAATAGGCAATAGGTACCGGTCGAGTGAAGATTTACTTGCCGGCACCTATTGTGCTGTTTGTTGATGTAGGGTAGTCTTGGAGGGAGTGACATAACGTGAACATCCTATTCATGGGCCCTCCGGGGGCAGGAAAAGGAACGCAAGCAGAAGTCATCGTGAAAGAGTTCGGTATTCCCCATATTTCAACAGGCGATGCATTTCGCCTTGCGATCAAACAGGGAACTCCCATTGGTTTGAAAGCCAAGGAATATATGGATCAAGGATTGCTTGTACCAGATGATGTTACAATCGGCATCGTTGAAGAACGATTGCAGCAGCAGGACTGCAGAGAAGGGTTTCTCTTGGATGGTTTTCCAAGAACCTTGTCTCAAGCAGAAGCGCTCGATGGCATTCTGGATCGACTGAATTCAGGTCTTGATCATGTGATTAACCTGAAAGTGGATCGCAACAAACTGTTGGCTCGTTTAACGGGTCGTCGGCTTTGTAAAAACTGTGGAGCCACGTATCATGTCGTATTCAATCCGCCTAAGCAGGAAGGTATTTGTGATAAATGCGGCGGAGAGTTGTACCAACGCTCTGATGATAATGAAGAGAGCGTAGGCACGCGTCTGGACGAGTATATCAACAAAACAGCACCACTCCTCACGTTTTATGAGAACAAAGCTCTTCTTCGCCAAATGGATGGAGAGCAGGATATCGATCAAGTTTCTCAACAAATCGTGTCCTTACTGAGAGGTTAATTGAATGATCATTGGTAAGTCAGAAACGGAACTGGGTTTGATGCGAGAAGCAGGGAGAATCGTAGCGGAAACGCATCGCCTCTTAGCAGAACATATCTCACCCGGTATTACGACTGGAGAACTTGACCATATGGCCGAACAATTTATCCGCAGTCAAGGAGCTGTGCCGTCTTTCAAAGGTTATAACGGTTTCCCTGCCAGTGTGTGCGCTTCAGTGAATGAAGAGTTGGTGCATGGATTTCCCGGCAAACGCAAGTTGAACGAGGGCGATATTGTTACGTTTGACATCGGCGCGCAGTACCAAGGGTATCACGGAGATTCAGCCTGGACTTATCCAGTTGGCCGTATTTCTGAAGAAGCCCGTCGTCTCCTAGACGTTACGGAGGCTTCATTGTACGCAGGTCTGGCGCAAGTGAAACCTGACGTTCGCTTGTTTACAATATCTCATGCGATTCAGAAATATATTGAGGATGCTGGTTTTTCGGTAGTACGTGAATATGTCGGTCACGGCATAGGAGCCAATCTGCATGAGGAACCACAGATTCCGAACTATGGTCTTCCTGATCGAGGACCACGGCTCAAAGCGGGCATGGTGCTGGCCATAGAGCCGATGGTTAACGTAGGTAGACGGTATGTAAAAACGTTGGAAGATAACTGGACTGTCGTAACTGTTGATGGATCGTTATGTGCCCACTTTGAACACACCGTAGCAGTTACACCAGATGGCATGGAAATTTTCACAAAACTGAATGCGTAGGTGATAAGGCATGAACAATCAGTCTAATCCGCAGCTCGGTCAACTTGTGAAGATCCGTAAAGGCCGCAATGCGGACCAAGCCGCAGTAATTGTTGCTATAGCGGACGCGAGGTTCGTATATATTGCGGATGGAGACAAACGTAAGTTTGATCAACCCAAGAAGAAGAACATTCTTCATCTTGAGCTCCAACCGATGATTAGCAGCGAGGTCGTAAACAGTTTAAACGAGAGTGGTCGGGTGACAAACGGAAAGCTCCGCTATGCGGTGCATTCGTTTCTGGAATCCACCAACATTCAAGCTGAAGAGAAAGGAGACTGACTAATGGCTAAGGAAGATGTCATTGAAGTGGAAGGTACGGTTCTCGAACCGCTACCGAATGCAACGTTCAAGGTTGAGCTTGAGAACGGTCATCAAATTCTCGCTCACGTTTCCGGAAAGTTGCGGATGCACTTTATCCGTATCCTGACTGGAGACAAAGTAGTTGTTCAGTTATCGCCTTATGATCTAACAAAAGGTCGTATAACTTACCGTAAATAGTAGTAGACAGTTGCAATGAACTGTGAAGCTTATGAAGCGGGTTTTGCCCGGCAAAACTTGCGAAAGCTTCGAAGCCGGTTTTACAATAGTAGAACAAGGTCAATGCTTACGAAGAGAGTTTTGCTAAGCAGAACTTTGAGGAGGTAATTCACATGAAGGTAAGACCTTCGGTCAAGCCGATTTGCGAAAAATGCAAAGTCATTCGCCGCAAAGGGAATGTAATGGTTATCTGTGAAAATCCGAAACACAAACAAAAACAAGGTTAAAGAAGGGGGTGTAGCGTAAAATGGCACGTATAGCTGGTGTGGATTTGCCACGTGATAAGCGCGTTGAGATCGCCTTGACTTATATTTTCGGAATCGGTAAAACGACTTCCCAGAAAATTCTGAGCTCTACAGGCATCGATCAGAACACTCGTGTTCGTGATTTGACGGAAGATGAAGTCAGCAAATTGCGTGAAAGTATCGACAAAGAGGTCAAAGTTGAAGGTGACCTGCGTCGTGAAATCTCTTTGAATATTAAACGTTTGACGGAGATCGGTTGTTACCGTGGAGTTCGTCATCGTCGTGGTCTGCCTGTTCGTGGACAACGTACGAAAACGAATGCTCGTACTCGTAAAGGTCCTCGTCGTACAGTAGCGAACAAGAAGAAATAATAAGGGGGGATAAGAGAAAATGGCTAAACCGAAAAAAGTCGTACGTACTAAACGTCGTGACCGTAAAAATATTGAATCTGGCGTGGCACATATCCGTTCCACTTTCAATAACACTATCGTTACTATTACGGATCCTCACGGAAACGCAATTTCGTGGGCAAGCTCCGGCGGCCTCGGATTCAGAGGTTCCCGTAAATCGACTCCGTTTGCTGCACAAATGGCTGCTGAGACTGCTGCCAAAGCTGCAATGGAACATGGGATGAAAGCCGTTGAGGTTATGGTTAAAGGACCAGGCGCAGGCCGTGAAGCAGCGATCCGCTCTTTGCAAGCTGCTGGTCTTGAAGTTAACCTGATCAAAGACGTAACTCCAGTCCCGCATAACGGATGCCGTCCTCCAAAACGTCGTCGTGTCTAATGAGATTTGCCCCTGCGTGTGGTATACTTCCGGCACAATCTGCTAATAATGGTTGTTTAGGCATAGTACTGCATGTTTTCGCAAGAGAAGGTAAATGTTTCATAGAGGACCGACGTTTTGAAGGAGGGGTATTGCAGTGATTGAAATCGAAAAGCCGAAAATTGAGACGGTAGACGTCAACGATGATGGCACCTATGGGAAATTCGTAGTAGAACCGCTGGAACGTGGATACGGTACGACGCTTGGAAACTCGCTTCGCCGAATCTTGCTTTCCTCACTGCCGGGTGCGGCAGTGTCTTCGGTTCAAATCGATGGCGTTCTGCATGAATTTGCTACAGTTCCTGGCGTAATGGAAGATGTAACGGAGATTATTCTTAACCTGAAAGCTTTGTCGCTTAAGATTCATTCCGACGAGGAGAAAGTTCTCGAGATTGATGCTGAAGGCGAAGGAGCAATTACGGCAGGGGATATCCGTGCTGACTCCGATGTGGAAATCCTTAATCCGGATCTTCACATTGCTACGCTCGGACCAGGTTCGAGACTTCACATGCGTATTTTTGCCAATCGCGGTCGCGGCTACGTCCAGGCAGATCGGAATAAACGCGATGACCAGCCGATCGGCGTCATCCCTGTCGATTCCATCTTCACCCCGATCAGCCGCGTAAACTACGCTGTGGAAAATACGCGTGTCGGCCAAGTGACCAACTATGACAAGCTCACGTTGGAAGTTTGGACTGACGGAAGTATTCGTCCTGAAGAGGCTGTAAGCCTCGGCGCTAAAATTTTGACCGAGCACTTGATGCTCTTCGTGGGTCTTACAGACGAAGCGAAAGATGCAGAGATCATGGTCGAAAAAGAAGAAGACAAAAAAGAAAAAGTACTCGAAATGACGATCGAAGAGCTGGATCTCTCTGTTCGTTCCTACAACTGCCTCAAACGTGCTGGTATTAATACCGTACAAGAGCTGACTACGAAAACAGAAGAAGACATGATGAAAGTCCGTAACCTCGGACGTAAGTCTTTGGAAGAAGTTCAAGAGAAGCTTGAGGAGCTTGGTTTGGGACTCCGTACAGAAGAATAGACAGCCGAGTGCTTGAAGTGAAGGAGGGAAAACAATGGCATACCAAAAGTTGGGCCGTAATTCCAGCGCGCGTAAAGCTTTGTTCCGTGACCTGGTAACCGACCTGTTCTTATACGAACGCATTCAGACAACTGAAGCGAAAGCAAAAGAGGTTCGCTCTATTGCTGAAAAACTGATCACTAAAGCGAAAAAGGGAGATCTTCACGCCCGTCGCCAAGTGGCTGCTTATGTTCGCCGCGAAACTATCGATGGTGAGCAAGATGCAATCCAAAAACTGTTTAGCGAATTGTCCGGTCGTTACGCTGAGCGTCCAGGTGGATACACTCGTATCCTGAAACTGGGACCTCGTCGTGGTGACGCAGCGCCAATGGTTTACTTGGAACTGGTAGACCGCGCGTAGAACAGATGAGATGAGGAAAGGGGACAGAGTCAACGATTCTGGGTTAACCCTTTTTTTCTCTTCATTCGGAATTCGTGCTGTAATTGAAGCTCCGTAAGGGGCTTCTTTTGCTGTTCGGGATAGGGATATGTATAGTATGGAACAAAGGTGTGGTTATGATGCGCAACTTATGTATGACGGTAACTTACGATGGAACAGCCTATTACGGCTTTCAAGTACAGCCGGGAGGTAATACCATTCAGGACCATCTTGAAGATGCTATTCGTGCATTAACCGGTGAGACAGTTAAAATTACGGGTTCAGGCCGAACGGATGCAGGCGTTCACGCCCGCAGACAAATCTTCAATTTTCCTACAGCGTCACAGATTCCAATTGAGCGTTGGTGTATTGCACTCAACTCCAGATTACCATCGGATATTGTCGTTATTGATGCATTGGAAGTGCCAGCGGATTTTCATTCTCGCTATGCAGCGAAAAAGAAAACGTATCGGTACACTGTTAATGCGAATCAATTTCCGGATGTTTTCAACAGACGACTGCAATATCATCACCATGCCAAACTGGACACTGCGGCCATGGAGGAGGGACTGCGTCACTTTATAGGTACGTATGATTTCACTTCCTTTGCTTCACGCAAGTCTCAGAAAGAGAATCATGTACGTTCGGTATACGAAGCATGGATGGAAGTAGACCGTTCAATGTGTAGGGATCATCCGCGCGATCAGGGTGTCATTCACATTTATGTGAGTGGTAACGGCTTTTTGCAGCATATGGTTCGTATCATTGTAGGTACACTGCTGGAGATCGGAGAGGGCAAACGGAAAGCCTCTGATGTACCGAATATGATTGCTGCATGTAATCGATCTGCTGCAGGACCAACTGCAGTTAGCTGTGGTTTAATGCTCTGGGATCTTGAATACAAAAAAGATTAAATTTGGTGAGTAAAAAGCTTAATTAACACTTGCGATTTGATCTCCTATCATGTAATATAAAAGTTGTGTTTTCTTAATGGCTTTCCCACAGCCCCAATTAAGAGGTTCACATCGAAACAACTAATCCATCAACACCTAAAGTTATAACTTAATGAACGAAGATAAATGAAAATGATGATTTTGAACATTTTAAGGAGGAACTTTTCATGCGTACTACGTACATGGCGAAGCCTAACGAAGTTGAGCGCCAATGGCACATCATTGATGCTGAAGGCAAAACCCTCGGACGTTTGGCGAGCGAAGCAGCTGCTTTGATCCGCGGCAAACATAAGCCACAATTCACTCCACATGTGGACACT
Organism: Paenibacillus tundrae; assembly: GCF_036884255.1. NCBI lineage: Bacteria > Bacillati > Bacillota > Bacilli > Caryophanales > Paenibacillaceae > Paenibacillus > Paenibacillus tundrae. The sequence continues at coordinate 5,664,713 of NZ_CP145605.1, read as the reverse complement.
GGCGATTTCGTTGTTATCATCAATGCTGAGAAAATCGTATTGACTGGTAAAAAAATGCAAGGTAAGAAATACTACCGTCACTCGATGCACCCAGGTGGTTTGAAAGTAACTACTGCTGAAGAGATGGTTAAAAACAAACCTGAGCGTATGTTGGAATTGGCTGTTCGCGGTATGCTTCCAAAAACTCGCATGGGCGAGAAAATGAAGCTGAGACTTAAAGCGTACAGAGGCACTGAGCATCCACACGCAGCACAAAAACCAGAAGTTTACGAACTTCGCGGCTAATTAAAAGGAGGACAGTTTCATGGCACAAGTACAATACTATGGGACAGGTCGTCGTAAACATTCGGTAGCACGTGTTCGCCTTGTACCGGGTGAAGGACGCATTGTCATCAATAAACGTGATATTAATGAATACTTCGGTTTGGAAACACTCAAACTGATCGTAAAACAACCACTGACTTTGACAGAAACGCTCAGCAACTATGACGTTTTGGTTATCGCTCATGGTGGCGGAATCTCCGGTCAAGCCGGCGCTATCCGTCACGGTATCTCTCGTGCTCTGTTGAAAGCAGATCCTGAGTACCGTGCATCTCTGAAAAAAGCAGGATTCCTGACTCGTGACCCACGGATGAAAGAACGTAAAAAATACGGTCTCAAAGCCGCTCGTCGCGCTCCTCAGTTCTCCAAACGTTAAGATGCATTACAAGCCTCTGGCCTCGGCCAGGGGTTTTTTTGTGTCTAAAATGATCACCCTGCCTATGCGGATCCAATACTCTCTCTTGTAGGTTGTTTCATTTCCCCGAGGCTTGGGGAGAAATGTACAGGTTCTCACGATCGAACTCTGCCTCGTTTTTTAATTATACTCTTACACCCTGAGACTTCTGTTTCCTTCCCGCAACATGAATAGAAACTACATAGCTCATTATAGCGTCTCATTTCCTTCTGAACCTTTTCCTTCTTACACACTAGATCATACGAAGAACGTGAGGTATTCAATACTTCAATACATAAGCACAATAACCTGATGAAGCGGCTTAACAATCCATCAGTCTTTCTTATAGTTTCAATAAAACTCGCTTACATATCTCTGAGCAATCCCTGATCTAAGTTCTGAGTATAAGCGCACTTATCTGCCACTACAGTTAGACAATATAGACATAGAGAGCTGTATGATCTTAACTCTTAAAATGTCTGTAAACCCAGCAGGGGCAAAGGATTGTTGGCGATCACTATAAGTGTTGTACTGGCTTAGTGTGCGCTGTATTGATTCATATTTATTCCTTTCAGCAGGGAAAGAAGGTAACTGAATCACTAATTGATGGCTCATTTATAACGTCAAAGTGAAGCATTGTATGCTCTTTTTTACCATATGGCAGGCATTGACATCCCCTAAGAAAGATTTATACTAAACATAATTCATATTAGATTAGTCGGCTTTAGATTTACAATTGTTGATTGGGGGAAATACAAAATGAACTTGCTTGAAAAAGAGGAGCTTGCCCGGACAAAAGCTGAGGAATTAGAATCTGCTAGCCCAGAAGAGATTATTCGTTATGCGGTTGAGACATTTCCCAACATTACATTTGCATGCAGCTTTGGTGCAGAGGATGTTGTGTTAGTAGATATGCTGCAAAAGATTAGTCCATCCACGGATGTGTTCTACTTGGACACGGACTTTCATTTTAAAGAAACGTATGAAACTCGGGACGTTATGCAAGAAAAGTACAATTTAGATTTTGTGCGCGTATCACCTAAAATTACGCCTGAAGAGCAAGAGGCAGCACATGGAGCAGAGTTGTGGAAATCGGATCCTAATGCTTGCTGTAATATCCGTAAGGTGGAACCTCTGACACGTATACTATCACAGTATGATGCTTGGATTACAGGCATACGTCGAGATCAAGCACCAACTCGTGCTAACTCCAAGAAAGTGGAATATGATGCAAAATTCGGTCTCATGAAATTCAATCCTATTGCTCACTGGACTTCCGAAGATGTCTGGGACTACATTCGGGCAAACAACGTCGTTTACAATCCACTACATGATCAGAATTATCCGAGTATTGGATGCGAGTATTGTACTCGGCAAGTCATGCCTGGTGAAGATCCGCGTGCGGGACGCTGGTCCGGCAATGACAAGACTGAGTGTGGACTGCACAAATAATTCTCATGCGGTAAGAAACAAGCATAACCAATAAATGGTACAATTATATAAGCATATGGCTCGTTATTAACCAACCTTGAGGTTTCCGTAACCAAATCAGTAATTGACTCTGTGATACTTTTTCATTGTGGTAATTAATATTGAAATAGGGAGCTGACAAGATGACTTCAATTCTGCCTCATGGAGGTACGCTAGTACAGCGTGTCGTACAAGGAGAAGAACGGGAACAACTACTGCGGGAAAGTGAGACTCTACCTTCACTGCGTATTAACACATGGACGATCTCTGATCTGGATCTGATTGGTGTGGGTGCATTTTCTCCACTGACGGGTTTCTTGAATGAGAAGGATTATCTCTCTGTTGTATCACGTATGCGGTTGGCAGATGGTACGGTATGGAGTATCCCAATTACGCTTGCTGTAGATGATCAGCAGGCTGCTGAGCTTCAGATTGGACAGAAGGTGGCATTGGTGGGGCAAGACGACGGAGTCACCTATGGCTTGCTGGAAGTCCAGAGTGTTTACAAGGTGGATCAGGGCGAAGAAGCACGTCAAGTGTTCAAAACAGATGATCCAGAGCATCCTGGTGTGAAAAAATTGCTGGAGCGACCTGCAACGTATGTGGGAGGTCCAATTCAAGTGTTAAATCGTCCTAAACCAGCGAGATTTGAGCAATTTTATTTCGATCCAGCTGAGACCAGAAAAACTTTTCAGGAGAAAGGCTGGAGAACAGTAGTTGGCTTTCAAACTCGTAATCCAGTTCACCGTGCACATGAGTACATTCAGAAAAGCGCGATGGAGATCGTAGATGCCTTGTTCCTTAATCCGCTGGTAGGTGAAACGAAGTCTGATGACGTTCCAGCCAATGTGCGCATGAAGAGCTACCTGGTGTTGCTGGAGAACTATTATCCGGCCGATCGTGCTTTTCTAGGTGTGTTTCCAGCGGCCATGAGATATGCAGGCCCACGTGAAGCTATTTTCCATGCTATGGTGCGTAAAAACTACGGATGTACTCATTTTATTGTTGGTCGTGACCATGCTGGTGTCGGTGATTATTACGGTACCTATGAAGCTCAAGAAATCTTCTCTAATTTCACAGCTGAAGAATTAGATATTACGCCGCTGTTCTTCGAGCATAGCTTCTTTTGTACCAAATGTGGTAATATGGCATCCAGTAAAACTTGTCCACATGGTAAAGAGCATCATATGACGTTGTCTGGAACCAAGGTACGTGGATTACTTCGCAATGGAGAATGCCCGCCACCTGAGTTTACACGTCCAGAGGTAGCTGAGATACTGATTGAGGGAATGGCTGAGCAAGTCCAGTCTTAAAGGTTATATTTGTCCATCTTGTCCCATATAGATGATTAGAGTCATTTATAGGGGCGAGGTGGTTTTTTTATGCGTAAAAATAGGGGAAAGCATTTTGTAGTATGGATACGTCTACGTACAGTGAAGAGAGTGCTGCTGAGTCTTTGTTTGTTAGCAATGTTAGTAGGTGTAGCTACGTATGAGATTCCTTCATCCAAGACTTCTGGATATTGGAGTTTGCCTCTTGCTGGCAAAGTTATCGCAATTGATGCTGGGCATGGTGGCCCAGATGGGGGAGCTGTGAGTAAGCAGGGGGTAATCGAAAAAGACATTAACCTTTCCATCGCCTTATATGTGCGGGACTACTTACAACAAGCAGGTGCATTGGTCGTTATGACACGAGAGATCGACACGGATCTTGCAGAAGCGGATACAAGAGGTTATTCCAAACGTAAAACAGAAGATCTGAAACAACGAGTTAGACGGATTGAGGACAAGCAAGCAGATCTGTTTATTAGCATTCATATGAATAGTGTTCCTTCCAACCGCTGGAGCGGGGCACAGGTATTTTATACACCAAACCATGTTGACAATGAAGGGTTAGCAAATCTGCTTCAGCAAGAGATGATAAGGAATCTGGAAAATACAGATCGCATCGCCAAAACGGTAAATACGGTGTACTTACTTCAGGCATTAAAGATACCGTCTGCTCTAGTGGAAGTAGGCTTCCTTTCTCATCCAGAAGAGGCGCGAATGCTTGCAGATGAAACGTATCAGCGCAAAGTTGCAGCCTCCATTTATAATGGGATTCTGCGATATTCCTCCGGAGAACGCCCTAAAAGTTAGTCACAATTAGACTCGTAATGATATAATTGATACAGCATACCTAATACATGCCAATAGATAAAGCTGAGGTGCTGTCTGATGTTATCAAAAGAACAGATACTTGAACTATTGCAACCACTACAAGAACCACAATTGGGAGTTAGTCTGACCGAACTGCAGTGGGTTCGCGATGTCATGGTGAAAGAACATCATGTAGCCATTACATTCGTGACGTTGGACAACCAGCCTGAGGATACAACGGCTCTAAGTGATGCTGCACGTAATCTTTTGTCCCAGCATGGAATAGAGGACGTACATATTCGCTTTAGGGCAGCGTCTGAGCATGAACGTCAGAACCTTTCAGAAGGTGATATTCAACAAGACCCAAGTGACGAAGAAGTTCTCGTTAAAGGCCACGCAGCAGGTTTAGGTGGACACGAATTGTTGAGCCCTGAATCTGGTGTACGTTACATTGCAATTGCAAGTGGTAAGGGTGGCGTTGGTAAATCCACTGTGACAGTGAACTTAGCAGTTGCTCTGGCGCGTCAAGGTAAAAAGGTGGGCTTAATTGATGCTGATATATATGGCTTCAGTGTGCCGGACATGATGGGGATTGAAGAATATCCTGTAGTAGAAGACGGGGTTATTCAGCCGGTAGAACGATTCGGTGTTAAAGTTATGTCGATGGGATTCTTTATCCGTGAGAACAATCCTGTGATCTGGCGCGGCCCTATGTTAGGTCGTATGCTTCGTCAATTCTTTACCGATGTAAATTGGGGAGAACTCGATTACATGCTGCTTGATTTGCCTCCAGGAACAGGTGACGTGGCATTGGATGTACATCAGATGATACCCCATAGCAAAGAGATCATCGTTACAACGCCACATGCAACAGCTGCTTTTGTTGCGGCACGCGCAGGAGCAATGGCTATTCAGACCGAACACGAGCTGCTTGGTGTCGTCGAGAATATGGCGTATTATGAATGCGGAAGTTGTGGAGAAAAGGACTATGTGTTTGGTCGTGGAGGCGGTGGACAGCTTGCTGAAAGCTTGCATACAAGTCTGCTTGCTCAGATTCCACTTGGAGCACCAGATAACCATATCTCTGAGCCAGACTTCTCACCATCTGTATATAAAGCGGATACAAACATTGGTACAATCTATGCGGAGATCGCTAAAGAGATTGAGACTAAATTCTAAATTTATATTTATCCGTTTGAAATTTCCATTGTCTGAAGCGACAGCTACGAATAAAAGCCCTGCATCTATTGATGCGGGGCTTTTGATTATACATAAACGTTTATTTCATAAGATATCCTATAATCCAGTATTTCTATGATCCGCCACCAGAGTCTCCGCTACCTCCATCTTCTGAACCACCACCGCTATCTTGGCCTTGACCTTCTTGCTGCTGTTGGTCATCTTTTTGTCCGCCGCCACTTTCCACTTTAGGCTGAAGCTCGTCCTGAACGACTTTTTTCAACAAAGTTAGAACTTCCATGCGGAATAAAGGATTTTGCATCACTTCCTGCATGACGGTCATCGTTTGCTTACGATAATCAGGGGTTTTGGTCATATCCATGAACATCTTGGAAACTTCAGGAGATTTCATAATATCTGAGATAGATTTTTGATACGTTGGATCTTTGATCAGTTCCATGTGTAGTTGTTTGCTTTGTGAATTGACCACTTTGGCGAACTCACCTGCAAACTGTGGGTCGGTCATAATTTTCTCGAATTCCTTCTTGTATTCCGGAGCTGTTATGGTATCCTTTACCGCAACACGAATCTGTTCCTGTGATTGCATAGGCATCAGCATTTTCATACCGATCGTACCAGAACCGCCACCACCGCCGCCTTGCTCAGAGCCACCGCCTTCTCCACCGCCGCCAGAAGAACTTTGACCAGTAAGGGCTTCTTCCACTGCTTTTTTACCCTCATCACTTTTGAGGATGTCCACCACCATGGTTTTCATCTCTTTATAACTGCCCTGAGGAGGCGAATAATTCTGATCAGAGCCGCAGCCGGCGAGCAGGACGGATAGTCCAAATAGGACACAACATAACTGCCACAATGGCCGTTTCATGTGCACAACCCCTCCTTGATTAGATACTGGATGTAGTATGTGATGAGAAAGCAGTAAATATGTTGAACGGAGATGGTTTTTTGCTGAGAAGGTTGGTAAAATAAAGTCTCGGGGGTGGAAAACATTTGAATTTACGGAAATGGTTTTTCCTATTTTGGACCGCGTTGTTGATCGGAGCGGTGGGATCATTAATAACAGGACTAACAATGATGTTGTTAAATGGAGAAAAAACGAATGGAATTGCTGATTTTATGTTATATCTGCTCATTCTGTTTGGCTCCGGTATTATGATTAGCGTATATTCGCAGATGGGCTTCTTTGCATATTTAATTTTGAATTATATGGGTAAGGGAGTGTTTCCCAAACGCGGCTGGCAAATTGTGCAGATCATATTAACGGTTCTAGCTTTGCTTGATGTGATGTTCTTGCGTTTGTTTGTGGGAGAGGGGCGAGAGCCCATATCCGATATTGTCCTCGGACTCATTATTTTGGCAGCAGCAATTGTTACCGCTTACGTAAAGGTCAAGCAAACAAACATTTCTGCACTTGTGCCGACTCTTTTCTTTATGATAGCTGTTACAGCGGTAGAGACGATTGGGGTATTACGCATTGATTCGAATGCAGCAACCATATTTATTGTGGTTCCATTGCTCATGTGTAATGCATACCAAATGCTGATTTTGCACAAATTGGTCGATCCATCTGCTAATCAGGCTGTAACTGGAAAGGTAGAGCAGGCGTGAAGGAAGTAGAAGAATGATTTTCTTATAAAAATAAACTCCAAAAAGAGCTAACGATGGTTAGCTCTTTTTCATGTGCACGAATGGCGTGAGATGTGTAACTTTGATCTATAACGTTATTGCAGTTATTGTAATACATGAGCATTACATTGATGATAGACATAGCCTTGGGGCGTATTATTGCGCACTAGCTTGATCTCGCACCTCTGAACCCTTAGTGCTGGAGTGATTCAACAATTCGGAAACAGTGACAAACTCATATCCCTGATTTCGAAGTTTATCAATGATTACGGGTAAGGCCTCATGCGTTTGTTTAGAGGAATCGCTAGCATGTAATAGAACGATATCTCCTGGATGAGCTTTGCTGACTACACGATCAACAATGGACTGTACACCTGGATTTTTCCAATCTTGTGAATCGGTATCCCATTGTACGACCTGGTAGTTCAAACTACTCGCAACCTGGAGAACACGTTTGTCAAAATCCCCGTTGGGTAGACGTAACAAATTCGGTTCTTTGCCCGTTAAATCGGTTAAAATGCTATGAGCTGTCGAAATTTCCTTACGGATCTCTTCCTCTGTCAGACTGCTATAGTTTTCGTGTCTGTGTCCATGGCTGCCGATTTCATATCCAGCTTCCTTGATGGAGGTAACAATTTCAGGATGTGTTTTACTCCATGGTGAGGAGAGGAAGAAGGTAGCCTTTTCGATCTTGTTCTCTTTCAGCACCTTTAGAATGGGCTCTGTTCGCTTATCCCCCCAGCTAATGTCAAACGTAAGTGCAATTACTTTTTTTTCGGTTGGTACACTGTAGACTGCAGAAGGTGTTTCCTCTGAGAACACAGAAACGTTGCCGCTCTCCAGATAGATTATTCCGATGGCAAACACGGCAGCAGCCAGCACAATCAGGTAACGTTTGATCTTTTTGCCGCTAAATACATAGAACGAGTTCATTTCAATAAGCGCCCCTCTCCCATAAGAAATGCTTGTTTACTCTCCAATGTATGCTCGTACTGCTTAGTTATTCGTACATGATGTTTGTTTGTCCATTAACTTAGTTTACTTAGGAGGTCGTCATGCTTAAATTTAGTACATTTCTGAAAGACCTGGGTTCCATCCGGAATGCGTTAATCTGGTCGGTCGCATTATTTGTGATTGGCATTAGTGTAGGGTGGGTGAGCACCGGGCCACTCGAAGAATTACTTTTGAATCAAATTGGGGGATTAAGAGAAGTCAGCGAGCGCTTGGAGCAAGGGGGGAATGTGCAATTAAACTTCTTCTTGTTTATTTTCTTCAATAATGCGATTAAAAGCGTACTTGTGATCTATGCCGGCATATTCTTTGGCATTCTACCGATAATTTTTCTACTGATCAACGGAATGGTTATTGGGTTCCTTGTGCACACCACGATGAATTATGGAGCAAGTTTCTATGATATCGTTATTAAAGGATTACTCCCGCATGGCATTATCGAGATACCAGTGATCATTATTGCGTGTGCGTTCGGTTTGAAGTTCGGGGGATTAGCTTCCAAGAGTCTAATGCAGCTAGGTGGGTCGAAAAGACATTTGCTTGGTAAGCAGTGGGAAGTGTTTCTGCGTAGGACGTTGACAGCATCTTGCTGGATCATCATTTTGTTATTCGTTGCAGCAATCATTGAGAGCACCATCACCTACAGCATCGTCCGAGGATAAATTTGTATGGAATGACATTCATAATTTTTCTGAAAGTTGACCATAACAATAAAACGGGTTCGGGTACAACCTCAACGTTAATATGATTGGGGTTGTGCTGCTAACCTTACGCGATTCGAAAAACGTCTGTTTGCTAGAGGTATATTACATCAGACAACTACACATGAGCGCGTATTATCCATATGCAGAAAAAGGAGAACTCTAATGCTGGGTATGCTGTTTAATGATAAGGAATGCAAAGAGCTAGATTATGTACTTCGCAAAGAGCTTGATGAAATGTTATTCGACCTGAGTGATAACCGTCTTGACCAAGAAATCAAATACGCTATCGCGAGTCGCTACAAAACGGTATTTCGGATGTATGCACGCTTTGCTCCGCCTAAAGAGTTATCCAAGTATGCGAGGGGCGGAAAACTAAAAAAATCAAAGCCATGAATGCTTTGCTCATAGTCAATCAACGATTATATAGGATTAAAGGGGTGCGGCATGTATAGCTAATGCTGTACCTCTACATGATGATAGGGAAGAGCAATGAAATAAAATGTCGAAAAAGGGTTGACCGTTTCTGATATATATGATAAATTAATTTTCGTTCCTTTTTTAGGACAAGTTCACCGAAACAAGTGCTGAAATGAAGAGTTTGAAAAGTTATAAAAAAAGTGCTTGCAAAAATATCGGTAACATGATACATTATAAAAGTCGCCGCTGAAAACGTGGTTGACACAAAAACGATTAACATGATTCAAGTTTGATCTTTGAAAACTGAACAACGAGTGAGTAACGATCTTGCTTGCAAGATCGACGCTGAGAAATCGTAGATGTCTTCGGACTGGATGATTTCGAAGCACAAATGAGATTTTTAATCTCGTCAGATTCAAAATGAGCTAATCGCTCTTTTCAATACTTTATTGGAGAGTTTGATCCTGGCTCAGGACGAACGCTGGCGGCATGCCTAATACATGCAAGTCGAGCGGACTTGAAGAGAAGCTTGCTTCTCTGATGGTTAGCGGCGGACGGGTGAGTAACACGTAGGCAACCTGCCCTCAAGCTTGGGACAACTACCGGAAACGGTAGCTAATACCGAATACTTGTTTTCTTCGCCTGAAGAGAACTGGAAAGATGGAGCAATCTATCACTTGAGGATGGGCCTGCGGCGCATTAGCTAGTTGGTGAGGTAACGGCTCACCAAGGCGACGATGCGTAGCCGACCTGAGAGGGTGATCGGCCACACTGGGACTGAGACACGGCCCAGACTCCTACGGGAGGCAGCAGTAGGGAATCTTCCGCAATGGGCGAAAGCCTGACGGAGCAATGCCGCGTGAGTGATGAAGGTTTTCGGATCGTAAAGCTCTGTTGCCAGGGAAGAACGTTTAGGAGAGTAACTGCTCCTGAGGTGACGGTACCTGAGAAGAAAGCCCCGGCTAACTACGTGCCAGCAGCCGCGGTAATACGTAGGGGGCAAGCGTTGTCCGGAATTATTGGGCGTAAAGCGCGCGCAGGCGGTCATTTAAGTCTGGTGTTTAATCCCGGGGCTCAACCCCGGATCGCACTGGAAACTGGGTGACTTGAGTGCAGAAGAGGAGAGTGGAATTCCACGTGTAGCGGTGAAATGCGTAGATATGTGGAGGAACACCAGTGGCGAAGGCGACTCTCTGGGCTGTAACTGACGCTGAGGCGCGAAAGCGTGGGGAGCAAACAGGATTAGATACCCTGGTAGTCCACGCCGTAAACGATGAGTGCTAGGTGTTAGGGGTTTCGATACCCTTGGTGCCGAAGTTAACACATTAAGCACTCCGCCTGGGGAGTACGGTCGCAAGACTGAAACTCAAAGGAATTGACGGGGACCCGCACAAGCAGTGGAGTATGTGGTTTAATTCGAAGCAACGCGAAGAACCTTACCAGGTCTTGACATCCCTCTGACCGGTACAGAGATGTGCCTTTCCTTCGGGACAGAGGAGACAGGTGGTGCATGGTTGTCGTCAGCTCGTGTCGTGAGATGTTGGGTTAAGTCCCGCAACGAGCGCAACCCTTATATTTAGTTGCCAGCACTTCGGGTGGGCACTCTAGATAGACTGCCGGTGACAAACCGGAGGAAGGTGGGGATGACGTCAAATCATCATGCCCCTTATGACCTGGGCTACACACGTACTACAATGGCCGGTACAACGGGCTGCGAAACCGCGAGGTGGAGCCAATCCCAACAAAGCCGGTCTCAGTTCGGATTGCAGGCTGCAACTCGCCTGCATGAAGTCGGAATTGCTAGTAATCGCGGATCAGCATGCCGCGGTGAATACGTTCCCGGGTCTTGTACACACCGCCCGTCACACCACGAGAGTTTATAACACCCGAAGTCGGTGGGGTAACCGCAAGGAGCCAGCCGCCGAAGGTGGGATAGATGATTGGGGTGAAGTCGTAACAAGGTAGCCGTATCGGAAGGTGCGGCTGGATCACCTCCTTTCTATGGAGAATCGTTTCCCGTAGCGGAAACATTCAAATATAAATCTAGCCAGGTCGGCTAGTTACTCACTCGTTGCTCAGTTTTGAGAGCTCAAACTCTCAAACGTTTGGTGGCGATAGCGAAGGGGTTCCACACGTTCCCATCCCGAACACGACCGTTAAGCCCTTCAGCGTCAATGGTACTTGGACCGCAGGGTCCTGGGAGAGTAGAACGCCGCCAAGCGTAACCCATTATGGGTTCAAAACAAATATATAATGTGGGCCCTTAGCTCAGTTGGTTAGAGCGCACCTCTGATAAGGGTGAGGCCGGTGGTTCGAGTCCACCAGGGCCCACCATCTACACCTTGAATTTAATATGGGGCCATAGCTCAGCTGGGAGAGCGCCTGCCTTGCAAGCAGGAGGTCAGCGGTTCGATCCCGCTTGGCTCCACCAACAAGATTTTATAAGCTTGTTCTTTGAAAACTAGATATCGAAACGAACGAAAATGCGAATTAGAACATTCCTTTAAGCTGATCTTGTGTAAACAAGTGAAGTGTTTTATAAGGTAGACTGCTGGAGCGAGTGATCGAAATGGAACGACTTTTGGCTTTGCGCAAGCAAAACAAGGGAAGTGACAGCTCGAACACGAGCGAATGGTTAAGCTACTAAGAGCACACGGAGGATGCCTAGGCGCTAGGAGCCGATGAAGGACGTGGCGAACAACGAAACTGCCTCGGGGAGCTGTAAGCAAGCTTTGATCCGGGGGTGTCCGAATGGGGAAACCCAGCTGGGGTAATTTCCAGTTACTCATAACTGAATACATAGGTTATGTAGAGGCATACCAGGGGAACTGAAACATCTAAGTACCTTGAGGAAGAGAAAACAATAGTGATTCCGTCAGTAGCGGCGAGCGAACGCGGAGAAGCCCAAACCAAAGAGCTTGCTCTTTGGGGTTGTGGGACGTCTCACATGGAGTTACAAAGGAACCGGTTAAACGAAGAGGTCTGGAAAGGCCCGCCAAAGAAGGTAAAAGCCCTGTAATTGAAAGTCTGTTCCCTCCGAGACGGATCCCGAGTAGTGCGGGGCACGTGAAACCCCGTATGAATCCGGCAGGACCATCTGCCAAGGCTAAATACTTCCTAGCGACCGATAGTGAAGCAGTACCGTGAGGGAAAGGTGAAAAGCACCCCGGAAGGGGAGTGAAATAGAACCTGAAACCGTGTGCTTACAAAAAGTCAGAGCCCGTTTTAGGGGTGATGGCGTGCCTTTTGTAGAATGAACCGGCGAGTTACGTTCCCGTGCAAGGTTAAGGTGAAGAGCCGGAGCCGCAGCGAAAGCGAGTCTGAATAGGGCGACATAGTACGTGGACGTAGACCCGAAACCGGGTGATCTACCCCTGTCCAGGGTGAAGGTGCGGTAACACGCACTGGAGGCCCGAACCCACGCACGTTGAAAAGTGCGGGGATGAGGTGGGGGTAGCGGAGAAATTCCAATCGAACTCGGAGATAGCTGGTTCTCCCCGAAATAGCTTTAGGGCTAGCCTCGGAAAACAGAGTCGTGGAGGTAGAGCACTGATTGGGTGCGGGGCCCGCAAGGGTTACCAAGCTCAGTCAAACTCCGAATGCCATAGACTTACTTCCGGGAGTCAGACAGTGAGTGCTAAGATCCATTGTCAAAAGGGAAACAGCCCAGACCATCAGCTAAGGTCCCCAAGTGTGTGTTAAGTGGGAAAGGATGTGGAGTTGCACAGACAACCAGGATGTTGGCTTAGAAGCAGCCACCATTTAAAGAGTGCGTAATAGCTCACTGGTCGAGTGACTCTGCGCCGAAAATGTAACGGGGCTAAACACACCACCGAAGCTATGGCTTGATGCTTGCATCAGGGGTAGGGGAGCGTTGTATAAGGGTTGAAGGTGTACCGTAAGGAGCGCTGGACATTATACAAGTGAGAATGCCGGTATGAGTAACGAAAAGATCAGTGAGAATCTGATCCGCCGAAAGCCTAAGGGTTCCTGAGGAAGGCTCGTCCACTCAGGGTAAGTCGGGACCTAAGGCGAGGCCGAAAGGCGTAGTCGAAGGACAACAGGTCGAAATTCCTGTACCACCGTAAGCCGTTATGAGCAATGGGAGGACGCAGTAGGGTAGTGACGCAGACTGATGGATGTCTGTCCAAGCAGTGAGGCTGATGTGTAGGCAAATCCGCACATCATAAGGCTGGGCTGTGATGGGGAGTGAAAATTACAGTAGCGAAGGTCATGATCTCACACTGCCAAGAAAAGTCTCTAGCCAGGTGATGGTGCCCGTACCGCAAACCGACACAGGTAGGCGAGAAGAGAATTCTAAGGCGCGCGGAAGAACTCTCGTTAAGGAACTCGGCAAAATGACCCCGTAACTTCGGGAGAAGGGGTGCCCCGGTAGTGTGAATAGCACGAGGGGGCCGCAGTGAAAAGGCCCAAGCGACTGTTTAGCAAAAACACAGGTCTGTGCGAAGCCGTAAGGCGAAGTATACGGGCTGACGCCTGCCCGGTGCTGGAAGGTTAAGGGGAGCGGTTAGGAGCAATCCGAAGCTGTGAACCGAAGCCCCAGTAAACGGCGGCCGTAACTATAACGGTCCTAAGGTAGCGAAATTCCTTGTCAGGTAAATTCTGACCCGCACGAATGGCGTAACGACTTGGGCGCTGTCTCAACGAGAGATCCGGTGAAATTTTAATACCTGTGAAGATGCAGGTTACCCGCGACAAGACGGAAAGACCCCATGGAGCTTTACTGCAGCTTGATATTGAATTTGGGTACGATCTGTACAGGATAGGTGGGAGCCTTTGAAGCCGGAGCGCCAGCTTCGGTGGAGGCACCGTTGGGATACCACCCTGATCGTATCTAGGTTCTAACCTGGTACCGTAATCCGGTACGGGGACAGTGTCAGGTGGGCAGTTTGACTGGGGCGGTCGCCTCCTAAAGAGTAACGGAGGCGCCCAAAGGTTCCCTCAGAATGGTTGGAAATCATTCGAAGAGTGCAAAGGCATAAGGGAGCTTGACTGCGAGACCTACAAGTCGAGCAGGGACGAAAGTCGGGCTTAGTGATCCGGTGGTACCGCATGGAAGGGCCATCGCTCAACGGATAAAAGCTACCCTGGGGATAACAGGCTTATCTCCCCCAAGAGTCCACATCGACGGGGAGGTTTGGCACCTCGATGTCGGCTCATCGCATCCTGGGGCTGAAGTAGGTCCCAAGGGTTGGGCTGTTCGCCCATTAAAGCGGTACGCGAGCTGGGTTCAGAACGTCGTGAGACAGTTCGGTCCCTATCTGTCGTGGGCGTAGGAAATTTGAGAGGAGCTGTCCTTAGTACGAGAGGACCGGGATGGACGTACCGCTGGTGTACCAGTTGTTCCGCCAGGAGCACCGCTGGGTAGCTATGTACGGACGGGATAAGCGCTGAAAGCATCTAAGCGTGAAGCCCCCCTCAAGATGAGATTTCCCAGTATGTAAGACCCCTTGAAGACGACGAGGTAGATAGGCTGGGGGTGGAAGTGCAGTAATGCATGGAGCTGACCAGTACTAATCGGTCGAGGGCTTATCCAATTAGCAAGTTCCTACATCGCAGACGTTCGTTTCGAATCTAGTTTTCAGAGAACAACACTCTGAAAGGTAAGCTAAGCTATGCGTTTGGTGGCGATGGCGGAGGGGTTCCACACGTACCCATCCCGAACACGACCGTTAAGCCCTCTAGCGCCGATGGTACTTGGACCGCAGGGTCCTGGGAGAGTAGGACGCCGCCAAGCGAACTCTTTCATCATACATAGAAACAGGCTCTGCATGTGGATTTGTACGATGAATTGTATTTGCTCATGCAAATGCATAACATTCCCTGATAGCTCAGTTGGTAGAGCACTCGACTGTTAATCGAGTTGTCACAGGTTCGAGCCCTGTTCGGGGAGCCATTTGCTCTCATAGCTCAGTAGGTAGAGTGCATCCATGGTAAGGATGAGGTCACCGGTTCGATCCCGGTTGAGAGCTTTGGTAAGTGGGGCCCGTTGGTCAAGGGGTTAAGACACCTCCCTTTCACGGAGGTAACAGGGGTTCGAATCCCCTACGGGTCATATAGATGGAGGCTTAGCTCAGCTGGGAGAGCATCTGCCTTACAAGCAGAGGGTCGGGGGTTCGATCCCCTCAGCCTCCACCATTTCATTATTGGGGATTAGCCAAGCGGTAAGGCAACGGACTTTGACTCCGTCATGCATAGGTTCAAATCCTATATCCCCAGCCATTTTATTATGAGTCATTAGCTCAGTTGGTAGAGCACCTGACTTTTAATCAGGGTGTCGAAGGTTCGAGCCCTTCATGACTCACCATTATATGCGCGTGTGGCGGAATTGGCAGACGCACTAGACTTAGGATCTAGCGTCTTTGACGTGGGGGTTCAAGTCCCTCCACGCGCATCCTTTATTTGCGGAAGTGGCTCAGCGGTAGAGCATCGCCTTGCCAAGGCGAGGGTCGCGGGTTCGATTCCCGTCTTCCGCTCCATATTTGCGCCCTTAGCTCAGCTGGATAGAGCGTTTGACTACGAATCAAAAGGCCGGGAGTTCGAATCTCTCAGGGCGCGCCATTATTTTTTTTCTATATCGGGATGTAGCTCAGCTTGGTAGAGCACCTGGTTTGGGACCAGGGGGTCGCATGTTCAAATCGTGTCATCCCGATTTATCGTATGCGGGTGTAGTTCAATGGTAGAACTTTAGCCTTCCAAGCTAATAGCGTGGGTTCGATTCCCATCACCCGCTTAAATATGAAAGAAAAGTCCTGCATCTGCAGGGCTTTTTTGTTCTAGTTTGAATTATTTATTGAGTATTATTAAGGCTCTAAAGTTTTTGTTCTAGAGCTTTAGACCTTATGTTTTGGTTTTAGAGCTTTGGGCTTTAATGTATATCCTCCTCTTTGAATCCAAAAGCAGTTATAACAGACAGAAGCCCTCTCTTATTAAAGTGAGGGCTTCTGTTACATTCATCTCATTAAAGTGGATGCAGCAGTCATAACACTTCGAGCATACGCTCATGAAGATGAATGGTCTAGACAATGTATAACGTTACCACGTATTGAGCCGTTTATTTTAACGGTGGTCGTGGTCGGTTGCTCTTTTACGCATGCCTGCCAACCCTAGAAGTCCAAGCAGACCAAGCCAGCCCCAGTCCATCCCGTTATCACGGTCTGTTGCGGCATTTGTACGAATGCTGTTGGTACGATAATCACCATTGCCAACGTTGTTAGCATTAGGATTCGTGTAATTGTTGTTTCTGTAGTTGCTGTTCTCATACTCTGTAGTCTGCTTCGTGCTGTGGTTCATGTTATTTGTTGCTGTGTGTGCAGACGCAGATCCCGCAAGTGACACCGCTAGAGCAACAGAAGCAACGATTGTGCATACCTTTTTCATGATAATGAATCCTCCCTTCGGTTATGTGCTGCGAGTTTAATATCCCCAAAGGAAGCCCTGTATTATGTAGTATTATCACACGTTAATAAAAACCATTTTTTATGGAGAATTTGGTTAAGTTAAGATAGTGCCTGTATTAGATCATGTATTTGTTCGATCAGATAGCTGTTTTTTCCAAATAAGTGCTGGTAGGTGCTCCCGTGGCGTAACAAACAGAAAGGAAAGTTAAAAAAAATCTAGAATTTATTGCGTCACTGTGATAAAGTATACAAAAGCTTGCTTTGCCGGTCATGTTTCTTTGTGCAGCATCTTGCTTGTTACAATACAATAGTAGTGTTTTTATACTTTTTCGTATGTACCCGTATTCACGTCATCAAGACTGTATATTTATGAATTTTTAAGTATAGGTATAAGTTTTAATGGTATGAATAGTACGTGAAAAAGGTATCATGCTACAGCTATTGTCCATTAATTGAAGCAGAACAAGGAAATGCATAATAAAGCGCGTTTTTATGATCAAAATCGGGGTTAATCCCCATTTTTACTAGTAGAAAAATAAAGATTTTCGTACCATTTTATTGTATGATGTTATGAAGGTGTCAAATTTTCGTGTACGAATGCGAACGATCAGATGGGAGGATAAGCATGACTGAAACTATGGTAACCGCCAGCAAAAGCCAATCGAACAATCTGCTTCGGAGAGACGTGCGGTTCCTGGGTAACATACTCGGAGAAGTTCTAGTCCATCAAGGAGGCACTGAGCTTCTCGATATCGTTGAGAAGATTCGGGAAACGAGCAAATCGTTACGTGCAGAATTTTTGCCTGAACTGTATACAGAGTTCAAAACGATGATCCAGGAATTAGACTCGGAGAATCGCCACCAGGTTATTCGAGCTTTTGCAATTTATTTTCAATTAGTTAACATTGCTGAACAAAACCATCGGATCCGGCGTAAAAGGGATTATGAACGCTCAGCGGGAGATACTGTACAGCCAGGATCCATTGAGAAAGCCGTACAGGATCTGAAAGAACGTGGGTTGTCTCATAAGGAAGTAGAAGAGATTCTAGATGAATTGTCACTGGAACTGGTTATGACTGCTCATCCAACTGAGGCAATGCGCCGAGTGATTCTGGACATCCACAAACGGATATCAGAAGATGTCATGCTTCTTGATAATCCTACGCTAACGTTGCGTGAACGTGAGCAGTTGCGGGAGAAGCTGTTGAATGAGGTTATTACCCTCTGGCAAACAGACGAACTCCGTGATCGCAAACCGACTGTACTGGATGAAGTACGGAACGGGATGTATTACTTTCATGAAACGTTGTTCCACGTACTTCCGGACGTATATCAGGAGCTTGAACGCTGTCTGAATAAATTTTACCCAGACCATGACTGGCATGTGCCGACGTATTTGCGCTTCGGTTCCTGGATTGGTGGAGACCGGGACGGAAATCCTTCGGTAACTTCAGAGGTAACATGGCAAACGCTTCTGATGCAGCGCAAGCTCGCATTGCGTGAGTATCAGCGGATTATGATTGAATTGATGGGACATCTCAGCTTCAGCACCAATATCATTCATGTTTCCGATGAGCTGGTGCAGTCGATCGAGCAAGATCGCAACTGTGTCAC
Source organism: Paenibacillus tundrae (assembly GCF_036884255.1). Taxonomy (NCBI): domain Bacteria; kingdom Bacillati; phylum Bacillota; class Bacilli; order Caryophanales; family Paenibacillaceae; genus Paenibacillus; species Paenibacillus tundrae. The sequence continues at coordinate 5,646,397 of NZ_CP145605.1, read as the reverse complement.
TTTGAAGAAAGTGGACATTTGGCGCAATGAGAAAGAGCCTTATCGCATCAAACTTGCCTATATGATTGCTAAATTAAATAATGTGCTTGATGAAAATAAAGTAGGTCAGTCAGACCGCTATAGTGGCGCTCAGGACTTGATTGATGATCTAATGATTATTGATCGCAGCCTGCGTCATCACTTCGCAGATTATGTGGCAGACACAACGATTCGCAAAATGATTCGCCAAGTTGAGTTGTTCGGTTTCCACACCGCTGCACTTGATGTACGTCAACATAGCAAAGAGCATGAAAATGCAATGTCAGAAATTCTGGCTAAAATGAACATTGTTGAAGATTATGCTCGCCTCACAGAGGATGGGAAAATCGATTTGCTTGCTCGATTGCTGGAAGATCCACGACCACTGACTTCCCCTTATCACCAATACAGTGAGGGAACGAAGGAATGTCTGGATGTATTCCGTACAATTAAACGGGCTCAAAACGAATACGGTGCAAACTGTATCACAAGTTACCTCATCAGTATGACGCAAGGTGCAAGTGATCTTCTCGAGGTAATGGTATTCGCAAAAGAAGTAGGCTTGTTCCGTAAAGGGCCAAATGGAGAAATCGAATCTACGCTTCAGGCAGTTCCTTTGTTTGAAACAATCGATGATCTTCACGCTGCTTCCGAGATCATGCAGAAGTTGTTCAACCTTCCGGTATACCGCGCAAGCGTAAGTGCCCGAAATGAACTGCATGAGATCATGCTTGGATACTCAGACAGTAATAAGGATGGCGGGGTAGTTACTGCGAACTGGGAGTTGCGCGTTGCAATGAACGCGATTACGGCAGTAGGTAACGAACACGGCGTCAAACTGAAATTCTTCCACGGACGCGGAGGTGCTCTAGGACGTGGAGGTATGCCACTCAACCGTAGTATCTTGGCTCAACCACCACACACCATTGGGGGCGGCATTAAGATCACGGAGCAGGGCGAGGTTATCTCGTCACGTTACTCCCTCCAAGGGATTGCATACCGCAGTTTAGAGCAGGCGACTTCGGCACTGATTACGGCTGCACTCAACGGTTTGGAGCCACAAGAGTCGGTATCTGAACAGCAGTGGGATAACATCATTAGAGAGATCTCTGAAGTATCACTGACGAAATATCAAGATCTTATTTTCCGTGATCCAGATTTCTTCAGCTTCTTCAAGGAATCAACACCGCTGCCTGAGGTGGGTGAGCTTAACATTGGTTCTCGTCCATCCAAGCGGAAAAATAGCGATAAATTTGAGGATCTTAGAGCGATCCCTTGGGTATTTGCTTGGACTCAAAGTCGTTATTTGCTCCCGGCATGGTATGCGGCAGGAACGGGACTACAAAGTTTCTATCAGGATAAAGAGGAAAACCTTGCTGTTCTGAAAGAAATGTATGCAAACTTCCCATTCTTCCGTACATTGATTGATACGGTTCAAATGGCCGTTGCCAAAGCAGACCTTGTTATTGCTAAAGAATACTCTGCGATGACATCCAACAAAGAAGCTCGGGATCGCATCTATGGCCAGATTGAAACAGAGTTTAAGCTGACGAAAGAGCTTATCTTGAAGATTACGGGTGAGACTGAGATTCTGAATGACGTACCAGTTATCCAGGAATCCATTAGGCTGCGTAACCCATATGTGGATCCATTGTCCTATATGCAAGTACAGCTTCTAAGTGAACTGAGAGATATGCGTGAACGTGGCGAAGATGACACAGAGTTACTTCGTGAAGTGTTGCTTACCATTAACGGTATTGCTGCGGGTCTCCGGAACACAGGCTGATATAGCAAGTAAGAGTATCATTTTGGAATGAGCTATTCATTCAAAACTGCGTATGTATGTTACAGTAAAATAAAGCATTCTCTCTTAAGTTTCAGCGAGAGATAAGACGGGACTCCAAATGGAGTTCCCGTTTTTACTGTTTTTGGCCGATATTTTGTAGCACAGTCTTGATTTTTGACCAAAGTTGATTTACGATTTGATTGGTGAATCACAAGTGTGGACGGGTATCAGAAGGCGGAAGACCCATCAGCATGTCTGGGGGAATTAGAGGTGGACAATTTAGAGAACAGGCTACTAAAGCTGGTGCTTAAGGGTGATCAGCGAGCCTTTGCAGAGATCGTTGAATTATATAAGGACAAACTGTTTCATTTGGCATACCGGATGCTGAACAACCGTCATGAGGCTGAAGACGTTGTACAGGAGACGTTTTTGCGTGTGTTTCGAAATATGGAGAAATATGATCCGAATCAGAAGTTTTCCACCTGGATCTACCGGATCGCGACGAACTTGTGTATCGACCGGCTGCGCAGGAAGAAGCCTTCTTACTCCTTGGATGCGGAACTGAATGATCAGGAAGGATCTGACGGTTATGCGATGCTCCCGAGTGATGATCGTACTCCTGAGAGCGAAGCGCTATTGTCAGAAACACAAACACTCATTCGTGAGGCCATTGACAGTTTACCCGCCAAATATAAATCAGTGATGATTTTAAGATATTTACAGGACTTGTCGTTACAGGAAATTAGTGATGTCACGGGCATGCCCGTAACAACGATCAAAACACGTGTACACCGTGGTCGTGATTTTTTACGCAAAAAACTTGAATATAAGCTGTAATGGCTCATTTCAAATTTTGGGCGAAATTATTTGAAACATATCCGAAACGGATGCGTATGTAATGTATGCAAGTCTTATGTATGCTTTTTACAGATACAAAGACTAAGTGATTGAAGAAAGGATTGGCTCTCATATGGATTGCAACTCGGCCGTCTCTTTAATGCATGAATGTTTGGATGAGTCGTTGTCCCCGGCACAGAAGATTGAACTGAAAGGTCATCTTGTAACGTGTCCGGAGTGTCGCATGCGCTTTAAAGAGTTAGAACAGACGGAAATGCTCCTTTTTGCCATGAAACATTATTCACCGTCTGCCTCGGATGAGCTGACCAATCGAATTATGAACGCTCTGCCCCAGCCCAAGAAACAGCAGTTTTGGCTCAAATGGGTCAAAGGACATCCCGCGCTGACGGCGGCAGCCTTCTTTTTGGTCGTGATGCTCTTTAGTGCTTGGAGTTTCTGGGATCAGAATAACGAAATGGTCGTTAAAGGGAATAATCTGGATCAGATCGTCATTGAAGGAAACACGGTTATTATTCCGGAAGGCAAGTCAATTGCGGGCGATCTTACTATAGAGAATGGAACCGCCCAGGTATACGGTGACGTAGACGGCAATTTGACGATCATCGACGGACAATTGTTTCAGGCATCAACAGCGCATATCTCTGGTCAGGTAAAAAGTATCGATCAGGCGCTAGATTGGTTCTGGTACAAAATAACCAATATGGTGAACGAAGTAGCTTACCGCTAGAACAGGGTGAATTCTTCAATGGTAAATACCAAGCAGGGTACCTCAGATTGCATGGGGTACTCTTTTTTTATATGGATGAACTGTATTGGTTGAATTTGCATGGTTTATGTAAAGTTTGTGACCCCGTAACTTGCAACCTGAACGTGAACGTTATAACCTAGATACTAAAGAGAACATACTACTACATATAGATAAGCACTTGCATAAATCCTAAGGACGCCTCTCCATTAGCCAGAGCTAGATCTGGTGTGTGCATTCAACTAAGCGTTAGTGGAATTAGTACACTTCTGACAAGTCACTTCAATACTTGGAGCGAACGGACGGAATATTGCAAAGTGCAGAGATAAAGGATTACTTAAAATCCTAATGGGTTAATATGAGATCAGGGTTTTACTCATCAATGGGGATAGCGGGGGCTGGCTTATGAATTATTTTGCTGACTTAACGTGGAAAGAGTCCATTAAGGACGTTATCGATATATTGATTGTTACCTATATTATGTACAAACTGATTCTGCTTGTACGGGGTACGCGTGCGGTTCAGCTTCTCAAAGGGATTCTATTCCTTGTGCTGATCTGGGCTCTAAGCACGTGGCTTAACCTGTATACACTCAAGTGGTTGATGAACCAGATGTTTACGTTTGGTGTCGTTGCGGTATTTATTATCTTCCAACCGGAGCTTCGTCGTGGTCTGGAGCAATTGGGACGAGGTAAGCTATTTGGACGTTCAGCGGCAGCAAGTGATGAAGAATTAACCGTGTTAATCGGTGAGATTATTAAGTCTGTCAATTATTTGTCACGACGTAAAATCGGTGCACTCGTTGTATTTGAACGGGAAACCGGTCTCAATGATTACACCGAATCAGGTATCCAGATGCAGTCTCTCGTCAGCTCGGAGCTGATGATTAATATCTTTATTCCAAATACACCATTACATGATGGTGCGGTCATTATTCAGGGTAAACAGATTTCTGCGGCAGCCTGCTATTTGCCTTTATCCGAGAATCCGTTTATCAGCAAAGAACTGGGTACACGTCACCGTGCAGCGATTGGTATTACCGAAGTTGCAGATGCCGTATGTTTGGTGGTCTCTGAGGAGACTGGCCAAGTATCGCTGGCAATGAATGGACAAGTGGTGCGTGACATCAAGGAAGAATCACTCATTGCGAAACTGTATGAGGAGCTGCGCCCTACATCCAATCTGAATAAAAAGAATAGCTGGACTACCTTCTGGAAACGGAAGGGGGGACGTAACAATGGATAAATGGTTCAATAACAATAACTTTGCGAAAATTCTTGCCCTAGCGGTCAGTTTACTGCTCTGGTTCATGATTCATCTCGATGAGGTTCCAACTACGCCCACCATTGCAACAGGGTCAACAAGTCGTATTGTGGAGCGTACAGTGCCTGTCCAGCCTTATGGACTAGACAGCAATTCGTATGTACTTACATCCTTAAGTACGGATGAGGTTCGTTTAGAGATCAAAGGACAGCGTTCTATGTTGACCTCTATTTTTACGAATGATGATTACAAAGTGCTTGTGGATCTCAGCGAAGTGAAGGATGGCTCGAATACATTACCACTTGTACCCGATCTGCCATCCGGCGTTGAGGTCGTCAGTATGGAGCCTTCAATGGTCACGGTGAACGTGGAAAAACTGGGCACCAAATCCTTCAATGTGAATATTGTACCCGAAGGAGAACCATCAGCTGGATACACTGCTGGAACGCCTGTGGTTGAGCCTTCAGGTGCAGTTAAGGTAACTCTCCCCGAAGGACAGTTGGAGGCTGTAGCGAAGGTTCAGGGCAGTGTGAGCGTGAAGGATGCAAAGGATGATATAACACAGAAAAAAGTGAAGCTTCAAGCATATGATGCAGAAGGTAAGGTAATCGATAATGCAGTTATCTCACCGGAAACGGTGGAAGTGCGAGTTCCGGTTAATCAGCCCTATACATCCATACCCTTGAGGATCAAATATTCGGGACAACTGCCGGAAGGATTGGTTCTGTCTAAGGTAGAACCTAACGTGAAAGAAGTCTCGGTTTACGGAACAGAGGAGGCGCTTGCGGGTATCCGGTCCTACGACCAACTAACCCTGGATCTTACTCAGTTTGAACAAGCCGGGGAATCGACAGTTAACCTGGACTTGACGCCGCCTTCCGGTTTTGAGAAAATCGAGCCTAGTTCGATTCAGCTTAAGGTAACTGTAGCGCCATACGATGAAAAAGAAGAGACGACCAAAGTCTTTCCGAACGTACCGATAACCCTCACGGGGATTGGCAACGGATTGGATAGTGAATTGGTTACACCCAAGAGTGGTGGGCTCAACATCACACTCAAGGGTTCTTCAAGTATGCTCGAAGGTTTGAGCAGCGATGATATCAAGCTGTCCGCAGATCTTCATGGTTTAGCAGTGGGTAATCACGAGGTACAGGTGACTGCCGATCTGCCACGATTCGCCGAACTCGATGAAACATCCAATGATTTGAGTGCCACGGTCAAAATTACTGAAAAAGCGGATGAAACTACGGTTACTCCTGGCGAAGACGCCACGGATGAAGATACGGTGGGACCGGAGCCTTCACCTGTAGAAGTGGAGAATGGTGATACGGAGCCTGCTCCTGAAGAGGAAGAAACCGAATCGAATACGGAAACACAGGAGCAGACTCCACAAGGCAACGTACCGAATCGGGGAAATACGAATAGCAATAGTAACGCAAACAGTAGTGGATCAAATCCATAGGGATTTGAATCGTCAATTTGAATATTACATTTTATGCTCTTATATGATGCGAATAAAAGGAGTTAGATCATGGGGAAATATTTTGGTACAGACGGTGTAAGAGGGGTTGCTAATAAAGAACTAACAGCAGAACTTGCGTATAGCATTGGACGTTGTGGGGGTTACGTACTTGCAGGTGGCGTGGAAAGACCGAAAGTAGTCATTGGTATGGATACTCGGATCTCGGGTCTCATGCTTGAATCTGCACTTGTGGCAGGTCTGTTGTCCATTGGTGCAGATGTCATCCGAATCGGTGTTGTATCCACTCCTGGTGTAGCATATCTTACACGTGTATTGAAGGCTGATGCGGGTGTTATGATCTCTGCTTCACACAATCCGGTTGAGGATAACGGGATTAAGTTCTTTGGTGGAGATGGTTTCAAACTGTCGGACGAAACAGAAAACCGGATCGAAGAATTAATGGATGCGGAGACAGACCAATTGCCACGTCCTGTAGGTGGTGGTCTAGGTACGGTGACTGTTGATGAGCAGTCTCGATTCCGCTATTTGGATTTCTTGAAAACAACCGTTAATGAATCGTTCTCTGGACTCAAAGTTGTGCTCGACTGTGCGAACGGAGCTGCCTATGAACTGGCACCGAAATTGTTCAGTGAACTAGGTGCAGAAGTCATTGCAATTGGTGCTGAGCCTAACGGCCTGAATATTAATGAGCAATGTGGGTCTACACATCCTGAGCACTTGAAACAAGAGGTGCTGAAACATAAGGCAGACCTGGGTCTTGCTTTTGACGGAGACGCGGATCGACTGATTGCTATTGATGAGACAGGTGCAGAAGTCGATGGGGACTTCATCCTGTGTATCTGTGGGGATGCGATGAACCGTGCCGGCAAACTGAAGGATAGTACTGTTGTATCTACCGTAATGAGTAATATCGGGTTCTACAAAGCAACAGAGAAGCTGGCACTCAAAACAGCTAAGACGGCAGTAGGTGACCGATATGTCATGGAGGAGATGCGTCGCGGTGGGTATAACCTGGGCGGAGAGCAATCTGGTCATGTTATTTTCCTGGACTACAATACAACGGGTGACGGCATGCTGACTGCGATTCAACTCGTGGATACACTGAAGGCATCTGGCAAGAAACTGAGCGAACTGAAATCACTCATGACGCAGTACCCACAGGTATTGGTTAATGTACGTGTTCAGGATAAGAGTAAATATGAAGGCAATACCGCAATTGGAGAAGCTATTGCCGTTGTTGAGAAACAGCTTGGCGATAACGGCCGCGTATTAGTACGTGCCTCAGGTACCGAGTCACTGATTCGTGTCATGGCGGAAGGGCCGGATAAGGTAGAACTGGAGCAATTTGTAGCTCAAATTGCTGATGTCGTACAGAAAGAATTAGTATAAGTCATCGTGAAACGATAATTGAAGGGATTATCTGGATCAATATACGGATCTGAGCGTATAGTCCCGAAGTATCGTCTCAATCGTGATGAAATAGAGCAATACATTCATAAACTCACATCCTGAACGGGTGAGACCATCGGTCTGTTTACCCGGTCTAGGATGTGGGTAAATATGCTGAAATTGTCACAGGTACTTTGCTCCATTGCAAAATGAACCTGACGTGCATATAATGAGTGGAGTCGTCATTCAGACACAGAAAGTGAGGATCGTAAGGTACCAGTTACACAAGCGCCAGAGCTTGAAGTTGCGCGGGAAGCATCTTGCGTCACTATATCTAGGTTGAGCATAAGATATGGTTGAGCAGGATCGACGGCAATCAAGCTGACGAGGTGGAGGTGTTCGGATTGTTCGGCGGGGACCTCCCGGTGATGCATCAGAGCCGTAAACCGGATTTTGCGGAAAATGGATGGGTGACTGTCTACACAACGCGTCGGTGGGTGCAGGATACAACTTTTAAAAATACAAATGAATGTGCACGAAGAGCACTATAGGTGCGCGCACGGGAAAATGATGTACATTCATGATTGCATTTATAACATTCATACCAGCTTATGATGACAGCGGAGCGGCAAGAGGCTGCTCTGATCATTGATAATTGAATAAGTAGCGAGTATTCATGAACCGTTAGGCAATCATTCATTTTTCCGATATGCCGCGCCAACTAGTCTCTCTTCGTGACACAGTATTCATATACAAACGGAGGAACTTAAATTATGTGCGGTATTGTTGGATATATTGGTAATAAGAACACTCAATCGGTATTGGTCGAAGGTCTGAAGAAGCTCGAGTATCGTGGTTATGATTCTGCGGGTATTGCTGTATTTACACCAGAAGGTCTGCAAATCACCAAAGCGCTTGGACGTCTCGCGAACCTTGAAGCTAAACTGGAAGGTGCACCGCTGGTAGGTAACGCGGGAATCGGACACACACGTTGGGCAACTCATGGTAAACCTTCGGATGAAAACTCCCACCCACACACGGATGAGAGCCAGAAGTTCTCTGTAGTTCACAACGGTATTATTGAGAACTACTTGGAGCTGAAAGATGAATTGATGGCAGAAGGCCACACATTCACTTCGGAGACAGATACGGAAGTTATCTCCCACTTGATCGCACGTGAGTACGATGGCGATATCGTTAAAGCCGTGCAAAAAGTAATCACGTTGATGCGTGGAGCATTCGCTCTGGGTGTACTGACTGAGTATGAGCCAGAGAAACTCGTAGCTGTGCGTCAAGCTAGCCCATTGATTATCGGTGTTGGTGAAGGCGAGAACTTTATCGGTTCTGATATCCCAGCAATCCTGGAGCATACACGTAACGTGTACATCCTGAATGATGGTGAGATGGCTGTATTGACACATGATGCTGTCGAATTGATGACGATTGAGGGCAATTTTATTTCTCGGGAAATGATTCATGTCGATTGGGATGCTGTAACCGCAGAAAAAGGCGGATTCGAGCACTTCATGCTCAAAGAAATTCATGAGCAACCAAAAGCATATCGTGATACAATGCTGGGTCGCATCGACAATGAAGGCAAAAAAGTTCAGTTGCCTGAGCTGAACATGACTGAAGAGCAAATTAAAAATATTCGTAACATTCAGATCATTGCTTGTGGTACTGCATACCATGCAGGTCTGGTTGGACGTACAATTATTGAGCAATTGGTACGTATTCCGGTAGAAACAGACGTTGCTTCGGAGTACCGTTATCGTTCACCAATCGTGAACAAAGATACCCTTGTAATCGTAGTAAGCCAATCTGGTGAAACTGCGGATACACTTGCTGCACTGCGTGAAGCACAGTCTAATGGCGCGCACGTGTTGGCAGTAACAAACGTTGTGGGCAGTTCCATCGCTCGTGATGCAAATGATGTTATTGCAACGTTGGCAGGACCGGAAATCGCGGTTGCTTCCACGAAAGCATATACATCACAACTGATTGCGTTCAACCTGCTTGGTCTGTATTTGGCACAAGTACGTGGTACACAAACAGCAGAAGAAATCGAGCACATGCTTGCTGCAATGCAAGCTCTGCCTGAGCAAGTAGAATCCATGTTGGAGCAAGCTGATGCAATCAAAGGATATGCAGAGCAAATCTCCAAACATCAACATCTCTTCTTCATCGGCCGTGGTTTGGACTACGCTGTAGCACAAGAAGGTTCGTTGAAACTGAAAGAGATCTCCTACATCCACTCCGAAGCTTATGCTGCGGGTGAGTTGAAGCATGGTACACTCGCATTGATCGAGGACGGTATCCCTGTTATTGCTCTGGCAACACAGGAGAACGTGCTTGAGAAAACGGTGAGTAACATCAAGGAAGTTAAAGCGCGTGGCGCAGATGTACTGGCAATTACGTACGAAGAGCATGTAGCAAGCTTGCTGAAATCCGTGGATCAAGCGTTTGCTATTCCTAAGACGTTGCCATTGCTGAGCCCAGCTCTGTCCGTTGTAGCTCTACAATTGCTTGCATACTATGCATCTCTTGCACTGGGTCACGATGTGGATAAACCACGTAACCTGGCGAAGAGTGTAACAGTTGAGTAATTTGTTTTAATTTAAAGGGACACTATGAGCGACAAATATTTGCTCAGTCCCGTAGGTATATAACTAAAAGCTCCTTACGACATTGGTCGTAAGGAGCCTTTTTTGTTGTGAAAAGAAAACCATACGCTATGCGTATGGTTCAGGGGAGCTTTCAGCGATGTATCAAAAAAAATTCCTCCTAATGTTACAATAAATTTGGTTCGCCAACCGAATTTATCGACAATAGGAGGAATACAGATGTCATCTGATGTGAACAGTTTAGCACATACAAAATGGAATTGTAAGTATCATATCGTGTTTGCTCCAAAGTACAGAAGACAAGTGATTTACGGAAAATTGAAACAAGACATCGGAAAGATATTGAGACAATTATGTGAGCGAAAAAATGTAGAGATTATTGAAGCGGAAGCGTGTAAAGACCATATTCACATGTTGGTGAGTATCCCACCAAAACTTAGTGTGTCAGCATTTATAGGATATTTAAAGGGAAAGAGCAGCCTAATGATCTTTGACAGACATGCTAGTCTAAAGTATCGATATGGAAATCGGAAGTTCTGGTGTAAAGGATTTTATGTAGATACGGTCGGAAGGAACAAGAAAGTGATACAGGAATATATCCAAAATCAATTGCAGGAAGACATCGTCGCAGAACAAATAACCATGGCGGAGTACATCGATCCATTTACAGGCGAAGAAACAAAGGAGCAACGAAAGAAGAAGAAATAGAGAACCCTTTTAAGGGTGGCCGAAAAAGTAGTGCGGTTGGCGAATCCTTCAACGCCCTTTTAGGGCTGGCCAGTAACAAAGGCTTTCAGCCGCAGAGCAAACCACCCGTTATACGGGTGGTTTTGATTATGAGAGCAAGGAGCTGTTCGGAGTCATTTGATGATGACTTATAGGGATAGCATTTAATTATATATGACATAACGTGAAATAATTAAATCTTACAAATTATCCAATTTTAAGACAAATGAGGGGGCATCGTTGCAATAATTATATGATTGTTATTCAACTTTTATATTAACCATAAGCTAGGTTGCGTTCCTTGTCTTCGACATTGACAGTAGGTAATAACACTCTTGAAAAGTACGTCTGAATCAAGACTAGCCTTGATCAGGAGTTCCTTAGAATCAAGAGTAATCTTGATTCAAGCCCAAGTTGTAATCATATCAACCGGGAGGCGATAGGAAGGATATCCTGCTTTGGCTGCTTTACCGATGGAGATCAGCATGACAGGCTGGAATCTGGCCTTATCTAGGCCAAAGACCTCGGCGATTTGATCTTTATCGTAACCAGCCATAGGATTAGTATCGTAGCCATGAGCACGGGCAACAAGCATGAGCTGCATTGAAATGAGTCCAGAGTCAATCAGATTGATATCACGCAGATCAGATGTGCTCAGGCTATCATAATACGGTTTCGCCTGCCCCATCTGCATCTCCTTAACCTCTTGCGGCATATAACCAAGCTCCACAGACTTATTGAAAATTTCTTCCATATATTTGATGTTGTGGGCATCATAAAATACGGCAATAAGAGCCGAAGAGGTTAGCGCCTGCGTCTGGTTAAACGAGGCTAGGGGTGCAATTTTCTGTTTCCCTTCAGCACTGTCAATAACGAGGAAACGCCATGGCTGCATGTTGATGGCGGATGGAGCGCGGGAAGCCTTCGACAAGATTTCCGTCATTTCTTCGCGGCTAATTTTTACGTCGGGATCGTATTCTTTTACTGAACGACGTTCTAGAACGATCGAGTTAAAATCATTTGTTTTGCTAAAGTGGTCAGTCGTTGTATTCATGTAGGTTTCTCTCCTCTATAGGCATAATAGTGAGGTGATAACTTTGTAATTCATCTCACTATGAGGAGTCTAAACTATGAAGTATACTTTATAGCAAGCAAATGAAATGAGGGTGACTTGAGTGAAAATTAACGAAGTATCTAAACGAATCAACCTTCCCATATCAACGCTCCGTTACTATGAGAAGGTTGGGATTATTACCGAGGAGTATGTGCTGAGAGATCAGAATAACTATCGGATATATACCCCAGGTATCATTCAGCACTTGGAAGTTGTTAAGCAATGCTTGGCCGTTGGATTTACGATTCAGGACATAGAGTCCATGATCTCGAAGAATGGGTTCTCCGAAAGCGAACAAAGTGCTATCATTCAGGGGAAAATATCTGAAATCGAAGAGGCTCAGCTCCAGTTAGAGCATGCGAAACAAAGTCTTAACGATATTCTTAGATCAAACATTACGTGTGAGGATGGATTTGGGAAATACTAACCACAGGCAACTATAGCTCATTGACTAAGTTCTGCGAGGACTTTCCAATCGGGCTCATCGGCTTGAACAAGCCATTTACCTTCCACCTTCATCATCGTAAGCAGCCCTTTGCTCGGAACCCGTTTAACCTCGTTCCCATCCTGGTCAAGCAATACCAAGTCTAATGTATAATGCAGATCATACGTGTCCTCAGTTGGCTGATTAAGCGGTTCGAACGCAAGATTTTCGGGCTCTAGGGATAACTGTTGCTTCTGTACAATGTTAAAGGGCATCGTTGTGTAACGGTTAAGCTCAGCCTTGGCATAATACTGTTCTGTGAGGTATGGCTTAATTAACTTGTTTCGTTCAAGTACAGATTGCTCTGAGAAAATATCCTCATGATATGAAACGGTATATTCCACGTTTTTGTAGGCTTCGCCGGCTTGAATTGCTTGGTTCACCTCTTTAGAATTGTCGCATCCTGTAGCGATGGTAAGCAGTACGATGAGAATCGTAAGTAAAGTTCCCTTTAATCGGATTGTCATGATAATCTCCCCTCTCATGTATGTATAGTTTAATTTTACCATATTTGATACTTATATTATTGTTATTAATGAATTCACCAAATGAAAATATAGAAAATCCCCTGCTGCCATAAAGGTAGCAGAGGGGGTCTTAAGATCTTACTTGTTGTATAGGCTATTCGCTACTCACATCAGCATCTGATGCATGTTCTAATATTTCTGTATTACCTTTGGTTAATATTCTGGTATTTTGTTCTCTGTTTACTGTTTACATATCGCTCTCAGAATTACGTCTGTCCCTTAACTTAGCGATTACGGTTACCTGTATTTACGTTGCCACTTCCACCCTCAATACTGATGGACTTGCCTGAGGTATCGGTAACATTGTTCTTAATTTCATTTGAGCTAGAGTTGGTAAGACGTATACCGGTTATGGAGAAACCGGAGTGAGTTGTCATCTCATTACCAATCACTTTGTTCTGGTTGGAGCCGTCTAGACGAATAACCGCATCTGGTTTAAGCGAAGTGTTCGTTTGGATAAATTCATTGTCTGTAAAGGTATTACCACTTGCTTGCACCAAGAGACCTTGAAGAGAGGCATTTTTGATTGTATTTCCGAATACGTTATTTCCGGTTGCTCCTGTTAGTACAAAGATACCCCGTGGATAGTTCTCGATCACGTTGTTTGTAATGGTGTTGTTGGCGCCGTCATTAGGGATACGAATACCAGCATAGCCGTCGGATTGGTGGGTACGGTTAATGATCTGATTGCCAGACACGGTGGTATTGGTTGCGCGAGACAGGTTAATTCCGCTACCGCCGCCCGAATTTGAAATTTGATTGTTTATAATTTGCACGTTGCTAAACTCACCAGCTGGGTAGCTTTCGTGCCCTGTAGCAATGGCATGTCCATTGTTCCGGTCAAAGCGACTGTTGGTGATCTCGGAATCTTTCGTTCTACGTAACAAAGCTCCTATGGTTGTATCTCGGATCTCGATCTGGTCAAGTGTGAGGTGGGAGACAGGAATATCAATAATAATTCCACCTACCTGACTAGCACCGCGAGCTTCTCGATTTTCACGATCGGCATCAATGGTCAGATTGGAGATTCTCACGTTGATACGATTGGATTGATTACGGAGAATCGGATTACCGATGACATATTGGCTAGAAGAGCCTGTCTTTTTGAAAATGGTTTGCCCAATCCCATCACCGGTCAGACTAACTCCGGCATATAACCGAATAGACTCATCGACATAGTATGTACCTTTTGGAAAATAAACGGTTCCTTCCATTCCTCGGTCATAGAAATACTTCAAAGCATTTTGAATTTCTTTCGTTTGAGCGTTCTTCGAATTGGCTTTAACCCCAAAATCGGTTGCCCTAATCACATTGTCTGCTGCTTGAACCACGCCCGTTCTGACTGTAGCCCCTTGAACAACAAAGGCAGTAGCGACAAGAAGCAGTAGGCTAAGACGAACCTTTTTCTTTAAACCTTTAAACATATACCTATTCCCCCTGACCAATAAGTGAGATTTATCACAAAAATCCCCTTTTTTTATTGTCGGTTATTGACCTACATTATTTAAGACGATGAGCGAATTAAAGTATTGGTACAAATCGAAATGCTATTGTATGATCAAGCCAATGATCTATTATGTTCGATATCGATCTTCTGATTGTAAAAATATTGTTATAAAATCAGGTGAATAAGTGATCCAAAAGTCCCGATTCCGGGTATCATTAATATAGTTATCTTAAATTAATATAGATACATATTATATGAAGTATTATTTTAGCCTTTACCTGTTATTGCAAGAGGTTTCTATCATGGGATTAGAGTGGGGGATATGGCGTGTCTATAGTTGATGTGATGAAAAAAGATGTTGTGACGGATGAGTTGGTGATCAAAGCGATGGAGAAGAGTTTGGCGATTATTCGATTCGATATGAAACGCAAGGTTACGTATGTGAATGATGTATTTGCCACAACGATGGGCTATCAAAAAGAAGAGATGTACGGCATGCAACATGAACAACTTTGCTTTGGAAGCTTTGTAAACAGTGTGGAATACGAAGCCTTCTGGGGTAGTATTTTCAGTGGGGTGAGCTTTCAGAATAAGGTAGAACGTAAGGATGCAAATGGCAACTCCGTGTGGCTTGAGGCTACGTATATGCCTGTTTATGATGAGAATAATCAGAAAATACTCGGTGTATCCAAAATAGCGACCAATATCACTAATCGCCAGAACAATATATCAACAGTGGTTCATGAATTGAAAACGATGTCACATGAGCTGAGCGAGCAGGCAGATGGGGGCATCGGACGTAGTCAGGAGTTAATGTCCAGTATTTCATATATTTCAGAGGTGTCCGCTCATAACCGCACGACATTGACTCATTTGCAGGAACAGGCGGGATCGATTCAAGGGGTGGTACAGACCATCCGTGAAATTGCCTCGCAAACACAATTACTCGCCTTGAATGCAGCGATCGAGGCTGCACACGCCGGGGAGTATGGTAGAGGGTTCGATATCGTTGCCAAAGAAGTGAAGAAGCTATCGGGGATTGTAGAGAACTCAATTAATGAGATTCGTGATAGCGTTACCGGCATTACCAAAGAGATCGGAAATATTGCGGGCGGAACGCAGAAGGTTGAAGATTACGTGGAGCAGAGTAAGGAGCGGATTGAGATCGCTTTGAATGACTTCACGTCGATTGCTGCATCTGCTCAATTACTCGATGCCAAGGCGCAGCAAGTAACCAAAATCGTGTGATGAATCGCAAAGAAGTGTCCGATTGTAGATTCAATCATACTATATCTGGCATTTCTGGCATGCCATTGAGCTACATAGGTTAATTTCATAAATATATATGGTTAGAATAATGGATGCGGTTCCTTGAGGGGAGCCGTTTTTTGCTGTGTATTATTAGTCGAGCGAGACGAGATAGTACACTTTTTCATTTGATCATCCTCATCTTGATCTTGTCGTGATGCTCATCCATAAGCTTTGAAGTTATACAATATTGCTTCACTATAAGTAGGTTTACAAAAACGGGAATGTTTGTGTGGAAACGGGGACACAATACTTTCGAATACCTGCAGCTTATCATGCAGAGAAATGTTGGGGTGAGAATATGTGGTCTACCATTGTTTCCTATGTGCCCGAATGGTCAGTATGGATGCAGGCCTTCTTGGTCATTATCATTCCCATTGGCATTACCCTGACTACACGGTGGATCAATGCTTCGATCAAGCGTGGTAGCTTCACTCGTTCCAATAAACCGTCAGTATCCCCAAAGGATATCTCACCGGCCGCCGCAGGAGTAGGGAGCGGAACGGAGACAGGGCACTATGCCAATATTAAAATAACCGGTAATTACCATACGGATCTAATTAGTATTAAGGAAACTTTTGGTAAAAATGCAGATGTGCATCTTCGAGAGTTTATGATTAGAGGTACCAATACACGGGCTGCCGTTATGTTTACCGAAGGCCTGGTAGATGTGAATTTAATGGATGAATACCTTATTAAATCATTAATGTTCGAAGGTGTGCCTGAGCAGACTCAGGGGGAGTTTGTGCAACAAAATAACGCTGACTTCCTGGCGTCGTATTTGAAAGAGCAACTGCTTCCTGTAAGCCAAGTACAGGAGACGTCATCACTTCAGGAACTATCTGTTGGTGTACTGCTAGGCAAAAATGCATTGTTGGTGGATGGACTCCCTGGAGCGATGTTAATCGGAACGGCTAAGGGGAAAACGCGTGGTGTAGATGAGCCTCTATCCGAAGGTTTACTTCGCGGTCCACGTATCGGCTTTACAGAGGAGTTAAGCGATAATACAGGGATTTTGCGTCGCCATGGCAGTAATCAGAGTTTATTTATTCAAAAATTTGAAGTAGGCACACGTGTCAAAAAAGATCTAGCGATTGCTTATATTCAGGATATTGCTGATCCTAAGCTTGTAGCTGAAGTACAGAAGCGAATTCAAGAGATGGATATGGATGATATGCTCGAATCGGGTTATGTGGAACAACTTATTGAAGATAGTACGCTTAGTCCTTTTCAACAGATTCTGAATACAGAAAGACCTGACCGGGTGATGGGTGCTTTGCTTGAGGGTCGGGTAGCTATTTTGCTGGACGGTACACCCTTTGTACTCGTTGTACCTGTAACCTTTAGCATGCTGCTGCAATCGCCTGAGGATTATTACGAGCGCTGGATTCCGGGCACTTTTCTAAGAATGCTGCGTTTTATGTCCGCTATGCTAGCTTTGCTTGCTCCTGCTCTCTACATCTCTTTTATTTCATTCCATCCCGGGCTTATTCCAACCAAACTGGTATTGACGATAATTGAGACACGAACAGGAGTGCCGTTCCCTTCCCTGATTGAAGTATTAATCATGGAACTCTCTATTGAGATTCTAAGGGAAGCTGGAATTCGTCTGCCTAAACCGATTGGACCTGCGATGGGGATCGTAGGGGGTCTAATCATTGGTCAAGCTGCCGTACAGGCGGGAATTATAAGTCAGTTCCTTGTTATTGTCGTGGCGGTAACAGCGATATCTTCCTTTACGATTCCTGTGTACAGCGCAGGTTTAACATTACGGATTCTAAGGTTTGCGGCGATGTTTAGCGCAGCTGTACTTGGATTATTCGGAGTGGTTATGTTCTTTTTGCTCGTGTGTACACATCTGTCACGGCTTTCAAGCTTCGGCGTACCTTATGTTGCGCCAGCGGTTCCGTATCACCTGGGTGAATGGAAGGATTTCTTCATCCGTGCTCCGCTTAATATGATGCGTAAACGTCCCATTATGACTAATCCAACAGATGAGGATCGTAAAAAATAAGTTATCTTACAAAGGGCTGGAGGTGAAATGCATTGAATGAAGATAGCCCTTTAGGCAAAATTACGACGACTCAGGCCGTTGTAATTATCGTCAATTACATGCTGGGTGCTGGGATCTTGACGTTACCTCGAACGACGAGTAAAGCTGTTGGAACACCAGATGTCTGGATTTCCATTATTTTGGCTGGGTTGATCGTTACGGGCATTGGCATTATCCTGGTCACTTTGTGCCGCCGCTTTCCAGGGAAGACCGTCTTCCAGTTCACTCGCGAGATCACGGGGAACTGGATAGCTTACATATTGGGATGTGCCATGATTCTGTATTTCACGATTATTGCTGCATTCGAGATTAGAGTTATGGCGGATGTAACGGGAATGTATCTGCTTGAACGTACACCCACGTGGGCGATCGTAATGGTATTTATGTGGGTAGGTATCTATCTGATCTCTGGTGGTCTTGTCGTTATTGTGCGTGTATTTGAAATTATTTTGCCAATCACACTGCTAATATTTGTGATAGAAATTTTGCTTAGTAATCAATTATTTGAGATTGGCAACCTGCGACCCGTACTTGGAGACGGAATTATGCCCGTTCTTAAAGGATTGAAACCCTCCTTATTATCATATACAGGTTACGAGGTGATGTTTGTCATAACTGCTTATATGCAAAATCCGAAAAAAAGCAATAAGGCGATGACATGGGGATTGATGATTTCCACCATCGTATATTTGATTACCGTTGTTATGGTTGTAGGTAGTCTGTCTCTGGATGGTATCAAAACGAGAACATGGCCAACGCTCGATTTGGTGAGAAGCTTCGAGATTCAAGGACTAATATTTGAGCGTTTCGAATCCTTATTGCTCGTAATTTGGATTATGCAGATCTTCTCGACAACAGTTATCACCCATTACTGCGCTTCAGTGGGGATACGTGATTTATTTCGTGCGAAAAAGATGCAAGTCATTATGTATGCACTGCTTCCGGTTATCTATATCACTGCATTGATGCCCAAAAATGTGGATCAGACCTTTGCACTAGGAGATATGCTGGGCAATGTATCCGTATACTTGTTTGCTGTACTACCTTTGGTGTTGCTGGTGTTAAGTCTTATTCGCAAAAAAGGAGGCAAACATGCATGAGGCAATTTCGTATGCTTGTACGTACAATCACTAGCTTATGCATTCTGTTACTGATATCCGGTTGCTGGAGCAGTAGAGAGATTGAGGAGCTAAGTCTATATGTAGGGTTAGGTATTGATGTCGCCAAAGAGACAGAGTTTGAGAAGAACGTCGCAGCTCAAGGGGGAGATTATGCGAAGCAGAAAGTGGTGACTGCAACGGTTCAGATCGCCCCAGGGTATGCGAGTGGTCAAAAAAGTGGACAATCCGGCTCACCCTCTGCTGGTAAGACTTCTTATTCTAATGAGCAGCTCACCGGGGATTCTATGCTGCAGATCTTTCGTCAGTTTGCATTACGTCGGGATCGTCCACTTATTGGGCATCATCTGAAGGTCATCGTGATATCGAAGGATATCGCCAAAACGTATGGTCTGGATCAACTGCTCGATTTTGTACTTCGAGATAATGATATTCGTCCAAACTGTCTTGTATTGA
The DNA here is from genome assembly GCF_036884255.1 of Paenibacillus tundrae. Classification (NCBI taxonomy): domain Bacteria; kingdom Bacillati; phylum Bacillota; class Bacilli; order Caryophanales; family Paenibacillaceae; genus Paenibacillus; species Paenibacillus tundrae. Next base: position 5,626,998 of record NZ_CP145605.1, on the reverse strand, counting down.
TCAGCCATCGGCGTGCTGTGGATGTACTTTCTTCAGATGATCCTTCCCGTATCCCGGCTTTTTACCTCACAGGGATCAGCAATAACTCGTATTTGTCCAATAAAATTATGGAGCCTGTTCCGTTAACCAAGTTAGATGCTCAGATGCAATCGGGCTCTAGCTTTCTGTTACAGAATGTACTTAGTTTTAAAGGCGAGGACAAATTCTCTGGGGCTAGCATTTTTAAAGGAGAAACCACTAAATTCATTGGTGAGCTGAATCAAACCGATCTGGAAGGATTATCTTGGCTAATGGCCAAAGAACGTGGTGGTGTCATTAAGACATATAACAAACAAGGCTTCACTGTGTTATATGAAATCAAGAAGAAAAAAACCAAAATCACACCTAAAGTGGTGGGTAACAATATCTCATTTGATGTGAAGGCAGAATCTGAAGGTTGGCTGATGGAGGATTGGCGTGCACCCGAAGAAGAAGAGAAGGGAGCCTACCTCAGAGAATTAGAAAAGAATTTTACGGATATGGCGGAACAACAAATTGATCAGGTGCTCCATAAACTTCAACATACCTACAAAGTAGACGTTGCTGATTTTCGGGATAGCTTACGGATTAAATATCCGAAAGTGTGGAAAAAGGTCAAGGATGACTGGGATGAAGTCTTCAGCACCGTGCCAATTACGTATAAGGTGAAGATTAATATTACGAGTCCAGGTTCTTCCACAGAGTAGTCATACAAAAAGCCCTTTTGTCTCCTTATAAAGGAAACGAGAGGGCTTCTTGATTTTGGTCAACCGTATTATTCAATAACTAGACTGCGGGGAGAGGAATTACGGATAACTCGTGAAGAAACCCATGAACCATATGCTGCGGCAAGTATGGTAAGGCAGGCGAATAATAGGATTCCAGCCCAGTTCAAAATAAGGGGAAGCTCTACGATCCCGTATCCAGAAAGGACAAGCTCTAGAAGAACAGGTAGGACATATATGCCTATGATAATGCCCAATAAGGCGCCGATGGAGGACAAGATTACAATGCCCATGGCAATCGACAATCGAATTTGGCTTGATGTTAAACCAATGGATTTATATATGCCATAGGTTCTGCTTTCTTTGCGAATGCTGATCCTGCAGGTGCTAAAGATAATGATAAATGTAACTAGAATAAACAGTAGCCCGATTAGAGTCATCGGATAGACCAGAATGTTTGCTGCCTCAGCATATACGGAATCAAGCAGCGTTTTCTGGGTCACAACAGAAGTAGAATCCTTGAATTGCTCATTCAACGCCTGGACAACAGGTTCTATTTGAGCCGGATCATTCACATTGATAAAAACAACATCCACATCATTGTAACTGGAATTCACGCTATGCATTGCATCCATGGTGATTCGTCCGGAGACGGACATGTTGGCGATGGCTTGATAGACACCCGTGATCACGAAAGTACGCTTTTGTCCTTCAATGTAGAGTTCAATGAGATCACCAAGATCCTTATGATACATTTTGGCTATATTTACACCGATCGAAATTTCATTCTCCAGCCGAGGATTAGATCCTCTTAGATTCTCAAACCCAAGCTGATCATAGCTCCCATCCAGCACACTTAGAAACAGACTCGTGGATTGACTCTGCGGATTGATCGAAGTGTCAGGGCGGATGACCCCGGACGTATTCCCTTGCCAGCCTACATTCTGGATGCGGGTATCTTGTTCTAATACTTGCTCTAGCTTATCTAGGGAAAAATGACTCTTATTCACCACTACGGCTGCGATGTTGGCATTATCATACCCCCATTTAGCGGCTGTCTGGTATATTCCACTGACACTCGTCACAACGACATAACCAAGAACGAGTACAGCTGATGCCATCATCGTGAGTAGTAGTATAAGAGCAGAGCTACGGATGTTCTTCATCAGATTACGAAAGCCAATGACGACAGAAACCGGATATCGCGAGAACACAATCGCACGGAAGAACGGTGTATTCATCCGTTGAGCAATGCGAATATGGTCAGCTTCGGACATCCCATAACGAATGGCCTGCACAGGTTCAATATGTCGTGCTTTGTTGGCATAGAGCATAACGAACAAGATGACCATAGCGAAGAGAAATGCACCCACAAGCAGTGCTGCACCAATTCCCTGCATTGGAATATCGCCACCACCAACGCTGAGTGAGGACACTGAGATGCTCATTAACGGTTTGGATATCCACACACTTAGCATAAGCCCAGGAAGAATGGCGACTAGAGATAATATGGCGTATTGTATGACATACGTGCCAATCATCTTACGGGAAGTCAAGCCTAGCGATTTGAGGATCCCGATTGTTTTATAGTTAGCCAAGATTGCATCGGAAATTGTGAACCCAATCGTAACGAGAGCGATGACTAGCATAACTACGCCGAGGAAGATCATAATGAACCCGATAATCTGATTAATAATCAGATAGAAGGAGGATATACTCTCAAACTCCATCTTGGTCTCCAGAAAAGGGACATCATGCTCAAGGTTATACTTCTCCCAATAACGTGAATTCGTACTGTAATCGTCAAAATGAATGCCGAACATATAATTGTCATTTCCTGCGAGTGCCTGAACATCATGTTGATAATCCGTTGGATTCATCCAGATCCGTGCAGTATTGGTGAATGGGGCACCGTAAGGAACATCTACGACAATATCGGAAACCGTCAGATTGAGGTTAGTGGAACCTGCTCTGAAGCTTATCGTATCGCCAATTGCGATATGGTATGAGTTAGCCATGGAGGTAGGGATCCAGACCGAACCTTGTTCAGGCAAAGTCGGTTGCAATCCGCTGGCAAAAATGAGCTTATCCACATCCCATGGGGGAGCAGGCGTATCTATCATGTATAGATAGAGATTCGGGATATCCAAGCCGTCGAACGTAATTCCTGACAGTGTCCGGTACTGTAGTAACGGAGAGACATCAACGTGTTCTTGTGCCTGCCACCAACCATATACAGCCTGAGGATCATTCAGGTCTTTCTCAAAGGAGAGAATCTGATGAGATCCATGGGCACGATCATGCATTTCCTTAAATAAATTGCCAGTATTCGCTAGAATAATGACGGCTGTTGCTACAAGTAGTGTGGATAAGAGAATGAGGAGCGTGCTAAATCCATTTTGCGTTTTGTTTTTCCGGAGGTAAGAAAGACTCAATCGCCACATGATTGCCATAACCCTATTCCTTCCTCGACACAAAACTGAAGATCATTGATTCACGATCGTGGATCTGCTCTTCGTCATATTTGCTGAACTCGAGAATACCTGCTACCTTACCATCTCGGATGAAAATAAGGCGGTCTGCACGACATGCAGCCTTGATATCATGAGTGACCATAACGACCGATTGTCCCTTGCGGTTGATATTGGTCAAGATATCAAGGACAGCCTGGCCGTGCTCATAGTTCAGACTACCCGTAGGTTCATCAGCAAATAACATATCAGGTGAGTTAATTAGTGCACGTGCAATGGCAGCTCGTTGTTGTTGTCCACCTGACGTTTCAGAGGGAAGGCGATGATGCTGTTCATTGATATCCATCGCTGTCATCAATTGACTTGCTCTGGCAGCGACCTCACTTCTCTTGGAACCGGCAATGTAACCAGGCAATGCGATATTTTGTTGAATCGAGAGGTCTGGGACAAGGTTGATACTTTGATAGATATAACCGATTCGGCGGGTGCGGAATTCAGACATTTCCCGTTCGGTGTAAGCGTCAATGCGTTGATCTCGAAAATACACTTCACCTGCTGTTACTTGATCCAAGCCGCTTAGCAGGTACAACAGGGTAGACTTGCCTGAGCCCGAGTTGCCCATAATTACGGTAAAATCACCTTCGTATATATCCAGATCGACATTACGGATAGCATGATACTGCTCGCTACCTGTATTGTAGGTTTTGCATAAGTTTTGAGCGCGTATAATGGCTGTTTTGACCAAGAAGATCACTCCCTATGATTCATATTAGTGTCAATTCTAAGGGAGACACCTTGAGGAAGTCTTATCTAATTATGAATAAAGTATTACATGGTCAGCTAGCTAACAGATGGGCAGATGAATTTGAAAAATCGTACCTTGTCCTTCTTTGCTCGAGAAGGTGATCTGACCTCCATGTGCTTCAACAATACTTTTGCAAATGGATAGACCTAGACCTGTTCCCTCCTGTACATACGAGTTAGAAGGAGAAGCTGCGCCCTTAAAATATCGTTCGAATATAAAAGGCATATCCTGCGCACGAATACCTTGCCCCGTATCTGCAATAGTCAGTTTAAATTGTCCAGCATCTAGCTCGGTCACAATCCGAATCGTATCTCCAGGAGCGGTATGTTTAAGGGCATTGAATACGATGTTGGATAGCACCTGCTCCATTCTCGTCGAATCAATCTGCATAAGTACATTAGGGATCGATAGCGGTGCTTCGTAATTCAGACCTCTCATCTCAACCATGTGTGCAATAGGCTGTAACATATGTTGAAAGGTGGCAAGGCTGTACACTTCGCGAGGTTCGACAGAGATCTGACCTAGCTCCTGCAAAGCGTGTACGAGCAGATCCTCAACCAATCTAGCTGTTTTATCTGTATGGGTTCGCATGACCTCCATATACTCCATCAACGTTTGTTCATCGGTACATAAACCTTCCAGAATAGCCTCTATGTATGCTTTAACGGTTGTAATGGGTGTTTTGAGATCGTGCGATATATTCGTGATTAGTTCTTTCTGTGCTCGTTCCTGACGTATACGCTCTGCATTCAGATGCATGATCTCCGCGCGCATCAGATCAAGCATAGCGTATAATTCGCCCATTTCATCTACTCGGGAGTATTGAATAGGCTGATCGTACTTCCCTTTGAGAATGGACTCGGCGTGTCCTTTCAACTGGCTAATCGGAGAGAGCAGCCGCTTATTGACCTTTCGTTTCATCGCGATCAGACAAGTGCCTAACACGAGGGAGACAACGGCTAACGTGATCATGACCCAGAAGGCGGAGGTGAGCGGCTGCTCAACAACAACCATAGATAGGGGAACTGTAAAAATGGCATTGCCAATCTGACTTCCATTAGTTCCATCGATAACAGGAAAGGCAATGTTGAGCGACTGCTTATCATCCATAACCTGTGCCGCCTGATTCAGATCATAATGCAGTACAGATTGCAGATTCAGCTGCGTGCCCTCCAAGGAAGGGGTAGAAGATATGACCACGCCGCCATCTAATCCAACATAGGTCAGCTCAACCCCGTTCTCTTGCACGATAGATCGCAATTGATCCCGAGTTGTCGGATCCGTTAACTGCTGCTGTTTTTGTTCAAGTTCAAGAAGAAGTGGATTAACTGCAAGCCGCACCTGATTAATGGATAGATTGGAGTTGTTATTTTGTCTGTCCATAAGCAGATTCACGAAAAGCAATAGACTGCATGTGATCAATATCATTAGCAGAATGAAGGATATACGCAGCCAACGTTTAGACCACATATGCAGTGACATGTCATTGCCTCCCTTTGGCTTATTCATGGTTGAACTTGTAGCCGACACCCCAAACGGTTTTCAGAAGACGAGGCTCGGAAGGGTCAGCTTCAATTTTTTCTCTTAATCTGCGGATATACACGGTAACGGTATTCTCGTCTCCATAAGCAGCGTAACCCCAGATCGCATCCAGAAGCTGTGTCTTCGAGAAAACCTGATTTTTGTTGCTCGCTAGATAGTAAAGTAACTCAAATTCTTTGGCAGAGAGGGAGACCTCTTGATCATCCATCGTTACCTTGTAGCCCTTCTTATCTATGACGAGGTTAGACAGTCTCAACAGATCGGTAGAGGCACGTTCCGTTGTCAGACGATCATATCTGCGGAAGTGTGCGTTGATCCGAGCCAGTAACTCACTGAGCGAGAAAGGTTTGGTCATGTAATCATCAGCGCCAAAGCCTAACCCCAGCACCTTATCCGTATCGCTGCCCCTCGCGCTCAATATTAATATCGGAATATGGTTACGGCGCCGAATCTCACGGCAGACCTCGATGCCGTCCAGATCTGGGAGCATAATGTCCAGAATGATGTAGTCTGGCTGCAGCATATCCATGATGTGCAAGCCATCTTGACCGTTATTGGCAATCGCAGCTTCGTAGTTGTTCTTGATCAGATAGTCTCGTAGAATGCGTGAAATATCCTGTTCATCTTCAATAATGAGAACTTTGCGTTTGGATTCCATTGCTATCGCTCCAGTTCGTAAAAATAGGATTGGCTGGCTATGCTATGTACAAAAGAATGAATATGAGGTTGATGTTAGAGTACTATGGTTAACTATACAGGTTTGTTGAAGAAGCGTCATGGGGGAGTTCGAAGACTCCAACGTTCCGCAAATGAAAAACCACCACCTCCTGTCGGAGTATGTATCGTACATACATTTTCCGAGGAGATGGCGGCTCTTCTAACGATATTGCTAATTCATAACGTGTTAGTAATCTATTCGTGTCAGGTCGTAATTCATGATCGCTTTTCCCCTAGGGTCCACTACAATAAAATGGGTTCTGTTGTTGAGAATCTCGTAGTTCGTATTTTGATAGAAATCCATTTCCGTTTCAGAGAAGGCTTTAATTACATTCAGATTGGTTGAATCTAATATGTTGATTTCGTACCATCCTCCCTTTTTAACTGTGAACATCAGACTCTGCTGATCTCTTGAGACTTCGATCATTCTCAGGATACGGTTATACCCTGTAGCGAGAGGTTTGTATGATTTGCTTGCCAACAGTTTACCATCTGAAGCATACAGTTTTAATGAATTGTTTTTACCATCCATAAAGAGGAGACGGTTTTGGAGTGTGTAGGTCTCCGTCCGTTCGCTTACATATGGAAGTTTTTTTGTCCATTTTAACTGCCCTTTAGCATTATAGGCTTTGAGGGTTACCGCGTTTTTGACAACGTTTTGAGTAACGATTGTCCCATCCTTTAGTACATTAACAGGAATGTATGATATTCCGTTCTTCGCTGTTACGATTTTTTTTCCTGTAGCAAGATTTAAAATGTATGTATTAGGGTCATCACTATAGGTTTTGGCAAATACATAATCACCTTCTATACCCACGATGGAATACGGCAATGTATATTTTTTGGTTCTCCGGCCGTTAGAGTCATAGTGGTATAAGGTGGCTTTATAATCTTTTGAATGCGAAGCGACATACAGGCTTCCGTCCTTACCCGGATACATGTCACTCTCATAGGAATGATATGCAACATCTTTGTTGAAGGGTAGAGTACCCGTCCATGTTTTCTTACCGGTTGCTAAGTTCATGGCACTGACTTTGTTGTTCTTGTCGAACATGAAAATGTACCCGTCTTCTGAAGGGACAAAATCAAAGTTCTCAAGCTTAGACCATCGGAGATTACCCGACAAAGGATCTATATTTTCTAAATAACGTTTCCCTCCAACCATTTTATAACCAAGTAGGCTCTGATTACCTCGGGAATCCACAACGACCCCAGTGATTATATTCCAAGGGAGACTCCATTCCCCCTTGTCAATGTTGTACACCCATTCGGGCTCCGGAAGATCTTTTGCCTCAGCGGAATTGCCTAGTACCAATAGTGGGCTAATCAAGCTGGCAATAAGCAACGATTTAATAAGCGTCCATTTCAACGTGCAACAACTCCTCTAGTATAGGTATTTTATACTATATCACATAAGGAACATTTTGGAATAATATGTCGAATTATCATATACGTTTATTTCTTGGACAATTGTAGAACCGCATACTTTTGGCGAAAATAAAGATGATATGTCTATCTCTATAGAATATATCAATCTAAGAATAGAAACATTTAATGATCACCTGTGAAAAATGCATGCTACAATGACAAAAACATATCATCCTTAGTACATAACTAGGAATTGTAAAGAGTACTCTTTCTTTAACCTGGAACTTAATCACGATTGAACGATGAATGACTTATTGATCCTGTGAAATTATAGAGGGGGATTAACATTGACAACCAACATAACGGTGGAGCTGGCGCAAGAGAAAGATTATGCGGAGATCGTAGATGTGCTTGTAACGAGTTATACCGAATATGAGCATGCGTTTAACGATAAGGAGCGCTGGGATAAGTATATTGGGGAAATTAGAGAATCGCTTCTTAACCCGTCTATCACACAATTATGGGTAGCTCGGATAGATGGGAGCATTGTAGGCACAGTCCAGTTGTTTGAGACGGCTCAAAAAGCATATGCTGGCTTCGAGTCGCCGATTGATTATCCGTTTATTCGCTTACTTGCCGTTCATCCAGACTGGCGGGGACATGGTGTTGCGCGGGCATTGCTTGATCGGTGCGTCGAATCCGCCAAAACGTTCAATCGTGATTTTGTTTATTTGTATACGAGTCCGAGTATGCTTAATGCCGTAGCGTTGTATCGACGGTTTGGTTTTGAAGAAGATCCGGCCTACCATATCGGGAATGACGAGTTCGGTGCGCTCTGCTTCAGATATCCTACACATGTTCAGCAAGTCAAGAGTGTGTAGCTATTTAGTTGGAAAAGAACTGAACTGGAAAAATGTCTAATTCTACCGTCAGAGTGAGCACTATAACAGTAGGAGAGGACGACACCTAGCCCTACCTTCTATACTTTAGCTTATTTGATTAAGCCACTTAGAGGAGTAAGGCTCTTTGGTGCGTTCAAGAATACTTTCTTAATCTTAACTCAAACGTGCTCTAGATCCATAGGTGGGTGGGACTGCGATTCCCGATATTCCGCAGGTGACATCCCGAAGTGTGTACGGAAGACCCGATGGAAATAGGAATAGCTTGCAAATCCACAGGATTCCGCAATGTGTTCCAATGTCATTTCACTGTATTTCATACGCTCCAGCGCAGCGTTCAGACGAATTTCGATTGCATATTGGATCATGGTCTGACCGTAGTGCTCCTTGAACAAGCGTACTGCACGAGATAGGCTTAGTCCCGCGTATCGTGCTGCCTCTTCCAGTTTGAACGTTACGGTGGCATGTTCCTCGATGAAACGTTTCAGCTTGAGGGCCGAGGAGACGGCACGGTCGGTCTGAATGTTCTCTTTGATAGCACGGTCGATGTATAGGCATAAGCCACGAAGGAGTGCATCGTTCAGCTCTGCGTTTTCCTCGAGAGGTCCACGACGCTTTTCAAGCAGCATGTTCCGCCATAGACTAACCAATTTATCATCTAAGCCGATGCGGCTGAGGGTAGGTCGCGCTGTTTGCCCCCACCAATGATCGATCCAGCTTCCCTCGCAAAATAAATAGTAATCCCCACTCGATAAGCGGCCCTCTTTATGTGGCTCTTCTACGACAAGACGATAATCATCCCCAGGCTTAAGCAAAAGCAGATCGCCACTGGTCATCGTAAATTCCTCATCTTGGATATAGATCTTACATGTGCCTTCGGTCTGCAGACGGAACAAAAAGCTCTGTAAGTTGCCCCTCATATTATGATTGAATGCTTTGTAATGGTAGGAGTAGTCGCAGATCAGTACTGTAGTTTCCATTGGATGTAGTCCTCCTATATGTAGGTGTAGCATGATGCTCCAGAATATGATTCATTCACGTTCATACCGTAAAAGTCACGGTTGGGAGTTAACATGGAAATTCATGTTAACACATGTCAGAAAAATATGATCAAATAGTTCATGGTTTGACGATATTGTATATGTTCATTCTAGCCTGTTTTGCGGTAGGATGAAACCAGATAGAGCAATGAAAGCAAATTCTAGAGCAGAGGTGTAGATATCATGGGAAAACGTAATATTGGATTGCAATTGTTCACACTCCGCGATGAGACTGCAGCAGATTTCCGTGGAACTTTGCGCAAAGTAGCTGAGCTTGGTTATGAAGGCGTGGAGTTTGCTGGATATGGAGATATTCCTGCCGAAGAAATGAAAGCGCTACTAGACGAACTAGGATTGAAAGGATTCAGCAGCCACGTTTCACTGCATGCAATGCGTGAGAACCTGCAACAACAAATCGATTACCTCAAAACGATTGGGGCTCAATATATGATCTGCCCGTACTTGATGCCAGAAGATCGTCCAGAGGACGCAGAAGGCTGGAAGAAGCTATTTGCAGAACTTCAAGGGTATGGGGAAGAGGTTACGAAACAAGGGTTGACCTTTGGTTACCACAACCATGATTTTGAGTTCCATGGCCAGGTTGGCGATGAGAATGCTTTTGACGCGATGTTTACTCAAACGACACCAGAGTCTGTACAGGTTGAGATGGATGTATGTTGGGTTCAGTTTGCGGGACAAAATCCAATCGAGTATATTAATAAATATGCGGGACGTTTGCCGCTGCTTCACTTGAAGGATTTCAGCAAAGACGAACAGGGTCAGATGAAAACACTGGAACTGGGACAAGGTTCGGTTGATCTGCCAGCCGTGATTGAGGCAGCTACCAATGCAGGTGTAGAGTGGCTGATTGTAGAACAGGATGTATGTCAGAATCCACCTCTTGAAAGCGTAGCCAATAGCTACAACTGGCTGAAACAGAATTACTTGAACCAATTTTAATCAGAGCATTAAGCATTCATAACAGACTAATCTACTTGTTAAAGGAGACATTTGTACATGAGTAAAATTAAAGTTGCTGTATTCGGCTGTGGAGCCATTGCCGAGCGCAGACATATTCCAGAATACGCTGATAATGAAAATGTTGAGCTTGTCGCTTTTGCCGATCCGATCGTAGAGCGTGCAGAGAAAATGGCTGAAACTTACGGTGGTAAGGCATACTCCAGCTATGAAGAATTGCTTGCTAACGAAACGGTTGACGCGGTAAGTGTATGTACTCCGAACTACCTGCATGCTCCGATGGCGATTGCTGCGGCGAACGCTGGTAAGCATGTATTGGTAGAGAAACCGATGGCTGTATCGACCGAAGAAGGCGAGCAGATGATCGAAGCTGCTAAGAAAAATAACGTATTCCTTATGGTTGGACACAACCAACGTCTGATGCCTCCTCACGTAAAAGCGAAGGAAATTCTGGATTCCGGTAGACTGGGTAAAGTATTGAATTTCCGTACTTCCTTTGGTCACCCTGGACCAGAAGCGTGGAGTGTGGATGGTGCTGAGAGCTGGTTCTTCCGTAAAGAAGAAGCGATCATGGGCGCTATGGGCGACCTGGGCGTACACAAATCCGACTTTATCCGTTACTTGCTGAGCGATGAAGTATCTGAAGTTGCTGGATTCATCAGCACATTGCACAAAGAAGGTACGAAGGTAGACGATAACGCAACATGCCTGCTTCGCATGAAGAGCGGTGCAATCGGTACTTTGGTAGCTAGCTGGACGCAATATCGCGCAGGAGACAACAGTACTGTACTTTGGTGCGAGAACGGTGTGATGAAGATTGGTACAGTCGATGGTGACGAGGTTATCGTTGAATTGACGAATGGTACGGTAGAGACTTACAAAGTAGGCGCTATGGCTACCAATGAGAAACAAGTACCAAGTGGTGTCATTGATGCATTCGTAGAATCTATTGTTACGAACACACCTCCAAGCATCTCTGGTGAAGAGGGTCTGCGTTCCTTGCAAGTCATCCTGGCTGCCTTTGAATCGGAGAAAACAGGTCAGATCGTAAAACTGTAATACTGTAGACACGTTATTATACCGAAAAAGAAATAGGCGTTCATGATGGTTTATCCCATCTATCATTTATGTCATGAAATATCTCGAAAAGGCTCACTTCCCGTGTTTCTGGGAGTGAGCCTTTTTGTTTCAATAAATAATCTTTATAATGACACAACTACAGAGACGAAGGCTTCGCATCACTGCCAAGATCTAGCCAATTCACTTCTTGAGTGGTTAGGGAGATGCGTGATCCCTCGTCACAGGACAGCAGCTCTGCCTGGTTTTGAGCACCGATAAGTGCACACGTTGGGAAGGATTGATTCAATACATACGCAAGTGCAATCTGAATAGGCGTTGTATTTTTGGCTACAGCCAGCTGCTCAGCTCTGTTCAGTCGTTCCCAGTTGCCGTCACTATAGAACACACGAACCAGATCTGCATTGTCCCGTACTTCTGGTGTGAAGCGACCTGTGAAGAAACCACGAGCCTGAGAAGACCAAGACAACAAAGGCAATTGTGTACGTTCATGCCAAGCTAGCGTCTCTGCATCTGCGGATACACAGCCTGCCCAGAAGGGCTCATTTGCTTTGGCAAGACTGAGATTCGGACTGCTGAACGTAAAACCTTTCAGGCCATGGGATGCGGCATAGGCATTGGCTTCCTCTAGGCGCTGCCAAGTCCAGTTGGATGCACCAATCGCTCCAATTTTGCCAGCTTCAATGTGCTCATTCAGCGCTTCAAGAATCACGCCTACAGCAACATTAGGGTCATCGCGGTGCAAGGCATATAACTCGACATGAGGAGTCTGGAGTCGTTCCAGACTCGTCAGAAGGTCGCTGCGAATGGCATCAGGGTTAACCCGTGGGCCGTCTTGATTGTGGTGAGCACCCTTGGTCAGAATAACAATCTCATCACGGTTGCCGCGTTCCTGCATGTAACGTCCAAGCACTTCTTCACTTTGTCCTCCGCAATAGATATGAGCCGTATCCACGGTGTTCCCACCGATGGACAGAAACGCATCCATATTGGCAGCAACTTTTTCATAAGCGTCATGTACAAAATAGTCCGTGCCTTTAATTAAGCGGGAGATGCGTTTACCCGCACCATCAATCGTAATAAATTCCATATTCACACACCGTCCTTATATATCGTTCGTATTTTGGCTAAACCCATATTTGCTAATGTGATGCCGTTAGGCATGCTTCGTAATCAAAGCGAACTTTTTGAACAACCTCTTAAAGTGTGATTCGTGTACGTTCTTCTGCTGAGCGAAGGCAAGCTTCGAGTACCTTCATGTTGGCTACTGCATCGGCAGGCACGAAGCGCAGTGCTTCACCATGAAGTACAGCGCGTGCCATGTCATCTCCCTGAAGGGAATAGTGATTCACTTGTGGAACAACGACTTCTCTACGATCTCCACCCGAAGTGACGTAGAAGTTAGAGCCTGCATCTGGGTTGCTGATATAAGCAGAAGGTACTTCAATTCGTCCATCTGATCCGAGCACCTCCAGCGTATTGCGGAAGGCAGCCCACATGCTGCTGTCAAACGTGACACCAACCTGGCCATCGAATTCCAGCAATCCTGAAGCCATCATATCCACATGATCATGTTCAGGAGAGAACATGCCGATCACCGTTGCTGCAGTGGGCTCTTGCCCAAGGATTAGACGCGCAGCACTGATAGAATAACAGCCAATATCATAGAGGGCTCCGCCGCCCCATTCCCGTTTGAATCGAACGTTACCGGCCGAACTTGAATTGTTGAATGAAAACGTACTATGAATCCCGCGAACTGTACCAATTTCACCGCTAGCGATAATCTCCTTCATCTGATCATAACGTGGATGATGGCGATACATGAGTGCTTCGGCAAGCTGTACCTTAGCATCCGCACAAGCCTGAACCATTTCCTCGGCTTCCTTCGCAGTCAGCGCAAGTGGTTTCTCGCACAGAATGTGCTTCCCTGCTTCTGCGGCGCGAATTGTCCATTCCCGGTGTAGATGGTTCGGGAGGGGGATGTATACTGCATCGATCGAGTCATCTGCAAGTAATGCTTCATAACTGCCGTAAGCTTGATCTATACCTAGTTGGTCGGCAGTCTGTTTCGCTTTTTCTTCATCCCGACTAGCAATGGCAGTAACCACGTTTAGCTCGGATTGTTGCAGACCCGGAATAACGGAGCGTACAGCAATGCTAGCGCTACCAAGAATGCCCCAACGCAATTTACGATCTGAATTCATAGTTGTATTCCTCCTGTGTATGAATGTATATTGTGATTATATGAGATAGATGAATGAATTAAAATGATAATATATTGATTATAGTTAACACAAAATTGTTGCTTAAGGAGAACCGGTTTATGTTAAGACAGACAACGCTACTGACTCTTCAAAATATCCCCTATTTTTGCTATCCCGAGTCGATTGGACACTACACAGAACACCCCCAACATAACGTTTGGCGTGAGACAGGTGCACTCAATAACTTCAACATTCACTACGTTGCTGCAGGTAAAGGATACGTTGAAGCAGACGGTATCGTGCATGAGCTTCGAGCGGGACAGGCTGTCCTGTATTTTCCGCAACAACAGCAACGATATTACAGTAGCGAGGATGATCCATGGGATGTACGTTGGGTTCATTTTTATGGAGATCGGTTGCATGATTATATGATTGAGCGAGGCCTACACCGTAATCTGTTATGGACGCTGCGTCAGCAGGCTCCGTGGGAAGAAGCACATCTGGCGCTGCTCACCGAAGCGGAACAGAATCGGATGCTACGACCAGCCCAGTTGTCCACGCTCACCTATGCTGTATTGGCGGAGTTCGTTCAGCATGCTGTTCCACTGAAAAATACACGTACAAGCAACGCCGAAAGCCGTGTGCTGGCCTTACTTCCACAGATGCAGCAGGAGGCTTGTCAGCCATTCTTGCTACAGGATTGGGCTGATCTAGCGGGAGTGAGCTCGTATTACTTTTGTAAATTGTTCAAGAGTGCTGTAGAGATGACACCGATGGAGTTCATTACACGATCTCGGTTACAGATGGCGAAGCAATGGTTATTAGAACGGCCAACCGCCAATATTGGACAGATTGCGGAAGAGGCGGGGTATCCGAATGCCAGTTATTTTAACCGTCAGTTTATGGCAAGAGAAGGCATGACACCTACAGATTACCGTGGCTTGTACCATAGTTAGTCATAAAGAGGTTGTTCAAACTGAAAACCGTACTTTTTGAACACGCACTTAAAGTGAATTAACCCTGCGAAGCTGGAGAAGATGGGAAGTTTGACACTGCGTCTAATCAGGTCTATTATGGATAAATTAAATCCGTATATAATGAGGTGCCCTCATGAAATATTCCAAAGCTACGAATTATGCCTTGCATACGATGCTGCATCTTGTAATTACTGAGCCAGAGCAGTTGGTTAGCGTACATCAGCTGGCAGAGCTTCAGAAAGTATCACCTACTTATCTGTCCAAAATCTTGACCAAACTGGTCAAAGCAGGAATGATCGAATCGACCTCGGGAGCAAATGGAGGCTATCGTCTGAGTCGAAAGAATCCAGACCCTTCTTTTCTTGAGATTATTCATGCCATTGAAGGAAAGGCTTCTTTATTTGAATGTACACAGAACCATAACGGCAGTTGTCTGATTCAAAGGGTGATGGTGCATGCGGAGGAGCAGATGGAGGACTATCTGAATAATCGCAAAATGTCGGAGCTAGCTGCTGAGATGAAGGCATGGCATTCTTCCCGAACAGAGTAGTAAAGTCTGGACAAGATGATCGTTTAATACTCCAGCCTACTCTAGATCGCTAGATCAGAGCGTATGATTCACAGGCTGACAGACTGATATCTTCGATCACAGGTTTACGGGCATGATGCATGGTGCAGGTATGTAATTCTTCATAGCGGTTGAGCGTTGATTACAACGCAATAGAAGTCCTAACAAAAAGGTCTAAGCGTAAACAGATAAATCTGCTGTTTCTCTTGGGCTTTTTTTGTAGGGCGAGCTTTCAGACACGGCCTAGGCAAGGATGTTTCAACATATACCTCAGATGGGTAATATGCAAACGTATAGTCTGTCGTTGTGCCTGGTAGGAACCGAATGGTACAATGAATAAGAATTTTATTGCATACATAGCACGAATGATACGAACTTATCTTACATCTCTGGAGGTACAACACATGAGCCAATCAACGATCAATGGATTAGAACGACTGCTTGCACTGGAGAGCATTAGAAATACCAAAGCACGCTATTGCCGCTTTATTGATACCAAACAGTGGGACGCACTGGGTGGAGTTTTCGCTCCAGATGCTGTAGCCGATTTTAGCACAGAAGGTAATCCTATTCCTGTATTGAATGGCCGAGATACAATCGTACAAGTATTCCGGGATCTCGTCGATGTAGCGGTGACGGTGCATCATGTACATAGCGCCGAAGTAGAATTTGTATCTGAGAACGAAGCAAAAGTTATCTCACCTATGGAAGACTGGGTGACTTTCCCTGAAGGCAATGGGAATACATCATTTCACGGGTTCGGGCATTACCATGAGACATTTGTGAAGATTGATGGAGAATGGTACATTCAGCATACTAGTCTGAAACGCCTTCGTCTGGATATGTTTGAATAGTTTAATATCTGATCTTCATTTGGTTTTCCATATGGATTAGAAATCACAAACGCCATGAGTACATGATATGTACTTATGGCGTTTTGTTATGTATATCTACGAGCGAGTACTCGCGTTACATTGTAAAAAGCCAGGTGAATTTCCATATGGAATTCCCTGGCTTAGAATGTCGTGTGCTGTAATTGTATTAAAAGATGTTCACATTTTAGAATCAGGCTGTCGTTTTCTTGCGTGATTGCATCCGTAAGTACAACTGAGAGAAGATTACCGCTGCAAGTGCAACAACTGTCATGCCCCAGAAAATACTGCTATATGCGGAGGACAGTGTCCATTGTTGCATAGCCGTCAAGGCAACACCTGTAACAGCTACACTGAAGGCGCCGCTGAAGAACTGGCTTAATTGGAACAGCCCCATGCCTGCACCAACCTGATCCATCGTTAGGTTGCCAGACAGTTCATTAGATACGCTGGTTGTCAGCGCAGAGAAGCCCACACTAAGCAAAATATATACCGCCATGATGGCGTAAATGCTGTTATGAGCAAATAAGGCGAACAAGCCAGCCGCTGATAACAACAACCACGGTGCAAATTTCAGCAAGAGTGTATTACCATGTCGGTCAATCATGCGGCCGATCCGATTGGACAGCAACATCGATACAACTGCACCAGGGAAGATGACTAAGCCAGATTGAGCCGGAGTCAGTGCATATAAATGAGCCAAAATCTGTGGCAGTAGAAACAAGGTAGAGAAGTTATTAATGTACGATACAATACCCAACGAGCTGAGAATCATATATTTTTTGTCACGGAACAGTGCAGGCTGTACGAATGGATCGACTGCACGGCGAATTCGTAACCAGAATAGCAATAACGCCGCAACACCCACGACAATGGTTATCCATTCTCTTGAGGTGAGGAATAACAGAATACCTGTTGTACCAATGGCAAGCAGAAGCGCACCGAGCAAGTCAAACGAACCTTTTTTCGGCATCTCACTTGGGAGCAGTTTGAAGAATACAGGGATCAGGAATAGGGATAATCCAGTCACGATAAATAGATCATGCCAACCTAGAAATTGCGTGATGCTCCCGCCGATAACCGGCCCAAGTCCAAGACCAAGAGAACTGGCAGACATAATAACAGCCATTGATTTACCGCGGCGGTCACTTGGGATATATCGAGTAATAAGAACGATAGCTAGTCCTGGAATTGATGCCGCACCCATCGCCTGAATCAAACGCGCAACGAGCAAAACAATAAAGTGATTACTGAAAAAACCGAGAACTGACGCAGCGCCGAGCAAGGTAAGCCCGGTTGTAAACAAGGTGCGAATCGGCACAAAGTCCGATAGACGTGAGAATGTAATGGAAGAGATGGCAAAGACAATAGAGTAGCCTGTAACAATCCATGATGACGCAACGGATGAGAGCGTGAATTCGGCTGCGATTTTGGGCAAGGCGAGATTGAACATCATCGTGTTCATCACGACGAGTACAACCGTGAAGCCAAGCAAGCTGACGATTAACTTTTCTTGTAGTCCAGAGGTTTGTTCTCCGGATGGTGCAGTTACCGTGCTGTTCATATAAAACCTCCTGTAATTTTGTGTTTCGCAACATTTCAGAAACTACGTGTAACATTTGCAAAATGTGATATGATGTTAACCCCTGCCTAACCGCATGGGTACATTAACGTAATGAATAAATAAAGTTCGATTGGTATCGAACTTTAGAAATATATCATGAATCTGTGCTAAAATACAATGGATAGTCTGAAAAAAGGAGACTACATTATGAAAATATTGCATCATCCTCAAGTGGAGGATATCGGGCTTTCTTCCGTGTTGTACGCTTTAAGTGATCCAACACGTCTTGGTATTGTTGCAGAGGCCGCTAGAAGTGGAGAACAGCCTTGCAGTCATTTTCATGCGCCTGTTGTAAAATCGACCATGTCGCACCACATTCGAACATTGCGAGAAGCAGGCGTTATTCGAGTGAGAGTGCAGGGAACGCAGCATTTCCTCACCTTGAGAGCGGAAGATCTGGAAGAACGTTTCCCAGGGCTGTTAGAGCCTTTATTACGGGCAGCATCTCAAACGAATAGCGACCACGCCTAGAATCTGTCCTTTCTTCAAGTTGAAGAGGGGGCATTTTTTATTGCATTCCATTCGGATGTGTCTCCGATTTCGCTTAAGGGTATCTTGCACCGCGTTTACGCAAACTGCTGCGACATTCTGTGTCGTACCATGACCTCTATAATAACGGTGAACAGACCAAAACTTATTGAAAAGAGGTTCACAAACGTTGGCAAAAACCAAAAGAGGACGCGTGCTGTGGAGTCTTCCATCCAGAGGACGCGGAACATGTCCGGTATGCGGCAGTACACGTATCAAATTGTTGTATACCCAAACCAAAACAGACGGCACGATGTTGAAAGTATGCAAGAAATGTTCAAAAGCAGTACAGTCCAGAGTGGATCAGGTGACTGTATAACGCAGCGCAGCCTGTTCGATTGAACAGGCTCTGTTGGTGTAACAGGCAGGATTGGAATTCAGTGGAATGCTCTTATAATAGAAGGAGTGAGCTTAAGCGAAAAGGAGGTGGGAAGATGAGCAATATGCATCGTATTCACTGGTTTGACGAGCAGATTCGGAGTGGGCGTTTTCCTAATAGTGGCTGGCTCGCACGAGAATTCGAAATCTCGCGTCGACAAGCGCAGCGGGATATTGAATATATGGCAATCTCCCTACGTGCTCCTTTATTATACATGGCGAAGTATCGTGGATATTGTTATGAGGATCAGACTTACCGTCTGCCCCATTTATATATGACAGAGGAAGAGCAGCAGGTGTTGAAATATTTGGCACATCGCTATCGGCATTACGATTATGAGCAGGCAGATTCGGTGAAACGTGTCGCGCATCTTCTAGAGCGTTTTACGTTGGAGGAACATCCTACAGGACCAAGGAAACTTCCCGTATTTACAGCACAACCGAAACAACTGCAATGGCATGAATTGTTGACCCATGCCATTGCTGATTCGTGCCGAGTGCACATTCATTATAGGGATCATAGCGGGGAAAGGCAGCTCTCCCTGTGTCCTCTCAAGTTGATCTCACAGTTTAACGCTGATTATGTGATTGGTTATGAAACCGATCCTGTACAGCAAATGACCATTCGGTTGGAAGGCATCATTCATATGTCAGTCTCGGAGGAGAGATTTGAATACAAGGCTGATGCTCTGCTCAGTGGGTGGGAAGAGCCATTGCCCGTTCGTAAACCGTTTGTAGCGGAGATTCGTTTGAAGGAAGGACAACATTTAGAATTATGGCATGGGTATCCGGTTCGGGATCGGCAGGATCAGATTTATTGTATTGAATTTCATGATACGGATGCGTTCCTCCAGCATTTGTTTCGTAGCGAGTGGGAGGAACTATTGTCGCCAGGTTGGCTGAGGAAAAAGCTCCAGCAACGTGCAGAGCAATTATTGGATAGATTAACGGTTCAGCGGGAAGCAAATGTGGAATAGACAGCGTAGAAAGGAGGTCTTGTCTTGGCTGAAGTCATGTTAGATCACTTCAAGATGAAACGGGAATCCAAATCGTATGTGGATGGCTTGCATGCCATATTGACCCATACGGGTCAGTTTCATGGCTCCAAATATATGCTCGCTGGATACACAGGCATGGCTTTTAAACTAGCAGTGCATCAGCAGTTACTTCCCATGTCAGTTACAGCCTACGGACAGTGGGGAGAAGCGCATCGACCCGGCATTGATAATCTGGGTATCTTCACCATCTGGGATGGTGGACGTACACGACACTCTACATTCAGTTATTACCAACAGGATGCTGTGAATTGGGTGAAACGTAGTCTAGATGAGGGTAGAGGCGTAATTTACTGGATTCCTGAATTCGGTGTCATTCACGGTTATGATGACGATGACCGAATTTTCTATGTGCAGGATGGATGGAGTGAGGAATCCCAGATACTATTGTATGACAATTTTGGGCTGAACTTCACGGGCTTCTGGTATTGTCAGATATTCGGAGACCAAGTCCACATGGCAGAACAGGAGATGGTGTTGGAATCCTTACGACTGGCGATCGAGGATTGGGATACTCCTTATCGTCTGTTGCCTGATCGTAATATTGCTTCTGGCAAGCTGGCTTATGAGGTGTGGGTGCAGGCGCTGCAACGTACAGATTACGATGCATCAGGAGCAGCTTATATTTTGGATGCCTATTGTCAGTCCCGAACTGAGATTCAGAAATATTTACACGATGTACGAGGGTTATGGGACGAACTGAATCAGGCGCACACATGTTATGAACAGATTGGAGTATTGAACCACGAGATGCAAACATGCATCGTTCAGCAAGAAGGCAGACGGATTCTACGCCAAGACACAACCGAGAAGCTGGCACACGTATTGTTGAAGGCGAAGGCGCTGGAGGCGCAAGCCATGGATTATTTTCGAATGATCTCCTTCCGATACCCTGACCGTAAACGCTCTACAGTACCAAGATGGGGAGCACATTCAGCCAGATAGGAGGGAAGTGGGAGTGATGAAATCAAAATTCATGTTAAGCGACTTGATAGCGCCTGTACCGAATCAGCATATATCAGATGATCAGAGACGACGGCGGGTCAACAGCTCGTATTCGGATGTATTGTATCGGATTCTGAAGCATCAACGATGGGGTGATTTCACTCAGGACATGATTGCGGGAATGACAGTCAGTGGTTTTCGATTGGTGGTTGATCGGCGTCTAACCGCAGAATCGATCTCGGCATACAATTGGATGGCAGAGAATTTTGTAGCGGCTGACTTCATTGGTGTAACGGCGAGCCAGGCGGCAGGGTTTTCATTTGAACCCACCTTTCCAATGTATCAGAAGCAGGCGTTGCATGATATCAAGGCAAGTATTAACCGGGGCGTGGGAGCGATTCTGTGGCATAATCAATTTGTCATTGCTGCTGGGTATGATGATACCGAGCAACTGATCTATCTTTGTGATTGTGAGGGACAGGAGCTGCAGCCCCTACCTTATCATTCTTTTGGAAAAAATGAATCCCCTTACTGGTATTATCAAGTACTCGAGTCTCATCAATCGGTGGATGTATGGGAAGTCTGCAAGGAATCGTTAATCCAGGCCGTCTACAAATGGGAAACTCATGACTACATGTTGCCGCCCCAAGATTATGCCTGCGGAGCAGAAGCCTATACGACCATTGCTGCAGCGCTACAGTCAGGAACGTATGACACGGTTGAGGCGGCGATTGTCCTGCGCTATTATGCAAAATCTAGACAGGATATCGCCTCGTATGTGGCAGCACTGGAGCATCTGTCCATACATATGGATCGGGTTATAAGCGAATACGCCTTACTCGCAGAGCATTATTCCAACATCGTAGAGGTGATCAATGACTACTCCGCGTGGGATGCAAGAGAACCGCAAAGTGTACAAAAGGTGATTGAGCAGATTCAAAGGGCAGGGCATAGAGAGCAACAGGCTATAGATGCTATTAAAAATGCCTTTCCTGAAACGATTGGTAATCGTTTTGCGGATATTGGGTTGAGATAAGCAGAGGATGCATATGCAAAAACGGATAGGCATAAGAGCCTATCTTTTTTTAGTTTATAATCCATATACACGTGCACACCTATCATACGTATTTCACCCTTAATCAGAAAAATAATACAAAAATTTGATTTTGGGGTAATCCAAAACGATCCGTATTCCGAATATTATAATAGATGGTCTTTTTTGGATGATAAATACTGAAGGACAATAGGGGGCGGGAGTATGGTGCAGAATCCGGAAACCATTCAGGAATGTATTGAAAAGGCGAGACAGCGACTCTACCAGATTGCAAATCAGTACCCGGATCTATGGCATCCCGAAGTGATTCGCCAATCCATGGTCTTGGATGAACTGATTAATGAATATAACCAGGCAACCCGTATGAAAAAAACATCGAGCACGCTTCCTCATCATGAGAAACGTTGTAAGAACAAACAGACGAGCAGGATGTGCAGTTCGCCCATTTAGGTCTAATCTGAATCTGGCTGGTTCGAACGCTGCCATGGGACAAGTTTAATCCCTGAAGCTGTAATTTGAATAGGAAAGAAGCATCAAACGTCATCCCTTCCCAGTCCCATAAGGGGAGAGCATACCGGTGGAAAGAGAAAGCATACCTATTCATGAAAATAAATGTAAGCGATATCATTATTGTTTCAATATATAAGAAGAACTATATCAATACGAGATCAGAGAGGACAGAAATAACCAGAACAAGCGGAGTGTATTCCAGAACAACCGTACGTAAGTCTCATTGTTTCGGTCAGTCTTATGAGAGTAAAATAGTAGGTGATAGACGTATGTTAACACGCAGATACCAAGGATGGTCTAAGGGCCAATCTGATTGTATAAGAGGAAGTAGATGCTGTAAGAGAAGATTACATAACAGATAGCGAAAGGCAGGAGAACAAGTGACTATAACAATTAGTGAAGCCATTGAAGAGATGGTTGCAGAGATTCATATATGGTTTGATGAACAGGCGAAACGCACAGATCTGGACAGTATTGTGCAACGAACCACGTTGCAGATGGGGATTTTCAATGATATTTTGCTAGATTACAGACCTGGGCGAACAACGGTAGATAGTGCCGATCTGGATTTGGATGATAGTTTTACATCGAAAAATGCAGTCTTCCTCACACCGGAAGAGGTACGAACGGTGATTCAACCGCAGCTTGTGGAGGTGGTTAAAGGTAAGTTGGAGCAATGGGCACATACTCCAATGATTGATTACCATTTTACCTTTCGAGCAAAATTCCCAACAACCGAAGGTAAGCTACATCTAACATTGCTGGATTATGTCCATGAAGAGAAGAGGCAGCAGTTACTTGAACGTGTTCATTCCTATGTAGACGAGAAGGTGGAGAATGGTACTTATCCCACGAAGCCACTAGAATCGTTTTTCTTGACACGTCATCTTCTTGACGTGAACCTGTTTCCTACATTGGATGTAGCGCGAACGATAGCGATCTTTAATCGAATTCAGGAGTTGAATAAAAGCCGTCCGGAGGCACTCGCGGAGCATCGTAGGAATATAATCCATGCTCTAACCGATTGGGCTGAGGATCAATTTTTGCCCCAGTATTATGATATTCAAACTTCTACCTACCGTGCGAATGAGTATACGCTCAAGCCAGGTGCAGTACTAGAGCAGCAGGAGACCCGGCATCTGGATGGAAATGAGAACCAAGAACAGTTCGCGCAACCGATTGATCTGTTATTGTACGGAGCGGTTATGATCCTTCGCTATGAACCGAGCTACAGTAAACCTAGAGGTCTCAACTTCATGGAGCTTGCCGTGCAATTGGGCAGTAAACGAGCAGTACGTATGATGGATGAAGGTAGTGGAACCTTTGCCAAGGAAGAAATCGTTGTGAAGAATAAACAGGTTGAGTGCAAGGCAAACGATGTATACTCGCTCATCACTATCCAAATACGCCAGGAAGAAGCATCTGCCTATGAACAAGCTCTTACCTTTATTATTCACTTACTGAAACGGGGATTCCCGAAACATTATAAAATCAAATTGAAATCTAGTGATAAGCAATATTTACCGATCAAAGGACTGGCCAAGTCCGATACACATCGCTTCTTCGCTAATGCGCTGCAATATGCAGAACTACATCCGCTTCTTGAGCAATATGCTCGTGTAGCCATCGAACAATTCGAATTTTATGCAGATACAGAAGGGGAGAAGAACTGCATGACGGGCAGTTATGCAGCATTTGGGTTGGGACTCACGGATGAGCAGTATTTTCCATTGGTAGCGTACTACATGAATCATGTGGATGATGAGCATCAGCTAGTGCAGGATAAGTTCATCACTGCGTTTGCCGAGAAATATGGTGTAACTACCCAATCTGCACCTATATTAGTTGATTGTCTGCGCCGTGCTACGGATAGTCTAAAGCTGAAAATTCTGCCTGAGCTGGAAAGTGAGGACAAGCTGGCTCTGCTTGCACAGCAGATGAATGGCCTACAGCCTTTCGAGGTTGAGCATGTGCTGTATCCAATCTGGGGCAAGGTGGAGAAATTAGCCACGCTGGCTCGTAAGGCAGATGGAAGACGCAAAGAGTTGCTGCTTGAACTGTTGCAAGCTGCGGGGAAATAAACGGTTAAGCTTACCAACCAAGGGGGATGAGGAATGGAATCGTTACAGCGAAGCGTGTGGGAAGGTTTATCTGCTCTAGAGAAAGAGGAGTGGATGCACACAATTGCTCGTCAGCTACCAGAGCAGATGAGATATGAAGGTCTGCAGACATTTGAACGCTATGGTCAGCGCACGGAGACCGGTGTATTCGTCTGTGGTGGGCAACAGTTTGTATTTGTGCCAGGAGATCGGGTAATGCTTGGTTGGGACGGCTGGCAGGAGGGGATGAACGAAAAAACGTCTGCCGACATGCTTGAAACGGTGAGTGAGTATGGCGTAGAGGATGTGGACTTGTTTCTCAGCGATCAGATGTCGCCTGTAAGGGAAGTAGAGATTGCCCCGATGCTGGTAGAGTGCCGTACCCATTCCCTTGGCTGGATCGAAGTGACAGAAGAAGAGGCGAGGAAGCAGGGCGATCCTGATTTTGCAGCAGCGTTGGAGGAGTTCAAGCAGGGTAAGCTAAACGAATATGAACAATATCAACAGTTTCGCTTGGTTCGACGCGGTGGAGAAATCCAGTTCTTATGGTTCAATGAGGATTTAACCCTGGAAGATCTTTTGGAGGAAACAGCGGAAGCGGGATTTGGTGTGCTTACCGAGGACGAGTGGGAGTATCTGTATGGAGGCGGATGCCGTACGTTATTTCCTTGGGGCGACAGCTTTGATTACACCTTGAAATTAAAGCACTTTGGTGACTTACAGGAAGCGGACAAGCTGATGGGCGATTCCACTGAACCTCCCCCTGCCTTGGTAGATGAGGCTGATCGCCCCTATGATCTAGAGCTGCCCAACTTTTTTGGGGTACAATTTGTCGGTGATCCCTATACGTATGAACTTACACTAGATGACGATGGAGAGATGCAGCCCAAAGGTGGAGACGGTGGTTCCATGATCTGTGGTGGTATGGGGCCATTAGTCGGCTTTCTCCCCGCTGCTGCTGTATTTTATCGTGATACCAATGCGAGTGACCTGGACTGGGAAGATGTGATGGATTGTATGCACTACAGGAGAGTAATCCGTTTAACGGGGGTTGCCTATTCCTAGACTGGCTAGGATCTTGTACCAGGACGGAATATGCGTGGTTACAAAAGCACCTAAAACAGAAGCCATACCCGTTAAGGACATCATACGTCCCTGGGGGTATGGCTTTCTATGATTCATTTTTTCGAAAAGGATGGCCTGTTATCGAATATCCACAGACCATGCGCCATCGGCTTGTACCGCAATTGCATATACGCCATCGGTTGTAATATTCAAGCTCGTCGATCCTGAGTATGTACCTGTCTCATCGATCAGTTTTGTATTGGAATCGAGGCCAACGGTTTTGTTAATATAAGCAGTAAAGTGGCTATCTCCTTTATGTTTGAAGGTAAATGTGGTTGTACCGCTTTTGATATACACAAATACCACATTATCTCCTTTGCCCTTTGTCTTGGCAGGAGCGCGAAGGGTATCCTCTGGAATTTTCTGCGTTGTGTGCAACGTCCAGGCGCCATCTGAAATGACATCCAACGTAAACTGCGCGTTTGTTGGAATGTGAGCGAAGGATTTTCCACTGTATTCCCCAGTTTTATCAAATATTCGTGCAGACTCGCCATTTTCATTGGTCAAATTAACCTGGAATGAGCCATTGCCTGCATGAGTGGCATCTATGGCGACCATACCATAATTCAGTGGAAAAGGATCCGTTATTTGATTACCCTTAGCTTCAAAATGAACTGATCTGGCAAGATACTGTTCAAGAATCGGTTTGCCGTCTAATTCCTGATACAGTTGCTTAACTTGTTCATAGTCGTCAGCAGCTATGCTCTCAGCGAGTGTGAGTAGAATGTCTTTATTTTCAGGTTCATATTTGTTATTGGCGTATTCGGTAATACGTGCAGCCATTCGTTCTATATCCCCGGGGGCGATCACTCCTTCGACAGTCGCTTGTTTCATGTATTCTTTAGCCTCGGCCAATGCTTTATATTTTCCACCCGTATTTTGAATATCCTTATAACTAACGCTCTCACGACCTGAATTTGGGAATAAAATATCCACCGTTAACAACCAAATGACTCCTGTAATGGATGCAGCAATAATATACCATTTGGGACTGTTAGTTGATTTTTTGTGAATGCGCCATGCTGTGATGGTGAAAAAGAAGCACAGTAATAATACTAATATTGAAATAATGATCATATGAATCTCCCTGTTCGTTATTCTGTTGATCTCGTGCTAAGAAACAGCATATTCCATTATAAACCAATTCCTTGTGAAATGAAGCCGGACAAAAGCCCTTGTTTTCAGAAGTGAAGAAAGCATTCTAGATAGGACAAAACACACATCGAGTCTGCCTATATAGGAAGGAAAAGACCGATGTGCGTTGTGTTGTGACTGATCAGCTGGGTATGAAGAAGCACCGCGTGCTGAAAGCTGCACGCGGTGCAAAAATAGAAAGTTATTTATTAGATGTACTATAGTCGCGATGTTGTTAACTGAACTTATTTCAACTTCTGCACAGAGACTGCCATTTGCTCCAGTTGAGCGTGAGTTAATTGGTTGTTCGGTGAGCTTACCGTTACATAACGATCATCCAGTTGGAAGGTCAGCAAATCGGTTTGATCAGGAGTATACCATTTCGCAGATAAGCCATTTGGTAATTTTACCGTTTTGCCATCATAGCTGAATGAATAGTCTTTGGGTGATACCGTTACATTCATGCGATTGAATACAAAGTTTACACCATCACCACCAGCGCCTACACTTTTGAATGTATCTCCGGCAACCATATGCTGCGGCGCATACGCGGTTTTGAATCCGTCGAACTTCGCAAATGCCTTGCGGATGTTATCCAGTTGTTGCTTGGTGTAATTTACATCTGCGAAGGCCGTGATGCCTTGATCATTGTTGCTGTTAGCCTTCTGAACAGAGACCGCAACTTGTTGCAACTGCGCTTGCGTTAACTTGTGGTCTGGTGAGCTAATGGTAACGTAACGATCATCCAGCTGGAAGGTCAGCATACCAGTTTTGTCTGGAGTGTACCATTTGGCAGTAACCCCATTGGACAGTTTCACGTTTTTGCTCGGATAGCCGTCTGAATAATCTCTTGGTGAGATATCCACTTTCATATGATTGAATATAAAGCTGACACCATCGTCACCAGCACCTACGCTTTTGAATGTGTCGCCTGTAGTCATTTGTTGCGGTGCATAAGCCGTCTCGAAACCGTCAAATTGCGCAAAAGCTTTCTGGATCGCTTCTTTTTGCGCTGAAGTATACGTTACATTGGTCAGAGCTGTTGGATTGTTAGTCGCTTGACCGATAATCACTTGTCCTTTTTGGCTGTCATAGGATACGGGTACATGGAGTGCATCAGCCAGTGCGCGTACAGGCAGATACGTGGAATTGTTATATGTGATTGGAGCTAGTTTGTTACCATTGCCATCTGTCGGTGAGTATGCCGCACCATCGACGTTGAAGCTGATTTCGTGGTTAAGATAGGCGGAGATTTTCTCCAGTTGTGTACCTGCAAATACTCCCGTTGCACCAGTTAACGTCATTCCCAGTACCATCATCGTTGCTACGGATTTCTTCATGTTCTTTTTCATCATTTATCTCTCCTTCAAGTTCGAATTGGTTAGTATCTTGTGGGCTCGCTGTCCCTTATGGCTTTATATTAAACCTCGAACATATCCAGAATAATTCTGAATTATCTCCAACTTGTAAACATATGCGTCATGGCTCACGATAAGGGAAAGGACATCTGATCTTAGATATCAAACGAAACGATGAACATAACAAGGAGGGGAATTATGACCAACCTGGATATGAAAACTATAGCGTCACAGTATACGATGGGGGAGATTCTGAATTGTACATCGATGCAGCAAGGGACAAGTTCAGCCGCAATGTTGCTGCAGACCACGTTAGGTAGGTTTGTATTACGTCAGCTCAGGGATGAAGGACAAGCTTTGGCTGAATATGAAGTATACGAGGCACTGGCACCTGCAAATATATCACCAAGCATCCTGTGTACGGAGGAAGGTCTACCTTATATTACCCTTGGGCATATGATTTATAATGTTCAGACTTATATTGAAAAAGTAGTGCCGCAGCACTCGCTAAGATTGAATTATGTTGAGTTGGGTGAAGTGATCGCACATTTCCATCAACGCATCTTGCACTTGGATATGGCTAGACTGGGTCAGAAGGATCGTTTTGCTCTACCTTCATTATGGGAAGCAGTAAGTGGGGATATTCTGAATTCGTCGTCTGAGGTAATACGGCGTTTGGCAAGTCATGTGGAGGAATGTTGCAAGTATCAATCGAAGCATACGGCTGTAATACATGGGGATCTAGGGCTGTGGAATGTGCTGTTCACGGAGAGTCATATGTATATCATTGATGTCGGAGAAGTACGGCGTGGGAACCATCATTTTGACTTAGCGGCTATACTGTCTTCGACGTGTTCTTCCTCCATCACAGTGTGCGAGCTGGAGGAGCGAATGATTCAATTGGAACGTGGATATCGCTCTGAAGGGCGCGACGTTAATCGGGAGATTCTATACGAACAGATCCATCTATGGGTCATTCGTGGACTGTTAGCCATCATAAGAGAGAAGGGAATCATTGCTCCAACGATCCCCTATGTCGAGCAGAATCTAGCGTTTCTCGGTAAATGTCAGACGGTAATGGGTTAAATTTCAGAGTGGTGGATAGGATAGGATTAATTACTGGCTGAAAAGATTTAGTTCACTAAATAAAGGATTAATCCACCTACGCCAAACACGATTGCAAAAACATATACATACGAAAGCCGGCTCAGATTTTGTTTGGTTTTGCGGTCATAATCAGGATTGCTGGTTTGATTCGCCTTCGAATTACCGATGAGCAGCGTAGCAATTCCGCCAAATAAAGCGATAGCAATAACTAAGATATAAGGCAACAACGTATGCTCGACCTCCCTTTCAAAATAATAGATATGAATCGATACATATGTCGTTATACAAATAATACGTATGTTGCATAAGCCGCAATAACTAAACAGGCAGCCCCACCGATTCGAACGGAAAATCTATAAAGAGCAGAAGGTTCCGTAGCGTCAGAAGTTTTCCACTTTTCCGTGATAACCCACAGAACAGATGGAGTAATGAACATAAGTAAGCCAACGAGACTGAAAATAATGGCAATAGTCAAAGTCATTTGAAGGCGCCTTTCTGTTATTGGATTACAATAATTGGCGATTTCCCATATGTCATCATTATATCACACAAAAAAAGGAAGGGGAGTGCTCTCATTCTAGATTAATCCTTGATTTTCGAATGAACTTTTTAAAATTTAAAATATTGAATAATCCTTGTCCTGACGGGCTTTCGCGACTCTCTTTTATGGGGGTTGCGATTTTTTTTTTGAATTTGGAGTGATCCGAATCTGCAATGCCTACGTTACACCCTATGAAGATGACGACAAGGAAAGAAATGATACCCAAAACGACACTAGGAGTGAATACACGATGAAGATGAAAATGAAGAAGTTTATCGCACCTGTACTTAGTTTGACACTGTTGATGCCAGGGATCGCAGGAGCCGCTTCCGCACCACAGACACCAATGACAATGATGAAAGCATCGGTGAACACACCGGCTGCAGACCTTAGAGCGAACCTGGATCACCTATTGTCTGAACACTTTGCACTCGCCGTAACCGCGATGGCAAAAGCTTATGATGGAGCAAAGGATGCTGATGCAGCATACAAAGCACTGGATCAGAATGCATTGGATATGCAGCCAGCGATCGCTTCCCTATACGGTGACGCTGGTGCGAAGGAATTCGAACGTATCTTCCGTGCACATAACAAATACACCGATGACCTAGTGAAGGCAACCAAAATGGGTAACCAAGCTGGCATCAAGCAAGCACAAGCGAACATCAACGGCTTTGTGGATGAATTCTCTACATTCCTCAGTACAGCGACTGAAGGCAAATTGCCAAAGGCAGCAGCCAAACAGGCTTTGCAAGTACATGAAGATCTCGTGCAAAAAGTATTCGATGAATACGTCGCTGGAGATTATGCGGATGCATACAAGGCTTACCGTGAAGGCTTCAAAGAAATGTTCGACGTAAGTAAAGCACTCTCTACAGCGATTACTACACAAATGCCTGAGAAATTCGATCACACCAAAGCGGACACAAAAGCAGCTGATCTGAGATCTACGCTCAACCACTTGGCATCCGAACACTTTGCGCTCTCTGCTCTGCAAATGCAGGAAGAATACGATGGACGCACAGCAGCTTCCAACGCACTGGTTACAGCTGAAGCTGGCAACACCGCTGATTTCAAAGCAGCCATTGCTTCCGTTTACGGTAACGATGGTGCCAATGCGTTCGAGAAAATTTGGGTAACCAACCACGTTAATGCACAGAGTGATTATGTAAAAGCCGTTAAAAACAACGATGCTACGGCTCGTGCAGCCGTAGAGAAACGTATCGATGGATTTACAACAGAGTTTGCAACATTCCTAGATTCTGCAACAGCAGGCAACCTGCCAAAAGCAGCAGGACAACAAGCGCTGACAACACACGAGAACCAAGTGCAAAAAGTCCTCGACCAATATGCAGCAGGCAATTATGATGCTTCTTACACAACGAATCGTGAAGGCTTCAAAGTGATGTTCGGTGTAGGTCAAGCGTTGGGTAACGCGATTGTGACTCAATTCAACGATAAGTTTCAAGAGCCAGCAGCTCCAACAACGCCTGCACCAGCTCCGGATATGACAACGGTATGGATGCAAGTGAACAGCAAAACGCTGAAAATTAACGATGAAACAACCAATATGGATACAACACCAGTACTGTGGAAAAACACAACCTACATTCCACTGCGTTTCTTGAGTGAAGGTATTGGTGCAACGGTAAAATGGGACAAAAAGGCACAACAAGTAACGGTCATGGCTGGCAACGATACGCTCGAATTCTGGGTGAACAACAATGTGATGGAAGTTAATGGTGTGAAGAAAAACGTAGGCTCTACCGTATTTGTCAACAAAGATGGTCGTACGCAAGTACCACTGCGCTTCATTGCTGAGTTACTGAACTGGGACGTGAAATGGGCACAAAAAGACGGTTCCATTACACTAACCAAATCGATGTAACTCGAAAAATGGAATAGAATGACTGTTGTCGATCACCAAACGATTTCAAGAAACCATGACCATATTCTCTGGGGAGCGTAGCTCTTCTTACCCAGGATTGTAATCATCATCTAAACATATTGTGCTGCCCACTACATGCTGCTCTAGGATGTAGTGGGCAGTTTTGTTATATCCCGATTTCGTTTCGGTAGATCATATATTGAATAGGATAAGCATATCCGATGTAATCACGAATAAATCCAAACAAATTCAAATATTTGGTATAATCATCAAGTAATGACTTACATAACAGCTTGGATAGCCGATGTAGCCTAGAATGATGTATGATCTATTTAGTATGAGCAAAATAAAAGGGGGACAGTGGAATGAGTACATCATCCAAACCGGAGCGTTCAGCGAAAAACGTGGACACGCGGTTATTCATTGCTTGGGCCGTTTCTGTCATTGCGACAGGCGGCAGTTTATATTTTAGTGAAATTAAGGGATACATTCCTTGTGATCTGTGTTGGTTCCAGCGCATTTTCATGTACCCGCTAACGATTGTGCTCGGCATTGCTTATTTCAAGGATGATGTGGGCATTGCCAAATATGTACTGCCGCTCAGCTTTGTTGGTGGCGGAATATCGTTATATCATGTTACGATCCAGCGTATCTTCTCAGCTACAGGTAATGCCGTGGCTTGCGGTAAAGTTCCTTGTTACACCGATTATCTGAATTGGTTCGGCTTCATTACGATTCCTTTGCTCGCTCTAATCGCTTTTATTATCATCATTGTAGCGCTGTGGGGCATTGGCAAAGCATCCAAATCTTCTTTGTAAGAAAGGATAGATGGTCGATGAGCGGATATATCCGTAGGTGCATGTCTTTTATCATGTTAATTGTACTGACCGCGGCTTGCTCTTATCAGGATCAGAATGCATCGGGTGAGATGCCGGTCATGATCAAAGTACAGCTCATGGTTCCGGAACAGGTCTCACCTGGTGAGCTTGTGTCTTTACAGTTGAAGCTGACACAGGGTGACGCGCCAGTTAGCAATGCGGATCAAGTGCAGTTCCAGATCTGGGACAAGCTTAACGAGCCTGCTCCGGTGTCGCCGGAAGAAGGTTATATGACTGTTGAGAAGCTGGAGGAACAAGGGGCTTTGACAGCCAGAGAAGTGGAAGATGGAATCTACGAGGTAGATTATACATTTGAAGAGCCAGGCTCTTATGTGGTTCAAGCTCATGTAACACATGGGTCTATGCACAGTATGCCGAGAAAGAATGTTGAAGTGAAATAAAGCGGGCGTAGCAGCCATTGGTTCAGCGCAGTAAATGTGTTTATTATAATTAATGATATTAATGAATTTAATAAGTTTGTAGGAAAAGAGGTTGTTATGGCAACAATTCATGATGTTGCACTCAGAGCAGGAGTGTCCGTAACTACCGTCTCGCGTGTATTAAATAACCGGGGGTATATCAGTCAAAAGACCCGGGATAAAGTGTATCAGACGATGAGTGAACTGAATTATCGTCCGAATGAGATTGCCCGTTCTCTCTTGCGTAAGCAGTCCAATGTCATCGGCTTAATTATTCCTGATGTGTCCCATCCGTTTTTTGGTGAGATGGCCAATTATATTGAGTATCATGCCTACCAGCATGGGTTCAAGATCATGCTATGCAACTCGCATATGGAGCCTTCCAAAGAGCGAGAGTATGTGGAAATGCTCAAAGGCAACCGAGTGGATGGCATTATTATGGGTAGCCATACGCTTGAAGTAGACGAGTATATGAATCTGCATTCACCTATTGTCACCTTTGACCGTCAGATTGGGACGGACATTCCGTTTATTTCCTCTGATAATTATCAGGGAGGAGTTATGGCTGCTGAATTGCTTCTTGCTAAAGGCAGAAGGAAAGTGGCTCATATCTGCGGCAATCTAGGATTGCAGATGCTCTCTAATCGCAGAACAGCAGGGTTTGTGGACAAGCTGGAGGCACACGGTATCAAGCCAATCGCTACACATGAAACAAATCTGAACGTGTTTAGTCAGGAGCAATATACGGAACTGGTTGAACAATTACTGGTGGAGCATCCCGAAGTAGACGGTTTGTTTGTGACTAGTGACCTAATCGCTATTCATGCACTGAAACAAATGATCGCCCGTGGGCGCAAAGTTCCCGAGGATATTTCCATCATTGGATATGATGATATTCGTGCGGCAAGCTATGTGCTGCCAGGCATTACGACGATCAGACAACCAGTGGAACGCATGGCTGAACTTGCGGTGGAGCTGATTCGTCGTCAAATTGCAGAAGAAGAAATTACAATGGAGAACATTTTGCCAGTTACCCTAGTGGAAAGAGAGACGACCTAATTGGGTCGTTTTTTTATTTATGTCAAACGATTGACATGTCAAACCTTTGACATTATAATCAGTCCTGTAAGCGGTTTCTTTCATGCATACTCATAAACGGGGGGAATAACAGATGAGAAGAGAGCGGAAATGGGCGAAGTTATCCATATTATCATTAGTTATGGTCGTCATTCTTTCGGCATGTGGCGGTACACAATCAGGATCGGAAACAGATGCATCCAGCGGATCTGGCGATAACGTGAAGATTACGTTTTTGAATTCTAAGACAGAGATAAATAGCCAGCTAGAGCAGGCAGCGAAAGACTTCCAAACAGATAACCCTAATATTACGGTGGAGATTGTACCTGTAGGTAACGGACAGTCGCCATTTGAGAAAGCTTCCGCTTTGTACGCTTCCGGCAATCCAACAACGATGATGATGCTGGATACAGGGGATGTAGAGAAATTTAAGGATCGTGTTCTGGATCTTACCTCTGAAAAATGGATGAAGGATGCCGTTGAGAACAGCACAGCAGCAACGACATTTGATGGCAAAAACTATGCCTTCCCACTCTCCATTGAGGGATATGGTTTTATCTACAACCAGAAAGTGTTGGATGAGGCTGTAGGCGGCACATTTGACCCACAAACGGTACAAACAACTGCACAGCTTGATGAACTGTTCCAGAAAATTGCAGCGACCGGCAAATCACCTCTCATTGTTTCACCAATGGATTGGTCGCTCGGAGCACACTACCTTGCACTTGCTTATGGTGGACAGTCGCCAGATCGTGCCAAAGTTGATCAATTCATTCTTGATTTGAAAGCGGGTACAGTGGACTTGGCTTCCAATGCGGTCTTTAATGGCCTGATGGATACGTTTGATCTTATGAAAGCTAACAATATCGACAAAGCTTCTCCACTCTCTGGTACATATGAGCGTGGACCTGAAGTTTTAGGAAAAGGCGAGGTCGGTATCTGGTTCCAAGGGAACTGGGCATGGCCACAGATCGACAGCTTTGATACAGCAGACGGACAATATGGCTTCCTGCCAGTGCCTGTAAGTAACAACGCAGACGATTTTGGTAATAAACAAATCTCTGCAGCCGTATCCAAACGCATTCTGATCGACAAAGAAAAGAATACACCCGCACAGCAGGAAGCAGCGAAGAAATTCCTAGACTGGATCGTGTATGAGTCGAAAGGACAGGATTTCCTTGTGAATCAGGCAAGTATCATTCCGGCATTTAGCAATATCACACTGGAACCGGCTGACCCACTTGGTAAGTCTATTAGTGACTACATCAAAGCTGGCAACATTGAAG
This sequence comes from Paenibacillus tundrae, assembly GCF_036884255.1. Classification (NCBI taxonomy): domain Bacteria; kingdom Bacillati; phylum Bacillota; class Bacilli; order Caryophanales; family Paenibacillaceae; genus Paenibacillus; species Paenibacillus tundrae. The sequence continues at coordinate 5,591,731 of NZ_CP145605.1, read as the reverse complement.
AATCCATGAGTACGCTACCAGCTGATCATTGGTCTAAACTGGGGGCTTCCATGCAGAAGTATTTGGCTGACGTTATTGATCGTGATGCACTGGCCAAAGAAATTCAGAGCTACTGGACTAACGTGAAATAAATAGGGGCTTCTTGGTCAGAGAACGGGGATGAGTTCTCTACCGGAATCTAAGAGCACCAGATTAACACATAGAGAGTGGTTGGTATGCCTTAGGCGATAGCAGGTGGAGGAGAATTTCAACTCGCTAGCTAGCATTCGTCTTAGGCAAACCAACGGTATACACCTTGGGATAGAGTGGAGGATGACGATGCTGACCGAAAAAGGATTATGGGCTCGCTTGCGCACCCGGCTCATCTTTACCGGCCCGACGCTGTTTGCGTTTGGTACAGTCATGATTATTCCGTTCTTGTATGGGATATATCTGACGTTTACGAACTGGGACGGGATTGCTGTTGAGCAAAGTCTCGTGGGCTGGGATAACTATATCGGCGTGTTCAAGGACACCGTGTTCTGGAAATCATTTGTGATGACGCTGGAATACGTATTTATTACCGTGGTGCTGACCAATGCTGTTGCATTTTTGCTCGCTTATGCGGTAACTCGTGGAATTAAGGCGCAGGGCTTATTCCGGGCAGGCTTCTTCCTACCCAATCTGGTCGGCGGAATTGTGCTGGGCTTCATTTGGCAGTTTATTTTCAACCAAGTATTCGTATTTGCTGGACAAAAAATGAATATTCCCCTGTTCCAAGCCTCCTGGCTGGCAGACCCGGACAAGGCTTTCTGGGCACTAGTGATCGTGACGGTATGGCAATATGCAGGTTATATGATGGTCATCTACATTGCAGGTTTGATGAATGTACCCAAAGACGTGATGGAGGCGGCCAGCATTGACGGAGCAAGTAACCGCAGGATGTTGGGACGTATCGTATTGCCACTCATGGTACCTTCGTTCATCGTATGTATTTTTCTATCGCTCCAGCGTGGTTTTATGGTCTACGATCTCAACGTCTCATTAACGAGCGGGGGACCATTCAAAAGCACAGAAATGGTATCCATGCATGTGTATGAGCAAGCCTTCCTGGCACGTGATTACGGATTAGGTCAAGCAGAAGCGTTTGTTCTGTTTATCCTTGTTGCCACCATTACATTGCTCCAGGTGTATTTCAGTAAGAAGTTGGAGGTGGAGGCATGATGGCTGGACAATCTCGTATGCTGGGCATGGCTAAATTATGTTCCTTAATCGTAGCGATGATGGTCTTCATTTTCCCATTTCTGCTACTGATCTCGAATTCGTTTAAGGCTAATCAGGCCATTACGTCAGATCCGCTGGGTCTACCCGCATCCTTCCAATGGGATAATTACGTGAGCGCTTTCGATAAAATGGGGTATATATCTGCATTCGGCAATTCATTGCTGATTACGGTGTTGGGTGTAGTGCTGATTGCATTGTTCGCAGCGATGACGGCTCATTATTTTGTACGGCACAATAGCAAGCTGAATCAATATCTGTTTTTCCTGATGGTTGCAGCGATGATTATTCCTTTTCAGGCGATTATGATTCCGCTCGTAAAAATCTATGGTTCCTTGAGCTTGCTCGATAACAAATGGTCGCTTATTTACATGTACATCGGGTTTGGTAGCCCACTCGCCGTATTTATCTATCATGGGTTTATCAAGAGCATTCCGTTGGAATTGGAAGAAGCAGCACTCATGGACGGGTGCGGACGAGTACAGACCTTCTTTCGCATCGTGCTACCGGTGTTACTGCCAACAAGTGTTACGATTGCGGTGCTTAATGTTCTGTGGATCTGGAATGACTTCCTGCTGCCTTCCTTGGTGCTAACTTCTTCCGAACAGCGGACATTGCCATTATCTACGTTCTATTTCTACGGTACCTATACTGTGGATTACGGCCCACTGATGGCTGGGCTTGTACTGACATTATTGCCTGTGTTGGTCGTATATCTATTTGCACAGAAGTATATTATTCAAGGTGTAATGCAAGGATCCATCAAATAAAATCCGCTACAACACTGCCCTTTTGGAACAGCACTAAATAGACATCAACTCATAGATAGAGACAGGAGTGACATTTAAGATGGATAAAGAGCAGGGACGAGAAACGATACAGGAGCTTAACCATTCAACAACAGAAGTGAAATATACGCGGGAGCGGGCGAATACCTACATCGAGCAGCATCAACATGAGGTTGACCCAACTTACAGATTGGGATATCATCTCATGCCGCAGGTGGGGTGGATGAATGATCCCAACGGATTTATTTATTTCAATGGAGCGTATCATTTGTTCTATCAATTCTATCCCTACGCGCCGGTATGGGGGCCAATGCATTGGGGACATGCTGTGAGTTCTGACTTGGTCACATGGGAACACCAACCTGTAGCACTTGCACCAGATCGTACGTATGACATCGATGGGTGCTTCTCAGGGAGTGCCATCATTAAGGATGGAAAGCTTGCGCTGATGTACACCGGTCATGTAGTCACCGGACCTAACAAGGATCATGATTATTATCAGACGCAAAATATCGCGGAATCTGATAATGGCATTGATTTTGTGAAAAGCACACATAACCCTGTCATTCCACTGGATCTGATCCCAGCACATACGAGTAAGAAGGATTTTCGTGATCCGAAAGTATTCGAACGAAACGGGATGTATTACTGTGTACTCGGATCAAATGATGCAGCAGGCAATGGACTTATACTATTGTACCGTTCAACAGACTTACAGCAATGGAGCTTCGTCAACGTGATGGCGCAAAGTGACGGAACCCTTGGCGATAATTGGGAATGCCCTGATCTGTTTGCCATGGGGGATCAAGATGTATTGATCATGTCCCCACAACGGATGCCAGCTCAAGGAGATAATTATCGTAATTTACACTCTACAGTTTACATGATGGGAAATCTGGATGAAGAGCAGGGTGTACTGGACTACGAACATTATTATCCGCTTGACTGCGGATTTGATTTTTATGCTCCTCAGACGACAGAGGATGCGCAAGGACGGCGAATTATGATCGCCTGGATGGAGACATGGGAGACGGAAATTCCAACTCAGAACGCACATCAGTGGGCTGGAGCGATGACGCTGCCACGCGAGCTCATCCGCAAGGGAGACCGCTTGACCTTCCAGCCGCTGCCTGAGCTTAAGCAATATCGAATAGACGGCATGGAGCATAAGGATATTCGTTTGGATGATGGAGAGCATGATCTAGAGCTTAGCGGGGATCGTTATGAATTACATGCTGTTTTTGAAGCCGAGCAGGCACAGCAATTTGGATTGAAACTGCGCACTGGTGAGAATGAGGAAACCATCATCTCTTATGATGTGGCTCAGAGCCGGCTATGTTTTGACCGAGAACGTGCAGGAAAAGGGCCGGGAGGCGAACGGGCTGTTGAGGTTGAACTGCGTGACGGGAAACTGGAACTTCAGATTTTTGTAGATGCCAGCTCGGTCGAAATATTCATTCAGCAGGGTGAGCAGGTGATGACGGGACGTATCTATCCTGATCCGAGTTCAACTGGCATTAAGGCATTCTCATCAGGAGTTAGCACACTGACAGAGCTTCGTAAATGGGATTTGCGTGTTTAATTTCGAATGAAATATTATAATAATAACCTTGACCTTGAAGTATACTTCAAGGTTTATTTTATATGTATCCTTGGGATGACGGAGGAGAGGTTCACTCAAAAGTATCAGCACTATGCAAGACATGCATCAGGGGAAGAGTATAGTCGTGTGAAAGGACGGAGGAAGAGATATGAGCACAATGACGAGAGGAGAACTAGCCAAGCGTACCGGACTAAGTATGGCGACTCTCCGATATTATGAAGATAGCGGGGTGCTACCTGCACCGATCCGTGCATCGAATGGATACCGTAGATATTCAGAGGATTACGTAGTCAAAATCAAATTTATTAAGGATGCTCAAGCATTAGGTTACTCTTTAAAAGAGATAAAGGAGACGCTACAACTACTCAGCCAAGAGGATATGGACAGTGAGGTTCTGAGAGTATTGGTTCGCGATCGAATTGCAGATATTCAACAGCATATCAATAACCTAAAGGACATGCAGACACTTCTAGCTTCATTGCTCTTAACGCCAGAATCCGAAATCCATACTTATATAGAATCTTTCCGCAATAACTCAGAGGAAGCAGACGGCTCTCCCAAGCCACAAGAATGACATGGATACACCTCATATATATCGAAAAGAACCCCTTTCCCAACCTTTCGGAGAAGAGGTTCTATTTGTTTTGATTACAGTATGATGCATTATTCATTTACATAAAACCCGCTTCCCGTAGAAAATGATGCACAATCTGACGCTGATACCTGATCCGCACGGAACGCTTCAAGCTCCAGCACGTCTCCACAGTGACGGTGCGAGCCTGTAGAAGCCTTGCACCCGCTGTGCGTGCCGATCCAGGCAATTCATGCTGCTTCAGATTGAAATGTCTGTCCTGGTTTGCGATGGAACGATTCATTTGTTTAATGATGCGTCTACATGCTGGAACCGCACGACTGCCGGGATTAGTAATCAGCGTTTGTCCAAGAACACGGGAACTGAGCTGGGATAAGCCATTGGCTTCATGCAGATCTAACCACCAATCTGGTTGATATTGACGGGCAAGATGAAAGACTGCTGAGGCAAGAGGATGCCTAGCTCTTGCTGAAATTCGGCGTGGAAAGGTACGATTCAGATCTGGCTTGCCTCTAATTTTCTTCCGATATGCCTGCTGGTGCACCCGTGGGATGATGACGAGAAGCCCGCGCTGAATGATGTGCCGTCCTGCGATACAATCATCGACGAGCTGCTGCGCTGCAGCCATACTGGCTGTTTCATTACCGTGTACTCCCGAGGTAATCAGCATTACCGGGCCAGGGTTCGCTCCGCGCACAACATAATAGGGGGTAGCATGTACGCTCGATGAAGCAAGAATATGTTTGTTGACAAGCATGATGCTCACCTCCGTTACTACAATACGTCATGTCCTCCTTGTCTGTAACGGCACTTCAACAGCCTCCTTTCTCATCTTTTGCAAAATGGGTAGTACACTAAATACTTCATCTGGTTAAATACCAATTAATCCCTTCACAGGGAAGACATTTTTTTGCCACAATTCGGGATTTATGACCCTGTTCAAGAGTGCGTCACAAGACAACAGACTGTCTGTTCCTTTATAATTAAGAAGGTATTGTCGTAAACGTTTACAACTTGAGTTATTTAAATTCAAAATATTACGCCGGGCACGTGCCTGACCAATGGAGATACAGAACGATCAATCCGGCAAGAGAGAAGGATGTCATGAAGAAAATTGCATGGGTCACCGATAGTACGAGTACACTGGATCCTGTTTTCGCTGAGCAAAATCATGTTTATATTGTACCGCTGCGAGTTGTATTTGGAGAGGAATGTTACCGAGAATCAGAGGATATATCACCGGAACTATTCTACGAAAAGCTGGAGACAGCATCCAAAGCTAGCAGCTCACAGCCGCCAATCGGCGAGTTCATTGAATTGTATGAGTCATTGAAGGATCAATACGATGAGATCATAACCATTCATTGTTCCACTGCGCTTAGCGGTACATTACACACATCGATGCAGGCCGCGGAAATAGCAGGTGTGAAGGTGACTGCAATTGATTCGATGGCAGGTGCATACCCTCACCGGGAGATGATCCTGCAAGGTCTGGAGTGGCAGAAACAAGGTGCTAGTGCGGCCGAGATCAAAGCTAACATTGAACAGATGATTGAGAATATGTCCTTTTACCTCATTCCGGCCAGCCTTCAGAATCTTCATCGTAGTGGGCGAGTATCCGGAACACAGCTTGTCTTGAGTCAACTGTTGAAGATTCATCTGCTGCTACGATTTGAGGAAGGCAAAGTCGTGGTGAACGAGAAAATTCGTACATTCAAACGTGCGAAGCAACGTATGCTGGATGTGCTGAAAGTGGATATGGAGAAGGTGAAGCATGTATGCATCATGCATGCCAACAATCCGGATGAAGCGGTGACCATCAAACAGCAGATATCCGAATTGTTACCGCGACTCAAGACTGAGATTATGCCATTTATCCCTGTGGTCGGTATTCATGCTGGTGCAGGTACGATTGGTCTTTGCTGGTTCAGAAATGAGCACGTTTAGATTGCATGCTAGATAACATTCTAGATAACATCAGTTCCTAGTTTAGGTTTTGAATTGATTATAAATTAATCCCATATACCGGTAGGATGCCCTTGAGGTACAGCAGTTGCAATGTATGCTGAGTTCAAGTGGTATTCTGCCGGTTTTTTTCTATGTTTAATTCAGTGATAAGAAGAGTATGAACGCGAGACATCCTTTCATTGCCAATTGAAACAAAATGTGAGGTAATAAAGATAAATGAACATGTTGGAGGGGAATGTTGTGTCAAGTCACCGATTGTTGCTTGTTGAAGATGATCGTTCGATTAGTGAAATGGTAGGTCCTTATTTGGAAAAAGAGGGCTATGACGTTTCATATGCCTATGATGGTTATGAAGCGGAGGAGCAGTTCAAACAGGCGAAGCAAGCATACGATCTGGTTATTCTAGACCTGATGCTGCCTCGCAAAAATGGCATGGAAGTGTTGCAGACGATCCGCTCGGTCAGCTTGGTGCCCGTACTCATTCTATCGGCCAAGGATGGGGAGGTAGACAAGGCGCTTGGGCTTGGATTCGGCGCAGACGATTATCTTAGCAAACCGTTCTCACTAATTGAACTAACTGCCCGTATTAAAGCAGCAATCAGGCGCGCCAACTATACGGCACAGCCTATAGAAACTCCCAACGCACCTGTGCAGCATGAACGTCTGGAGTTCGGCGGGTTGGTAATGAACATGGACACCTATGAAGTGGAGCGAGAAGGCGCTGCTATTCGTTTAACCTCTAAAGAATTTGGTATTTTGAAATTGTTAGTTACCCACCCGGGCAAAGTGTTCACGAAGGCTCAGATTTATGCTGCGGTTTGGAATGACCAATATTATGGGGACGAGAACATTATTAATGTACATATGCGTCGTCTGCGCGAGAAGATTGAACGAGATCCTTCAGCGCCTCAATATATTAAGACGTTGTGGGGGATCGGGTATAAGTTGGAGGTGGAACAGACATGATGCTCGTCCTTTTGGGCATTTCTACGGGAGGGTTAGCACTCGTTGTCGTGATCTTAGCCATCAAATTGGCTCAGCGTAGTCAGCAAATGAAGTATATTCATCTTAAACTGGAACATCTGTTGGATCAGGGGACATACGAGCGATTGTTAGTGTTCAGCAACGATGCTCCTATTCAGCAGCTTCTTCGTGATATTAATCAAGTTCTGGATTATGCCCACCGAACTGGAGCTCGTTATGCTAATCAGGAGAAAGAGATGCGTAATATGCTGTCCAACATCTCCCATGATCTGAAAACACCGTTAACGGTTGTACTTGGATATAGTGAGACATTACTACATAGCCCAACATTGACGGAGCAAGAGCGAGAAGCCATGATCGGCAAAATCCATGATAAAGCCCAGGAGGTGCTGCGTTTGATCCACTCCTTCTTTGATCTGGCGAAGCTGGAGTCGGGTGATATGGAGCTGTCCATGACTCGGGTTAATCTAAGTGAACTATGCCGACTGAAGATGATTTCCTTTTACGAGATGTTAACAGGACTTGGCTTGGAAGTGAAACTGGACATCCCGGAAGGGGATATCTTCGTGCAAGCGAATGAGGAAGCGATCGACCGTGTGCTGAATAATCTGATTACCAATGCGATGAAATACGGCTCTGACGGCAAAATGTTAGGACTCTCCCTTCGGCATAATGAGAAAGATGGTGTACTGTTGGAAGTTTGGGACCAAGGTAAAGGCATTCCCGAAAGTGAGCACAGCCGTGTGTTTGAGCGAATGTATACGCTGGAGGACTCCCGTAATCGACAGTATCAGGGGAGCGGTCTAGGTCTCACCATTACCAAAAGGCTGGTTGAGCGCATGGGAGGCAGCATTGAATTACGGAGTGTTCCGCACCAACGAACCGTATTTTCGATCTCTTTGAATCCTTGTTAGAAGAACTATCTCTAAAATAAATCAAGATTAAGGTTTTTGTAAGAAATGATTAATAGAAAAGAAGACATTTCTCTTTACAATACAGATATCAGAACCCGGTAGTGAATGTTCATTTAGAGCAGTTTCATCAATAAGACTGAATGAAGCTGCGTATGTTCAACTAAACTTTTTTACACGAGAACGGAGAGGACAGAAATAACGTGAAGAAGCGAAGCGTTCGCCTGAAAGCTTTCTGCAAGAAAGCTGCATCGGAAGCATAAACCATCCCCGGATTTTCCCTTTGCAGAAGGGATTCAAAAAAATCTGGGGATAACAGCGATTGGAACGTTATTCTGTCATCGCAGTGGTAAGTGTAACACTCTTTAGTTGATTCTATATAGATTCTTGAGCACCACAAAAGGGATCGTAAAGGAGAACAAGAGATATGACTTATATTGCACGAACGATAGGTGTGTCCAAGACATATGAGGGAATAGAAGTAGTGTCCAACGTTAATATGAATATTAAACAAGGGGAAATTTACGGTTTCTTAGGGCCAAATGGTGCGGGCAAAACGACGATCATGAAAATGCTGACGAACCTGGTGAAGCCAACCTTTGGCGAAATCGAGTTGTTTGGAGAAAAGTTAACGCCCACCTCCTATGAAGTATTGAAGCGGATGGGAAGTATTATCGAATACCCCTTTTTCTACGATAAATTATCAGCTAGAGACAACTTGGAGCTTCATTGTGAGTACATGGGCTTCCACAACAAGAAAGTGATCAACGACATGATAGAAAAGGTGGGTCTGAAGGATACCGCGAAGAAAGCCGTTCGTGATTTCTCCCTTGGCATGAAGCAAAGACTCGGTATTGCGCGAGCACTCATCACAACACCTGAGCTGCTCATTCTAGATGAACCAATCAATGGACTTGATCCTGTAGGGATTAAGGAAATGCGGGATTTATTCAAACGTCTCAGCACGGAATACCGGATCACCTTGTTAATCTCAAGCCATATTCTCGGAGAGATTGAGCAGATTGCTGATACGGTAGGGGTCATTCGTGGTGGGAGATTAGTAGAGGAAGTCTCGATGGAGAGTATCCGTGGTCTTCACAGCGAGTATGTCGAGCTACAGGCTGTGGATATCCGCAAAGCGACTTATGTTATTGAGCATCAGCTTGGACTCCAAAACTTCAAGTTAATGGATGAGCAGACGGTACGCATCTATGATACAGGTCTTGTTCCGTCGCAGTTAACCAGCCAGCTAATCGAGCATGGTGTGCAGATTGAGTCCATCTTCAAACGATCACATTCATTAGAAGAACACTTCTTGAATCTCGTGAAGGGAGATGGAGACGTTGCTTAAGCTCATTGAACTGGAGATGCGGAAACACCACTTTTCTAAAAATCTGATTGCAGCGGGAATAGCTAATATTGTTATCTTTGGGTTTTTAGCCATGATTGCTTTCGTGGACTGGGGAGCGGATGACTATGCTTATTCGAACTATGCTGTATCCTTTATGCTCATTGATGTATGTGCGAGAGCGACCTTTATCGTATTTGCCGGGGCGCTGTTATCCAAGTTCATTATCCAAGAGTACCGGAATAAAACGATGAACGTCATGTTCACTTACCCGATCAAACGCCATAAAATTATCGCTGCCAAATTGATTATCATATTCGGGTTTACCTTCTGCATGATCATGTTCACCAATTTATTGATGGGCGCAATTCTATTGACCGTGAATCACTACTATCCTTTTGTTGCAGACGCATTAACGACCAATGAAGCATGGAGATTGTTATTGAAGTATAGTATTAGCTCCCTATCTGCTGCGGCTATGGCGCTAATTCCATTGTATTTCGGTATGCGTAAAAAGTCGGTTACTGCCACGTTGGTCTCTTCGATCATTCTCGTGTTTATTATCTGTTCAGGCGGAAGTGGATCCTCGCTTTCACTGAATTCCATTATTATTATCCCTATTACCTTAGGGGCAATTGGTTTATGGATTGCATCCTTGTCGATGCATCGTCTAGAGACAAAAGACGTGAACTAAAATCCTGCTCAAAAGCATACCCGGTATGGCTTCAGATGCCATTGACATCCGCTCGTACAAGGGATAGGATAATGTCAACTGAGACATGAAGGAGAATGCAACTACCATGACGATTCCAAAAACTTTGACAATAGCTGGTTCAGACACAAGCGGCGGTGCAGGAATTCAAGCCGATTTGAAAACTTTTCAGGAGCTAGGTGTGTACGGTATGACCGTATTGACTACCGTTGTGGCAATGAAGCCTGAAACATGGGATCACCAGGTATTTCCTGTTGAATTAAATGTAGTGGAAGCACAGCTTCGTACGGTTCTAGACGGTATCGGATTTGATGCAATGAAAACGGGCATGCTGGGCTCTGTAGAGATTATTGAGCTTGTGGCTAAACATATTCGTCGCAGCGGTCTTCCACAGATTGTTATCGATCCGGTAATGGTCTGCAAAGGTACAGATGAAGTACTGCAGCCTGAAAATACAGAAGCAATGATTGAGTTTTTGCTGCCAGGCGCAGATCTCGTTACTCCGAATTTGTTTGAAGCTTCACAACTCGCGAAAAGTGGCCCAATTCGCTCGAAGGAACAGATGGAAGCTGCTGCATCCATCATCCATGACCAAGGGGCGAAGCATGTCCTGATTAAAGATCGTGGTGTAATCAATCCAGGTAAAGCGATGGATCTTCTCTATGACGGTAAAAACTATGAATGGTATGAAGCTGATGTTGTTGGCTCTGGTTACACGCACGGAGCAGGATGCACAACCTCTGCAGCGATTACCGCAGGTTTGGCACGCGGTCTGACCGTGAAAGAGGCTGTTCGTGAAGGGAAAGCCTTTATTACTAAAGCGATTGCGGGTGGATTCCCACTGAATCGTTTTGTTGGCCCGACACTGCATGCGGCACACCGCCTGGAGCATCAACGTTAATTCGCGACAGGTGCGATTCATGCCAGAGACGATAGGTCTTTAATTTCATGGTGGTTGTCAATGAGCGGTGAAAGGCTCGTTGATGGCCACCTTTTTGTGTTATTTTTAAAATAGTAACATTTGGTATGTGTTAGGCGTTTATATCAAGGCATACGCACTTTAAGAGGGCGTTGTTGGACACATGAACGACACACCGAATCGTTATGGTAATATCAGAAATTAAAAAGGAGAGTCGGCCATGGTCAGAACAGTGCTTCTGGTGGAAGACGAAAGCCGCATTCGTGAGATTGTGGCCGATTATTTTATAAAAGAACAGTGGAATGTCCTAGAAGCCGAGCACGGATTCGAGGCACTTGAACAGTTAGAACAACATGAAGTGGATTTGGTTATTCTGGATGTGCTGATGCCGGAGATGGATGGATGGACACTTTGTGGTCATATTCGATCCCAATCGACCGTACCTATTATCATGCTGACTGCGCGATCAGAGGATGATGACAAGATTCACGGTTTCCAGCTTGGCGTGGATGATTATGTAACCAAACCGTTTAGTCCTCGTGTACTGGTGGCTCGTGCAGAGACATTAATGAAAAGGGTCGAAGGTGCCGTTAGTAAAGATCAGAGTGTCATTCGATTTGGACACGTAACGTTGGATCCTTGGGCGAGAAGGCTTGAGCGAAACGGCGTAGAGATTGAATTGGCACCCAAAGAATATGAACTATTGCTCTATCTAACTCGAAATCAGGGTCTTGTGTTATCCCGTGATGCAATATTGAACCGTGTATGGGGCTATGATTTTGATGGGGATTCTCGGGTAGTCGACACTCATATTAAGAAACTTCGCAGCAAGCTTGGTGAAGAGGCCAAATGTATCCGTACAGTGATTGGTACCGGCTATCGATTTGAGGCTGAGGCATGAGACGTACGGGTGTAACGATGAAGCTGTTTCTGGTGATGGCGGGGTTCTTGCTCCTACTGTACGGAACCACGGTGATTGCTCAGCTGGTATGGTTCCCGGACTTCTACCAACACCAGAAGATCACAAGCATTAAGAAAAAATTGTCGAGATTTGAACAACAGTATTCCACAGGGCATTGGAATGATATACAACTGGCGAAGGAAACCGGCAAATTCATGCGTCAGAACCAGTCTCATCTGGTCATTCTGACCAACACTGGCAAGCTAGTGAATGACCCATTTCACATTACGTTGCTGCAAGAGGATGGTTCGGAGGTCGAGGTGTCGCTGTCCCTTTTTATCAACAGTGAAAATGCGGGCTGGATTGCTTCCCACCTGAAGTATGGACAGCAATTAACCATAACGGGATCGGCTAATGGATTGCATGAACCGATGATCTATCCCTTCAAGATCAAAGACAACAACACTTCGGTATGGGGTACAGGGAGCTTCGAAGAATTGAATGAACCCGTGCAGGAGTGGTCTGGCATATTGACCAAAGTCGTTCTTCCCAACCTGGGGACATGGAGTCAGCGACAAGGTTTGCTCGTGCAAGCATTGGATAGTTTTTTCCCTCTTTCATCAGAGAATCAACTTAGTCTGAAGAATGGGAAGATGTTAAACCAGGAGTGGACGGATAGCTGGAGTGGAGTACGAAATGTAATCGCCATAGCCCCAGTTCGCAATGCTGATTCAGGGGAACAACAGCTTATCTTCTCGTTGACATCTCTGCAGGAGATGCGTGAAGCCAATGAAGCGACAAGGTTATTCTATGGGTACTTCGGAATTGCTGCATTTGTACTTATCTTGTTCTTGGCTCTGCTACTGTCGCGTATTGTTACGAAGCCGCTGCTGGCACTGAATCATGTTGCGAAGAAGATGTCAACGTTAGACTTCACTGTAAAATCACCTATTCGGCGTAATGATGAGATCGGTAGTTTGTCTGAAAGTCTGAATGCTCTGTCGACGACACTTGGGCAGACGCTGGAGGAGCTCCGACAGGCGAATAGTCAGATGCGCACAGATATGGAGATGAAGCAGCGGATCGAGAAGCGACAACGTGAATTTTTTGCAGATGCCTCTCATGAACTCAAAACGCCAATCAGTATCATCAAAGGATATTCTGAAGGGCTAAGAGATGGTGTAAGTGAGAACAAACGTGAACGTTACATTGAGATTATTGCAGATGAAGCTGTAAAAATGGAAACGATGGTCGAAGAGATGCTGGATCTTGTTCGGCTAGAATCGCAAGCCATTAAGCTGAACACCGATGCAGTAGCTCTCGGAGATATGATAGAAGATATCGCTGGACGTCTGAGTCCACAATTGAAGGGAAAAGAACTACATGTCGTGTTGGTCTCCACAACAGAGCAGACCGTTGAGGGAGATCGCAGTAAGCTGGAGCAAGTAATTTACAATATGCTGATGAACGCGATCCGCCATGCTGTGCCGCAATCAGACATCTTGATTGAGATCAGCCGTCTGGAAGGGCAGGTTCGTATCTCCATCGAGAACAAAGGTGAGGGCATATCGGAACCTGAACGTCAGAATATATGGGAACGATTTTACCGGGTAGAGCGTTCGCGTAATCGCAAAATGGGGGGAACCGGGCTTGGCCTGGCCATTGCGAAGCAGATTCTGGATCTTCATGGATGTCGTTACGGAGTTGAGAATACACCAGAAGGAGTCCGCTTCTACATTATTTTTCCTAATGCTTAGTTAGAAAGGGAGTTTAGTCTTATGAAATCTTTGCCATCAATTTTAACCTTGGGTAATTTAACTTCGGGTATGCTGGCGGTCATTATGGCCATACATGGGGAATTTGCACTTGCTGTAACGTTGATCTGGGTCGCAATGTTCTTTGATTTGTTTGACGGTTTTGCTGCTCGGAAATTGCACTGTGAAGGGGAATTTGGCAAAGCACTAGACTCCCTTGCTGATGTGATTTCATTCGGTACAGCTCCAATACTGATTCTGTATCTGAACGTTATGAACGGAGGAAGTATTTTGGGAATGGCACTTACAGCTCTGTTTCCGATCTGTGGTGCTCTCCGACTGGCACGCTACAATTGCCAGAAGACAGCGAGTCAAGGTTTTGTCGGCATGCCGATTACATTTGCGGGTGGCCTAATGTCCTTTTTCGCTCTATGGAGCCCTTATTTTACTCTTGGTGTAGCCTATCTCGTCATCGTTGTGTTATCTGGTCTAATGGTTAGCCAAATTCGATTCCCCTCTCTAAAACAGGTATTGACCCCTCAAGAGAAGGATATCGTGGAACCGAAATAAGGAGCGAGTCAGTGATGGAATTTGCAAAAGAATTTATTGGTCAGTACGGCTATTTCGCAATCTATGGACTACTGGCTCTGGGTGTAATCGGTATGCCTATACCGGACGAGGTGATGATGACCTTTGTCGGTTATCTTGCCTCGATCTCGGTTTTGAATTATTCGGTAAGTATTGCTGTCAGTTTTGGTGGTGCGTTCACCGGTGGACTACTCAGCTATATGATTGGCAAGAAGGCCGGCAGGCCGCTAGTCGTGAAATACGGTAAATGGGTGGGGGTAAACGCCAAACGGCTGGTCAGGGTAGAATCCTGGTTTATGAAGTATGGGTACTGGTCCATCATTCTAGGCTACTTCATTCCCGGGATTCGTCACCTGATGTGCTGCTTCTCTGGGATCAGTCGTATGGCTATGGGGAGATATATCCTCTTCTCCGGCATCGGTGCATTTCTATGGTGCGTTGTGTTCATATCGATTGGATTCTATGTTGGTGTGTTGACTTAAAATCGGACAGCCTATCAGCGTGATGGGCAAACTAAGCTAAAGACCTTTTGTGTGCAAAGGGGTCTTTTTTGTTTTTCTAACGTACGGTCGCCGTGGATTTACTGATGTGTGGCTTATGATAGGCTAGTTGCGAGTACTTACTGTTATATGGGTAGGATACGCTTGAAAATGTATGAGAATGGTAGTTAGCTGGAAGGAGGACGCAGAGATTCTACTAAGAAAAAATGGACTCATGCTCAGTCGCTCAGAGGAACAAAGGTAGCCTTATCCTTGGAAATGCAAGCTACCCATGAGTTATTCGAAACAAAATTCACCCCTCAGAATTATGGCTCCTAGGTAACTCTCCATGTAACTCCCTACGAACCTCCTATGTAACTCCTCATGGTGCTAATTAGTGCTGTATGGTAATTGCAATGCAAAACCTCAGGTAAATATAATACCTCAGCATCTCAGCATTCCGGGTACTAACAGAACCTCCAGAACCCAGAACCTCCAGAACCCAGAACCTCCAGAACCCAGAACCTTCAGAAGCCCAGAACCTCCAGAACCTCCAGAACCTCCAGAACCTCCAGAACCTCCAGAACCTCCAGAAACTCTAGAACCTCCAGAACCTCCAGAACCTCCAGAACCTCCAGAACCTCCAGAACCTCCAGAACTTCCAGAACCTCCAGAAACTCTAGAACTTCCAGAACCTCCAGTACCTCCAGTACCTCCAGTACCTCCAGAACCTCTAGAACTTCCAGTACCTCCAGAACCTCTAGAACTTCCAGTACCTCCAGTACCTCGGATGCCTTCCAGCACTCAGTGCCAAAAGTAACATCCTCCTGTACCTACCAATAACTAAAGTGACTTAAGTGGTTCCCGACTGGAGTTAAAAGTACTCACTTCAAGCGCCTTCAATGCCCATCCGCAAAAATCTAACGAACTCAGTGGAGCTAGAATAAAAAGTGGACACCCAATAACGGACAGAAGGATAATAAGGCTAACGGAGGTGTGTCCACATGGGAGAACAGCGGCAACGATACAATGAAGAATTTAAGAAACAAACGGTAAAATTTATCCAAGAACAGACCAAGACACTCGGAGACTTGGCAGAAGAACTCAACATTCCAAAAAGTACATTACACCAGTGGATGGGCAAGTATCGCGAACTTAAACATGAGCCCGTAGCTAGCGTAGATCGAGTGAAAGAACTGGAAGCAGAGCTTAAAGAAATGCGCCGGTTACTTCAAGAGAAAGAGCATACGCTTGCGGACACGCAAGAGGAACTGGCTATTGTAAAAAAAGCAGTGCACATCTTCAGCAAACCAAAGAGCTAAGGTTTCAGTTTCTGGAAAACCATCGCTCCCTGTTTTCTTTGGAGAAGATGTGCACTCTGTTACACGTGTCACGGAGCGGATATTACAAGTGGCGGATGGATCGAACAAGTAAACAGCAGCACCGGAGAACTGAGATCATGAAGCGTATTCGATTTCATTTCTACGACCACCAGAAGCGGTGTGGAAGTCCGAAAATTACGTATGCGCTCCATCTGGAAGGATACAGAATCTCTTCCCGTACCGTCAGTATATACATGCGTCAAATGAATCTTCGTTCCGTGCACACTCCTCGGTATCGTGTCCAAACGACGGATTCTAACCATCATCATCCCATTGCACCAAATACGCTGAACCAGCAATTTCAAACGTCCAAACCGAACACCGTATGGGTCACCGATATCACCTACATTCCCTGCCGAGGAGGCCGGTTATATCTCGCCAGTGTTCTGGATTTATGTACGCGTGAAATTGTAGGCTGGCGTCTGTACAACCATATGGAAACGAGTCTGGTGCTAGGTGCATTGAATGATGCTTACCGGGCCAAACGCCCCGCTCCAGGACTGCTACATCACTCGGATCGTGGCTCGCAGTACACGTCAAAAGAATACGTGGAGCAACTGAAATCGTATGGTATGGAGCTCAGTATGAGCCGCCGAGGAAACTGTTACGATAACGCATGTATCGAGTCTTGGCACAGTATTTTGAAGAAAGAACTCATTCACTGTAACCCTCGTTTTAAGAATCCAGAAGAGGCTTATAACACCATTTACCAGTACATTGAGTTCTATTACAACCGCAAGCGAATGCATGGTGCGCTAGGTTATCTTTCCCCTGCTCGTTTTGCGAAGAAATTTACGGACAAATCCGTCGCGTAAGTGTCTACTTTCTTGACATAGGTCCACAGGTAAGCTTAATACCTGTGTTAGAGCAATGTTGAACTTGTAACGAATCTCAGCGACCTTATTTCACGAAAGAGCCTGATAAAGTATACTGATTGACTCCATACGAGCTCAATAAGGTGCCCTGAGTTCGTTAACTATCGGATAGATAGCAATACTACCTAAATAGAGTGTCTCATGTTCGTAAGGTATTGATTTGATATCGATATAGGTTTGCACTCGTTTAGTCCCACTAATTGAAGTAACTAAAAGTGATTGCAATGAGGGGAAGCAGTAACACTAAGCATCTCAACTTACATGGTTGCGTCTAGAGTTAAAGGTAGTTCTTTAAGCAATTCAAAGTTATGATTCCCAAATTGAGTCAATAGCAGTTACTCCCAAGCGCCTTCAATGCCATCTCTAAAATTCTAACGAACTCAGGCGAGCTTAATACCTGTGTTTGAGCAATGTTGAACTTGTAACGAATCTCAGCGACCTTATTTCACGAAAAAGCCTGATAAAGTATACTGATTGACTCCATACGAGCTCAATAAGGTGCCCTGAGTTCGTTAAATAATGTATAGGTAGATATTTGGAGAAATAAAGTGTCTCAAGTTCGTAAGAAAAGGCTGTCCTGAGTTCAATACATAATGGATAGACTGACCATTGTTTGCAAAATAAAGTGTCTCATGTTCGTAAGATAAAAGTTCGATATCGTTTAGTACCACTAGCGACATGTAATATTTGCTGATTAATCAGGCTATGAAGAATTCTTCGAGCATGCTGATCTGTGATTCTTAGATGTGTTGCGAGTTCCGTGGGAGCAAATGGACGAAGGATACGTCTAGCATAACGAACAGTTTCGGCTTCAAGCCAGGTTAAGGATGGTGGAATATCCGTGGCTATGAATTTCCCCATGAACGATAGCACAAGCTGTTGGCACCGCTTCGGTTCGTCCTTAATAGAGAGATAAGCAATCGGCAGAACAATCCAATCATCGAGGGTTAGTAGACAATGCCGCCAGCATAAATCTTTAAAACGTCGTACATCAAGATCACGGGCATGTGGCCCGTATCCTTGAATTTCAATACTCCCCTTAATGCCGTTACCAGGCAGATAAGCCAGATCCAGATACCGAAAGCCGTTATGAAAGTCACGAACCTCCCATTCGGGTTGCAAATGGTTAAAGTTTTTCATTACCGGAAACCAAACGGAACGTAAAAACTCTAATGTGCCATGTTCAAGTCCATTTTCTATTCTAGAAAGCACTCTGGGATTCATTTCGTTCTCCAATAGAGAGGTCATCCACTCATCATAAGCCTTATCGAATTCAATGCTCAACATATCCATCTCCTCTTCAAATACTGCGGGCATCAAGTGGTCATTATGAAACTAAAATACAAAATGCCGCTTCGCCCATTTCTACCACCTTCGTGTTGAAGGGGAAGAATGGATCAAAGCGGCGTGTGCTTCACGACCGATATTGAATGTATAAAGCAAGTATAGCTTTAACTAAGGAATGTTTTCAATACTTCACCTGTTTAAACTTAAGCAACCTTGCTGCTCCCAGTGCACGTGGGCACCACTCCAAGACTCGACCACTTATCCAGAAATATTCGATTCTTGCTGAATCTCTTGTTCAATCTTGCGTTCGCCCTTTTTTCGACTAAACGTGATTTTGAGCAGTGGTGGTGTTACCAGAGTCGTAATAATAACCATAATCACAACACTGGTGAAATACTCGGAGTCCAGCAGCCCAGAAGCAAGCCCAGTTGACGCGATAATAAGTGCGACCTCTCCCCGGGATATCATACCTGCACCTATAGCTACGGACGACTTTCGATCAAAACCAGTGAGCAGAGCACCAGCTCCACCGCCGAGCAGCTTCGTTACAATGGCGATCAAACTGATTACGACAATAAACCAGATTTGAGAACCAACGCCATCAAACTGCACATTCAGTCCAATACTCACGAAGAATACAGGAACAAAAATACTGTAAGCAATAGGTTCTATCTTACTTTCCACTTCATGCTTGAAGCTTGTCTGTGAAATAGCAATTCCTGCGGCGAACGCACCAATGATGCCCGCAACGCCCATCCATTCTGCAAAGTAGGAGAATCCGAAGCAGATGATTAGCCCTGCTGTAATAACTGTTTCAGTTACCTTCAGCGGCTCCATCCATTTCATAATTCGTGGAACAAGGAACCATCCGGCAGCGATTATGATAACAAAGAACAATAACTTCTTACCAATAAGCAGGCTAATTGAAATATCTCCAGCACCTGTTCCGAGCAAGCTCATCATGACAGCCAGTAAAACAACAACTAGTACATCATCTACGACAGCTGCTCCCAGAATCGTCGTTCCTTCCCGTGAACTGAGCTGATTCATGTCCTTCAACGTTTGCACCGAAATGCTCACCGAGGTAGCGCAGAATAGAAGTCCGAAGAACAGAGCATGGGTCTGGGTCATCCCAAAACCAATAGCCGCTCCATAACCACCGATAAAAGGAAGAATTACTCCACCGACAGCAACTGCAAAAGCAGCCTTCCAATTTTTCTTCAATTGATCTAGATCCGTCTCAAGACCCGCAATAAACATCAATAATAGTACTCCGATCTCGGCCATATAGTGAACGAAATCGGATTTGGGTACCCAGTTCAGTAGAGCAGGACCAAGGATAACACCAACGATTAATTTCCCCAGCACAGATGGTTGACCAAGTCTTACCGATAGGTCACCCGCGAGTTTGGTGAAAATTAGAATCAAAGCAAGAGATAAAATGAATTCCATACATGTACTCCTCTCCGACAGTAGCGTTTATAGGTTGCCTCACCAAGGCGACTTCATACCAGCGAATAAACAAAAAAATGGCATGTTAGGGCAGTGATAACCGCACCCTGACATGCCAATAGAAGACAAGAAGGGGCCTTGGTGACAGGCTCCTCCTTGTTAAACGCGTATGTGATTAATGACATTAATTATAACAGAATTACAATCTAGGGTAAACAACCAGCACACCTCATTCATTAGAATCTACGCCGTGGGGCACGATAACATCATGTGGTGGACATTTTTGTTCAGAGTGTTGTCACTTAACAGCCGACAAATGCCGAGATATAATGACATAGAACATAGAAGTTAGGATATGAGGAGGATTTTACATTGGGCAAACAGGCCAAAGGGGACTCGAACAATCAATCGAACCAAATTACCCCGACCAGTAATAAAAATTTTGCAGGTATTATCATCACCATTTCCATTCTCGCCAATGTCATTATTTTATTGTTGTTCTTCGCGCCATCGATCGGCTATAAGGGAAGTGTAGACTTTGATATTACCATACTGCCGCGTTTTAATGCTGTATTCAACAGCTTCACCTTCATCTTCTTGCTAGCGGCGCTGATTGCCATTATCAAGCGCAATGTGAAACTACACAAACGATTTATTATTGCCGCATTTTCGACGACGATGTTATTCCTTGTAACGTATTTGTCATTCCACTACCTCTCCCCGGAAACTTCAAAATATGGTGGAGAAGGCATCATTCGTTCCATTTATTTCTTCATCCTGATTACGCACAGTATTCTGGCAGCATTGATTGTGCCATTGGCTCTATTCACCCTGGTATGGGGCTGGACGAATCAATTGAAGAAACACCGTAAAATCGCTCGCTGGACCATGCCGATCTGGCTGTATGTCAGCTCTACAGGTGTTGTAGTCTATCTGATGATGGCACCATATTATTAATGTCATAAATAAAGTTTAACGAAGTATATCCTGTAGCACTTGCGGGTAATGTTTCCATGGAAGGAGGTTCACGGTCGTGTACAGAGTTGTATTAATTCGCCATGGACAAAGTATGTGGAACGTAGAAAATCGTTTTACGGGCTGGACGGACGTGGATCTGACCACAGATGGGTACGGAGAAGCCCGTAAAGCCGGTAAGATTTTGAAGGAGCAGGGATTTGATTTTGACTATGCTTATGCTTCGGTACTGAAACGTTCCATACGAACATTGGATATCGCATTGGATGAGATGGATCGCATGTGGATTCCTATTACGAAGACATGGAAGCTGAACGAACGCCACTATGGTGCTCTGCAAGGCTTGAACAAACAACAGACCGCAGTCAAGTACGGGGAAGATCAAGTGATGGAGTGGAGACGTTCTATTAGCGTGTCACCCCCGGCTCTAGATGAGACGGATGAACGTTACGTCCAAGATCAGGACAAGTATGCCCGATTGGGTTGTACCATTCCTCGCACGGAGAACTTACTGGATACATCGAAGCGGGTTCTGGAGTATTGGGACAACGAGATCAAACCGGTTGTATCGGCTGGTAAACGGGTGCTTATCTCCGCTCATGGCAATACGCTCCGTTCATTGGTCATGCACCTAGATCAGATGTCTGAAGCCGATGTGATGGCGCTTAACATTCCAACGGGCATTCCGCTTGTCTACGAATTGGATGAAGACCTTCATCCGATCGGACACTTTTATCTGACAGCCGATGGTTCAACGTATAAGCATGAAGAAATGACTCATGTGGCTACGCCATCAGATTAACGTCCAAAATGACCCCTGCATTCATATGTGGGGGTTAATTTTTGTGCGTTTTGCGAATCAACTTCATTTCATAACATAACACTTTAGCTGGGTTTAGATCGGGACAAGTTATGGTGGATCATACCCGTTCAATTAGCCTATATAATTACTTGCATAATTTATGTCTGAAGTGAGATATGAGATGAATGTACCGTATTTTTTTATTTATTCAATGGCTTATTCAGGACGTTTCGATTTCGGCACAACGGGTAAATTTCAAACAAGACACGATGTACATTTATCCTTAAAGGAGGAAGAGCACATGTCTAAACGTAAAGGAATTATCATGACAGCTATCGGTGCAGGCGTAACGTATCTGATGAGGAACAAGCAGGCAAGGGATAAGTTATTTTCGACAGTCTCAGGCATGATGAAAGGTTCAAGTTCGTCTACTGGCAAAAGACCACAACGTATAGATATAAAATAGATTCATCCTATCAGCACGCAATGTTAAGCCCGGAGCTTCTTAGTCCGGGTTTTTGCCTGTTCACTTTACTTTCTTTTCGACGTTAGTTGCTGAGCTAGATCTTGAACTAACCATTTACACGATAACAGCGCAAAGGTTATTCTGTCATCGGAGTGGCAAGTGTGAACATTCTTTAGTTCGATATATATAGATGTTACTTTTCAAGAAGCAGGATGCGATTTTTGCAATGAAGAATGATACAATGGATACTTGCAGAAATTATGGGAGGTGGTGCAGATATGAAAAAAAATCGTCTAGGTTCATCCGAATTGATGGTAGGAGAGATTGGTCTAGGATGTATGTCGCTCGGAACTGATGTGAATCCAGCCGTAGCCCTGATCCATGAAGCGTTGGATCACGGTGTGAATTTGCTCGATACAGCCGATCTGTATGACGCGGGGCGCAATGAAGAGATCGTAGGGCAAGCGATTAAGGGACGCCGGGATCAGGTTATTGTAGCTACCAAGGTTGGGAACCGAAGAATACAAGGTCAAGAAGGTTGGGCATGGGATCCATCCAAGGCGTATATCAAACAGGCGGTACATGACAGTCTCAAACGTCTCCAGACTGACTATATTGATCTGTATCAGCTGCATGGCGGTACCATTGAAGATCCAATGGAAGAGACCATCGAGGCATTTGAAGAACTTAAGCAAGAGGGGCTCATTCGCTATTACGGTATTTCCTCCATTCGGCCTAATGTCATACGGGAATATGTGAGAAGAGCTCAGATTGTAAGTGTCATGAACCAATATAGCCTAGTGGATCGCCGTGCGGAGGAAGAGGTATTGCCTTTATTGGAGCAAAAGGGAATTAGTGTGATCGCCCGCGGGCCAGTCGCCAGTGGAGTACTCGCTGATTCTGGCGCAGCTAAGGTTGATAAAGGCTATCTAGACTATACGCCAGCTGAGCTTCACAGTATTCGGGACACGCTGGGACGTTATGTTACGGACGGGCGCAGTTTAACTCAAACGGCAATTCGATATGCCTTGTCTCATCCAGCCGTAGCTGCGGTTGTACCTGGCGCGAGTTCTAGAGAACAATTGCTGCATAATATTGCTGCTTCAGCATCAGCACCGCTCACAACAGCGGAGATCCAACAAATAAAGGAATCGAATCCGGCTAACCTGTACAAGCAGCATCGCTGAGACAGGAAGAAATAGGAAGTCCTATTTTCAAATGTAACTATTCAAGGTACAATGAAATAAAGTTAAAATATTAACTATTCCGTTTCAGGTACACATGATT
Organism: Paenibacillus tundrae; assembly: GCF_036884255.1. Classification (NCBI taxonomy): domain Bacteria; kingdom Bacillati; phylum Bacillota; class Bacilli; order Caryophanales; family Paenibacillaceae; genus Paenibacillus; species Paenibacillus tundrae. The sequence continues at coordinate 5,568,398 of NZ_CP145605.1, read as the reverse complement.
ATGCTGTGGCTGAACATATATAGACAAGGGAGAGAACATCTATGGAAAGAATTCTTAGTGAACAGCAATATCGCGATACCATCAATTCAGACAGTCTAACCGTTATTAAGTTTGATACAACCTGGTGTGTTGACTGCAAAAACCTGGATCGTTTTATCGGAGATGTAGTCGACCAGCACGCTGACAAAACGTTCTATGCTATGGACGCGGAAGAATTACAGCCTTTGGCTGAGGAGAATGGGGTACGCGGTATTCCAAGCTTGCTTGTTTTCCAAAATGGCAAGAAAATCGCACACCTACACAGCAAATGGGCTAAGACTCCTGCTCAAATTTCGGAATATCTGACTACCTTGGAATCCAAAGTATAACTAAAGCTGATCTACACACATAAGGCACCTTCAATCATATCCATGATTTGAAGGTGTTTTTTTAATGTTCTACTCCAATTCATTGCTTCCCAAAGGTGTTCAGAATTTGTTTAGACCCTAGCAGTACAATGTTAAAGCGACATAAGATGAACATAGGTTCAACTCATGTAGTATAAACCTAATACTGGAGTGAACAGAGATTACTATGAGTAAAGCTATCTTTCAAGAAATGCATCAACTGAGTCGTAATGATGAACTAAGATATCAATTATTGATGCGAGGAGTGAGAAGACGGCTAGAGGAGCAGAAGCAGAATAGATATAATTTGATTGAGCAGATGAGATATCGGAAGAAATTAAGAGAAATTCAAGTGAAGCAGTGGTACTAAATCTAGATCTATAGGTTCACCAAAAGTAAAAAAAGCTTCTATGTCATCTATACATAGGACTCGATTTATTGGATTTAGCACTTAGCACATGTAACACATAAATAAAATGGCGGCTCAGTTCCAGAGGAACATGAGACCGCCATTTATATTTCGCTACGATGTTTGACGTTACATTAGAATGATGAAGAATACGGCTGCTAGAACGAAGCGATATACCGCAAAGACCGTAAGACTCAGACGTTTGAGAATGGACAAGAATGTTTTGATTGCAAGCATCGCAACGATGAAGGCTGCAATAAAACCGATAGCGAAGATCGGGAAGTCACTGCCATTCAGATGATCGATACTTTTGTACAGATCGTATCCTGTAGCACCAATCATGATTGGCACAGATACGAGGAACGTAAATTCGGCTGCAGCTACACGGCTGATCCCTGCGAATAGACCGCCAGAGATCGTTGAGCCGGAACGAGAGAAGCCAGGCCACAGTGCCAAAATCTGAAATAGCCCGACTACAAAGGCTTGTTTATACGAAATATCGTCTACATCATGGGTAGTGATGCGCTCACTACGGTGGCTCCAGCGTTCAGCTACAATCATCAGAACGCCCCCAATGACAAGGCTGTACAGTACCGTCTCAGGGCCGAATAAATGGGCTTTGATCCAATCCCGGAAGACTAGTCCAATGACTACAGCAGGAACCATTGCGAGAAAAATGTGTCCAAGGTTTAGACGACGGGAATAACTTCGTTTTCCCCCAGTGAAGCGGAACATGTCGATAAACTTGTTCCAGTACAACACCACAACTGCAAGTACAGCTCCGAGTTGAACAACCACCTCAAACGTTTTGACTGACTCGTTGTCCTCCGATAAACCCAGCAGGTGGGCGGTCAGAATCATGTGTCCTGTTGAGGACACGGGCAAAAACTCAGTCAAACCCTCGATGATGCCCATAATAATAGATGATATAAAGTCCAATTCTCTTCCTCCTTGAAATGCAGATGGCAGAAGTGAGCTGCCCTGCTTCACAATGCCTGTCCTCTAGAACATGGCTATGCTCTATTATGATCAGAAATGCATACAACTTCAACTTCTCTCATGAATCTATTGTTTAAAACTATATTGACAAAAACCTAGTTATCCCATAGGATATACATTAACTGACTGACTGATCAATCGGGAGGGTTAAACGTATGAGTAAAGGTAATACTTTGGAACCTGGCGAAGACCGCCGGAACCAGATTATACGCATAGCACTAGAGCGTTTTGCAACGCAGGGTTATCATCAGACCAAAATTTCCGATATTGTTCGGGAAGCGGGTGTCGCTCAGGGAACCTTCTATTGGCACTTCAAAAGCAAGGAAGCCATTGCCTCCGAGATTGTACTCACAGGCAGAGAGAAACTTCTTGAAGCGATTGGACAAGGATATCGCAAGGATGCCGGAACGGTAGAGGATATGGTGAAGGCTTCGGAACGACTGTTTACCGATTTATTCTCTTTTGCCGCAAACAATCGTTACTTCATGGAGCTACTTCTCAAAGGCATCGTTACGGAAGATGCAGTTCGCCGTCTGGTTGAGGAGACACGCAATGCGGTGGAAACGGCATTTCGTCACAACATGGAGAGAGCCATGGAGCTGGGAATGTTGCCAAAATCAATGGATATTCCGCTGAGAGCAGCATTGCTTGTCAGCATGATTGAAGGCATGATAACGCGCTGGTTATTTGGTTCAGAGGATCTGCACAACGCGTTCTCTTCCATGACAGCATCGTCGCTCGCGGCGGAGGCAGCAAGCTTTGAATTTTACGGATTGTTAGGCACATGAAGACATCGCCTGATTCCGAAGCATTTACTTTGAAATAAGGATGAGCATCTGATTAGGAAAATGAAAGTACGTCCTATCACATGTTTCAGCCACGAGCAGGGAATAATGGGGATAACTGTTGTATCACCATACATTAAGTACCACATATAACCATGCTCCTGTATGCACAACCACATAACGACTTGAGAGGAAGAACACAACATGAATACTGGATCGAACATTCGTAAGAATAAAACTCGCAAAGGCTGGACGCTAACGGCATTGCTACTAATCACCATGCTGGTACTTAGCGCTTGCGGCAGCAAAGCTACAACTGATAATGGCGGAGATGCTGCGGCACCAGCGAGCAATGAACTGGAACAGATCAAGTCGGCTGGCGTTATCAAAGTGGGGATGATGGGAACGTATCGTCCATACAACTTCCTGAATGATAAGAAGGAAATGGATGGCTTTGATGCAGATATCGCACGTGAGGTTGCGAAGCGTCTGGGAGTTGAGGTTGAATTTGTATCCCAGGAGTTCTCTGGACTGACACCAAGTCTACAATCCAAGAAACTGGATGCGATCATTAGCCAAATGACAATCACCGATGAACGCAAAAAAGCACTGGATTTCAGTGATCCGTACATTACCAACTCCGTAAAAATCATTGTGAAAAATGATAATAACGATATTACGACGTTAGAGGATTTCAAAGGAAAAACGATCGGCGTAGGTTTGGGTACCAATGATGAAACGTATCTGCGTAATGAAGTACTGCCCAAAGTTGGCGATTTCACGATCAAAACGTATGACGATGTTATCTCTTCCCTGAAAGATCTGGATGCAGGTCGTATCGATGCAACAATCAATAACCTGTATGCGCTCAAACCTATTGTGGATGCAAATGGCTTCAAGATCAAAGCTGTAGGCGAACCAATCAAGAGTGACCAAGCCGGAATCGCAGTTCGTAAAAACAATCCGGAACTCGTAGCTGCACTGAATGAGGCACTAAAAGGCATGAAGGACGATGGCACATACAACACCATTTTCAAAAAATGGTTTGATGAAGAGCCTGCGCAATAATGAACCTGCAAGGCGAAGGGAAGTTTGATCCATGGAACTTGATTTGATACTTGAAAATGTCCCCTTCTTTTTGAAGGGGGCGTATTACACTCTATATGTAACTGTGATATCAATGTTTTTTGCCTTTATCATTGGGGTAATCGTTGCCGTAGCTCGTCTCAAAGGGCCAATGTGGCTTCGGTTGATTGCCCGATTTTATGTATCCATCATGCGAGGAACACCGTTGCTCGTGCAATTATTCGTTATCTATTACGGATTAGTGGACTACGGGGTAACCTTAGGCTCACTTACCGCTGCTTGTCTCGCACTCAGCTTGAATGCAGGTGCTTTTTTGTCTGAAACCTTCCGTGGTGCAATCCAAGCTGTTCCCAAAGGGCAGACAGAGGCAGCTTATGCGACAGGCATGACACCGGCTCAGACGATGAGACGCATTGTGTTCCCACAGGCTGTCCGGATCGCTATTCCACCGATGGGTAATACGTTTATTGGTATGCTGAAGGAAACATCACTTGTGGCCGCAATCGGGGTAACCGAGTTGTTGCGTTCGGCACAATTACTGGTTTCTCAATATGCACTGAACATGCCGTTTTATCTAGCGATCGGTGTGATCTACTGGATCATGAGCATCGGCTTCTCGGCCATTCTGGAACAAGTGGAGCGCAGACTCGCTCGGGCTTACTGATCGAAGGAGGAGAACCGATGATTACAACGACAGGGCTTAGCAAGCGTTTTGAGAATAATGAAGTACTTAAAAATATAGATTTACATGTGAACGCCAAAGATATCGTTGTACTGCTCGGACCAAGTGGTTCAGGCAAGAGTACATTGCTGCGCTGCTTGAACGGTCTGGAGCAGTTGTCTGGTGGACGAATTGAAGTGAACGGTACTGTGGTAGACAGTGCGGATTCTCTGCGTGTACAGCGTGCGAGAGTATTAGAAATACGTCGTCAGACGGGCATGGTATTTCAGCAATTTAACCTCTATCCGCATAAGACCGTGCTGGGTAATGTGATGGAGGGGCTGGTCACAGTCAAAAAGATCAAGCGTGATGAAGCAGCCGAACGAGGCAAGCTTCTGCTAGACCGTGTCGGTCTGTCCGATAAGCAGGATGCTTATCCATCCCGATTATCCGGTGGACAGCAGCAACGTGTTGCTATTGCTCGTGCACTCGCGATGGAGCCTGAGGTGATGCTGTTCGATGAACCTACATCGGCTCTTGATCCTGAGCTCGTAGGTGAAGTGTTGTCTGTCATGAAGGAGCTGGCTCAGGAAGGCATGACGATGCTTGTGGTGACCCATGAATTGAAATTCGCCCGTAATGTAGCGAACAAAATTGTGTTCATGGCGGACGGATCGATTGTGGAGGAAGCAAGTCCTCAGGCGTTCTTTGAACATCCAGAACAAGAACGAACACGCAAGTTTTTACAACAAATCACTGAATTTTAATGAAGAAAGAAGGATGACATCATGAATGTAACTACGGTATGGAAAGGCAAACGCGCGTTTACGTCTGAAGGTCCGTCTGGCTACGCTGTAGGTATGGATGCAACGGCTGCTTATGGCGGAGATAGCCAAGGAGCGACACCAATGGAACTGCTGCTGGCAGGTCTTGGTGGTTGCATGGGCATCGATATTACGATGATTCTGGACGCTTTCTTAGACAAAATTACGTCTATTGAAATTGAGGCACAAGGTACACGCAGTGAAGGGATGCCCAAAGGCTTCACTTCCATTGACCTGATCTTCAAAGTCGACGGAGATATCCCGGATTACCGGATCTGGAAAGCGATCCAGATGGCAGAAGAGAAGTATTGTGCGGTATCCGCCTCACTAAGTGCAGACATTCATCCACAATTGATTCTCAATGGTGTAGAGACGCCACGTCCATAATTACTCGGATTCATTCGGTGCCTCAAGCTGAAGAGCCGCGCCGAACCATTGGGATGCGATGGTAAAACAGATCCAGGCACAGAGCTCACTGAGCTGAGCGTCGGTAAAGTGTTCACGCAGAACGGGGAAAACGGCAGAATCCACATTGCCCCCCGTCTGGACAAATAACTCCGCAAGTCCGGTCGCCATACTGATGGCGGCCTCTTCGGGTTTCGGATCAGGAGCCCCTTTGGCACGACAGTACATACAGCCGTTCCGATGAGCGAGCGTTCGCCTTACCTGCTCCTTGAGCTGGGCGGATAACAAATGATCCCCAGCCAGGGTATCTCCCAATGCGTTCCAGTGTAGCATGATGGATGGATTGTGACCGAGTAAACGTTGAAAGGCAGTTTCGCCATTAGATGAATAAGAAATCATAGGCATATGATGTGATCGCTCCTCATAAGAAACTTGTTTTACACAGTACATGTACGAATAGAGGTTGTTCCAAAGTTTTTGTACACGCACAAATACTGATGATTTATTGCTGTAACTAAATTTTATCGTATGGTTGAAGTGGCTCTCCACTGCAAATGATTGCGAATGTATGATACTCTAAGACAAATGTCTTGAAAAAGGAGCCTGGGTAGACAAATGAACCTGGATCGCACAGATTATCATATATTGAGAAAACTTCGGGAAGATGCTCGACTTTCCATGCGGGAACTAGCAAGACAGGTTAACTTATCTCCTTCCTCAGTGAGTGAACGGGTACGCAGGCTGGAGGATGAAGGCGTCATTAAGGGATACCAAGTGGAAATTGATCGAGCCAAGCTGGGATGTACGGTTCGATGCATGATTGAGGTGACCCTACGCAACGGCGAGCATGAACGCTTCGCTGATTATATTCGTCAGTTGCCTTGGACAGAGTTTGCATATCGTGTGGCAGGCAAGGCGTGCTTTATGGTTATGTTGTGTACACCGAGTATGGCCGAGGTGGAAGCCTGTATTACAGAGCTCACTTCGTATGCTGTTACGGTGACCCATGTGGTCTTTTCCGAGGTGCAGCTATCAGACCTTATTTTGAAGACCGAGCAACTTTCTTTGGGTTGAAAAGTAAGATTGAGCCCTGATGAGGGCTTTTTCCGTGGTATGATAAGATATATAAGAAGGCAAGGTGTCGTAAGCCTGCCCTTATATATGTAAGCGCTTGTACAAGATGACGGAAGGTGCAGACATGTTAAAGAGGCTAATACAAGTATCGAATAATCTCAAAATGAAGCATAAATTGCTGATCTCCTACGTACTCGTCGTCATGGTTCCCGTCTTAATCGTTGGTCTTGCTGTCACGGCATATTTTCGAGAGCAGGCACTGAATAATGCCATCGAACAGACCATTAATAACGTGGACAAAATCAAGAGTCAGACAGCCACATTGCTACGTGTGCCAACGGATATCTCTAACATCCTGATGTTCAACAAGGATTTGGAGAAAATTGTGAATACAAGATATGAATCGGTCATGGAGCTAACGAGGGCGTATTTGGCATATAAGGATTTTCAGGAGTACAAGCGTCAGTACCGTGAAATTGCTGGAATCCGTTTCTATTCTACCAACCCCACGTTGATTAACAATTTGGAAATTATTCCGGTGGATCAACAAACGAAGGACAGCTACTGGTATCAGAAGGCACTCACTTCAACGAGCATTGGATGGTTTTACATTCCTAATAAGGAAGACAATCCAGTACACAAACTGAGCTTAGTTCGTAAGGTTCCCTTTCCCGAATACCGTACCGAAGGTGTTCTTATGATAGGGATTAATCAGGATGAGCTGAATGAGTTATTGCGCCAAGAGCCATTTGAGACGTTGATTACGGACGAGCAGGGTTATATTGTTGCGGCCAAAAATACCGAACTGGTGGGTCAAACGTTGAATCAACTCGATTTTGGTATTGATCTGCAGAATCAAGTGAAGGGCACCTTAGAGGCTGACTTTCAAGGCGAGCCTTCCAATATCGTTATCGATGAGCTTAATCCCTCGTCTAGTATTAATAGTCTGAAGGTCATTTCAGTATTTGCGACCAAAAATATAATGAAGGATGCCAATAAAATAAGCTTGATTGGTATGAGTTTTATGATATTGGTATTGGTAATTGCACTGTTGCTGGTGTATATTATTTCATTTCTCACTTCTAACCGATTACTGCGGCTTAGTAGACATCTGAACAAGCTTGCTCTAGGAGATCTGAATGTCACATCACGTATTGACGGGAATGATGAGATTGGGCAACTTTCTAGACAATTCAATTATATGGTAAAAAGTATTAATGATCTGATGACCCAGGTTGTGGAGACTTCTGAGCAGAATACACAATTGGAAATCGCCCAAAAAGAGATTAAACTGAAAATGATGGCGAGCCAGATCAACCCTCATTTTTTATTTAATGCCTTGGAATCCATCCGTATGAAAGCCCATATTCAAGGGGAAGCGGAGATCGCCAATATTGTGCGGTTGTTAGGCAAGCTTATGCGTAAGAGTTTAGAGATTGGTAGCGGCAAAACAACCCTTAAGGCAGAACTTGAAATGGTACGTTCTTATTTGGAAATTCAGAAATTTCGTTATGGTGATCGTCTCGCATTCGTCATTGATATTCATCCAGAGGTAGAGAAAATCTCTATACCTCCATTAATCATCCAACCCCTTGTGGAGAATGCCATCGTGCATGGTCTAGAAAATAAAGAGGGTACGGTGCGTGTGAACATTAGCATCTATCCGATGGATGAAGTAATTCAGGTTCATGTAAAGGACGATGGAGCAGGCATTACCCCAGAACGGCTGGGTGAGGTTATGCAGTTCATCTGTGGACCTGAGGAACAGGAGAAGAGCCGAATCGGTCTACGCAATGTACACCAGCGGTTGACGCTGACTTACGGCGAGCCTCATGGATTGCAGATCAAGAGTGTGTACGGGGAAGGAACAGAGGTTTCTTTCACCTTGCCAGCAGGAGGGAACCAGCATGTATAGAGTGTTTTTGGTAGATGATGAACCCAGTATTCGAGAGGGATTAACGACGATTATTAACTGGGAAGAATATGGATTTGAAGTCATCGGTACCGCAGCAAGCGGTCGTGAAGCGATAGAACGTTTTGACGAGCTCAAGCCAGATCTGACGATTATCGATATCCGGATGCCTGGCATGACAGGTTTGGATGTCATTGAAGATGTGCGCCAACATCATGCAGATGCCCATTTTCTTATCTTGAGCGGGTATGCGGATTTTGATTATGCCAAAAAGGCGATCAGCTTCGGTGTAGATGGTTATCTGCTTAAACCGGTAGATGAGGAAGAGATCATTAGCGAGCTTCAGCGTATCTCTGTCGTGCTGACACGAGAACGAGAGACGAATGCGCGTCATGCCGGTGAGGATACGGCATATCGAGAGCATCAGATTGAAGCGCTGCTTTTTGATAATCATGAAGGTGCTGTCACCACTCAAGAAGATGCACTTGGGCTAAAGTGGCCTCAATATCAGATTATATTGCTGGAGATTCATGCTGCACCTGATCTGCAGCGGGGGAGTGCCCTTAAGCGCAAGCTGGTTGAAGCCTTTGATCAGCAGCAGCGGGGGATCGTATTTTCGTTCCATTCGGGATTAGGGCTGCTGTACAAAGAGCCGATTATTTCTATCGACGGAGCCCGTAATGTGCATGATGAACTTAGGAGTCTATTAGGGGAATGGAATATTCACATGTATGTGGCAGCAGGTCAGCCTGTCCCATCTACAGCAGAGATCTCGAAGTCCTATCGTCAGGCAAACGCCATGTTGGCTGATCGGTTCTTGTTCTCCGAAGAACGAATGATGCTCTGGAATGATCAGGTCATTGGTGAGAATCACATCCATTCAATTGAAGACTCCAGACCAGACGGTTATGAACCGGATGAAGCTGAACTCGCAGACAAACTGTACTATGCACTCGATATTCGAAGTCATGAATCGGTGATGCGGGTTCTTGGTGAGATGCAGGATCGAATTGTGCCCTATCATCGAACAGAACAAGCGATCAAGACGGCGTTCTCCCAGACATTCTCTCTGGCGATTAATAAACTTGCTGCTGCCAATCAGCAGATGCAGTCTATTTTGCAGGAGCATTCGATGTTAATTACCGAGGTATATCATCAGCATACACTGCGGGACCTGCAAGTGATGGCTGCTGAGCATCTGAACCGCCTTATTCAGCGCATGGGTGGGGGCAGTACGGATACCGTGTTAAAACAAATGATTGAATTTATCCGGCGTAATCCCGGTGAGAATTTGAAACTAGAAGTACTCTCTGATGTATTCAACTACAATAGTAGTTATCTGGGGAAACTGTTCAAAAATCATACAGGAGAGTCGTTTAATGCTTTTCTGGATAAGGTGCGGATGGAGAAGGCGAAGGAATTGCTGAACGAGGGGTTAAAGGTACATCAAGTTGCCGCGAGAGTAGGATATGCCAATGTGGATTACTTCCACGGAAAGTTCAGAAAATATGTAGGTGAATCTCCGTCAGCGTACAAACACGCCAGAGAACATACTAAATTACAATCCAAAGAGAAGCCTGGAGAAAACCCGAGCGAGTAATAGTTAGACATAGAGAGGTTAGTACGTGTTCAGTTTTTGTAAAACGTTTTCAGGAATATTGACAAGAACACCTGTAGATCATCTGTAGGTGTTCTTATCATTTCATGAGATAGTCCATGCTCTTCCGTGTTTATGCAATGGTACAGCCCAGAACGTACCTTTTAAACTGAATGTAAATGATAAGGCGAGGAGCGACAAGCAGATGCAATCATTCGATCCTAATACTGTTCGTCAAACATATAACCTGAACGGAACCTGGCAATTCTGCCTTGCTACCGATAATACAGACAGTCTAGTTTCACCATCCTCTGGTGATCCTGCATGGGGGGAGATTCAAGTCCCAGGCTCGTGGGAAGAACAGGGGTACGGTGCAGAGCCAAGCTATCAACGTGTGGATACGTGGACGAAGGTACGTGAGTACGAAGGAGCTGCCTGGTACACAAGAAATTTTGAGATCGCTTCCACGGATATGGATTGTGCTTATATATTGCGATTAAAGGGGGTACGCTGGACAACGGATCTCTGGGTGAATGGTCAATACGTTGGTGAACGCGACAGCCTGGTTAACGCACAAGAATGGGATATTACGCCTTGGATTCGAGAAGGATCATTGAACGAATTGAAGCTGCGCGTCGATAACACAATGAAGCTTCCTTTAGCGGGGAGTCATATTCACTCTTTGCACACAGCTACTGCTTGGGGTGGGATTACAGGCGGAGCAACGTTGGAGTGCATACCGGTGAACCGCATCGACCAATTGAGCCTATTTCCTGATGCCAAGCAGGAGACCCTAACGATCAAAGGAACGATTAATATTGCCCCAAATATTACGTCCTCAGCACTGCGGTTACAGGTCGAGATTCGGCATCCTGATGGAACCTGGCTCGATGATCAGAGCTTCCAGGTGGAGTTAAGGAAGCATGAGGACGATGAAAGAACAGAAGCAATAGAAGCAGACGGGCAACGGATCGCAAAGATTCAACCATTGCAATTGAACCTTGCACAGGAACCAGGTCTTGCCTTGTGGTCAGATGAGTCTCCTTCACTTTATCAAGCTATGATTCGTTTATATGATGGAGAGGTACAGCTTGATCAGCAACAACGAATATTTGGTGTTCGCTCTTTCCAGGCTCATGGACAGAAGCTTATGTTGAATGATATTCCGGTTTTTCTGCGTGGTTACGTAGATTGCTGTATTTTCCCACTCACAGGGTATCCAGTCTGGGACAAGCAGCACTATGTCCGGCAATTTCAGATTGCCAAGTCTTACGGGTTCAACCATGTACGTCTGCATGGCTGGAGCGCACCGCAACCTTTCTGGGAAGCAGCAGATGAAGAGGGCATGTTGGTGCAAGCTGAACTTCCGCATTGGTCACGATTATTCGAAGATCGAGAACAGCCTGCGCCAGCAGAAGTGTTGACCTATCTAACCCACGAGCTCGAAGGTCTGTTATCGTCGCTGCACGATCATCCTTCATTTGTACTCTTCTCCATGGGAAATGAATTGATTGGATCTAACGGTCATCCGGAATTAAATGAACTGGTGAGAAAGGCACAATCGCTTGACCCGTCTCGCCTGTATACAGATAATACCGGTTTCGGTCAGCTCCCAGCTCAAGGTCGGGAAGGGGACTTCTATATCCAATCCTTGAACTGGCATCCTCCACTGGAATCCGAATTGTCTGCCGTGCCGGATACAACACTTGATTATCAAGCGGTGACCCGGCTGACTGATCGCCCGGTAATTGGTCATGAGCATGCACAATACACGATGTACGTGCGTCCAGAGGAACGTGAGAAATATACAGGCGTTCTTCGTCCTAGCTGGTTGCCACCGATTGAGGAGTCTCTAACTCGTAAAGGCATAGCCGCGGATCTGGAGCAATTCCAGCAAGCGAGTGGCGCACATTTGGTGCGTTCCTTAAAAGAAGCGATGGAGCGAGTGCGTCGTACCCCGAATGCAGCGGGGATACAGCTGCTGGATATCCGTGACTTTCCTGGACAGGGGCATGCCACGACAGGTATTCTGGATGTGTTCTGGGACAGTAAAGGGATTACAGAGCCAGCAGATTTTCAACAGTTTAACGAGAATACAGTCTTGCTCCTAAGCTGTAGAGAGCGAACGTTTTATGCTGGTGAAGCAATACAAGTCGAAGCGAGAGTATCTCATTATGGACAGCAGCCCATTAAGGATGCAATCGTTCATTGGAAGCTGATAAGCAATCATGTAGTTTTACAAGATGGACATTGGCATTATGGAGAAGTAGGTCGAGGCGAGGTGTTGCCTCTTGGATACGTAACGATACATGCGCCTTCAGACCACGCGACGGCCTTTAAGCTAGAAGCAGAGATTCGTTCAGGAGATGACAAGGTGATTGCAGCGAATGTATGGCATGGCTGGTCATTTCCCCATTACCGCACACATGAGCAGACCCATCGCATCTGGAACAGTGTGACTGAGCTGCAGCCACATCTGCTAGGGGCACATCACGATCACGTGGATCATCTAGATGGGAGTACATTACGAAGAGGCTTGCAATTCCAGCTAGTCATTGCTAAGTCTCTTACACCGAACGTACTAGATTATCTAGTTAATGGAGTACAGGTGTGGATTCAGACTCCATCAGAAGGGCTATATGATCCGGTAGAGACAAAGTATTTGCCTGTGTTCTGGAATTATCTGATGTTTGCTACCCAACCCGGGGCAACGATGGGGTTAAACTTGAAGGAGCATACCGCGATGTTAGGTCGTTTCCCTTACGATCATGCCTCGGATTGGCAGTGGTATCACCTCGTCAATGGTACACCTGCGATCTGTCTTGATACGCTTCGCGGAGTAAGTCCCTTACTTGAGGTGATTGATCACTTCCATAGAGCGAAACGTCTTACCTATGCTTTTGAAGCGAGGGTTGGACAGGGGAAATTATTGGTATCTTCATTACCATTTACCGATCTGTCTCTGATGAAGCGCCCGGAGGTAGCCTATTTGTTTCAAGAGATCGTATCGTACCTGCTGAGTGATCGATTCGAACCTGAATCGGCTATTTCTGTGGGGGAACTGTTGGGCATATTGAAGTTACAAACGATACGTTTTGCACTCTAATTTGAAGAGCCTGAAAGGGCTCTTTTTTTTATGAAAAAATGGGAAGTAAACGATTTCGAAAAAACGTTTTCGGAAATTGTAATTTTGGCTTGTAAATTCCTTTTTATTTCATATATTGAATTTAAAATGCTTAAAATGAACTGATTTTGAATCAAATATGTCGGATTTTATAGGGGTATATCTAATTTTTATATGATTTTCTCTAAAATCAAGCTGGTATTTTGAAAACGCTCTATCTAGTATGATGGTTTTATAAAAACAGAGGAGGGGGAACGGAGATGGAAACGCTAACAGAAAAATCCGCTTCCGCGAAAAGAAGCAGTGACCCCAATCCGCCTACTAAAAAAGGCCGGAACGGAATTTGGGACAGCATTAAGCAACAAAAGTTTCTCTATCTCATGTCATTGCCATTCGTTGCTTGGGTATTTGTATTCAACTATCTACCTTTATGGGGATGGACGATGGCATTCCAAAACTATAAACCAGCTAGATCGTTCGGTGAACAAGAATGGGTTGGTTTTAAACACTTTGTAGAATTGTTCAGTGACGAACGCTTCTATCTCGTACTAAGAAACACACTAGCCATGAGCATCATGGGTCTAGTCGTAGGTTTTGTCGTGCCAATTTTCTTCGCAATTCTCTTGAATGAACTTAAAGGTGTGTTCTTGAAGCGCACAGTACAAACCGTGTCGTACCTTCCTCACTTTGTATCCTGGGTCGTTGTTGCCGGGATCGTTACGAAAATGCTCTCCACCGATGGAGGCGTAATCAATGACATCTTGATGGGTCTTCACATTATTAACGAACCAATTCAATTCATGGCGCAAGGTAACCTGTTCTGGTACATTGTAACCGCTTCAGATATGTGGAAAGAAACCGGTTGGAATGCCATTATCTATCTGGCGGCTATTACGGGGATTGACCAAGAGCTGTACGAAGCCTCTCGTGTCGATGGAGCCAACCGCTGGAGACAGATGTGGCACATAACATTGCCTGGTATTCGGACAACCATGTCGGTTCTGTTCATCATGGCTATCGGTCACTTGACTAGCACAGGTTTTGAGAAGCAACTCTTGCTCGGTAACAGCCTTGTCACCGACTATGCGGAAGTATTAGACCTATACGCACTGAATTACGGTATATATCTAGGACGATTCTCGTACGGTACAGCCATAGGGATATTTAACTCCGTAGTTAGTATTCTTCTTCTGTTTGCAGCGAACGGATTGTTCAAAAAAATCACTAAAGAAAGCATCATGTAGGGAGGGGACGACATTATGGCGAACAAAGCATTCAATGCAACACGGGGCGATAAAGTGTTCAATATATTTAATATCCTCGCGATGACCATGGTGCTGATTGTAACACTGTATCCATTCCTGAACGTACTGGCGATCTCGTTTAATGACTCAACAGATACAGTGCGTGGCGGAGTTTATCTGTGGCCGCGGGAATTTACATTGGAGAACTACAAAACGATTTTCCAATATGAAGGATTGCTGACAGGTTTGAAAATATCCGTACTCCGTACGCTAATTGGTACGTTCCTCGGATTGCTGAGTTCATCGATGATTGCTTACACGCTCAGCCGGCCTGATTTTAAAATTAGAAAATTTGTCTCTGTATCACTCGCTCTGACGATGTATTTCTCGGGTGGTCTGATCCCGACATATATCCTCATGCGTGACCTGAGCTTGATCGGTACGTTCTGGGTATACATTTTCCCATTGATGATCTCTGCCTTTAACGTGTTTGTCATTCGTTCCTTCATGGACGGTCTGCCATATGCATTGCAGGAATCAGCTAAGCTCGATGGTGCAAACGACTTCACCATTTACTACAAAATCATTCTTCCATTATGTAAGCCAGTACTTGCTACTATCGCGTTGTTCTTGGCGGTAGGACAGTGGAATCAATGGATTGATACGTACATCTACAACAACAATAAACCTAACTTGACAACGCTCCAATACGAGCTTATGAAGGTACTACAAAGTACACAACAGGGCTCGAGCGCTGGACGTAACGCCAATGACATGGCGCAGCAGATGGCACAGATTTCACCGGAATCCATTAAGATGGCGATTACCATCGTCGCTACAGTTCCAATCTTGCTAGTTTATCCATTCCTGCAAAAGTACTTTGTAGGTGGTATGACACTCGGAGCTGTTAAAGCATAATTCATTGACTTGAAATGTTTGGTGGTTAGAAGACCTGTGATACGCAGTGTAGGCGTGGCTGAGGGGCTGCGCTTACCATATCGAGGGGATTAGCCTGCGGTGATTTTCACATTAGTAATTTATCCAAAACCGAGTTAGCTAGTGGGTTGAAGTCAAAGTTCGACTTTAATAATCCGAATAATAAAGTGTTAAAGATCTTATGAATATGTCCAGGGAATTTAACTATTAAATCGTTTTCCGAAAAACGTTTTCTGTAAAAAAAATCGCTATTGACAAGGATAATAACAACATTTATGATTCAAATATGAAAGCACTTTCATTATTGACTTGTTAGATTGCTAACCAGCATGATAGTGAGTGAATGGTAATAAACTGGATTAAGGGGATAACGATCTACAGTTCGGGCATTTACCCAAAAAACAGAAAGCGCTTTTACAATGTTTAGTCAGAGGGTCACATCGAGTGCAGTCAGCCACGTAAAGGTATGTGCAGGGCAGCCTGTTATACAAAATATAGCTTCATTATATCCATAAGGGGGATTACACATGAAGGGCAAAACACCAAAAACGTTTGCAATGCTGCTGTTAGCCAGTGCATTAGCAATCACAGCCGGTTGCGGAGGCAGTACAGCATCAGAAACACCAGTAGATACAGGGGATACAACATCTCCAATGACGATCACATTCTTCGGTGCAGATGCAAGTCCTAACTGGAATAAAATGCAGGATGCTATCGGTAAAGAAATAACTAAACAAACCGGCATTACGATTGAAGCTGAGTATGATGTAAATAATGGTGGCGATCAGAAAGTTGCGTTGATGGCAGCAAGTGGCGACTATCCTGATCTGATCTATCCAAAAGGCAACCTGTCCAAACTGGTTGATGCAGGAGCGATGTTGGATCTGACGGATCTGATCGAAGAGCATGCACCGAACCTCAAGAAAATATATGGGGATCAGATGAACCGTCTGAAATATAGCTTGGAGGATCAAGCGATCTATACGATCCCAACCAATATGGGGGTTGGTAACGTTGCATTTGATGCTACGGGTGGATTCGAAATTCAACAACGTGTGTTGAAAGAATTAGGATACCCTGAAATAAAAACGCTACAGGATTATGAGAATGTACTCAAAGAGTACGTGGCTAAACATCCAACGATCGATGGTCAACCAACGATTCCACTGACGCTGAATGCAGATGACTGGAAAATTATGATCACGGTGACCAACCCAGCATTCCAAGCTACAGGTGGTCCGGATGATGGTGAATACTATATCAATCCTGAAACGTATGAAGCACAGCTTCACTACAAACGTCCTGAAGAGAAAGAATACTTCCGTTGGTTGAACCACATGTATGCTGAAGGTCTTCTCGACAAAGATACATTCGTACAAAAAGATGACCAATATAAGTCCAAAATTGCCAGTGGTCGTGTATTGGGTCTGATTGACCAAGAGTGGAACTATCAAGATGGGGAGAACGCGCTGAAAGCAGCGGGTAAAGACGATGCGACTTATGCTCACTTCTCCGTATCCTTGAATGAAGACATCGTTGACCACACATTCCAACCGACTGGCTTCGATGGTTACGGAATCGGGATCTCAACAGAAGCTAAAGATCCAGTACGTATTATTAAATTCATGGATTGGATGGCTTCCGATGAAGGTCAAGTGTTGAGAAACTGGGGTATTGAAGGCGAACATTATAAAGTGGAAGATGGCAAACGTGTAATCCCTGAAGATGTTCAGGATCGCAAAACAAATGACAACACTGCTTTCACGAAAGAATCAGGTGTTGGATTGTATAACGTATTTAGTGCAAGATATGGTGACGGTGTTAAAGATTCCACTGATAACTACTACACAACGAACTTCCCTGAGCAGATCGTAGCAGGCTATACTGCAGCTGAGAAAGAAACGTTGAAAGCATACGGAATCACAACATGGAAAGAATTCTATCCATCTGAGGAAGAACTGCCATTGAAACCTTGGGGTGCAGCGTACAACATGCCTGTTCCTTCGGATACAGATTACAACGTGACATTCCAAAAAACACAGGATATCGTTCGTAAACGTATCCCAGAAGCGATTCTGACTAAACCAGAAAACTTCGACAAAGTGTATGATGATTTCCTTGCTGAGCTTGACAGAAATGGTGCAGTGGAAATGGAGCAACAATACACCGTGTGGATTAAAGAGCGTGTAGCACTGTGGACTGGTGAAGAGGTTAAGTAATTCGGAATGGAAGACCGAATGATATAAGGGATTACCTTAGAAGAACCCCTGTGAAGGGGTTCTTCTACAGATTGATGAGAAATTTAAGATCACCTATAATTTATTGTAATCACTTTCAGCAAACGCTTTTATCAGATAAGAACAATATCAGCACCAATTCAAGGCTCGGCTAACGAGGAGGATATACACGATGAGAGGCAAAATGAAGAGTAAGACACCAAAGACATTTGCAATGTTGATGCTGGCAAGTGCGCTATTGGTTACAGCGGGTTGTGGCAACTCAGGCAGTAAAGATGCTTCATCTGAGGGTTCAACAGGCACTGATCCAGTCACATTTACATTTTTCGGAGCTGACGCCAGCCCTAACTGGAACAGAATGCAGGACGAAGTAGGTCAGGAGATTACGAAGCAGACGGGTGTTACGATTGATGCGGAATATGATGTAAACAATGGTGGTGACCAGAAGATCGCCTTGATGGCAGCAAGTGGAGATTACCCGGATATCATTTATCCAAAAGGGAATTTGTCCAAGCTTGTTGATGCAGGGGCTATGCTTGATCTGACGGATCTGATCGAAGAGCACGCTCCTAACTTGAAGAAGATCTATGGCGAACAGATGAATCGTCTAAAGTATAGCTTGGAAGATCAAGCGATCTATACGCTGCCAACGAATATGGGTGTAGATAACGTTGCGTTTGACGCAACAGACGGATTCGAGATTCAGCAAAAGGTATTGAAAGAGCTTGGTTACCCAGAAGTGAAGACCTTGCAGGATTATGAAAATGTACTGCGTGCATATGTTGAGAAACACCCAACAATTGATGGTCAACCAACCATTCCACTGTCGCTCAATGCGGACGATTGGAAGATTATGATTACAGTTACCAACCCAGCTTCCGCAACAACGGGTGGCAGCAATGATGGAGAATATTACATCGATCCAGAGACATATGAAGCGATGCTGCATGTTAAACGTCCGATTGAAAAAGAATATTTCCGTTGGTTGAACCATATGTACAATGAGGGATTGCTCGATAAGGATACATTTGTTCAAAAAGAAGACCAATATAAATCCAAAATTGCCAGTGGACGTGTGCTGGGTCTCATCGATGCAGAGTGGGGATATTCAGACGCTGAGAATGCTCTGAAAGCTGCAGGCAAAGATGATAGTACCTATGCTCACTTCTCTGTCATGTTGAATAAGGATCTGAAAGATACGACGTTCCAACCAACAGGATTTGATGGTTATGGTATCGGGATTTCAACATCAGCGAAAGATCCAGTTCGCATCATTAAATTCTTCGACTGGCTTGCTTCTGATGAGGGCCAAGTACTTAGAAACTGGGGTATTGAAGGTAAGCACTACAACGTAGTTGATGGCAAACGTGTCATTCCTGAAGAGATTCAGGATCGCAAAACGAACGATAATGCTGCATTCACCAAAGAAACAGGGGTTGAGCTGTACTCGATCTTTAGTGCAAGATACGGAGACGGTGTGAAGGATGCAACGGACAATTATTACACAACGAGATTCCCGGAGCAGATCATCGCGGGTTATACTCCAGCTGAGAAAGAAACATTAAAAGCGTATGGAATTACAACCTGGAAGGATTTCTTCCCTTCTGAGGATGAGTTCGAGGTTAAAGAGTGGGGCGCGGCGTACAACATGCCAGTTCCATCGGATACAGATTACAACGTGCAGTACCAGAAAACACAGGACATCATCCGTAAACGTATCCCAGAAGCGGTGCTTGCTAAAAAAGAAAACTTCGATAAAGTTTACGATGATTTCCTCGCAGAACTTGATCGGGCAGGTGCAGTAGAAATGGAGCAACAATACACGGTTTGGGTCAAAGAGCGTGTAGCACTCTGGACAGGTAAAGACGTTAAATAATACGTCTTAGTTGAAAGGCAAAGAACCGAGGGAAAGACCCTAGAATGAAGGGTCTTTTCTTCATTTTACTGTGATGTTTTACATTGACGCTAAAGGTGAAATCTCCTATAATTTTGTTATTGTAAGCACTTTCAGATTGATTTGAAATGAGCTTGGAATGTAGTAGCATAGAAGGCGAATTTACGAATAGATTAGTGTCGTTAACGCATTTCCGAAAACGTTTTATGAAATCAAACTAGATTAACATTACTTCAGGGACAGGAGCTATGTAATGACCTCACTAACGAAGAACACACAGCCGAACCGTTTATGGTATCGTCAGCCAGCAACCCGTTGGGAAGAGGCACTTCCTATAGGAAATGGGCGTCTTGGGGGGATGGTCTACGGCGGCGATGTGGAAGAACGCATTCAACTGAACGAAGACACACTATGGTCAGGATACCCGCGCGACACAATACAGTACAGCAGTCAGCGATATCTGAAGAAGACTCGTGAGTTCATTATGGCAGGACAGTATAGTGAAGCAGAAGAACTGTTGAACCGTGAAATGTTAGGGCGGGATGTTGAAGCTTACCAGCCAATGGGACACTTCCTATTGAAGCAGGAGCAGCCGAATGGAAGCCCTGTACAGGAATTCGAACGAGAGCTTGATCTGGAAACTGGGATTGCAGCGACAAATTATATCTGTGATGGTGTTCGTTATAAACGTGAAGTGTATGCGAGTGCTGCGGACGATGTAATGGTATGTACGCTCTCAGCCGACCAGGCGGGAGCAGTGAACGTTAGCCTTTCACTAGACAGCCCACATCCATATACTTCCCAAATCTCAGAAGAGGGCGTGACATTGTTCAGTCGTTGTGCCAGTCATGTTGAATCGAACTATTTCCGGGATCATCCTGAATCCGTCATTTATGAAGATGACCGCGGAACCGCTTATGCTATCAGTGTGAGTGTGAGTACCGTAGGCAGCAAGGCTCAGGTTGTGGTTGAAGAGGGCAATCTGCGTGTACTAGGAGCAGATCAGGTTGTGTTCTACCTGGCGGCTGCAACGTCATTTGAACGTTATGATGTCATGCCAGTGAAAGAAGGCGTGTTGTTAGAGCAGACATGTCATGAGGTCATCGCAAAAGCCAAGTCCTTCAATCCTGAGCAGCTCAGGAAACGCCATGAGCAGGATCATAGGGCGTTGTTTGCAAGAGTTGATCTGAATCTAGGCATGACAAGCAATGGAGAGTTGCCTACCGATGAGCGATTGCTAGCTTATCAAGAAGGGGCGGAAGACCCTGGACTGGAGGCTCTGTATTTTCAATATGGTCGTTATCTGCTCATGGCAAGCTCACGTCCTGGTACGCAACCAGCCAACTTACAAGGCATATGGAACCATCAGGTCGAGCCGCCGTGGCACAGTGATTACACGACGAATATCAACACGGAGATGAATTATTGGCCTGCCGAAGTCTGTAATTTGAGTGAATGTCACGACCCATTATTTGCAATGCTGGATGATTTGAGCCAGACAGGACGTAGAACGGCTCGTATCCACTATGGGGCTCGTGGCTGGACTGCACATCACAATGTGGATATATGGAGAACATCAACGCCTACAGGAGGCGATGCTAGCTGGGCATTCTGGCCAATGGGTGGTGTATGGCTGACCGCACATCTGTGGGAGCGATATCTGTTTACAGGAGATCAGCAATTCTTGGCAGATCGTGCATACCCAATCATGAAGGAAGCAGCTCTATTCTGTTTAGATTGGCTTATTGAGGGGCCAGGCGGTTATCTGGTTACGGCTCCATCTACCTCACCAGAGAATAAGTTCTTGACTGAGGAAGGGGATGCTCGAAGCGTATCCATGGCTTCAACGATGGATATGAGCTTGATTCGAGAGTTGTTTGACCGCTCTATCATTGCTGCGAAGCAGCTTGGGTTAGATTCGGAATTAGCACAGGAGCTCTCAGAGGCGAAGAGCAAGCTATATCCTTTCCAGATTGGTAGCGAGGGGCAGCTGCAAGAATGGTTCCAGGATTTTGCCGAATCAGAGCCAGGACATCGCCATGTATCCCATCTATATGGGCTGTATCCGGGGGATCAGATCAATCGAGTGCATACACCTGAGCTTGTTGAAGCCGCACGTGTATCGCTTGAGCGTCGTATTTCACAAGGGGGCGGCCATACGGGGTGGAGCTGTGCATGGCTGATCAATCTATACGCACGTCTGTTGGATCGTAAGCATGCACATCAATTTGTGCGTACTTTGCTTGCGCGATCCACTCACCCCAACTTGTTTGATGACCATCCTCCGTTCCAGATTGATGGCAATTTTGGAGGCACGGCCGGCATTGCTGAGATGTTACTGCAAAGTCACATGGGAGAGGTTCACCTTCTGCCTACACTGCCTGAAGCTTGGGCGAGTGGTAGCGTGAAGGGCTTACGTGCACGAGGGGCTTATACGGTGGCTATGGTATGGGAGAACGGTAAGTTAGTGACAGCTGAAGTTACTGCAGACCACAGTGGTTCACTAACGCTTCGTAGTGCTTATCCTGTAAGCATTGAAGGGCATGAGCAGAGCATGTCAGAGAGTACGGCGCAAGGTGATTACGTAACGACAATACGGATGACAAGCGGGCAGACGGTTCGTGTGTCAACAGAGACGGAGGAATAAACGATGACTATTTTTCAATTTCCGAAGGATTTCCGCTGGGGAACGGCAACCGCTTCTTATCAGATCGAAGGAGCAGCACAGGAAGGTGGGCGTGGGGTATCCATATGGGATACATTTGCCCGTACACCCGGTAAAGTTTTTAATGGAGATAACGGGGATATTGCTTGTGATAGCTATCACCGCTATGAAGAAGACATCGAACTAATGAAAAAGCTTGGCATTAACACATACCGGTTCTCGATTGCTTGGCCACGTATTATTCCGGATGGCGATGGAGAGATCAATAGAGAAGGGTTAGACTTCTACCATCGGTTCGTGGATAAACTGCTTGAAGCAGGAATTGAACCGTTCTGCACGTTGTATCACTGGGATCTACCGCAAACGCTGGAGGATGACGGGGGTTGGGGCAATCGTAGAACGGTAGACGCCTTTGTGAAATACGCCGAAGTGATTTTTAAAGAGTTTTCCGGAAAAATTAATTTCTGGCTGACCTTTAATGAACCGTGGTGTATTGCTTTCTTGTCCAATCTATTAGGGATACATGCGCCAGGAAATCGTGATCTGCAAACGTCAATCAACGTTGCTCATGGATTGCTCGTTGCTCACGGCAAAGCTGTCCAATCCTTCCGTCGCTTGGGTATCACCGGACAGATTGGGATTGCTCCCAATGTATGTTGGGCAGAGCCTTATAGCAAGTCTCCTGAAGATCAGGCTGCGTGTGACCGTTCCATTGCGCTGAATACGGATTGGTTCCTCGACCCAATCTACAAAGGCAGCTACCCACAGTTTATGGTGGACTGGTTCGCTGAAGCTGGTGCAACTGTGCCAATCCAGGAAGGTGACATGGAGATCATCTCTCAGCCGATCGACCTGCTTGGCATTAATTATTACACAATGGGACTCAACCGCTTCAATCCAGAAGCAGGAGTGCTGCAATCGGAAGAAGTAGATATGGGGCTGACAAAGACGGATATTGGCTGGCCAATCGAATCCCGCGGCCTGTATGAATTTATGCATTACCTGCAAAAGTATGGAAATGTCGATGTCTACATTACAGAGAACGGTGCTTGCATCAATGATGATCTGGATAATGGCAAAATTAATGACGACCGCCGGATCTCCTATTATGAGCAGCATTTGGCTCAGATTCATCGGATCATCAATGATGGCATTAACCTCAAAGGTTACATGGCTTGGTCGCTGATGGATAACTTTGAATGGGCTGAAGGGTACCGTATGCGCTTTGGACTCATTCATGTGGATTACCGCTCACTTGTAAGAACACCGAAAGAAAGCTTTTATTGGTACCAAAATGTGATTAAGAACAACTGGCTGGAAACGCGTAGCTAAATGCAAGGAACATGAAGTAGCCTGGACTATAGAACGGGATTCAGTCTTGATAAGCAATCATATGAAACGGTGCTCCGATCAGACGGAGTCACCGTTTTTTTATTTCTTTTAAAAGTTGTACATAAAAATCTACTATAGGTCGTTCACGAATGTTTCAAAAGCTTGTTTGCAATTCCTGTTATGAAGCAGTGATTTTTGGGTTATACATAACAAGAAGGTTAAATATATATTTTGTCAACAGGTAAATGATAAATAAAGTGTCCAAATTGAGAATAAAATTTGAACATTTGTTGACTAAAAATCATACTAATGTGGTATATTGGTATCAGTAAATAACTTACAAAAAGGGAAAAGGAAGTGTTTACTATGGCATCGAAGACAGCAATGGTAAGCCAATTGGAGCGCAAGGATAAAAATATGCGGCGCGCAGTCTTGACGATGACAGTTTTGGCCTGGATCGCGCTGATTACAGGCGTAGTTATGTGCTTGATCAACTTGAATGAATTTAATGACCGTAATCTTGGCTTGATGGTGGGTATTGGTTTCCTGGTTGGTAGCGTATTCATTTACGTTATTGCAAAAGCGATCGGATTAGTTCATACACGTCATGAAGACGAAGGTGCGGATTAATTATAATCTGCAGGTTATTCGTCCATACTAAGACTGGATAAGTAATCAGAATCCAGTCAATATAGCCCTTTGCGGATTCGTTGACCTATTCAACGAGACTGCAAAGGGCTTTATTTTTTTACGTGACATGTGATGTTTTATCATACGGAAATATCAAGTGTGCAAGTAATTTGTGAGAAAAAATTCACACATTTAGGGTGTAAAATCGACAAATTTGTTAACAAGAACAAAAAAGTTGCTCATTTCTGATATCTTTAGAAGGAATAGAGTAGTATACTGATTTTTCAGTATGAGCGAATTTAAGGAGAGGGGATCAAGATGAACAAGAAACCTAGGTCGCTAGCCCGGATTATTATTCCGGTTGTCCTGACGTTGGTTACCATCGCATTGATTGTCTGGCCAATGCTGGCAGGCGGGCAGTACGTTGTTCTGGATCCAAAGGGACCGATTGGCGCTTCACAGAGAGATTTGATCGTTATTTCAACTATTCTGTGTGCTGTCATTATCGTACCTGTGTTGATTTTGTCTGCAGTAATCGTATGGCGTTACCGCGACAAACCGGACAATAAAGCTGCATATGAGCCGAATTGGTCTCATAGTACCAAAGCTGAGGTCATTTGGTGGACCGTTCCAATTATCATTATTGGAATACTCGCTATTGTAACAGTTCGTTACACTTATGATCTAGAGCCTTCGAAGCCACTGGCTTCTGAGAAAGCACCTGTGACTATCCAAGTATCGTCATTGGACTGGAAATGGTTGTTCATGTATCCAGAGCAAGGGATTGCAACGGTCAATACGTTGAATATTCCGGCAGACCGGCCCGTGAAATTTGAACTTACCGCGGATTCACCAATGAACTCGTTCTGGATTCCGCAACTTGGTGGTCAGATTTACACAATGTCGGGTATGGCGATGACCTTGTACCTGCAGGCTGACCATGAAGGACAGTATTGGGGCTCAGGCGCCAACTTTACAGGTGAACATTTCGGCAAAATGCGTTTTGATGTGAATGCTACATCAGACGAAGAGTTTGAGAACTGGGTAAGAGAAGTGAAGCAAAATTCCCAAGAGTTGACACAAGAAGGATACGATGCACTTACTCAGCCTGGAACAAGCAATGTTGCTTATTACTCAGCCTTCCCAGAAGGTCTGTTCCAGAATATCGTAACTAAGTATGTTGTAGATGGTAATGGAGCTCATAGTAAGCACGGAAGCTCAAGTGAAGCTGCTGGAGCTAATCAAGCCACTCAAGAGTCCAATCAAGATGAGGACAAGAGTGCTAACTAAAGATTCGAAAGGAGGCCCCCAATGTTAGAGGGACTTAAGGAGTTTGCATCGGAGTTTTTCGTAACCGGTGATCCACTCATCTATGGTGCGATGGTAGCAATTGGTATTACTACGATTGCTATTGTAGCGGTGCTAACTTATTTTAAAAAATGGGGCTGGCTCTGGCGTAACTGGTTAACTACTGTCGATCACAAGAAGATCGGTATTATGTATATCATCGCTTCCATTATCATGTTGTTCCGTGGTGGTGTGGATGCGCTGATGATGCGTCTTCAGCTAGCAATGCCTAATATGGATTTCTTACACCCTGAGCATTATAATCAGGTCTTTACAACTCATGGTACGATCATGATCTTGTTCATGGCGATGCCATTTATGTTTGGTTTATTTAACGTTATCGTGCCACTTCAGATCGGAGCGAGAGACGTTGCGTTCCCGTTCTTGAATGCACTGAGCTTCTGGTTGTTCTTCCTAGGAGCAATGCTGTTTAACCTTTCCTTCGTTATTGGTGGCTCACCTGACGCAGGATGGCTGAGTTATCCGCCTCTATCGGAGCTGTCGCACAGTCCGGGGGTAGGACAGAACTTCTATATATGGGGTATCCAAATATCGGGTATTGGTTCCCTGGCTACCGGTATCAACTTTATGGTTACCATCATTAAAATGCGCGCGCCAGGTATGCGTTGGATGAAGCTGCCGATGTTCACATGGTCAGTATTCTCCACTTGTATTATTATCTTGTTTGCATTCCCGATCTTGACTGTGACACTTGCATTGCTCTTCCTCGACAGGTTTGCCGGGGCGCATTTCTTCACACTTGATCTGGGCGGTAACCCAATGATGTATATCAACTTGATCTGGATGTGGGGTCACCCTGAGGTATACATTGTCGTCTTGCCGGCATTTGGTGTGTTCTCCGAGATCGTAAGTACGTTCTCGCGGAAAAAACTGTTTGGTTACAAATCGATGGTATTCGCGATGTTGATCATCAGCTTCCTGTCCTTCTTCACATGGGCGCATCACTTCTTCACGATGGGTTCCGGAGCGGACGTGAATGCATTCTTCGCAGTAACCACGATGTTGATTGCAATCCCAACAGGGGTTAAGATATTTAACTGGTTGTTTACGATGTATCGAGGAAGAATTCGCATGGCAACGCCAATGATGTGGACACTTGCCTTTATCCCGTGCTTTATTGTCGGGGGGATGACGGGCGTTCTGTTGTCCGTTGCTCCTGCAGACTTCCAGTTCCACAACAGTTACTTCTTGATTGCCCACTTCCACCAAGTATTGATCGGTGGCGTTGTATTCGGATACTTCGCAGGTCTTTACTACTGGTGGCCTAAAATGTTCGGTTTCCAACTTGAAGAGAAACTGGGCAAATGGGCATTCTGGACTTGGAATATCGGTTTCTATGTCTGCTTCATGCCGCAGTACGCTGTCGGTCTAATGGGTATGACACGTCGTCTGAGCACTTACGGCTGGGACACTGGCTGGTGGGAATTGAACTTCGTATCTACGATTGGTGCATTCCTGATGGGTGTCGGATTCTTGTTCCAAGTTGCACAAATCGCAGACGGTATTCGCAAATACAAATCACTCAAAGCTTCTGGCGACCCATGGGATGCTCGTACACTTGAGTGGTCGATTCCTTCACCGGCTCCTGAGTACAACTTCGCTGTTACACCTCGCGGAGATGATATTGATGAGTGGTGGGAAGAGAAAGAACGTCGTGCTAAAGGCATCTATCCGCCAGAGCAAAAACTCGAGCCGATTCATATGCCGAAAAACTCTGGAATTCCGTTCGTTATGTCTGTCTTCTGGTTCATCGCCGGCTTCGGCTTTGTATTCGGATGGCTGTGGATGGCGATTCTCGGACTTGCCGGCGTAGGTATCTGCATGATCGCCCGTTCATTCTCATACGACACGGATTATTACATTCCGGTTGACGAAATTAAGCGTACCGAAGCGTCGTTAAGGGGGTCGGTATAGATGGCTCAAGCAGCCGCTAAGCACGGTGAGAATCATGCACATGGTCATGACCATGGCCACCATGATCCACAGGAAATGAAAATTCTCGGTTTCTGGTTCTTCCTGATTTCCGACGTAATCTTGTTCTCCGTATTGTTCGCAACCTTCATTGTGTTGCGCGACAATACGGCGGGCGGACCAATTTTGTCTGAACTGATTAAAATGCCTGGTGTTATTGCTGAAACATTCCTCTTGCTCACAAGTTCATTTACGAGCGGACTTGCTGTTCTGGCAATGAACCAAGGTAAAGTTAAACAGTTAATTAACTGGCTTATCGTTACAGCCGTTCTGGGCGCAGGCTTCCTTGCACTGGAGATTTATGAGTTTGTTGAGATGGTTCACGAAGGATTCAGCTACACGACGAGTGCTGCTTCTGGCGCATTCTTCACTTTGGTGGGTACTCACGGACTTCACGTATCGCTCGGTCTGATCTGGATGATTGGATTGATGTTCCAACTGAAAAAACGTGGAATTACCGATGTAACTCGCGGTAAAATCAACGTAATCAGCTTGTACTGGCACTTCTTGGACGTTGTATGGATCTTCCTTCTGTCCATCGTCTATCTGATGGGGGTGATGTAGATGGCAGAGCACAACACACATGATTCCCATGGCCATGAACAACATGGCTCGCTGAAGTCCTATGTCATCGGTTTTATTCTCTCTATCGTTCTAACGATCATCCCGCTGGTGGTTGTTCTGAACGACATGATGGGTAAAACAGGAACAATGGTTGTTATTCTTGGTACAGCTGCACTTCAGTTTGTGGTTCAACTCTTCTTCTTCATGCATATTCGTGAAACAGAGAAACCACGCTGGAATGTTATGGCTCTCATTTTCGGGCTTCTGATGATGATGACCATCGTTATCGGCTCGATCTGGATCATGCTTAATAACGCCGTTGCACATTAAGTTTCAGATTCAAAAGGGATTTCCCGGTCTATCTATGACCGTGGGAATCCCTTTTTTTGGTTTGGAGTTTTTCGCCTAAAACTCGAACCGTTTTATCTAGCTTCATGTGATTCCATCGAACGGATCGATTGATTGAACAAGTCAAACTTGTGAGGTTGTATGGATACGGATATTAAGATGAATGTACATATTTAGCTACATTGGTTGTTTTATTTTGAAAAAAAGGTACACAAAAGATATAAAATGAACTAAAATGAACATATATGAACATCATTCAAATGACGAAGGGAATGGATTAAACATGGAAAACCGTTACGCTGCACACCCTAATGAAGTAAAAACATATGATACGTCTCGTCTACGTGAGGAATTTTTGATGGAGCAGCTATTCGCTGTAGATGAATTAGTAACCGTATATTCCCATGTGGATCGTTATATTGTAGGAACGGCTGTACCTCAGAGCAAGGATATTGCGTTAGAAGTGAACTTGAAGGATATTGGAACGGACTTTTTCTTAGAGCGTCGTGAAATCGGTATCATTAATGTTGGTGGACATGGAACGGTAACCGCTGATGGTCAAGGCTATGAGATTGGTGCGAAGGAATGTCTATATATTGGACGTGGCGTTAAAGAGGTTCTGTTCAAGAGCAGCGACAATGCTCAGCCAGCACAATTCTACTTCGTATCAACACCAGCACACCATACGTATCCAACGGTAAAAGCTACACAAGAGCAAGCACAGCCTAACCATCTGGGCAGCATCGAAAGCTCGAATGAACGTACAATCTATCGTTATATCCACCAAGGCGAGGGTGGCATTCAGAGTTGTCAGCTTGTCATGGGTATTACAGAGCTCAACAAGGGTAACATGTGGAACACTATGCCTGCACATACCCATAATCGTCGTTCCGAAGTATACTTATATTGGAACCTGCCAGAGGATGGCGTAGTGTTCCATATGATGGGTGAGCCAAACGAAACACGTCATCTGGTTGTTCGTGATCGTCAGGCGATCATTTCGCCAAGCTGGTCTATTCACAGTGGCGTAGGTACAAGCAATTATACGTTCTGTTGGGCGATGGCTGGTGAGAACCAAACCTTCGAAGATATGGACGGCGTAGCAATGAAAGATCTGAAGTAATACACTGTATGTGAGACAGGTTAGTCATTTTAATTCAGTTATATAGGAAGTTGATTGTGATGAATCCATTGAAGCGACATGAGAAAATTATGGAGGCGTTGTTACAACGCCAGGAAGTGACCGTTAGTGATCTAAGTGAACTGCTGGAGGTTACGGGTAAGACGGTAAGGGAAGATCTTGCCAAGCTGGAGAGCATGGGTTTACTTGTCCGTGTGCACGGTGGGGCAATGCTGGCTCAGAACGACCAATATGGTATTCTGAACAGCCGCGGAGTCATTGAGAAACACCATCCGGAAAAAACGGAAATTGCCGAACGGGCACTTGCTTATATACGTCCTGGAGATATTGTTGCATTGGACGGCGGAAGTACGACGCTAGAGATGGCGAGACGTATGGATAATCTCTCCTTGACCGTGGTCACGAATGACCTGTTTATTATTGCCGAGTTAACGAAGAAGGAACAGGTTCGATTGGTTGTGCCAGGGGGAGCGCGAGTTCGAAATATGCTGGTAGGGGACGACACGGCTACCTTTATTTCAGGGCTTAATATCCATAAAGCATTTATCTCCACTACTGCACTTCATCCCGAGTTCGGATTATCCATCTATACAGGTGATCTCGTACCGTTGAAAAAAGCAATGATCTCAGCATCCCAACAAGTGTACGGCGTTGTGGATCATCATAAATTCGGGCAATTTGCCTTGAGAACCTTTGCGAAATGTTCAGAGCTTGATTGCATTATCAGCGATCATCGACTAGATGAAGAGACAGCGGCGCTATATAGTCAGAGCGGTGTCAAAGTGGATTATCAAAGTTAACTTAATTACGGTTTGCATATCATAACATGCGGAGGAATCACATATGAACTCATTTGATTTGAGTGGACAAGTTGCTCTCGTGACCGGAACATCTGGAGGGCTGGGACAAGGTATGGCGATCGGGCTGGCAGAAGCAGGAGCCGATGTTGTCCTGGTGTCCTATTCCAAACCTGTGGAAACAGCCAGTGCTATCGAGGCATTGGGACGCAAAGCTTATGTTATAGAAGCAGATCTGAGTATTGAGGATGAACTGTCTAAAGTGTTTGAAGAGGCACTATCCTTTCAAGGCAAAATTGATATTCTAGTGAACAACGCAGGGATCATTCGTCGTACCCCGGCTGCGGATCATGGGCAGCAGGACTGGCATGATGTCATTGCGCTTAATTTGAATAGCGTATTTTTCCTAAGCCAATTGGCGGGTAGACATATGATCGAACGTGGTAGCGGCAAAATCATAAACATTGCATCCATGCTGTCCTATCAGGGCGGAATTAATGTACCTGGATATACAGCGAGTAAACATGGTGTTGCTGGTCTGACCAAAGCGCTCGCGAATGAGTGGGCAGGTAAAGGTGTACAGATTAACGCAATTGCACCAGGTTATATGGAAACGGACAATACAACGCAGATCCGGGCAGATGAGAATCGGTACCGTGATATTACAGCGCGCATCCCGGCTGGACGTTGGGGAACACCAGAAGACTTGAAAGGACCGGTCGTATTCTTGGCATCTTCAGCCTCGGACTACTTGAATGGTCATGTACTTAATGTCGATGGTGGCTGGCTCGCTCGCTAAGTTTCCACCCATCCGATTATAAAGGAGACAAGAATGATGAAACTTGGTATTCTAGCGCATACGTTCGGTAAGCAGCCTACAGCACTGCTTGCGCAGACGATCGCAGATAACGGGTTCAATTCGGTGCAGCTTGCGCTTGCCAAAGCACTCTCCGATGTTGATTCTGCGAATGGCAAGCTAAGCCCTGGGCTGGCGAATGAAATTGGAGATCAATTTGCACAGCGTGGCGTGAAAATTGCAGTGCTAGGCTGTTATATTAATCCGATTGATCCCGATCCGGTGAGCCGGCGTGCAGATATTGATCGATTCAAGGAACATCTAAGGTATGCTAGAGATTTCGGGTGCAGTATGGTTGCAACGGAAACGGGTGGTTTGGACACGTATCTCAGTACACATCCGGATACGTATGAAGAACATGCATGGAATGTATTGCGAGAAACAGTAGAGGAGATCGCGGAAGAGGCTGAGAAGTGGGGCGTTCATGCTGCGATTGAGCCTGTGTCGACGCACACATTGCATACGCGTGAACATATGGTGCGTTTGTTTGAAGAGATTCCTTCCTCCAATCTGGGAATGTTGTTCGATCCATGTAACTTGATTAAACAACATCATGTAGCTGATCAGGCGGGTTTCCTGCGTGAAGTCATGGAGACGCTGTATCAGCGCATCATTGTGATTCATGCCAAGGACGTGGCTTTCAATGCCCAAGGGGAGAAGATTAATCCTGTACCCGGTGCTGGTATTTTAGATTATCCGTTATTTTTTGAACTGTTGAAGCAATATAAGCCGCATATTGATATTTCATTAGAAGGTGTGACTGCGGAAGAGGCAGTGCCTGCGGCTAAACATCTACGTGAAGTATGGAATGGCGTACGAGTGTAAACGTTAGCTCTTGTAGATTCGATTCGCAGTAGGAATAAAGTGAATGAAAATGACTAAGGAACCTTTGCTTTAGCAAAGGTTTTTTAGCATACCAAAGACGATGAATACTATATTTATAATTTCTTATCGGAAAAATCGGAAATAATTCTTTTCAAATGCGACATCTTGTGAGAGAATATGGAAAACATACGCCACCAAGTGAGTACATCCAGAGATTCAGCGACGTATACCTAAGGGAGGATACAGATTTATGTCAAACGAACGTGAGCTTTCATTTGAGACATTGGCAATTCATGCAGGCCAGGAAATAGACCCAACAACTCATGCACGTGCTGTACCTTTGTATCAGACAACGTCTTATGGTTTCCGTGACACTGAACATGCTGCCAATTTGTTTGGATTGAAAGAGTTTGGCAACATCTATACACGTCTGATGAATCCAACAACGGATGTATTTGAGCAACGCATTGCAGCACTGGAAGGTGGAGCTGGGGCTTTGGCTACAGCTTCAGGTCAGGCGGCAATCACCTTCTCACTTCTCAATATTGCTGGCGCGGGTGATGAGATTGTGTCCTCGGCAAGTCTCTATGGCGGAACATACAACCTATTCTCCACGACACTGCCGAAGCTCGGAATTGACGTAAAATTCGTGGATTCTAGTAATCCGGAAAACTTCCGGGCAGCAATTACGGAGAAAACAAAAGCATTGTACGCCGAAACGATCGGTAACCCTCAAGGGAATGTGCTAGATATTGAAGCTGTAGCGGCGATTGCACATGAGCATGGTATTCCATTGATTGTAGACAATACGTTCCCAAGCCCATATCTGCTTCGACCAATTGAGCATGGGGCGGATATCGTTGTGCATTCTGCAACCAAATTCATTGGGGGTCATGGGACATCCATTGGTGGCGTTATTGTGGACAGTGGGAAATTCGATTGGAAGGCAAGTGGGAAGTTTCCAGGTTTGACTGAGCCTGATTCCAGCTACCATGGAGTAGTGTACACGGAGGCTGTTGGGCCAATCGCCTATATTATCAAAGCACGTGTGCAGTTGCTAAGAGACCTCGGTGCAACGATCTCACCTTTCAACTCGTGGCTGCTACTGCAGGGACTGGAGACACTTCACCTCCGAGTGGAACGTCATAGCAGCAATGCACTGGCGGTGGCGGAATATCTAGAGAAGCATGATGATGTATTGTGGGTAAGTTATGCAGGTCTGCCAAGTCACGCATCGTATGAACTTGCACAGAAGTATTTACCGAGAGGTCAAGGCGCAATTCTAACCTTTGGTATCAAAGGTGGCGTAGATGCAGGGCGCAAACTGATCGAGAACGTGAAGCTGTTCTCTCACCTTGCGAATGTGGGTGACTCTAAATCTCTAATTATTCACCCAGCAAGTACAACACATCAGCAATTGTCAGAAGATGAGCAGACGGCGGCTGGCGTTAATCCAGAGCTGATTCGTTTATCGGTGGGTACAGAGAATATTCAAGATATCTTGTATGATCTGGAGCAAGCAATCAAAGCAAGTCAACAAGCTAGCGTTAGCGTCTAGGTTAGGTTGAAGTTTAGCTGCTCATGATGAATATATATGAAGAAGATATCTGCTGGAAGTCAGATAAACTAATATGTCTTATTGACCTCTAAGAGCAAAAACAATCCCTCAAGTCACCATCCTTATGGATCGGTGGCTTTTTTGTTTTTTTATAGAACTGTACAAATACTCATTTACAAATCTTGATCACAGGCATATAATAATCAAAAGTTGGTTGAGGTAAAAATAATTGCATAAGTACAAAAATGATTATCATTCTCATTTGATCACCATGCTGCTGCGGGGTTCCCGCAGCAGCATGTGTCATTTTTAGGGCATTAACAATGGATCTCATTCTCAATACAACTCATCTTTGGAACACGAAATGGCGAAGTCAGCCAGATTATTCGTTCCAACATTCAGAAAGGACAGTGATGAACATGCAAGCTATACATCAACCTATTCATAAGCAAGTTAAGGCAGAGAAGAGTTCAACCAATACGCCTGACCCCAACCGTAGTCGTAGGCCAAACTTTCGAGCGATGCTCCAGAACAAGGAGATGCAAGCAGCACTAGGCAGTGGGCTCTTGATGTTAATTGCGTGGAGTACGGCTTCGTGGTCTCAGCCAATATCCATCATGATATACATTGCGGCTTATGCTTTGGGCGGTTGGACAAAGGCAAAAGAAGGAATAGAGACACTCGTCAAAGATCGCGATCTGGACGTGAATTTGCTTATGATTGCAGCATCGCTTGGGGCTGCGGCGATTGGGTACTGGAATGAAGGAGCAATGCTCATCTTTATTTTTGCACTTAGTGGAGCCTTGGAAAGTTATGCGACAGAACGTAGTCATAAGGATATCTCATCCTTACTGGCGCTGAAACCTGAAACAGCACTTCGCATTGAGGAAGGACAAATGAATCTTGTTGCGATTGATGAGTTACAGCCTGGCGATTTACTGTTAGTCAAACCAGGAGAACTGGTTCCTGCTGATGGGGTCGTGTATCGTGGAAGTTCTTTTATTAATCAGTCATCAATTACAGGGGAATCGTTGCCAGTGGACAAAAGTGTGGGTGACGAGGTGTATGCTGGAACAGTGAACGGTGAAGGTGCATTGTATGTCGAAGTTACCAAATCGGCTGAGGGTTCTCTTTTTGGCAAAATTATTAAATTAGTGGAGGAAGCGCAAGCGGAAGTCCCTGATTCACAACGTTTCATAGAACGATTTGAAGGGATTTATGCTCGCATCGTTGTGCTCGTGACATTATTGATTATCGGAGGAACACCGCTATTGCTTGGCTGGACGTGGGGGGATGCGTTTTATAAAGCGATGGTATTTCTGGTTGTAGCTTCTCCTTGTGCTCT
This sequence comes from Paenibacillus tundrae, assembly GCF_036884255.1. Lineage (NCBI taxonomy): Bacteria > Bacillati > Bacillota > Bacilli > Caryophanales > Paenibacillaceae > Paenibacillus > Paenibacillus tundrae. The sequence goes on along the minus strand of NZ_CP145605.1, from coordinate 5,533,425 downwards.
TGTCTCTTCCATTATGCCAGTGATGTTATCCGCAATGTCCAGCAGTGCCCGTCGAGGAATTCTCTTCAAGGGTGGGGCACATGTGGAGAACCTCGCACAGACCCAAGTGGTTACTTTTGATAAAACAGGAACATTAACGATGGGTACACCTCAGGTCACGGACATCATAACAGCAGAAGCTTACGACCGTGCCCAAGTACTTGCTGCGGCAGCAAGTATTGAGAATCTCTCGATGCATCCACTCGCTCGCGCAATTGTAGATCAGGCTATAATAGAGAACATTGCACTTCCGCAAGCGGAGCAGGTACACGCACTAACCGGCTGGGGCATCGAAGGTAATGTGAATGATGTGCATTGGAGAATTGGCAAAACAGATGAGATTGATAAAGATACGGATACCCATTGGTATGATGAACGTGCTCGTCTAGAGGGTGAAGGCAAGACAGTCTCGGTCGTAACAGCAGATGGAGAAATCGTAGGATTGTTAGCTATGCGGGACACGGTTCGTCCACAGGCAGCAGCGGCCGTAAGAAAGCTTAAAGCGATGGGTGTACATGTAGCGATGCTGACAGGTGATCGTGCAGAGGCAGCTACTGTTATCGCACGTGAAACTGGAGTAGATATCGTCTATGCGGATCTATTCCCAGAAGATAAGGTGAAACAGATTCACATTTTGCGCAAGCAATATGGCCAGGTGTTGATGGTTGGTGATGGCGTTAATGATGCCCCTGCGCTTGCCGCAGCGACGGTAGGAATGGGCATGGGGGTATCGGGAAGTGGTACGGCACTAGAAGTAGCTGATGTTGTGTTGATGAATGATCGTATTGAAGAAATTGCATGGGTGATTGCGCAAGCTCGACGTGCGCAGCGGACTATTAAGCAAAATATGGTGTTTGCGATTACCGTTATCCTTGCATTAATTGCCGGAAACTTCCTTCAGGATGTAGTATTGCCTCTAGGCGTTGTGGGGCATGAAGGCAGTACGATTCTGGTAATCTTGAACGGTCTTAGATTGCTGCGTTAGGCCATCAAACGGTATTATCCTTTCAATCCTGATTCGATGATGTGTGATCACTTACAATGAATTCCAACTATTTCATGGAATCTTCATTTATGGACAAAAAGAGAACCCCATCGGCAGCGGTGAGCTGTTGGATGGGGTTCTCTTTTTGTGATCTCATCTATACGTTTTACGTTTATGAGATGTGTTATGTGTGGAACTAAAAAAGTTCAGTCAGACCAATCATGGTGATGAGTCCGAGTAGGAATGAGACGGTTGCGACTCGTGCATTGCCATCCCCGTGGCTTTCGGGAATTAACTCTTTGTAGACAATGAACATCATTGCTCCTGCTGCAAATGCCAGACCATACGGTACAAGACCTTCAACCAGGCTGCTAAGCGTGTATCCGATCATGGCTGTAATAATCTCAACGGCTCCCGTAAGTGTAGCAATACCCAACGCTTTGAAGCGGCCAATGTTCTGATTAACGAGGAAAAGCGCGACCAGGAAACCTTCAGGTGCATTTTGCAAACCAATGGACAGCGCGATCAGGTTACCTAAACTGGCATCGTTACTAGCGTAACTAACACCAACGGATAGTCCTTCCGGCAAGTTATGCATTGTTATGGCTGCGATAATCATGAAGGCTTTGGCTTCAATTTTGAATGGCATCTTCTCGGGATTCTCCAGATCCACATGCGGAATCTTCATCTCTAGCACGAGTAGAACCATACTACCGAGCAAAATGCCAACAGCCAGTACAAAAAGGTTCGATTGACCGAGTGCTTCAGGAATGAGATTGTACACGGAGGCAGAGGTCATGATACCTGCTGCGTAGGCAAGCAAAATATCACGGAGTCGATGTGTTACTTTGCGCATAAATAAAATCGGTATGGCACCAAGGCCGGTGGACATGGCTGAAATAAAGCTGCCAATGAGTGCTTCGTTCATGCTTCTATTTTCCCTCCTGATGAAGACTTCTTCATAATCGCTGCAGAGCATTGACACCTTACACAAAAGAGATCATAATGAACAACAGATTAGAATGATTATAAATTAGAATTCCGTTTCTGCATAGGGCAATTGTCATAACTGTCCAGTCATGTGGACATGATCTGGGCTCTCATTTTTAGTGTATGCAAAGGCGTTTGCTTTTGATGCTGGAGAGTCGAACCTTTTTGTAGAAACCGGGGGAGGAACTATACATGTATAAATCAATTATTATTGGAACTGGTCCTGCGGGACTGACAGCAGCAATCTATCTGGCACGCGCTAACCTGAGCCCACTTGTTATTGAAGGACCACAACCTGGTGGTCAACTGACAACAACAACAGAAGTTGAGAACTTCCCAGGTTTCCCTGATGGAATTATGGGTCCTGAATTGATGGATAATATGCGTAAACAAGCAGAACGCTTCGGTGCAGAATTCCGCACAGGTTGGGTTAATAACATCGATATGAGTGAGCGTCCATTCAAAATCCAAGTTGAAGGTATGGGTGAACTCGTATCGGAAACACTGATCTTGTCTACAGGCGCATCAGCTAAATATCTTGGCATTCCTGGTGAAGAAACCAACGTTGGACGTGGTGTAAGTACTTGTGCAACATGTGACGGATTCTTCTTCCGTAACAAAGAAATTATCGTTATTGGTGGCGGTGACTCCGCGCTTGAAGAAGCAAGCTTCCTGTCTCGTTTTGGCTCCAAAGTAACGTTGGTACACCGTCGTGAAGAACTGCGTGGTTCCAAAATCATGCAGGATCGTGCACGCAGCAACGAAAAAGTAGAGATGGCTTTGAATCGTACTCCGATTGAAGTACTTGCTGGTGAGAATGGTGTAACTGGTCTGAAAGTGCTGAACAACGCAACAGGTGAAGAAGAAGTGATCCCTGCGAGCGGTGTATTCGTAGCGATTGGTCATACGCCTAACACAGGCTTCTTGGGTGGACAGATCACGACTGACGAGCATGGTTATATTTTGACAACACCAGGCACATCCGAGACGAACATCCCAGGTGTATTTGCTTGTGGAGATGTACAGGATACTCGTTACAAACAAGCCATTACAGCAGCAGGAAGTGGATGTATGGCGGCAATGGATACAGAGAAATATATCGAGAGCCTAGAGCATACTGCAGTTTCCCTGTAAAAGTCTGCTGAATGAAGCCAGATCGCTAGACCAATAAATAAAAAAATAACTAAACTATATGAGGTGAATAGATCATGGAAAACGTAATTGTATACACATCGACTAACTGCCCGAACTGCAAATCGGTTAAGAGTTTCTTGGCTGATAAAGGTATCGCTTATGAAGAGCGCAACATTGAAACTAGCGATGAATTCGCACAACAAGTATGGGATATGGGCGTACGTGCTGTACCACTGACTGTTATCGGCGAACATCGCATCCTGGGAATGAACAAAACACAATTCGCTAAAGCATTGGACGCATAAATCAGACGAATCGTCTGAGCGTTATAGGATGGAAGACTTAAGATAATCCATAGCTATTCCGGTTCGCGCGAGCCGTTTGAATATAAATATACGAAAGAAGCCTTAGTCCAGATTAGGATTAAGGCTTCTTTTGTTCGTTCTGCTTCTAAACAGGTGATTACATGAAAAATCCCCTTCCAGTAGCAATTCAGAGACATGATCACATGATCTATGAATGACTTGCAGAAGAGGATTTTGCGTTGCGTGTGTTACATCAAGTTATTGTTCATCTAGAAAAAGATACTCATAAAGGTCTGAAATATTACATACACCACTAAGCCTGACAGCATGTACATGAAACCAGCCTTTTTTTTGCTCTGAAATAATCGGAGTATGCCAAGGCTGAACATTGGCGCAAGCACGATCAGGAACAGGAGTACGGTGACAAACATTTGCGCCGAGATATCTGAGGTATCTACGTAGGTCACAGGTGTTCACTCCGTTTCGTTATAGGGGATAACATAACGACGTACATGTCGCCATGACAAAAATCACATATATTCATTATACCCCTGGATTTCTTTAACAAAAAGGGAGGAAATGGGGCGAAATGATGTCAATTTCATTAGTTATTAGACGGATACTCTGATTCTCCCTAAAAACTGGGAAATGGCAGAGTAAGCTGCACCCACTCTTGTTGAACGGCTACCTAGAGCAGCCCATTCAATCTGCAAACTGCGGCGATGATATGGCAGGGTTCGCTCCTCGACAACTTGTCTTAATGCCGTTTCGATCCATGGTCGTGCTTTGGATAATCCTCCACCAATAATGATACGCTCTGGATTGAAGCTATTGACGATATTGGTAATGCCAACACCTAATTTACGACCGATGCCTTCGTACAATGCCAATACAGCTTCATGCCCTTGAGCGGCATATTCAATCAACTCTTGGGTTGTGTGTGCAGGCAAATGCAGTTGATTATCGGGATGTTCATAAGCTCTCTCCGAAGCGTATAACTCCCAGCATCCACGATTGCCACAAGAGCAAGGTCTTCCCTCAGATTCAATAGACATATGACCGGTTTCTCCGGCATAACCCCAAGCGCCTTTGTACAATTCACCATCTACCATAATGCCTGAACCAATCCCGATGCCTGCGCTGATATAGATTAGATGCCGAACGCCGATACCTGCGCCAAAATTCAGTTCACCATGAGCACCAGCATTGGCCTCATTATCAATCGTGACAGGTAGTTGGAATGCTTCTTCTAACATGGCACGTAGTGGAACTTTCTCCCACTGTAGATTGGGTGCGTATAGCACAGTGCCTTCCTCATCAACCATGCCGGGTACACCGATGCCAATGCCAATTACGCCATGAGGTGAAGGCGGTGCAGTTTGGATTAAGTAATCAGCCGCGAGCTTCAACTGCTCAAATACGGACGATACATCATGCTGCTCCAATTGCACGGCATATTCGGTAATAATATGGCCTTCCAGATCCGTAAGTACACCTTTCAAATGAGTGACACTGAGTTCCAATCCAACCGCATAGCCGGCTGTACCTCGAAAGAGCAGCATCAGTGGTTTGCGTCCGCCACTAGACTCCCCTGGGCCGATCTCTTGTACTAACTCGTCATTGATTAAATCAGCGACCAGATTAGAGACGGTGGCTTTGTTAAGCCCTGTAACCTCGGATACTCGCGCACGAGAGAGGGGGGCATGACGTCTAATGGTATCGAGGACGATCGATTTATTTATTTTTTTGACCAGCATCTGGTCTCCGGTAATTTTCATATCAACAAGGCACTCCTATTCTCTCTGCTAAAAGAGTTCACAATGATATCCGCTAGCAAGCTATTCGACTATTATAGCGTAAACAAACGTGCAAAAAACATTTTTATTTAACTTTGTTTAATGGATAGACAAAGTATAATCGATGTGATAGGATAACGGTGTAAACGATTTCTTTAAAACTATTGAGGAGGCATTTTACACATGGCCTATTTTGAATCCGTTAATAAAATTGCATTCGAAGGTAAAGATTCCACGAATCCATTTTCTTTTAAACACTATAATCCAGAAGAAGTTGTTGCAGGCAAAACGATGGAAGATCACTTCCGTTTCGGCATGGCTTACTGGCATACATTAACTGCAGGCGGCAGTGATCCGTTTGGTGCGGAGACCGCTGTTCGTTCTTGGGATAGCTACTCCGGTCTGGATAAAGCGAAGGTTCGCGTTGAAGCGGCTTTTGAATTTATGGAAAAAATGAATCTCCCGTACTTCTGTTTCCACGATGTGGACATCGCTCCAGAAGGCGCAACGCTGCGCGAATTCTACAGCAACATCGATACGATCGTTGATCTGCTGGAAGAGCACATGAAAGCTAGCGGCAAAAAGCTGCTCTGGAACACGGCGAACATGTTCTCCAACCCACGCTTCATGTTTGGTGCAGCATCTACTTGTAACGCTGATGTGTATGCTCATGCAGCAGCACAGATTAAGAAAGGTCTGGAAGTTGGTAAACGTCTGGGTGCAGAAAACTATGTATTCTGGGGCGGTCGTGAAGGTTACGACACATTGCTGAATACAGACATGCAACTGGAGCAAGACAACATTGCTCGCATGTTCCATATGGCTGTTGATTATGCGAAGGAAATCGGGTTCGACGCGCAATTCCTGATCGAGCCTAAACCAAAAGAGCCAACGAAGCATCAATATGACTTCGATGCAGCTACTTCCATTGCATTCTTGCAAAAGTATGATCTGGACAAACAGTTCAAGCTGAACCTGGAAGCGAACCACGCTACACTGGCAGGTCATACGTTTGATCATGAGATCCGCGTAGCACGTATCAACGGCATGCTCGGTTCCCTGGATGCAAACCAAGGTGATCTGCTGATCGGTTGGGATACGGATGAGTTCCCAGTGGACATGTACGATGCAACATTGACGATGTATGAAGTATTGAAAAACGGTGGTATCGGCCGTGGTGGTGTAAACTTTGACGCGAAAGTTCGTCGTGGTTCCTTCGAGCCTGAAGATCTGTTCTTGGCACACATCGCTGGTATGGACACATATGCAAAAGGTCTGAAAGTAGCTGCAAAACTGATTGAAGATCGCGTATTCGATGACTTCATCGAAAAACGTTACAGCAGCTTCAGCGAAGGCATTGGTGCAGAAGTGGTTGAAGGTAAAGCGACACTTGCTTCCCTTGCTGAGTATGCACTGAACAACGAAAGCCCACGCAAAAACCAATCTGGACGTCAGGAATTGCTGAGAGCAAAACTCAACCAATACATCCTGGCTGACTAAGACAGTCATAGAGCAAGATGGATTCATGCTCTGGTAGTGGCGTTGCCTATGAGCAAATCATAAGCGAGCTTACAGCAAAGCATGAATACCTCTTCCTACTCGGTGCAGGAACATCTTGCACCCTGGACGTTGAATAAGCGTGACATTCAAACCGTCCCCGCTTTCCTCTGGGAAGGCGGGGACGGTTTTTTTTGAAATGTGAGTAGCACGAGATATGGCGATCTCACAATGAAATGTAGAAAGGGCATGCGGAACGAAGTGGGCAGAAAGAACCCGGAGAAACGAAGTGCTCGCATTTATCCCGGAATTTCTCCCTTTTCAAAAGGGAATCAAGGAAATTCAGGGATAACGGCGATCGGAGGGTCTTCTGACCACGGAGTGACCGTACATGTCTGAGGTTTACATCGTTCACAACCAATGACGGTGTGATGTCATTGGAGCGTCCTAGCTGCCCAAAACGAGTACGTTGTACCGTTTGAATGAATGTATAAAGGGCATGCATAACGGAGTGATCAGAAAGAACCCTAGGAAGCGAAGCGTGCGCATTTATCCCGGAATTTCTCCCTTTTCAAAAGGGAATCAAGGAAATTCAGGGATAACGGCGATCCAAGGGTCTTCTGATTACGGAGTGACCTTACATGCCCAATTTTTTTATTCAATCCTGCTACAAACGAAAGGAGTATACTTATGAGTTACGTAATTGGTGTCGATCTGGGAACGAGCGCAGTTAAGACTGTGCTGGTTAACCGTAGAGGTAAAGTGGCATTTGAAGCATCTGAGTCATATCCGCTCTACCAGCCTAAGGCTGGATACAGCGAACAGAATCCAGAGGATTGGGTAGAGCAGACGATTGTGTCGCTTCGCAAATTGTTGGAGGTATCTGGCGTACAGCCTTCCGAAATTGAAGGTTTGAGCTTCTCCGGACAGATGCATGGACTTGTATTGGTAGATGCCGCAGGCAAGCCACTTCGCAATGCTATTCTATGGAATGATACACGCACAACGGCACAGTGCCGCCGTATCGAGAAGGTGCTGGACAGTAAGCTGTTAAGCATCGCCCGGAATCGTGCGCTTGAAGGATTTACATTACCTAAAATCTTGTGGGTTCAAGAAAACGAGCCAGAGGTGTTGCAACAAGCAGCTGTATTCCTATTGCCGAAGGATTATGTGCGTTATCGCCTAACCGGAGATTACGCGATGGATTATTCCGACGCGGCGGGTACGTTGCTGCTTGACGTTGCAGGCAAGCAATGGAGCCAAGAGATTGCAGAAGCGTTTGAACTGCCGATCTCACTCTGTCCACGACTTGTGGAATCTTTCGAGGAAGTGGGGACACTGTTGCCGGAGATTGCGGATCAAACGGGGCTGGCAGCAGCGACCAAAGTATTTGCAGGTGGTGCTGACAATGCCTGCGGCGCGATTGGTGCAGGTATCCTGAGTGAAGGGCAGACGATGTGCAGTATTGGCACATCTGGGGTGATTCTGTCCTACGAGGAGCGCAAAGATCTCGATTTCGAAGGAAAAGTTCACTTTTTCAACCATGGTGAGAAGGACGCCTTCTATATTATGGGGGTAACCCTAGCGGCAGGATATAGCTTATCCTGGTTTAAGGATACATTTGCAGCGGACAAATCATTTGATGTGCTCTTACAGGGCATTGATCAGGTACCCGCTGGAAGCCAAGGCTTATTATTCACGCCGTACATTGTAGGGGAGCGTACCCCACACCCTGATGCTAACATTCGTGGTAGCTTTATTGGAATGGATGCTGGGCATAAGCTGGAGCACTTTGGACGCGCAGTAATGGAAGGCATTACGTTCTCGCTTCGCGAATCCATTGATATTTTGCGTGGGTCTGGTAAGACCGTGACAGAAGTTATCTCCATCGGCGGTGGTGCTAAGAATGAAGCTTGGCTGCAAATGCAAGCAGATATCTTCAACGCAACCATCGTGAAGTTGGAGAGTGAACAAGGTCCAGCGATGGGAGCAGCGATGTTGGCAGCTTATGGATGTGGCTGGTTCCCATCATTGCAAGCATGTGCTACAGCGTTCCTTCGTCCAGCGAAATCCTATGATCCTAACCCAGAAACAGTTGCAGTATATGACGGGTTATTCGCATTGTACCAAGAGGTGTATGGACAGACGCGCAGTCTGAATGATCGTTTGGCTCAATATCGCTAATCAAAGAATCAGTGAGTGAATTCATACATTAAACCTTTTCGATATCCTTAAGCACCCGCGAAAGCGGGTGCTTTTTTGCCATATACACTTGCCAATCGCATAGCACATAAACAAGTAGTACACACCGCACATGTACGAAATGAGTATGCCTGACATAACCTTAATCCTCCTATGCATACAGTAGCTATGGGGGCACGATCTGTTCCAATGAGCATTGATGATGGTGTACAACATGAATGGTTTATCTGATATATGATTCATCCCGTTAAGGATTAGACCCCATTCTATTGTCTAATGAATGGGCATACATACATGTCACGATCTGAAGGGTGGAGGTGAAGCTTTGACAGAGCATCAGGACAACAGTAGACCGCATATGACCTTATCGATGATTGTACGTAATGAGGAGCACCGTTATTTAAGGCAGGCACTGGAGACGCATCGGCCTTGGATTGATCGGGCAGTTATCATTGATGACGGCAGTACAGATGGGACAGTTGCAATGTGTCGGGAGGTACTCCAGGATATACCGCTACTATTAGTAGAAAATTCTACACCCCAGTTTGCGGATGAAGTCAGCCTACGGAAACAGCAGTGGCAGGCAACCATCTCTACCAAACCAGAGTGGATTCTGAATTTGGATGCTGATGAGATATTAACACCTGATTTTGGAGTTATACGTGACCAACTGTTAAGTGGAGAAGAGGATGCGATCTACTTCCGCTTGTTTGATATGTGGAACGAGACTTCATATCGAGAAGATCAGTATTGGCAGGCTCATGCATACTATCGTCCATTTCTTATTCGATATCGTCATGACTGGGACTATGAGTGGAAGGAAACACCTCAGCATTGCGGCCGCTTCCCGTTAACGATTCAGCATTTTTCCTACGCTTGTCATGTACCTCGGGTGAAGCATTATGGCTGGGCAAGGGAAGAAGACCGAATTCGTAAGGTGGAGCGCTATCAGGCACTAGATCCGGATGCGAGATATGGGTGGAAGGAACAGTATGAGTCTATTTTGGACCCAGAGCCCAGACTTCTGCCATGGTTAGAATAAGGGAGGAGGAATAAGATTGAAGAAGGGAAAAACTAAGCAAAACATACTGATTGCAAGTCCAGTGCGTCAAACTGCACCCGTGCTCCGAGAATTCCTTGAATCTCTATGTGCACTGGAGCGAACCACGGTAAGAACAGACTATTTATTTGTGGACGATAATGAGGAAATTGCCTCTTCGGATATGCTTCGAGATTTTGTAACAGAAAATGAAGGTACCATTATTACCGTAGACGCGGTGCTGAATGAAGATGAAGATTTTCAGAAAGGTTCATACACCAAGGATGAGGGTGGACACTATTGGCAGGATGAACAAGTCTGGCGGGTAGCTGGCTTGAAGAATCAGATTTTGAAATACGTGTGTGAACACCGGTATGATGCTGTATTTCTCATCGATTCTGATCTGGTGTTACATCCTAGAACACTGGAACAGCTCGTTTCCACGGAGAAAGAGATTGTATCCAATATCTTTTGGACGCGCTGGCAACCAGGCGCAAGAGAGATGCCCCAAGTTTGGCTACAGGATGAGTACCAGTTGTACCGCCGAGGTGTGAAGGTAGCTGAGGGAACGGAAGCGGATAATCACACGATTCAGACAGAGGTTTTTTTACAGCAATTGCATCATCCAGGCTGTTATGAAGTTGGGGGTCTGGGGGCATGTACGCTCATACGCAGGAATGTATTGGAGGCAGGTGTTACGTTTGATCAGATCCCTAATGTTTCATTTTGGGGGGAGGATCGTCACTTCTGCATTCGAGCTCAAGCACTAGGGTTTTCATTGTTTGTTGATACACATCATCCTGCCTATCACATCTATCGTTTATCTGAACTGCCAGGGGTGGCCGCTTATAATCGGAGGGTCAGACGTGCAGAAGAGACGATAACGATAACGCTATGTATGATTGTGAAAAATGAAGAGAATTCCCTTGCGCGCTGTCTAGACTCGGTTAACGGCATTGCTGATGAGATAGTTATTGTGGATACTGGCTCGACTGACCGTACCCGCCAGATTGCAGCAAGGTATACGGAGCATATTATAGATTTTGAGTGGGTGGATGATTTTGCGGCTGCGCGAAATTTTGCCTTTGATCAGGCGACGAGTGAATATATTCTCTGGCTCGATGCCGACGATGTGTTTGAACCTCAAGATCGGGAGAAGCTTATTGCCCTGAAGCGCTCTCTTGATCCAGCGGTGGACAGTGTGACGATGAATTATAATCTTTCATTTACAGCAGATGGCCAGGTAGCATACAGTCTACGGCGGAATCGATTGGTTCGTCGGGATCGCCAATTCCGCTGGATTGGTGCAGTGCATGAATATTTGGAAGTGAGCGGGTATTTGCTGCATAGCGATGTGGCTGTTACCCATAAGAAAGATAAAGTATATACCGATCGTAACCTGAACATTTATCGCAAGCGGGAACAGGCAGGCGAGGTCTTTTCTCCGCGTGATTTATATTATTTTGGGAATGAGCTTAATGATCACGGACAGTATGAGGATGCGGTAGCATATTATACGAAGTTTTTGAATACCGGATTAGGGTGGGTGGAGGATCAGATTGCTGCATGTCAAAAGATGGCCGATTGCGAAGCTGCACGGAAACGTCCAGATCAAGAGATTGCTGCACTGCTAAGATCATTCGCTTATGACTTACCGAGAGCAGAAATATGCTGCCGTCTAGGGGGATATTTTGCCGATCGTGAGGATTACCGCAAAGCGGTGTTCTGGTATGAACAGGCGACTCAGGCTATACGACCCGCTGACCCCATCGTTTCCGTGAATGAAGCCGCTTGGACTTGGATGCCGCACCTACAGCTATGTGTGTGTTATGACAGGCTGGGTAATCGGACGAAGGCGAAAGAGCACAATACGATTGCTCTGGCTTACCATCCAACACATCCAAGTATGCTGTATAACGAAAAGTATTTTCGAGAGATGGATCAAGACAGTGTGTTAGAAAATGCGTAAACAAACCTTATAACGTTAGATATCAACGATGGTGATCGGGACAGCTCTCTAGAAGAGTTGAAACGGTTATCATCGTTTTTCTATTCTTTTCGTAGTTCAACCAAGGGAAGATATGTTTTACAATAGTTCCTAAGAGGTTGTGTAAGAAGTCTACATTGATTATAAAGAGTGCCTAATGGGTTCATCGGCATTAGAGTTGATATTGAGACGAATTGATGAAGTGAGGGGAATAGGAATATGAATTTGACGGAAACATTATTAGAATCAAGGCTGGTCGCGATTGTACGTGGAATTAGCCGAGAGGCTGCTGTTACTGCAGGGCAAGGAATGACTGAGGGTGGAATACGTCTGATGGAGGTTACGCTCAATACGACGGGTGCACATGATATTATTGCTGATTGGCGAGAACGACATGAAGGACAAGCCTATGTAGGAGCGGGAACCGTATTAAATGTACAGATGGCACGAGAGGCGGTTGCTGCAGGTGCACAATTTTTGGTCTCGCCCAATGTCGATCTATCCGTTATTGAATATGCTGTAGAACAGGGTGTAGAGATCTGGCCTGGGGCAATGACACCCACGGAGATTGTTGCTGCCTATGAAGCAGGTGCCAAGGTCGTGAAGCTGTTCCCAATGGCAAGTCTAGGTATTCCGTATTTGCGAGAGATCAAGGCGCCATTGAATCATATTCCACTGCTTGCGACTGGTGGCGCGAACTTAGACAATATAGCGGAGTATTACGCTGCTGGTGCAGCTGCGGTAGGCTTGGGAAGCGCGCTTCTTCCTAAAGAGGCATTAGCAAGTGGTAATCATGAGCAGATTGCGGCATGTACACGTGCATTTGTAGACGCGGCTAAAATTAAAGAATAGTGACAAGCCATTCGTAAATTGGGTAAGTATAAGTTTGACAAAAGAATATGTGAGTGGATAAAAATGATCCATTTTACCGATGACCCTTAATCTGTAGATAATAATCCTATCTTATGATGAAGGTATGCCAAGAGCCGGAGAGGAGAGATGCCTGTGAAGACGAGAACGATGGTTGGGGGAATGATTGCTTTTGCTGCCTTAACTGCAGGAGGGCTGTGGAAAGCCGCGGTGAACAGCCAGACACCCAAGAAAATTCCGATCACGTTGACGCCACCTATGCCCTTTGAAGATGTAACCTTTGATAGTGGTGGAGGGAGAGTGCATGGCTGGTTCATTCCTGCTGCTGCACATGTACCGAAGCCGTGGCCGTTAGTCATCATTGCGCATGGTTGGGGCTCTAATCGCTCCCGGGTACTCCGCTATGCACGCCCAATCTGGGAAGCGGGATACGCTCTATTTATGTATGACGTTCGCAGTCATGGAGAGAGTGATGCCGTTCGAGCGGCTTCAGCCTATTTATTCCGTGATGATCTACTCTCGGCGTTAAAATATATGTCCACGAGACCTGAGATTGATCCGCAAGCCATCGGGGTGTTGGGACATTCACTTGGAGGATTAGGTACCATTCTGGCTGTAACGGAGAATCTTCCTGTTTCTGCAGTGATTACGGACTCAATGCCATCCCAATTTGAAGTTATCGTAAGTTCGGAACTAAGACGGCGGCGCCTCCCATTATTTCCGCTGGCTCAGCTTATACCGCGAATCTGGTTCTGGCGACTCGGAGAGTCGCTGAAGTCCTATCGACAGCGCGAGCCTGTAATGTTGTTGAATGAACGACGTAAAGGGATGCAGTTACCACTGCTTATGGTTCATTCGAAAGGAGATAATTTTATCCCTCCTAGCGAGCTGGAGTATTTTATGACCAAAGCCGATCCCCCGGTAGAGCATCTATGGGTGAACAGTGGTGGACATAGCTGCTCAGAGGAAGATCCAGCATTCTGGGAGACAGTTATTCCTTTCCTGCAGAAGCATGTTCAAGTACAAGAGCAGACCCAAGCGGCAGCGAGTGATGATTAATATCCCAGACAATGATATAGAGGTTTTTGCATACGAACTAATAAAAGTATGAAAGTGAAACGCCAACGATGTTGGCGTTTTTTTGTAGTTAAAAGAATTCATAAGTTTTTAGCGGACCTGAACCATTCGATTATCGCAAAATAAATCTCAGCTAAGCGCAGTATATCTTCTTTGAAAGTACGTCGATAGGTGTTTTTCTAACGTTTTCGGATAATTTGCCAAAATTCACATTTGTAAAATTGTTGGGAAAAGGACGATTAAAAAGGAAGCTTATGGTATCATAGAATAGACTAGCAATATTCATGCGGGGTTATTTGATGTGTGTCCATGTATGAGATTGAAGGGAGAGGTACAGATTTGAGTTTTCACGTTCGATTCAAAATGATGACCGCTAAAGCAGCAACAGCTGCAATGGCAACCTTGCTTCTGGCATCACAAGCTCCAGGGTTTGCAGGCAGCGTGTCAGCAGCAACAGCGGAACAGGTAACCGAAGCTTCAACGGGGGAAGATGTATTAAGTGTCGTAAACAGTGATGTGCCGGAAGGAGCTAAGATCTCCTCTAAGCAAGCCAGTGATAACATATTGAAACTATTTCCGTTGCTCCAAAAGGCAACCATTACATCTGCCAATTTCGATTCACCGAACTCTTTTCCGCCGCCAGATTATAAAGCGTGGGAGATTGGTTTTGGAATTCGTGAAGGCAATAGTTCCATGGGGTTCAGCGCCACCGTACATGCTGGCACAGGTGAGGTACTCAGTGTGCATCTGCCTTCGGAGCTGCTGGACAAACAGCGTACTGAAGCAGACAGCCAGGTTACAGAGGCCGAAGCAGAGAAGTTGGCTGAAGCATTTTTATATGAAGCGATACCAGATTTAGAGAAAGGCGCATTTTTAGCTATTTCTGAATCCTATCCATACGCTGTACAACAATCGTTATTCGGCAGAACCGAATATCAGTATCGGTACCAATTGAAGCATGAAGGTCTGTTATCAGAGGCTGAAACAGCTTATGTGAACGTTGATGACCAGGGAAGAATCACAGGTTACTCACGAAGCACCATTGAGAGCGACTACCCTTCATCGAAGCCGGAATTATCTGCCGAGCAGGCCAAGAAGAAATTCGACGAGCAATTCGATGTTGAGCTTGCTTATATTTCCCCAGATGGCTTCTCATCCCGCAAAGGGCAGAAGTATTATCTTGGTTATTTACCCAAAAGTTCAGGCAATGGGCTGGATGCTAACACGCTGAATCCAATTAACCCGATGACTGGTGAAGAAATAACGTCCGATTCAGAGCAACAAGACAAACCCTTAAAGGGAAGTGTGGCTGCTTTTGTTCCAAATACAGGACAGAAATTGAATGCATCTCAAGCCGAGAGCTTAATTAAGAAGAATTTCGACATTCCAAAAGGATATCAATTAGATCATAGCCAGCTGATCAAAGGTTATTATGCAAGCCCTAACAGTCAGGTCTGGAGTTTGAGCTGGAGTAATCGCAATGCGAGTGCTTCATACATGTTCATGAGAGATATCTCGGCACAGGTTGATGCAGTGACAGGGCAGATCTACAGTTTTAACGTGTATCAGCGCATCATGCCAGGAACGACAGAAGTGGAAGCTACGGAGGAGACAAGCCGTAAGTCTGTAACCAAAGCAGAGGCGGAGAAGCTGGCGGTCAATACGGCTATTGCACTTGCTCCAGATGCAGCGAAGCAGTTCCGCCTGTCCACAGTCATTGAAATGGATGGAGCAAGAACGTTCCTGTTTAAACGATATATGAATGAAATTTTAGTAAAAGACGATTCTCTACAGGTTCAAGTGGCGAAGGATGGTTCTATTACGGAATATTATGCGAGAGTAACTGCAACTCCAGAGCAGTTACCTACAGATACGAAGCCTGCCATCAGTTATGAGGATGCCAAGGCAACTTATCTTCAAGAGATTCAATTGATTCTGGCCTATTCCCGTTATGGTGGATATGGTATGACGAATGGGGAAGCAGTCCCTATGGGAATCAAATTGGCATATGTGCCAACACGTAGTGAAAACTCGATCTATGGTCTGTATGAGGTACTGGATGCGAACACGGGTGAGTGGAGAAGTATGTATGGAGACTTGAATTCATCCTCCAAGACACAGCCTACGGATATTGCAGGGCATGTTGCAGAGACAGCTCTTACAAGCATGATTGAGCATGGTGTATTCATTGCTGATGAGCAGGGGCGCATTCTTCCAGATCGTGTCATTACAAAAGGGGACTGGTTCAACTATTTGGCCAGAGCAATCAATCCGAGTATGGATATGTATTACGGGGGAGACAGTGATGACAAGCCTTTCGCTGACATTACGTCCGATAGTCCTTACTATCCAGCGATTCGAACATTGCTTGATCAACGTTGGTTAGGTGGATCTGATCCAGAGAAGAACTTGAACCCTCAAGAAGAAATGACACGTGAAGAGTTGGCTGTATTACTCGTTCGGATCTTGCGGTATGAGAAATTGGCTGGATTCTACACGCTACCTTCTGATCTGCCTAACATCGCAGATGCAGGAGCTGTGACGAACAAAGGCGCAGTTTCGCTCAGCCTGAAGCTAGGCCTGCTACCTTCCATTGAAGGCCGCTTCATGCCGGCTCGTAAGGTAACCGTTGCAGAAGCTGCACAGGTATTAGAACGACTTGCGAAGCTGCAAGGCAAGACAGACACGTTTATGAGTGGTAACCGCCTGTATTAAACGAGAGCATGATGTCATAAATCCGTGTTAAGTTCATAGGATAAAAATAACGGAATGATGTTTATTTTACTGAAGATAAGAGGGACCTTCTGTGGAAGGTCTCTTTTGATTCTTTTCGACAAAACTAGAAGCCTGATGTCAGTTGCTTTTGTGATACAATGAGGCATGAGAACTTTGCGAAGAGAGGTGGTATCCTTTCATGGGCAAGAATGGGAAACGAATCATCACCATTTTGCTAGCTAGCTGCTTAATTGCTGTGGCTTTACCTCGGACGGTTGATCTGGACCAATTATATGCTGCATCCGGAACGACGGACATATCTACGACTGCAGAATTGCGCAAGACGTTGTTAACGGCGATGTCTCAGCGTACAGAGGAACTTGTTTTTACATACAAGGGTAATGTGAAAGGCCTCAAAAAACAGTTGCAGAGCTCTATCGATGAAGCGATGAAGAGCGACCCTTATATTCAATATACGGTGAAGAGTTACGCATTTAATTATAAAGGCTCCAACGTGTCGGCAGAGGTACATATTACATTGTCCTATCGGGAAACGAAGGCACAGACAGACTATGTGAACCGAAAAGTCACAAGCGTCCTGAAGGAGATTATCGTTCCAGGCATGTCCAATCATGAGAAGGTCAAAGTAATCCATGACTGGATTGTGCTTAACCTCGCCTATGATACCTCGCTAAAGAAATATACAGCATACGATGGACTGGTAACGGGCAGCACCGTGTGTCAGGGATATTCTTTGCTGGCTTACCGGATGTTAGAGCAAGTGGGCATTGAGAATCGGATCGTTGAAGGTACAGCTGGTGATCAGCTGCATGCTTGGAATCTGGTTAAACTGGATGGAAAATGGTATCACATGGACACAACGTGGGATGATCCTACGCCTGACCGTAAAGGAAAGGTTAGCTATAATTATTACTTGCTGAGTGATACTGAAATGGCGCGTGACCACTTCTGGACGAACAATGGTAAGTATCCCGCAGCTTCAACGTTATACCGTGAAGTGCTGCATGGCCTAATTACCGAGGGAGGTAGTAAAACGGCTGCTTATCAGAAGCTGTACCATACCCTGGATTATTCCTTGTATAACGAGAGTGATGCGATTCGGGAACATGCTGCCTTGAAGAAGAAAGTACAAACGGTAATGAAGGACGGCGGGACATCGCTAACATTCAGATATAAAGGAACAGAGCAAGGTTTAGTTCAGGATCTACAGGATTTATATCAGCTAGGGATGAAGTCGATATCCTATTACGTTTCGAACATGGCAGACACCACTGATTTGCGTGTGAAAATTACATGGACGTTGTAATCGCTGACCATCATTTGCTAACGATATGAATTAGAACGGATTCACTAATTCGAACGAGGACGCTTCATGCAGAAGCGTTCTTTTTTATGTCCGAAGGAGAAACAGTTGGTTCAAACAATTGCAGATCGCAAATCTCAATATAACAAAAGACAGCCTTCCCTCCGCACGGTAGGAAAGCTGTCTTTAATTTAATCTGTTGTAGAGGTGAAATCACATTCTTGCAAAGGCACCACCTTGGTTTTCTTAATCCATTTGTACCCGAGCCACAAAATTAGGAACAACGGTACACTTAAGTAAGCAACTAATGCGCCGCTCCAATCAATCTGATCGCCTGTAAATGCCTGATAGTTCTGGCCGATTATGACGATAATGCACAATACAAAAGCAAAAATCGGGCCAAATGGGAACCAGCGTGCACGGTAAGGTAGTTCGTTCAGATCTCTGCCTTGAGCAACGTAAGCCTTACGGAAGCGATAATGACTGATGGCAATACCGAGCCAGGTGATGAAACCACACATACCTGATGCATTAAGCAACCATGTGTACACGATCCCATCTCCAAATAGGGAGGCAAGGAAAGCCAGCATTCCGACTGCAGTCGTGATGAGCAGCGCGTTCATAGGAATACCTCTTTTGTTCAATCGTGCCAAGAAGCGTGGTGCTTTGCCATCCCGAGCGAGAGCGTAGAGTACACGGCTAGAGGCATACATACCTGAGTTACCTGCAGACAGTACAGAAGTCAAAATTACGGCATTCATGACAGAAGCGGCAATCGCTAGCCCGGCCTTCTCAAACACAAGGGTAAACGGACTGACACCGATATTATTCAGCTCACCTTTGAGCAGATTCGGGTGTGTGTATGGAATGATTAGACTGATCACTGTAATCGCCAAAATGTAAAAAATAAGGATGCGCCAGAATACTTGCCGAATCGCACGAGGTACATTTTCACGAGGGTTTTCACTTTCCCCGGCAGCCACACCAATCAGCTCCGTCCCTTGGAAGGAGAATCCTGCTGCCATAAATACACCAAGTACAGTGAAGAATCCACCATGGAAGGGTGCATCGCCTATGGTAAAGTTGCTGAACCCAACAGCTTCTCCGCCCATAATACCAAAGATCATAAGTACACCCACCGTAAGGAAGATAATGACGGTAGCTACCTTGATGATGGCGAACCAGTATTCCGATTCTCCGTATCCCTTAACCGACAGAATATTTAAGGAGAAGATCAATACGAGAAATAACAAACTCCACAGCATAGAATTGCTATCAGGGAACCAGTATTTAATAAGCACTGTAGCTGCAGCAAGTTCTGCGGCAATGGTAACAGCCCAGTTGTACCAGAAATTCCAGCCCATCGCGAACCCAAGTGCAGGGTCAACGTAGCGGGCGGCATACGTATTAAATGAACCGGAGTCAGGCAAGAATGTAGCCAGCTCTCCGAGACTTGTCATAAGGAAATATACCATGATTCCTACGGCTGCATAAGCAATGAGTGCGCCGCCTGGGCCAGCGGTAGAGATGGCAGTACCACTTGCAAGAAACAGTCCGGTACCGATCGATCCACCAAGAGCGATCATGGTCATGTGCCGGGCGCGAAGCCCTTTTTTTAGTGATGATCCAGTTGATGTAGTATTGTTGCGGTCTTGCATGGTAACACTCCTTCATTCAATTACTGAGTTGTTCATATAGGTAAGGGATACGTAACAATAACAAAGACCACAGGCATTCGCCTGCGGTCTCTTTATCTAGTCCGCACCACATTGTCCCCGATGTTTAAGATAGCTCAACACAGTAGAAATCATACTTGCTTGAAGCGTTGTATGTTCCAACCGTGACAGTTCTGCACCTTTCGGCAACAGCCCCAGCGACACTGGACAAAATAAGGAAGCGTCCAATGAGCTTCGGCGGGTGCACCTTTCTGCTGAGATCTTAAGCGGCTCCTTAGCGCCTCCTTCAGCATACTGATCGCACCCGCGACCTCTACCTCATCATCAATGGATGAGGTGTATCTATATGTCTATGAAATTTTTATGGATTCCAAACATGACAAGCTTTGTTTGGTTTCCTGAACAGAGACTCAGTATAACGCTCAATGTTCCCTAGTGCAATAACAAATATTGGATACGACATTTTGGGCTATTCCGTTTTTTTGTTTCGACCAGCCATTTGCTGCCATACCGTACCTGCTGCTTGTTCACCTGATTCAATGCGTTCCAAGGCCATCTTCGCTTGCAGGCTTACTTCGAATTCGGGATCTTCAGCAGCTAGGCGTAGAGCTTCTTCTGCTTCTTCCGTCCCAACTTCATAGAGGAAACGGGCTGCACGCCAGCGTACAAGCTTGCTGCTATCAGTTAACGTCGCTGTCATAGCTGCAGTTGCAGCCGGATCTCCGATATCAGATAGGGTATCTCCTGCGGTACGACGTACAGCAGGGGAGCTGTCTTGTAGTGCTTCATATAACAGCTCCATGGCTTCTGGTGTACGAATGTCACCTAAATATACAACAGCTAATCGCCGTATTTGCATTTTCTCGTCCTTAAGCGCATGAGCTACCAGAGGCAATCGCTCCGGTGTCGGCTCCATACCATCGAACGCTGCGTAGCGTACATTCCAATCTGTGCTGTTTAGAGCTTCTTCAAGCTCAGCACCTTCGAGCTGACGACGACGTTCCACAAATTCTTCGGCATTGGTACCGTGCGCAATGGCTTGCTGGATCACTTGATTCAATCGTTCAGCAGGATACGCAGCTTCAAGCTCCTGTTCTACTTCGCGAGCGATATCTGGAAGTTCACCGTAACGAACACCGTAGTCCTTCAGCTTCCGTTCTTTGATCAGCGTAGCACTGGCGACTTCAGTAACGGCTTTGACAAACCGATCTGAGAGTCCGACACGTTCCTCTTTTGCACCTGCTTTTACCCGGATCTGCATAGGCACACCTCGGAAGAATTGTACGAATACTTGTGCTTCACCAAAGTGTTCGCCGGAATGGTCTTCACCGTCAATCCAATCCAAATCTAGACCCTGTTGGCCTAGACGGCTCTGAACTTCACCGAGGATAACGGACCAGTCTGCATTCCCTTTACGATCCAAAGCTACAAAGTCGGTGGTGTGAAACACACTTTTTACACCAGGGATGTGAAGCATTTGGCGAATAAAGGCTGGGGCAGAGCGCTCATTGTCCAGCGTATATGTTTTGCGGATTCCGTCTTCCAGACGTTCATCCAGATGCAACATCATCGTATTAGGACTGGGTGTTGGTTCAATGGAAACAATATTCATCGATCATAACCTCCTATATTACCAGATCTTCTCTTAGATTCCCGTGAACTAAAGCACACGGGTACTTCTCTATTTTACATGAATGTGTCTAAACTGCGAAATCAACGCTAATGCACCAAATGTATATTGTAAAGAAGTGCGAAGATTGTTAACACTTCTTTCATGTTCACGCACAAACATTTTTAAATGAAAAAGCTCACAATAGAAGTAATGAAATTACTGGAGGTAACATTATGGAGCCCATTACTATTCTTTCGGATGGAAGCCGTAGCATTGCATATGACGATATGATTCCAACGTTGCGACAATGGATCGTCGAAGAGACATGCGAACGAGAACACGAAGGAATAATGAAAGAGCAGAGCGGATGGGAGAAGTCCCGTTATTGTATCGTGGATTATAAGGATGCCTCCTGTGCCATATCCGCAGCTAATGCAATTCGGGCGTTTATGCCTCAGATTCCATTGCTTGTCATTACTGATTTCCACTCACTTATTCGCAAACGACATTTGCAGCAAATTTCGGGTTCAGGGGAAGTTAAGCTTAGCTTGTGGCACCCCGAACAATTAGATCAGTGGTTATCCGAAATTCAGCGCTGGCTTCAATCTTCTCCGCAAGACAATAAAAACGCCATTCCTTCCACCATGTCCATTCGATCATGACAGGGGAAGTAATGGCTATGTATTTAAGTGATGATTCAAGCAACGATAGTAAAGCTAGATGACATATTTATATCCAGTTCCCCAAACCGTTTTGATGAAACGGGGATTTTTGGGATCGGGTTCAATCTTTTTGCGCAAGCTGGAGATGTGTACATCAATGGTACGATCCAGATACGCCCGTTCTGAGCCTTTAATGCGATCCATAAGCTCATTACGTGTAAATACTTTACCGGGATTACCGTATAATTCTTTCATAATTTCAAACTCAATATGCGTAACCTCGATTTCTTGTCCATCCACAAAAAGGGTACGTCTATATTCATTCACGCTCACATGTCCGGCCACATCGGCCGGTTTTTCCTCTTGGAGCGGTTTGTCGGAATAGGTAATGGCTGATCGGCGCAATAGAGCCTTAATTCGAGCATCGAGCTCTTTCAGACTGAAGGGTTTACATAGGAAATCATCTGCACCATTATGTAATGCTCGAAGTCGATCGTTTAACATTGTGCTTGCAGAGATCATAAGAATAGGCACTGTTGATTGCTGGCGAAACGCATCTACAAGATCATTGCCATCCGTTTCAGGCAACATGAGATCAGTCACCACAATGTCTGGTTGAAACTGAGGGAACAGCAGTAGAGCATCCTTTGCATGATGAACCCGTTCAGTTATGTACCCCTCCTCCTCAAGAAAGAAAGCGATCATGTCCGCGAGATTTTTCTCATCCTCTATAAGAAGTACTTTGATCATTGAGGTCACACTCCTGGGTGAATTGAATTTGTTAAGAAATTACGAAGTTCATACTTAAATATTGTTTGAAATACTGCAAAAATTTTAATGATTTTATTCCAAAATATAGGGTGAATGAATCTATCTTATTTCATAACGTACTAAACAATGAATTTCGGGAACGAGGCCTAATTGTTGAAGCAGCTTAAGATACTGTGAGATGAATTCATGTATGTATAGAAACGGTTGCTGTAGCCAAACTTCACTATTCTATCATGAGTGTAATACGCTTGGCGACCATTCAATAATTGCCAAAGAGATAACATGACCTAACTACAGTATAATAGATCAGGAACGATTTAGGGGGAAAAGTGTCGTTATTTACCCTTATTAATGGGAGGAACTAAGTTTGCCATTTAAAATACATAAGAGAAATAGCAAAAGGAAATGTGCTGATGGCTAATATCAGAGCAAGACAGATGTTGGATTGGGTCATATTGAAACTACGTGTTCCTTGGATTGGAACAGCAATCCTAATCCTGCTGGGTACAGTAAGCAGTTTATTTCCAGTGACATTATTTTGTGGCGTAAATCTGGTATTGGTAAGCGCAGCGGTGTTAGTTGCCTTGCGATTACATGGTGCAATCTATGGATTTGTAGCCATGACGATCATTCTTATCCTCAAACTTTTGTTAACAGAATTAGAACCTGAAACGATGGTTATCGCCATGCTGCGTTATGTTGAACTCATATGGATGTTAGCGTGGCAGATTCGTTGGAAGAATGGCAGTATCATTAAAGCTAACGCTGTATTTTGGGTAGTGATGTCGTTACCAATTACAACGTATGGCTACTTCATTCAGGGTATGAGTCTAGAAGATGTGAAGTATGCGTATATGCATATTGCTGTCATTAGCATGGTGAATGCATTAATTGCGGGCATCGTGGTGGATTTTTGGATTACAACAGGTGAGGATAAGGCGAAGAGAACCGGTACGATTCCACTATCACGTATAGCGTTCAAATATGTTGTGGCTTTTGTAGTAATCGTGTCTCTAGCTTTGTTATCGGCCGATAGCCGTAGGCAACTCGATCAGATTAATGATGCCATCCGTGCGAATATGGAGCATGCCGCTACGGCAGTTATTCAGGATCTGAACAGTGGATATGTAACGGCGGATAATATGACTCAAAATATGGAGCGGTACCATCATCTATTGGGTGTGAATGTTATTCTGCTTCGTGCAGGCGACGGAAAGGTGGTAGCTTCGGGGTTAGGTGATCTGAAGACTGGGGATATACTGGATTTGGAGCAGTATCGACTGATCCAGACGGGAGACAATGATCTTCTCGTCCATTCTGGTGAATCGCATCAGCGGAATATACTCAATTTCTGGAAAAAGATTTCGTTCATCTATGAAGCAGATCCAATACCAGGTCTCCCTTATCGGGTCATCATCGAAACAAGCTCTGAAAATTATTATAATCGCATTGAATCGGTCTACCTGACCACACTTCAAAGCCTGTATATCATTATCGTCACTTCCATGCTGGTGGCTGCCCCGCTAAGTCGCAAGGTGGTAAGTCCTATGCAACGGCTTACTCGTGTGACAGGTTCTCTACCAAGGCTGTTATTCCGTAATAATGGCAAGATGGAGTGGCCGACAAGTCACGTTACAGAAGTGCAGATCCTGATTGGTAATTTACGCAAGATGGCTGATGTGCTTATTGAACAATTCGAACAGATCCGCCAAGACAAACTAACGCTCGAGGATCGAGTCAGGGAAAGAACCAAAGAGCTGAAGAATAGTGAAGAGATTAAACGCGCCATTATTGATTCTTCCATTGATGCCATTATTGCAGTGGACTCCAATGGACTTATTATAGAATTCAACCCTGAAGCGGAGAGAATGTTCGGTTTAACGCGGGAAGAGGTTATTCTGCAAACGGATGCCCCGTCTCTATTCCAAGGTGCGAGCTGTGTTGAGATCAAAAAAATGCTTGAGCAATACGAGTATAAGCAGGGAAAGCGATATACCATTGTGGATGAAATTTCAGGTATTCGTCGGAACGGTGCGTTATTTCCGATTGAGTACAAGATTGTGGAGATTCGTCTAGGCAACAATGAGTCGTTATACAACCTCTTTATTAAGGATATTACTGAACGAACGAGAGCCGAAGAAGAACGGGTGCGGCATGCACTTGCTCTAGAGCAGTTAAATGCTGAGTTATACCATGAGAAGAATGCAATTCAGGAGCAGCGGGACATTAGTGAACATTTTATCGAATCTGTCCGTGAAGGGCTGGTCATGTCTGACCGTTCAGGCACGATTACCATCGTGAACAGACGGATAGAAGAGATGTTTGGCTTAGGAAACTTCCTAGGCAAATCGATTGAAGATTTTGCTCAAGCAATTGACCAGATCGTCTTAACCGATGATTTTAATCTGACAGAGCAAACCCATGCTTTTCTGAACGGAGAACGTTCGTTTGTGGAGACCGAGTTCTGGTTTAATGATGTGAGAAAAAGTGTGTTTTCTCTATATATCAAGCAGGTGGATGTGCCGGGCAAAAACCATGGATTTCTGCTGGTGTTCCGGGATCGGACACAGGAAGAACATCTGAATCGAATGAAGAATGAACTAATTAGTGTTGTATCCCATGAGTTGCGTACACCGGTAGCGACCATTATGGGGTATGTGGAGTTAATGATGATGTATGATCTGCCGGCATCCCAGCGTCAAGAGTTTATGGAGACGATTTCGGCGGAGGGAGCAAGGCTCAGCAGCTTACTAGATGATGTTCTGGATATCCAGCGTCTGGATAATGAAGGCTTAACGTATCACAAAACGTATGTGCCACTGCTGGAATTAGTGGAGGGTGTCGCCGAGCAATGGAACATGAAATCGGTACAGCGTATTGAGGTTCATGCGTTTAATGGTGATTTCTTTGCATATGCGGATCAGAATCGAATGGTACAGGTATTGCACAATCTAATAGGCAATGCAGTCAAATATTCTCCAGGCACCGATCGCATCGATATCACACTGTGGGAAGAAGAGGAATGGTTGTGTATTGATGTACGTGATTACGGAATTGGTATCGCAGAGAACGTGAAGGACCTACTCTTTACGAAGTTTTATCGTGTAGATAATTCCGATCATCGCCAGATTGGTGGAACCGGCATTGGACTATACATCTCGCGTAAGATTGTAGAGGATCATGAAGGGACAATTGGCTTCATCTCTGCACCAGGCAAGGGAAGTACGTTTAAGATCAGGTTGCCTAAACAGAATGAACTCTTGTAATAAGTTATATTAGGAATTCAGTGACACCATAATAAAAAGCCATTATTTAATTTTGTTGTTCATAATAAAGTCTTTATCTTTCAGTGGGCCTCGGCGTACTGCGAAGGTAAAGGCTTTTTTGGTATTTTACATTTTTCGGGATAAAAAAAGATGAACTTTTGCAAACTGTTTATAGAGCCAATTTTTGCAATTCGTGAATAAGGAGGATGGCTGGGATATGTTTCGTAAACAGGAGAAAACGCTCATCATCGTCTGTCTGGTGGCGGCCGTTGTGGTGTTATATGCCGTTGTGAAAAGTATCATTCGCATCATGAGCTATTGAGAAGGGCTTCCCTCATGTCTGTAGCCGAAAGCTTAGTAATACATACTGACTATGCTGAAGAGGAGTGTCACCCATGTCTTCGATGGACCCAGTTCTATTAAGTCGTATTTTGACTGGTCTTACTCTGTTTGTTCACATCATTTTTGCTTCAATCGGTGTTGGCGTTCCGCTAATGATTGCTCTGGCAGAATGGCGCGGATTGCGTACAAATGATATTCATTACACATTGCTAGCACGGAGATGGGCGCGAGGTTTCGTCATCACCGTGGCCGTTGGTGTAGTAACCGGTACATCTATCGGGTTGCAGCTTAGCTTGCTCTGGCCGATGTTCATGCGTGTTGCAGGTCAAGCGATAGCGCTGCCCCTTTTTATGGAGACATTTGCTTTCTTCATCGAGGCGATCTTTCTGGGGATCTATCTGTATACGTGGGATCGGTTCAAAAAGAAATATACCCATATGCTGCTGCTCATTCCAGTTGCGCTAGGATCATCGGCATCGGCCATATTTATCACAACCGTTAACTCATTTATGAATCAGCCTCAGGGATTTACACTTGTGAACGGCATTATGAAGGATATTCACCCCATTGCAGCGATGCTTAATCCGGCTACGCCGACCAAAGTATCTCATGTACTGGCATCCTCCTATACGCTGAGTGCAGGTGTGCTTGCCGGAATAGCAGCATTCAGTTTGCTTCGGGGACGAGATCACGTGTATTACAAAAAGGCACTTAAACTAACGACAGTGTGTGCGCTTGTATTTGCGGTAAGTACCGTCATGATTGGTGACTCTTCTGGGAAGTTCTTAGCCAAGTACCAGCCAGAGAAGCTGGCGGCGGCCGAATGGCATTTCAAGACGATGACCAAGGCACCGTTAGTCTACGGCGGTATTTTGGATGAGAACAACGAGGTGAAGTATGCACTGGAGATTCCGTATGCACTTAGTATTTTGGCAGGGAACCGTCTGGACACCGAAGTGAAAGGGCTTGAAGAATATCCAGCAGACCTCAGACCACCGTTGTCCATTCACTATATGTTCGATCTCAAAGTAACCACAGGGGTAATCATCTTATTGATCCCAGTGCTCTATGTGTTTCGTCGTTGGTTACCAGGGCGTAAGCCGTATCCGAAGTGGCTATTGTTAGGCATTGTTCTGCTGGGGCCACTCGCGATGATTGCGATAGAGCTAGGATGGATGTTTGCAGAGGTGGGTAGACAGCCGTGGATTTTACGTGGGTATATGAAAGTATCCGAAGCAGCAACCACATCTTCATCTGTCGGTTGGATGCTGGTGCTGTTCATTGTGCTGTATCTGATACTCTGTTTCTCTTGTATTCGGGTGCTTAGCAAGCTATTCCGTAACAAGGAAGCAGAGAAAGAACTGGACTCACTGGGGCTTGAAGGAGGGATCGTGCATTGAGCTTCGAAATTGCTGGCATTGCGATCTTGTGGACGTTCCTATTTGGATATCTAATCGTAGCCTC
This sequence comes from Paenibacillus tundrae, assembly GCF_036884255.1. Taxonomy (NCBI): domain Bacteria; kingdom Bacillati; phylum Bacillota; class Bacilli; order Caryophanales; family Paenibacillaceae; genus Paenibacillus; species Paenibacillus tundrae. The sequence goes on along the minus strand of NZ_CP145605.1, from coordinate 5,505,672 downwards.
CATTGATTTTGGAGCAGGCTTTTTCAGCTTTTATAGTCTGCTAACCGGTCACGAGAATAAGATTCACAACATTATTCAGCGATATCTATCTCCGGTGTGGGAAGTGACGAACGTATTTCTTATCTTTTTTGTCGTCGGCCTGGTGGGGTTTTATCCCGATAGTGCCTTCTATTATGGTACGGCACTCTTAGTGCCCGGATCACTTGCGATTGTATTGCTGGCGATCCGGGGTGTGTATTACGCCTATAATACCTACGGTAATCATGGCAAGAACAGTCGGATTTACATGGCTTTATACGGTGCGACGGGATTATTGATCCCGGCGGTATTTTCCACCATTTTGGCTATATCCGAAGGAGGCATTATTGAGCAGGTCGGTGAGCAGGTGTTTTTTCGCTGGAGAGAGTTCCTGACGAACCCCTACACGTGGTCTGTTGTATTGCTGGCAATCGTGAGTGTGTTGTACATTTCGGCGATGTTCTTGTCCTATTATGCCAAGCGGGCAGGGGATGAAATTGCTTTTGAAGTGTTGAGGGAGTACGCGCTGTTATGGAGCTTACCTACAATATTTGCGAGTTTTCTTGCATTTTTGCAAATTAACAAACAGAATCCGCTTCACTTTGAACGGATGCTTGATATCTCCTGGATGTTTATCGCTTCGTTTATATGTTTTGTCATTGCTTTATCGCTTGTATGGAAGCGAAAGTATTTGGGCTGGTGTTTTATCGCCGTGATGCTGCAATTTGCCTTTGCTTGGTATGGATATGGTCGTTCCCATTTGCCGTACATTCTGTACCCGTACATTAACATTTATGATAGCTTTACGAATCGAACGATGGGGATTGCACTGATTACAGCGTTCAGTCTAGGACTGCTGGTGCTTATTCCATCGCTGGTGCTGATCATGAAACTGTTTCTATTTGATGCGAACTACGTCCGTGGATATTCGGGCAAGAAGAAGGGATGAGCTTCATGTATCTGGAAGGTGTATCCGGCATTCCGGGGATTACAGGCTTGAGTTTTTTTGAGACATTTACGATTATGTATGCTCCACCACTGATTATCGTAGCCGCGATTGCCTTTTTATTTGTGTACTTGGCGATGTGCAAAAACCCGAAGGACTAACAGGCTGTTTTTTCAAATAGGTTGATCCTGGGTTAAAATAGTAGGAAGGGAGGAGGACCCTTTCATGCCGAAAATTCGTTATAACAATATTGATAATGTAAGCACGGATAAGACATTGAAGGAATTCAAGCAGTGGAGGGAAGAGCGGCGCAACAAGGTAAAGGATTATTCGTACACTGTACCTAAGCACCCACCGGAGCTGGATTACTTACATGCCAACCGGGAGGAGACAACACTTACCTGGATTGGTCACTCCACTTTTTTTATTCAATACTACGGTTTAAATATCGTGACGGATCCGGTATGGGCAGAGAAAATGGGATTTCAACGTAGACTGGGTGCCCCTGGTATTCCGATTCAGGATATTCCACCGCTCGATATTATTTTGATCTCCCATTCCCACTATGATCATCTGCATCTGGCCTCCTTACGGAAGCTGATTACAGCCAAAACACTGTTGATCGTACCAGACGGACTGAAGCGGAAGATGATTCGTAAAGGTTTTCACCGTTGTCACGAGATGAAATGGTGGGAACATATGACCGTGGGTGGTGTAAAAATAAGCTTTGTGCCTGCCCAACACTGGACACGACGTACATTGTTTGACACGAACAGCTCTCACTGGGGTGGTTATGTGTTGGAGGTGGTTCATCCCACATCTTCTGAAGCTGCTGAGGAAATGGCTGCTACGAACATGCAAAACGATTCAGCAGGTGCAACAGGCAACACGTCTCATGCCCAACAATCCGAAGCTTCTGCATCGCAGGAATTAACGGCGCAGCAAAGTGTAGAGAAGCCACCCGTTATTTATTTTGTTGGGGATACGGGCTATTTCCCAGGGTTCAAAACAATTGGTGAACGTTTCGATATTGGTGTTACGCTGATGCCGATTGGTGCGTACGATCCAGAATGGTTTATGACCTCTCAGCATGTGACACCAGAAGAAGCATTGCAGGGATTCGTGGAGTGTGGCTCCCAGCTTATGGTGCCTATGCACTACGGAACATTCAGACTGGCTGACGATACACCTAGGGAGGCGCTTGACCGTCTGGAAGCAGAACGTGAGAAATTAGGAATAAGTGCAGAGCGGATTCGTGTGCTTGGTCACGGAGAGACATTACGTATCAGGCATGAAACACATAAACAAGACTAACAATAGCAAGCCAAATATGCTAATGTAAGGGTTATACCCGCATGAATAATTGATTACCAAATCTTGAAGAGGTTGTTCAAAAAGTACGCATTTGATTACGAAGGATGCCTGATGGCATCTCAGCATCGAATATGGGATTCAGCCGAAATGTCCGTTGCTCACGTAGGTTTGCCTACGCTCTGCTACTCCATTTCTATCTTCATCCCATCTTCTCGGTACTGAAAACCGTCCTTTTTGAACATGTATCTTAATGTAAAAAGCGGCCTATTTTCGAATTCGCCGCTTTTTTGTGTTATAATATGGTGCCAGAATAGGCTACGGGATATTGAATCCAAGATTAATGCAAGTTGCTATTCATGCAGAATGCAGATTAATAAATAAAGGATGGTAATGCTTAATGATTAGTACAAGCGGCATAACGCTCCGCTACGGAAAACGTGCACTTTTTGAAGATGTGAATATCAAGTTCACACCAGGTAACTGTTACGGCTTGATCGGTGCCAATGGTGCCGGTAAATCAACGTTCTTGAAAATTTTATCAGGTGAAATTGAAGCAAACTCGGGCGAGGTGCACATCACCCCGGGCGAACGTATGGCCGTTTTGAAGCAAAACCATTTTGAATATGATGAGTATCCAGTTCTCGAAACTGTCATTATGGGTCATAGTCGTCTCTATTCCATCATGAAGGAAAAGGATGCTTTGTATGCCAAAGCTGACTTTACAGAAGAAGATGGTTTGCGCGCAGGTGAGCTTGAGGGTGAATTTGCTGAGTTGAATGGCTGGGATGCTGAGCCAGATGCAGCGGCACTCTTGATTGGTCTGGGTATCGACCGTGACATGCATGAGAAGAAAATGGTAGAGCTGAGCGGTAACGAAAAAGTACGTGTACTCTTGGCACAGGCATTGTTTGGTCGTCCAAACAACCTGCTTCTCGATGAGCCTACCAACCACTTGGATCTCGAATCCATTCAATGGTTGGAGAACTTCTTGATGGATTATGAAGGTACCGTTATTGTGGTATCCCATGACCGTCACTTCCTGAACAAAGTATGTACACACATTGCTGATATCGACTTTGGTAAGATCCAGTTGTATGTAGGTAACTATGACTTCTGGTACGAGTCCAGCCAATTGGCACTTGCATTGCAACGTGATGCGAACAAGAAAAAAGAAGAGAAGATTAAAGAGCTGCAAGCCTTTATTCAACGTTTCTCAGCAAATGCGTCGAAGTCCAAACAAGCGACTTCCCGTAAGAAACAACTCGACAAAATTACACTGGATGACCTTCGTCCATCGAACCGTAAATATCCATTTATCAACTTTAAGCCTGAGCGTGAAGCGGGTAAACAACTGTTGACTGTTGATCGTGTAAGCAAGTCGATTGATGGTGTGAACATGTTGAATGACATTAGCTTTGTGGTGAACAAAGGCGATAAAATCGCATTTGTGGGTCCGAACGGTAATGCCAAATCACTGTTGTTTGATATTCTGATGGGTGAGATTGAAGCTGATAGTGGTGAATATACTTGGGGTGTAACGACATCACAAGCTTATTTCCCGAAAGACAACTCCAAATACTTTGATGGTGTCGAGATGACTTTGGTTGACTGGTTGCGCCAGTACTCCAAAGATCAGGATGAAACCTATTTGCGTGGATTCCTAGGTCGGATGCTGTTCTCAGGTGAGGAGTCCTTGAAGAAAGCAAGCGTGCTTTCCGGGGGAGAGAAAGTTCGCTGTATGTTGGCGAAAATGATGCAAACTGGTGCTAACGCATTGATTCTGGATGAGCCAACGAACCACTTGGATCTCGAATCCATTACAGCGCTGAACAATGGTATGATTGATTTTGATGGCACAATGCTGTTTACATCCCATGACCATCAGTTCATTCAAACGATTGCCAACCGTATTATCGAAATCACGCCAACAGGCATCATTGATCGTCAAATGAGCTATGATGAATACCTGGAGAGCGACGAGATTAAGGAATTACGGAACAAGATGTACCCGGTTGAAGCGTAAATAAAAGATATAGATATATAAAAAGAACCGCGAAGCCTCTTTGGAGGATTGTCGCGGTTCTTTTTTTGGTTGCAGTCACAGCAGGTAACTACCAAGCCTAGAAGCCATTAGAGGCCGTTCTATAGCGTGCATTGGGGAATACACTCCAAAGGTCTAGGATCCGCCAGTACGGCGGCGCTGATTGTTAGGCTTTTTGTTGTTTTGGCTCTTCATCGCCTTAGGACCACCTTCAAAATAGGCACTGGATTGGTTGCCGGATTTTGATTGTTCCTTCTTCTGCGCCAGTTTTTGGCGTATCGCATCCTGCAAACTGACTTTTTTCGGTTCAGTATTATCGCTCATCGTTATTTCCCTCCCGGTCTTACAGTTAAGCCGTCCGAGTTGGACGGGATGTCCTTATTTTATACGTTTTACAAAAGCCCTACAAGGGCAACCTGATAAAATGCTGATCTTCAGCATATACTCGCAATGTTGAATACAACCAACTTTCTGTCTACTCACCTACACCGATGCATTCTAACAACTTTGTTTCAGCACCTCTATAGCACTGCATTCTGGCAACACTGTTTCTGTAGACCCACAAGGAGAGCCTTTGGTACGATGATTGAACCTGAATATGAGATAGTAAAGGGGTGTCACTGATTTGAATGCTTATGAAGAAATCCGCAAGGGAGAGCGGGGAGCTTGGGTCAGCATTGCAGCTTACCTTGTCTTGTCTGCTTTCAAATTAGTCAGTGGTTATATATTTGATTCCAGTGCTTTGGTAGCGGATGGATATAATAATGTCACCGATATTGTAGCTTCTGTCGCAGTGCTGATTGGTCTCCGGATTTCACAAAAGCCTCCGGATTCCGACCATACATATGGTCATTTCAGAGCAGAGACGGTTGCGGCACTCATTGCTTCGTTTATTATGGCTGTGGTGGGACTTCAAGTGCTTGTTGAAGCCATACGCTCCTGGTATGATGGCAGCTTTGTAGCACCCAATCTGTGGGCAGCAGGAGTTGCGGTTATATGCGCTATTGCAATGTTAGGTGTGTATCGCTATAACTCTCGTCTAGCCAAACAAATTAACAGTCAGGCACTTATGGCGGCTGCCAAGGACAATCGTTCGGATGCGTGGGTCAGTATCGGAGCAGCCATCGGGATTATCGGTGCTCAATTCGGCTTACCTTGGCTCGATAAAGTTGCAGCTATCGCTGTAGGGTTACTGATTTGCAGGACAGCTTGGGAGATTTTCAGAGACTGCACACATCGTCTGACCGATGGATTTGATCAAAAGGAGTTAACTGATCTTCGATCTTCCGTTGCTCGTGTCCCTGGCGTGGAGACGATTAAAGATGTCAAAGCACGGATTCATGGGAGTCATGTATTGGTGGATATCGTCATCGAGGTGGACGGGAAACTTAGTCTGATCGAAGGTCATCAGATCTGTGATAGGGTGGAGGAGCGATTGAAACGATCACATAACATTATGCAGGTTCATGTACACGTCGAGCCTAGGATCGAAGGTATCCCGAAGAATGAGTGAAGATCATTACACTAGATCTCTAAGATGGATAAGCTCATTTTAATCGGCTTTCAAAACAAAAAGAGGGCAGTCACGGTTTCACGTGCTGTCCTCTTTACTTATGTCTAGAAGGATTATACGATATTACTGAATAGCAACGTGAATCCAAGCTTTGCCTTTCCAAGTGTACACTTGTACCCATTCACCGCCATCGAAACCATCAACAACTTCGCCTGTAGTGTCGATGACTTGCGAACCAAGTGCGCCGATTGGCTTACCGTTTGGAGCATCATAGAACCAAGTGCGCTCTAACAGGTTAAGCAGCATTGTAGGCTCAAGAACTTCGTCTCCCGCTTTTACAACAGGCTCATCGACCATTTTGTCAGGTGTAGTTGTTGAAGTTTCAGTTGTAGTACCTGTAACGCCCTCAACTGTACCTTCAACTGTTTCTACAGCTGGTTTGTTAACTTCAACAGCCGGAGTTGTTGTTGCTGGTGTTGTTGCTTCAGTTCCAGTTTCAGGAGTTACTGTTCCAGTAACCGCTTCCTCAGCACCTGCAGCAGCAGCCATCGAACCCATCAACGTTAAAGCAGCAGCAAAACTTACGATTTTTTTCATTTGTAATTCCTCCTCAGTAGGTATGTAGTTTGTTGTCCTGTGTTAAAAATAACCAAGCAAGCTCACCTATGAATCACAAATTATAACAATATTTTCTTGCTTCCTCCAGAGTCAACTGGAGCATTTGTGGGTATTAGGAATGCTTGTAAAAATCATACTTCAGTGGGATAAACTCAATTTGGCTATGTCAAAAAAGTCCTATTTACGTTGTGATTTTGTAGTCGGCGGGAGAGCGATTCAGGAATAGAGGGGAAGGGAGTGTAATACATAATAGAGGTATAGGCAGGGCAGGGTGTGGAATGATGTTTTATCTATTTGTACACAAACAAAAGCCTACCGGCTATGATAAGCACGATAGGCTTCTGTATGTAAGACTTGATTTTCATTGAGTTGCCTCATTCATCGCATTCGGCTTCGTCCCGTAATGAGGGAGATTACGAACAGTACAACGAAGATGAAGAAGAGGACTTTAGCGATCGATGCAGCCGCTTCAACGATTCCGAAAAACCCGAAAATACCTGCGACAAGTGCAATAATCAGAAACAATACAGACCATTTCAACATGAGTTTTCATCCTTTCGATTTGAAATTGTGGAGCGAGATTTGAACACCTCGCCGCCTTGTGTAGTTGTTCTTTAACCGAGGACTTTTGAGTTGAAACATTCATGATTTTTCCAAACGAGTGATTATATGAAGTGAGTTTTATCGTTTGTTTCGTCCCGGAAATGGTCGGGTAACTATAGCAATAATAACAATCAGATAGTATATCGAAAGCGAGGTTCTTCTATGATCTATCAAATTAGCGTGGCTTTAATTGCGGTGGCCTTTGCAGTCTTGGTTTTCTTTTTAATTCGTACTTTAAAATCCGCTCAGAGTTCATTGGACAATGTATCCCAGACGCTACAGGAAGTCCAAAAAACGATTGATGAACTCAGTTATGAAGTGAAACAGACGGTGAGACATGCGAATGATATTACGGCAGATGTACAAAACAAAATGAAAAAAATCGATCCAGTTATGGAATCTGTTCAAAACCTAGGCGAGGTGCTTAACGAAGTAACTGCCGCGGCGAAACAAGTTTCCTCTACTATGATTGCTAAATTCCAGACCAAACGCTCTAATCCACAAGAAGATAAAGCTTCTGAACCGATTCATGTACAGGCAGCGCCAGCCACCAAAACGGATCGTACCCTGCAAAGTTATGATGCTACATATAATGATGCGGCAAATGGTGGGAAGAAATGGTTGAAGTATGTGGATCTTGCAGCTAACCTTTGGCAACGTGCACGTAAATAACTAATGATATAAGTTCAACGAGAAGGAAGTCATTTAGAGCGGTGACGAACCTGAACTTCATGAAAGGGTGAGAATCATGATGAAACTATTGCTTGTAATGTTTAGCGTAATTTCTCCCTTTTCCGTTCAACCGGCAGCGACAACCGCTGCTCATGATCTGCCATGGACGGTATTGGAAGAGAAAACGCCAGAAGTTAATCTGGCTGTAGATCGATCCGAACCAGTTGAGGCATTTCGGACTCTAAATGATATTTCTTTGGAGGACAACATGCATCAAATGTTGTATCACAAGGGTCAGCCAATGGATATAAAAGAAGATCCGTATCTGGGATGCCCTGAATTTGCATTTCAGGATGTGAAAGTGGGACTATGCGAAGATACAGGAGAGATTCAATATATTCATATTGATGCTTCTCAAGAACGGTTTAAGTTGAATCAACAATGGATTGATATGGATCTAAGATCCATACAAGAGGAGCTTGGTGATCCTTATGTTATTGCAGAGGATGGAGAAGTATACCTCCGTGGAGACCAAGCTTTAAAAGTCTATTTGAAGTCAGGCACGGATCAGATTGAGGGGATTGACCTATTCGATGCAACCTTGTCCTAAAGCTATATCTTGTCTATGTGAATGATGTTCTTGGGACAAAAAAACATAAAGCGTTTCATCCCCAAATGCTATGGTTATATATTAAAAGTAGCTTGAGAAAGAAGAATATCAGAGGAGAGTGGAAACGATGAATTCAACCAATGCGCAAGCTTATGCTAAAGTGGTAGAAAACGGAGTCCAAGCGGTAGAAGCAGTGAAAGAGCTGCAAAACACCGGATACCTTGCTGATCATATCTTCGTTCTTGCCCATGAAAAGGATCGCACGGACCGAATTGCAGACACAGCGGATGCGAACGAAATTGGCATCAAGGAAGAGGGATTGTTTGATTCCATGGCTAATCTGTTCCGTTCCCGTGGAGATGAGCTTAGAGCCAAAATTGTATCAATGGGATTCACTGAAGCAGAAGCAGACTTCTACGAAAGTGAATTAGATAAAGGTAAAGTGCTAGTGATTGCTAAAAAGAAAGATTGAAGCGTACAAGCTTCAGACGACTACGATAATCTACTGTATCGTACTGAATCAAAAACATAGATAAGGAATGGGGATTTCCCCATTCCTTATCTATGTTTTTGCAAGTTTGGAAGCGGGGTCAGAACCGTAGCAAAAACAGGGCACCAGCGGCGCAATTTCCTTCTAATGGTGCCATTTACTGATAGCAGTTTTTCATTTTTACGCTTATAGTTATAGTAGGAATTATTATGTCTACCGTCGTTTAAAATGCAGAAAATGTAACATTAGGGTTGTTACATGTTATTACAAAAACCAACTAATCGACAAACCCGGAACGCCACAGATAAGGAGATAGAAATGAAAATACTTATTGTTGACGACAATCCGACGAATGTCATTATCATTCGAGAAATTCTGAAAAAAGAAAACTATCGTGACATTGTAACCGCAAGTTCTGCGATGGAAATGTTTGAAATCCTCGGAATAGGCGGACAAAGTGATGAACTTCGTCCGAGACCGTCGGATATTGACCTCATTTTGCTAGATATGATGATGCCTGAGATGGATGGCATCGAAGCTTGTAGCATTGTGCAAAAGTTTGAAAATCTCAAGGATATTCCCATCATTATGGTCACGGCTATTGGGGATTCCAAAAAGCTGGCGGAAGCTCTGGATGCCGGTGCCTCTGACTATGTAACGAAGCCAATTAATAAAGTGGAATTAATGGCTCGCATCAGGTTGGCGCTGCGTCTGAAGCAGGAGAAGGATTGGCATAAGGAACGCGATCAACGTATCCAGGATGAGCTCAAGCTTGCGGCTATGGTTCAGAGTGCCGTACTCAGCCCAGCGATTGAGGATCCCTTATTTCAAGTGAATGCTATCTATAAACCATCCTTTGAGCTAGCGGGGGATCTGTACTCGTGGTATCCACTAGGTGATGGGCGTTATGGTGTAATACTCCTAGATATGATGGGTCACGGCATTTCCTCTTCATTATTTACGATGTTTATTGCTTCCGTATTGAAGGATACGGTGACAACGTATGTGGATCCAGAGAAGGTTATTCAAGAGCTGAATCGACGATTCAACCAGCTTCATTTAGGCAAACAATTGGTGCAGTATTATTTTACTGCGATCTACCTCGTTGTTGATACGCGGAAGAAGCGGATCGACTATGTTAACGCAGGGCACCCACCAGCTTTATTTTTCCGTGAGGATGGTTCAATTACAACATTCGACAGCGTGTGCTGTCCGGTGGGTCTGTTCGATAAAATGGATATTGAACCTCAAACCATTCATTACGAGGGTGAAGGTCATATTGCTCTGTATACCGATGGATTAACGGAAGCTGTTCCAGGAGAACAGGAAGACCAGCTTGAATTCCTCAAAGAGCAGTTGAAAGGCCCGCATGGGTGGAATGAGCCTTTGATGCAAACCTTGTTCTTTGATGACGAAATTCCTCAGGAGCGGGATGACGATAAATGTCTGGTATGGATCACGTTAAGTGAAGGGGCGGAAGCAGAGTGAAAATCAGAAATAAACTGCTGGTAGGCTTTACCGCTCTGATGGCAATTCTTATTGCTCTTACATTTATAAGTTATGAGCGGTTGAACAATAGTAATCAGCAATTGGATCAGATGTATCAGGAACGTTATATGAAAGTGAGATTCACATCGGCTGTACGCGGAGAAGTGAACGATATGGCCAAAGTGCTAGCTAACTTGTTGCTCAATCCGACCAATTCGATTAGCGCTGCTGACGGTGACCTCAAGGGAATGATGGAAAACGCCAAAGGCTATCTCACTGAAGTCCGCGAGCGTGCCGACAGTGCATCAGAGCATCAGTTAGTTGACCGAGTCAATACGGCTTGGGATGCTTATGCTGCTTATGGAACGAGGCAGCTCAGCTTGATGTCGCAGGGACGAGTAGAGGATGCGAATAACTACCGTAATTCGACGGGACTCGCTGTTCAGAAAGAGGCAGTGGATAGCCTTAATGCACTTTCTCGTTATCAGGATCAAGAGATTGATTCTGAGATTACATCAGCCAATGAAGCTTACACACAGGCTGTGCAGATCACCTTTGGCATTATGATTGCTGGTGTATTACTGGCTCTAGGTGTCATTATGTGGGTGCTGCCAAGCATTACGCGAGGTCTGAACACGGTATCCATGATGATCACAAGCTTCGGTCATGGCCGTTATCGTACCATTCAACGGATTCGGATCAAGTCCACGGATGAGATCGGTCAGATTGCAACGGTATTCAAAGAAGTATCGGGCGACTTAGAAGAGAAAATGGAAATAGAGAAAGCATATTTACAAGCGCAACAGGATCAGAACTGGATGAGTTCGAATATTGCAAGAGTTCCAGAGTTGTTAAGAGGAATTGGTTCAATTCGCCAGATTTCGCAAATGTTTATTAGTGAGTTCACACCTGTATTAGGTGCACAACTAGGTGTCGTTTATTTAGTAGATGAGGAGAAGCATCCAGATGAGTTAAGACGCTACGGTGCGTACGCTTTTGAAGAGAATGAGACGGTAGGAAAAGAAGTTTATCGCATCGGAGAAGGGTTGATTGGTCAGGCTGCCCTGGATATGAATCCGATTATTGTAGAGAACACTCCAGAAGACTATGTGCATATCGGTTCGGCGTCTGGATCTTCGCGAGCGACGAGCATTATGATCTATCCCGTTGTTTTTGAGGATGAGCTTATTGGTGTGGTTGAACTGGCTTCATTTGATGGGTTTACCGATCTGCATAAACAGCTATTCTCTCAGTTGATTATGAATCTGGGTGTGATCCTTAACAACGTTCGCCGTCGTTTACGCGTGGAAGAATTATTACGTGAATCTCAAGCACTCACGGAGGAACTCCAAGTGCAATCCGAGGAGCTGCAGACACAGCAGGAAGAGTTACGCCGCTCTAACGAAAACTTAGAGGAACAGACAGGTGCACTCAAGCGTTCCGAGGAGCTGCTTCAGCGGCAACAGGAGGAACTTGAGCACTTTAATACGGAGTTAATTGCTAAGACGCGTGCACTTGAAGAGCAGGTGCGAGAAGTGGAAGAGAAGAACGACGAGATCGAGAAAACAAAAACGCAGTTGGAACAGCAGGCTATGCAGTTGTCGATGACAAGTAAATACAAATCCGAGTTTTTGGCTAACATGTCACACGAACTACGTACACCGCTGAACAGCCTACTGATTCTTTCTCAGTTATTGTCTGAGAACAAGGATGGAAATCTAACGGTTAAACAACAAGAGTATGCTCAAACGATCTATATGTCAGGTGCAGATCTACTGAAAATGATTGATGAGATCTTAGACTTGTCCAAAGTAGACGCTGGTAAAATGGATATCAACTATGAGACTGTTCGAATGGAAGAGTTAACACAATTTGTCGAACAGAATTTTGGCGCCATGGCGAACAAAAAAGAGCTTGATCTCAACATTGATTTCGACAGTAATCTACCAGAGTGGGTATATACAGACAGCCATCGAGTGAAACAAATTCTTCGTAACTTGCTGTCGAATGCCTTTAAATTTACGAACCGAGGATCTGTAAGTATCATTGGCCGTAAAGTAGCCTCAGAAGAACTTCCAGCGTACCTGAACAATAATCAGGAATACGTAGGATTTACCGTGAAGGATACAGGGATCGGGATTCCATCCGATAAGACAGATCTGATCTTTGAAGCCTTCCAACAGGTGGATGGTACGACAAGTCGTAAGTATGGAGGCACTGGACTAGGATTATCGATCAGCCGTGAACTTGCACGTCTGCTCGGTGGAGCCATTCAGGTAGAATCTTCTGAGGGTGTGGGTAGTGCGTTCACATTGTATCTACCTGATAATCATGAGGATGAAGCTCCGCTAGAGGAGTCACTGAGTGAGGCGGCTGTTACTTCTGAAATGCCTATTAGACAAAAAGAAGCTCGAATGATGCGTTCAAGCAGACAGACCGTTATCACGCCAGATCCTGACAGCAATGCACTTATGGAGCTGTCAGCACCGGAAGCTACAGCTTCAACAACGATAGAAGATGATCAAGGTGAAATTTCCGAAGGAGACAAAGTTCTCTTGATTATCGAAGATGACGTAAAATTTGCCCATATCTTAATGGATATGGCGAGAGGAAGAGGCTTCAAAGCAATTGTAGCGCTGCAAGGGGATAAGGGACTTGAAATGGCCCGTCAGTATTTGCCTGACGCGATCATTTTGGATATTCAATTGCCTGTTATGGATGGCTGGGCTATTTTGGGAGAACTGAAAGGTAGCTCGACTACTCGTCATATCCCAGTACATGTTATTTCCGTAATTGATGACATGAAGCAAGGATTGATGATGGGGGCAATCGCTTATCTGAAGAAACCTTCCAGCAAAGATTCGTTGGATAAAGCCTTCTCACATATCGAATCCTATACAGAGAACCAATTGAAGCGTTTGTTAATTGTGGAGGATGACGAAACTCAGCGTAAAGCAATTATTGAATTGATAGGTCATGATGATGTGGCGATAACAGCTGTCTCTACAGGAAAAGAAGCTTTAACCGAGCTGCATAGCCAGCGTTATGACTGCATGGTGCTTGACCTGATGCTGACCGACATGACCGGATTCGAGCTGTTGGATCAGATTAGGGATGACGAATATCTGAGTGATCTGCCTATTATTATTTATACAGGAAAAGAGCTTGATAGTAAGGAAGAGATGAAGCTTCGTAAATATGCAGAATCCATCATTATCAAGGATGTAAAATCGCCGGAACGGTTATTGGATGAGACTACCTTGTTCTTACACAGGGTAGAAGCGAATCTGCCTGAAGATAAACGCCGGATTTTGCAGAAGCTACACAACAAAGAAACATTATTTGAAGGCAAGAAAATATTGCTTGTTGATGATGATATTCGTAACGTATTTGCTCTCTCTAGTGTATTAGAAGGATATCGCATGGATGTTACCTTTGCCGAGAACGGCCGTGAAGCCTTAGAGATTCTGGAGCAAAATCCAGAAATCGACCTTGTACTGATGGATATGATGATGCCTGAGATGGATGGTTATGAAGCAATGACACGGATCAGACAGATTCCGAAATTCGAGAAATTGCCGATTATTGCATTAACGGCGAAGGCGATGAAGGATGATCGTGGCAAGTGTATTGAGGCTGGCGCATCCGATTATGTGAAAAAGCCAATCCAAACAGATCAATTATTATCATTAATGCGTGTATGGTTGTATTCGTAAGCCACTAGTTTGGGTAATGAAGGACAATATGATATATAAAATGAATAATGATTACACGGAAACGGAGAGGACAGAAATAGCATGAAGAAGCAAAGCGTTCGCCTTTATCCCCGGATTTTCCCTTTGGAGAAGGGAATCAGAAAAATCTGGGGATAACAGCGATCGAAAGGCTGTTCTGTCATCGGAGTGGCAAGTGTAATCATCGTTTGTTCATTTTATATAAACGTAAGTAACAAAAGAAGAGTGGAGAGAATTTATGACATCGTGGGAACCTACCGAGGCGGGGGCAGAATCAGGCCGCTTGGCGCAAGATGAAGAGCGCGAACTGATTGAAATCGAATTGCTGTTGGAAGGTATGCACCGTCTATATGGATATGATTTCAGAAATTACGCCTTGCCTTCTTTGAGACGAAGAATATGGCATTATGCACATGCAGAAGGAGCAAAAACGATATCTGCTTTGCAGGAGCGTGTGCTTCATAATCGCTCGGCATTTGAACGATTTGTGCAGAATCTGTCTATTCCTGTAACGGAGATGTTTCGGGATCCATCCTTATTCCGTACTTTCCGGGAAAAGATTATTCCTGTGTTGCGAACATACCCTTATATCCGAATCTGGCATGCGGGATGTTCTACCGGGGAAGAGGTCTATTCTATGGCGATTATGCTTCATGAAGAAGGATTGTATGACAAAGCAAGAATCTATGCGACAGATATGAATGATCGCTCATTGCAACAGGCCAAGGAAGGCGTGTACGGCATTGAGAAAATGAAACTATATACAACCAATTATTTGGAGGCTGGGGGAACTAAAGCCTTCTCAGAATATTACACGGCTAAGTACAATTCCGTTATATTTCATCCTTATCTGCGGAAAAACATTATTTTTGCCGAACATAATCTGGCTACGGATCGTTCGTTTAACGAATTTAATGTGATTTTTTGCCGCAATGTCATGATTTATTTCAATGATGAACTGCGGAACCAAGTGCATGGGTTATTTCATGAAAGTTTGAGTCACTTTGGTGTCCTAGTTCTGGGGTCTAAAGAATCGATACATTTTACGGAATTTAGTGATGCCTACGAGCCGTTAGACCGGACGGAAAAAATATACCGGAAGATTAAATAGGGGGTTAGGCAAAGTCATGGGGCTTAATGAACCAATCCATATATTGTTGGTAGATGACCGCCCCGAGAACCTGCTTGCTCTTGAAGCGGTTCTGGAATCGGAACGATATAAACTCGTCAAAGCAACCTCAGGCGAAGAGGCACTTCGTTGTTTGCTGAAAGACGAATTTGCGGTCATTGTGCTTGATGTGCAAATGCCTGGAATGGATGGAATTGAGACTGCAAGGCTAATTAAAGCCCGCGATAAGTCTAAGGATGTGCCCATCATTTTCATCTCTGCAAATAGCAGGGAAGCCGAGCATTTGTTTGCAGGCTATTCAGCCGGAGCTATTGATTACATGGTTAAACCGTTTATTCCTCAGATTTTGAAGTCCAAAATCGAGGGATTTGTAGAGATGTTTATGACGAATAAAAGATTAAAGACCCAGACGATGCTGCTACATCAAAAAACGCAGGAACTAGAGAAAATGAACCAGCAGCTCATTCAGGCTAAAGAGGAAGCGGAGATTGCTGCTAATGCAAAGACCGAGTTTCTCGCTATGATGAGCCACGAGATTCGTACTCCGATGAACGGAGTCATCGGTATGGTCGATCTGCTAATGGAAACAGAGCTCAAGGAAGATCAGAAAGAGTATGCGGACATCGTTCGTCGTAGTGCCGATGCTTTGGTCACAGTAATCAATGACATTCTGGACTTTACGAAGATGGAATCAGGCAAAATGGAGCTCGAGGAGCATCCGTTTGAGTTAGTTGCTTGCATTCGGGAGGTATTGGGATTATTTACGGTCGAAGCAGGCAAAAAAAATCTCGAATTGGACTATTTCTTGGAATCGTCCGTTCCGCAGCTAGTTTACGGAGACATGGCCAGATTGCGCCAAGTATTAATGAATCTGATTGCTAATGCAGTGAAGTTCACGGATCATGGCGGAGTGTATCTCATCGTTTCGGTCAATGAAGAGAAGGATGGAAGAATGACGTTGGAGTTTGCTGTAAAAGATACAGGCATTGGCATCTCTGCAGACAAAGTGGATCGCCTGTTCCAGCCCTTCTCCCAACTTGATACCTCAATGACTCGTAAATACGGCGGAACAGGGCTGGGGCTCGCCATTTGTCGTACACTCGTTGAGATGATGGGTGGCCACATCCATTTGGATACATCGGAGAAGCTCGGAGCAACGTTTGTATTCACGATCCAGGCACAGCGTTACGTCGAAACCGAATTTGTCGTGGGCGGTGGTGATGAGCAACTGTCTGATGTGAAAAATTACGAGCATCAGCCAAGGGTATTAATTGTGGATGATCATCCCATTAACCAAAAGCTGATGTCCATTATGCTAAGCAAGCTAGGCTTTGTTTCAGATATGGCTGAGGACGGTCAGAAAGCACTGGATATGGTTCTAGAACATCCAAAATACGATTATATATTTATGGATCTGCAGATGCCTGTCATGGATGGACTCGAGTGTACTAAAGTCATTCGTGAACGCCTTCCTCAGACAGAGCAGCCGGTCATTTTAGCAATGACGGCAAATGTGATGGACGGTATTCAGCAACGCTGCTCAGCGGCAGGGATGGATGATTATATTAGCAAGCCCGTCAAGATGGGCAGTGTGAAGCAGAAATTGTCGCGATTTCAGGAACAACGAAAAATGTTTAAACCGAGATCGTCAGCCATGAATCATGCTAATTAAGTTTTCCAATATTTGTTTTGTTTCACATGGGCTCAAGTTGGGTTATTAGTAAGGAAACCATTGATCAGGAGAGAGATGTCTAATGAATACAAATAAAAATGAAAAATTCAATGCAAAGACTGAGACACACGACGGCGTATGCACGGTGTATCTGACTGGCGAACTGGATTTGTCAGTTGCTCCTGAATTCCGTTTGGTCATGGAGCCGCTTGTAGACAACAAGGAACAAGATCTAATTATCAATATGAAGGATCTAAAGTATATCGACAGTACAGGGATCGGAATCCTGTTATCTGTTCTGAAGGCACGACATGGAATGGAAGCACGCTTTGAAGTACAAGAAGTTCCTGCGCAGATACAGAAGCTTTTTGATATGACGGGTATTGCCAAATTCTTTGTCTCACAGAAGAATTCCCAATAGGAAAGGATCGAAAAAGGAATGAATGCAGAAGTTGAAAGAATTACCCTTAACCTACCGGCCACAGCTGAATATGTGGATATCGTAAGACTTAATCTTTATGGGGTAGCATCCAAAATGGGATTCTCTTATGAAGATATTGAGGATATGAAAGTGGCTGTATCCGAAGCTTGTAACAATTCTGTACTGTATGCCTACTCCCACGAAGGCGGCATGGTTGAAGTTGTATTTGAGGTGGATGGCGAAACGCTTGCGATTACAGTAAAAGACGAAGGTGCAAGCTTTGACCACATCAATCCTGCTGCAACACGTGCTGGCCTGCATGACAAGGAACTGTCAGATGCTCAGATTGGTGGACTTGGGTTCTATCTGATGCAAGCATTGATGGATGATGTTAGTGTGGAAAGTGAGACGGGCAAAGGTACGAAAGTAGTACTCGTTAAACGTCTTGCAAGAAGTGAGGAGAAAGTATGAACGAAAAAGTGACTCCACCAGAGTCCATGTCTGAAGCTGTAGGTTTGATCTGGGAATACCAGCAGACCAAGGATAATGAAATCGCGACTGTTCTTATCCGCAAATATGAACCGATGGTTAAAATGGCCGCAGGTAAGATTGCCCGAAATCGTCCGGATCTGTATGAGGATCTATATCAGACAGGACAGATGGCGTTGATTCGATTGCTACAGCAATACGATATTAACCTAGGGATTCCTTTCGAACCTTACGCAATGAAGAGTATGATCGGTCATATGAAGAACTACCTTCGAGACAAATCCTGGTACATTCAAGTGCCAAGACGGATTAAGGAAAAAGGTGCTCTCGTTCAGCATGCTATTGATGAACTAACCGTGAAATTGGAACGTTCACCTAGCGTAGACGAGATTGCACAGTATCTTGACCTTACCCCGGAGGAAACCATTGAAGTGTTGGCCGGACGTGAGTGTTACCATTATGTATCCTTAGACTCCCCTCTATCCCAAGATGAGAGTGCGGCGACATTAGGTGAACTTATTAGTGCGGATGTCAATGACTTCGATTCGGTTGAGAAGCGAATGGATCTACAGCAGGCATTAGGACAGTTGAAAGAACAAGAGCAGAAAGTGCTCATTCTGGCTTTCCAAGATGGTCAGTCTCAGCGGGCGATCGCACAGAAATTGGGTGTATCTCAAATGAGTGTATCCCGAATTCAGAAGCGAGCAACCGAGAAATTAAAACAGATTATGTCAAATGCCTCGATGCTATGAGATGTAATCTTCTGATGAAGTTGAGCTCGGCATAATGAAGGACACGTGATTCCACTGGAATGCATACGTGTCCTTTTTTGAATGAATTAGTGAGTGTTGGAAGTGCTGTGCAGGATAGGACAAATGTATGCTGAATGGAGGCGTTAAAACCCGTGGATGAGGTGGATTTGCAAATTAGACGAGATCGATTGTCTTTCTCGAATAAGTGGCAGTGGTGGGACTGGGTAGCACCAGACAAACAGAGTATGGATGAAGTTTTGCATGAGCTGACGGAATCCTTCCCGGAAATGCAATATTGGCTTCGTAAAATCCCAGAGGTGCATTCCAATTACTTATCTGTCCGATTTATGAATGGTGATGAGCCGGTTATATTTGGTTCTTTATTATATGCAGTGAAGAATGAAAAGGCTAGCGAGCGAAAAGAAAATCAAATGTTTTTTTATGTGGATCAGAGCACACTTGTTACCCTTAACATGGACAATAATACGAGGGGTATCATGAATACCGGAGAGCGTGCTGCCATGCTGAATCAGTGCAATGAGGCAAGAGACGGCATGTTTGTTTTATTTCGAGCAATATTGCACTATTATCATGTCGGAATGGATCATTTTGAGATGAATCTGCGTGAGCTAGAGCGGAAGATGGAATCACGCAATGCACGTACACTGATGGATCAGATTCTCGTATCTCGATACGAATTGCTGTATTGGAGCAATCAGTTTATTCCTTTTTCGGAGTTAATCGCAGCCTCCAAGGAAGCTTACCTAGATGAAATACAGGATAATCGTTTTTTTCGACAACTTCAGCATCGAATTGAACGGATCGAGCGACTTTTTCAGCACTATGAAAAAGAAATCGACACGTTGATCTCAATCGACAATGCAACCTCCGGTGTGCGAGGCAATGAGATCATGAAGACACTTACCATCGTAACCTCTGTGTTCACGCCCGCTACTGCAGCTGGTGCGATCTGGGGAATGAACTTCGAGAACTTACCTCTGATTGATAAAACCTGGGGAGTGGTTCTGGTCATTGCATTAATTCTAGCGAGTATGTCTGGCATGTACATTTGGATGATGATGAAAGGCTGGACAGGGGATCTGTTAAGAATGAAGTCCTCCCAGCCTCCAGTTGATGAGAACAAACGCCCCACTTCTGTTAGGAAAGGATAGGCTAGGGACTCATCCTCCTAATTTTTGTAGTCTTCAATATAGCCGAGCAGATCCGCAATGTATTGCCCAACAATCGGCATGTTCACAAATTGACTCAAGAGATAACCGAGAAGACCCAGTACAACAAATGTTCCGACAGTTAATCCTAAACCACGCGCCATACCTGCTGTGAAATTGGTGATGATGCGTTTCTTAGGATTGGTATAGTTCTCGATGATATCCTTAATCTGTGCTTTCTCAAGACTATCCGCAATTTGATCTAGACGGGTATTGAGCTTTTTCACCTCATGTCGCAGTTCAAAAGGATGCTCAGACGTATCATACTGCTGTCTAGGAGGTTCTCCTGATAAAGGCGAGTTGCCGTTAATTGTAACTTTGCTCATGTTCATTCCTCCTATGATGAGATGGGAAGAGAAATAGCCAGCTAAACTCAGCTGGCTATTTTACATTCAATTAGCCTTATAGAAGTTGTTCAAAAAGTCCGCTTTTGATTACGTAGGATGCCTAGTGGCATCTCAGCGTCGAATATGGAATTCAGCTGAAATGTCTGTTGCTCACGTAGGTTTGCCTACGCTCCGCTACTCCATTTCTATCTTCATCCCATCTTCTTGGTACTGAAAACCGCTTTTTTTGAACATGTACTTACAGACTGGTTGAATTCAGCTCTTTACGTGCATCGTCCTTCGCTTCTTCAGCTGCTACAGCAACCTCGTTCGAAGCTTTGGATGTTTCGTTAGCGATATCTGATGAAGCTCTACGCACGGAATCCATAACGTCATTGCGACCTTGATTTACGGTTTTTGCAATATCAGACGTTTTAGAAGATACCGTTTTAGCTAGTTCGGATGCTTTATCACCTACTACGCATGCAACTTCCTTGGTACGATCAGTAACCATACCGACTTTCTCGGAAAGGTCACCACGCAATTCACGTCCTGGTTTAGGAGCAAAGAGCAATGCTGCTGCTGCACCTAGCAAACCTCCGATGAAAATCCCTTTTGCGAAAGTGGAACCCGTCTGTACAGGATATTGTTCTTCTGCTTTATTCATGTTCAATCACTCCTTCTTCAAATTAAGAAACGGATAACGAAACAACGAACACCTTATTGACCGATCAGGCAGCCTGTCTGAACAGTCTGGACACAAGCCCCAGCAAGAACACAAAGAGCGCTGTACCAATGATGGCTGGAATCACTGCAAAGTTACCGATAACTGGTCCCCAGTTACCAAGCAAGAGTGCTCCTAACCAGGCTCCTGCAAATCCGGCAATCATTGCGCCGATGATACCTCCGGGCATGTTGTGACCGGCAAGTGCATCTCCGATCAAACCAATAATGACCGCCATGATTATGCTGATAATAATGCCCCACATAACAACCGCCTCCTTTTAACTTGATGTAGGATGTTGTCTGTTCGCGTTTGCTTACTTCGTATATAAACGCCGTGCTTCGAGGTGAAACAGTTAAACTTGTCGTTAGACCGCTGGAAATTTATATGTAATGTATCTTGTCCGCGCTCTTAGCTCCGCTGTTTAATAGCAGGAATCATGCAGAGAATCCAAGCTAGACCTGCCATGAATCCAGTGAAAACATCGGAAGGATAATGAACACCTAACATGATCCGACTTAGACCAATCAACGTTACAAATATGATGCCACATAAAATAGGAATTCCTGGTCTGGATGTTCGTAATTGCCGTTCAATAGCCCAGATGACGAAGAGCATGCCGTAAAAGCCCATGGAGATCATGGCATGTCCACTAGGAAAGCTATAGCCGTGAACAACTAATAGATGCTCAAGCTCGGGTCTGCTACGTTGGAAAATCTCTTTTAATCCAGTATTCAGTGCCCACATAATGGCGAAACTGCCCAATAACGCATATCCATACAAGTAGAACCGAGGAATTCGCTGTAGGAAAAACAGGAGCGTGAAGCCGATGGCTGCGAGAGCAGAGATCTTAAAGGATCCAAGCGCAGTAATAAACGAAGTGAAAGGAAACAGTTGAAGACGAGTTTCGGAATGAAGATAGAATAAACGTTGGATCTGATGATCCCATTGCAAAATCACATCCGTGCCCAGGATGGAGGCAAGAGCAGCAATAAGAAATACAACGACAGAACTCATGACAATGCCTGCGATGCTCCATATAAGTAGAGCACGAATTGGTGAATTGGGTTTAGCCAAAAAGCTCGGTGAGGACTGGGCGTTACGTAGCATGATGAGTATCTCCTCCGTTGAAGTAGTCAGATGGGAATATGGTTAATGCTTTACCCGAAAGATATGTCGAAAAAACTGTAAAAATGAAGTTTTTGTACTATACTAATTAAGATATCCCATGCGGCGTCGTGACGCAAAGCAGATATGATTATGGGAGCATAAAGGAGAGAACTCGCATGGAGAGTGCCCTGTTAGTTAAAGAATACCGTGCTGGCGAGATGGAGTGCGCCCACTACGGTCACATAAGTATTACAGACGAATACGGTAAAGTGGTTTATTCAGTAGGTAATCCACATTTTAGAGCGTTTACGCGTTCATCAGCCAAACCGTTTCAAGCCATTCCAGGCATTCGTGCAGGAATTGCGTCTCACTATGGGTTATCTGCTCAAGAGATTGCTATTATGGCATCCTCACATCGATCAGAACCAGTTCATATCCAAGTATTGGAGCAGTTATCTGCCAAAATCGGACTGGGAGAAGAATGTCTAGTCTGTGCGGCGAGTTACCCTCTCAATGAGGAGAGTCGAAATGAATGGTTACGTGGTCAGGGAGAGAAGCGCCGGATTTTGCATAACTGTTCAGGGAAACA
Source organism: Paenibacillus tundrae (assembly GCF_036884255.1). Taxonomy (NCBI): domain Bacteria; kingdom Bacillati; phylum Bacillota; class Bacilli; order Caryophanales; family Paenibacillaceae; genus Paenibacillus; species Paenibacillus tundrae. Next base: position 5,483,184 of record NZ_CP145605.1, on the reverse strand, counting down.
CTTAGGTATTCTTGGATACAGTCAGATGAAGAAGGTTGATCTAGGCAGTTACGCTGAGCGAGAACATCCGGTACAGCGCGAGATTTTAGAGACGATGGCGTACATGGCCGGAATTGAGCAGCATGAAATTCAACTAGGGACGGATGGCTGCGGCTTTCCGGTATTTTCGTTGCCATTATCAGCATTATCGAACGCTTATCTGAAATTAGCCTGTCCAGATCTAATCGAGGATGCTTCGACACGCAGTGCGGTAGAGACCATTACAGCAGCAATGAACGAATTTCCACTCATGGTAGGTGGTACTCATCGCGTAGACTCTGTTCTACTGGAAGACGACAACATCGTAGCCAAGGGCGGATTCAAGGGTGTATTCGGTTTTGCGCTCAAAAAAGAAAGATTAGGCATCACCTTTAAGATCCTTGATGGTTCAGAGGAAGAATGGGCTTGGATTGCCCAGTCAATTCTTGAGCAGATTGGTTATGCGAACCAAGCAACGATTGCAAGGTTACGCGAAATATATCCACCAGATATCCGAAATGATGCTGGCACAATTGTAGGACGGGCAGAGAGTGAATTCATTTTACAATCAACTAAAAAAAGCGTATAAACTGAACTAAAGTGCATGATTAGAATGGTCTAACCAAGGGTAAACATGACATACCAACTGGTATGAATCTATACAATTCGTTTACATGAAGGACTGCTGGAGAGATACTGGCAGCTCTAACCCTTGGAGGTGGATGAACATGATTAAAGTAGTGACATCGGAAGAAAGGCACACGTCGGATCGCGGTTGGATACACAGTGAGTTTAGCTTTTCTTTTGCAGATTATGATGACCCAAGCAATGCCCATTTTGGCTGCCTGTTAGCTCATAATGACAACACGCTGATGCCGCAAGAGGGCTTTAAGAGACATCCACATCATGATCTAGAGATTGTTAGTTATGTCATTTCAGGCACGTTGAAGCATACAGATACAATGGGAACAGAAGAATTGCTGGAACCCGGAACCGTACAAGTGATGAGTGCGGGGACAGGAGTAGAGCATTCGGAGACCAATCCTTCAACAGAGGAGCCGGTACGTTTTCTGCAAATGTGGTTCTTGCCTTCTGAGCGGAAAGCAAAGCCAACGTATACGAACCGGCGTTTTCAGCCGGAGGATCATCTGAACCGTTTGTGCCCTATCGTGTCAGGGCAAGCCGGGGAAGGCACGGAGGATGCGTTACCTATTCATCAGGACGTTACATGTTATTTGTCCAAATTGGAATCTGGCAAAAAGCTAATGTATCCACAACATGAAGATAGGCGGACACACCTTTTCCTGATCAGTGGTCATATCTCCATTGAATGTGCAGATGGCAACTTCGATCTTAAACCTGGAGATGCAGCACGAATTCGTAAGAGCTGTGATCTGCAGATCACTGGAACGGGCAGCGAGCCTGCTGAATTTGTATTGATTGATCTACCATAAGAAGTTATGTTCTGATGCATTAGTGTTCAGGATGATGCGGATTTGTACTGAATCTGTTCCTATGAATATTGGAAAATAAATAAACAGAAGAGGATCTATTCCCACAATGATGTGGAGAATAGATCCTCTTCTGTGCTAAGGCTTCTTTCGTTGCACTCTGCGATGTAGTATCAACTGTAGTCAGCCATCATGCTATTTGACAATCTGACAGGAGAGAAGTTACTTGCGCAGGTTACCAAGTTCAGAAGCTACAGCTTCAACCTCAGAGATGCTCAAGTGTTCTTTTCCCATAACCATCTCATACAGATCGTGAAGGTCTTCATACTTTTCCAGTGGAAAAGATGATCCTTGCATTGCGGCTCCACTCGCCATCCGCAATTTGGTTTTGATTGCCTCAATCATATATTCCATGTTGGCAGTACTTGCTTGCGTTAAATCCATCGTTATGTCCATCCCTTCCCTATCGGAAACTGTTGTCATTGTATCATGATTGGACTGGCTCAGGCGAATGCTTTTGCGGGAAAAGAGGGCATCGGGTAAAATGATGGATACAATAACAGTCGACATCCATACGATGTGCGAAGGAGGAAATGTTTTTGGCAGCATATAAGCGGGAATTGATCCGCAAGCAGAATCGAGAAACCCGTAGAAGTGTGCAGGGAGAAGAGCTAGATTTATTTTTCCACAACATATATCAGGTTCACTCCCCAGATGAGATCACCTTTGTGTGTATTGGTACAGATCGTTCTACAGGTGATGCACTCGGGCCGTTAACAGGGAGTTTGCTGGAAGGAAAAGGAGTGGGGCATGTTATAGGAACAATGCCATATCCTTGTGATGCAGACACGCTGCAACAGAAGCTGGCATGCATCCCGCCACATCAAGTCATCATTGCCATTGATGCGTGTCTGGGGCCGAAGGCTGCGATAGGTCACTTTTACCTTTTTAATCAGGCCTTGAATCCAGCTGAATCTGTAGGGGGCAACCTGCCATCCGTCGGACATTATAGTGTAGCCGCTGTGGTGAATGCGAATGGGCCAAGACCATATACTGTGCTGCAAATGACGTCTCTTCACCAGGTGATGAACATGTCCCACATGATTGCAGAAGCCGTGTTGAAAGCAGCAGTTTCGGGACAAACGTTTCATTCCTGATAGGAAAGCTTAATAATATACAACCTGAGCTTCAGCTTGAGAGGTTGTTCAAAAAGTCCGCTTTTGATTACGAAGTATGCCTGATGGGATTTCCCTTTTTGAACATGAACTTGAAGTGAATGAACCAGATTCATTACAATGAACGCAAGTGCATTTATTATGTGTAGAGAGAGGGATACATATGGAAAAAGTGATGTGTGATGGAACGACAATTTGTTATGCTGAACAAGGTCAAGGAGATGCGCTGATCTTACTCCACGGATATTGTGGTAGCTCTTCCTATTGGGATGAAGTGGTACCTGAGCTTGCACGAAGCTATCGCTGTATCGTGCCTGATCTGCGTGGACACGGGAAAACGGATGCGCCTGTAGGAAGTTATACGATGGATCAGATGGGCAATGATGTACTGCAATTAATGGATGAGTTAAAGGTAGAAAAGGCAACTCTGCTTGGTCACTCCATGGGAGGTTACATCGCCTTGTCTATTGCTCAGCGTCATCCAGAACGACTCAATGCCTTTGGTTTGATTCATTCTACGGCTTACCCGGATAGCGAAGAGGGGAAAGAAAAACGACTTCGTGCCGTGTCAACGATACAGACGGATGGAATTGTGAATTTCGTGGATGGTTTGGTTCCCGCGTTATTTGCCCCAGAACATGTAGAGTCCATGTCGGCACAAGTTACACGTGTGAAAGAAATTGGGTATCAGACAGCACCACAAGGAGCTGCTGGCGCTGCGCTCGCTATGCGTGAACGTCCAGATCGTCGTGATGTTTTGTCAGCTACACCATTACCTGTACTGTTGGTTGCTGGAGAGAAGGACGCTGTCATTCCGCCAGAACGCACTTTCACAAGTGATAAGCCACATATCGTACAAGCGGTAATTCCCGGAGTGGGACATATGAGCATGTATGAGGCACCGGAACAGTTAATTCAGGTGATTAAGCAATTTATGGATGGTTTGTCTTCATCGAAATAATGTATAGAACGAGGATTATGGCTTAGCTTCATTTACAGCATAAAGTGATGATCCATTTAACCATTTAACAATTAACGATGATGCATATATGAACCTCTGCCAAATACCCTATTCGGGAAGGCAGAGGTTTTTTTGCGTATAAGGTCACGGTTGGAGGGGCGTACTTTGGCTTTTTGATAGTGCATGCATTAAAATAATGTTCATAGAGGTTGTTCAAAGTCCGTCCTTTTTGAACACGCAATGAAAGACTGCTAGGCCGAGGTTAGGTCAACAAGCGAACGTTAAGGGGGCACATTGGATGTTCAGAAAAGACTATCTGCTCCGCATGGTGGAGGAAATGACTGAAGCGATCGGCAAAGTGTTTACGTTGAAGCAACAGCGGAAACATGCCGAGGCACTGTCTGAACTGGATGAATTACTTCGCAGGAATTTTGGCTTGAATTCGTCTTTGCTGAATTCTTTGCCTGCAGAGGATGTTATCGAGCTATTCCGTTTTCGTGGCATGATTGAAGTAGATAATTTGCAGCAAGCGGCACGCCTACTTGAAGAGGAAGCTTATATATATGGTGAAAAAGCGAAGGTTGAAGGCATAGATGATGAGGAACGACAGCATTCATTAGATGAAGAACTCATCCGATTAATGAAATCTCTTCATTTTTATCTATATGCACTAAATCACGGAGCCAATCCGAAACTGCTGGATGCGCCGGATCGTGTCGAGTCCATTTTGGATCTAACCAAAGAATACGAACGACCGGCACGAACGGAGAAACAGCTTGCCATGTACCGTGAACAGCAAGGAAAGTATGATCAGGCAGAGAACAGCTGGTATAGACTATTACATGTTGGTGGAGAGCATCCTGTGAATTATCGTCATGATGTGCAGGCATTCTATGAACGGCTAAGTGAACTTGAAGATGCCAAGCTTGAGGCGGGAGGACTCCCTCGTGAGGAAGTGGAAGAGGGGTTTGCCCAGTTACATCGGGAAACGGCGAATGGATAGGAACACCGCTTGTTAGATGTCCTTGCTTGGAGCGGGGACGGAATTGTGGTATGGTAACGGTTGACCAAACCAAATCGAAAGTGAGATGTACCCCCGTGGATTCATTGCGAAAGCTTATACAAGACATCTTTGAACAGAACTCGCTGATTACGGCGACCTGGAGCCAGCTACGCAGACGGGACAATGTCTCGTATACGAAAGTGCAAGTCAAGCCGGTAACGCTCAAAAATCAGTTGCATTATCAATTCGCATTTCATTATAACAACAAAGTGCTGCATGAGAATTTGACTCCGGCTGAAGCGACTGAACGCATGACTGAACTGGCCGAAGAGACGTTTCGTCAAGGGCTGCTCTGTACCACAGAAGCAGACTATCAGATTTTGATCAGCAAAAAATATAAAGTGTCGATTCTGACGAAATCCGCATCCAAGACGGCTGTGGATCTGTCCCACAATCGCAAGAAGCAATACGTACTGGAGGATGGAGTCCCTGTTTCCTTCTTAGTCGAATTAGGAATTATGAATGAAGAAGGTAGGGTACTCGCTCGTAAATACGATAAGTTCAGACAGATCAATCGTTTCCTTGAGATGGTGCAGGATGTAATTCCCCACCTGCCTGAAGGTCGCCCGCTGACCATTGTTGATTTTGGCTGTGGTAAATCGTATCTGACCTTTGCTCTGTATCACTACCTGTCCGTACAGCAACGCAGATCCTTGAAAGTTATAGGTCTGGATCTGAAAGCGGATGTCATTGAGCATTGTAACGATCTAGCGAACAAGCTGCATTATGGTGATCTGAAGTTCTTGGTTGGAGACATTGCAGACTATGATGAGCTGAATGCAGTAGATATGGTCGTCACACTACATGCCTGCGATACGGCGACAGATGCGGCATTAGAAAAAGCAGTCCGTTGGGGAGCCTCTGTTATTTTATCGGTTCCATGCTGTCAGCATGAGCTATTTGACCAGATCGAGTCTACGGTCATGAATCCGTTGTTGTCCCATGGTATTCTCAAAGAGCGCTTCTCTGCACTTGCGACAGATGCCATTCGTGCTAAATTGTTGGATCTAATGGGATACAAAACGCAATTGCTCGAATTTATCGATATGGAGCATACGCCCAAAAATATACTCATCCGAGCTGTAAGAGGCCAAGCAGGTCCAACGAAGCAGTTGTGGGATGAGTATACAGCGTTCCGTGATTTCATTCATGCTGATCCGTATTTGGAGCGAGCTTGTGCAGATCTGTTGCCCGGAGGCGGATCTCGGGAAGCGTCTGGCATAGACGAAGCTACTGCTTCAAGTGATTGTAAGAACTGTTAATGAATATTTGTTGAGGTCAGCCAGAATTGTTCTGGCTGGCTTTTTTGTGTTTTCAGGTCAGCCAATAATGATTGGTTGGCCTTATTTTTGCTTTTCAGGGAAGAGGGATTAATGGAGTAGCGTGGGATGGGTAGAGTGAAATGGTGAAATACAACTGTCGATAGATTGGAACGGTGAAGCAAAAGCAGGCTCGTTTATGTTTCCTACAGATCCTGACCATACTGATAATCATTGAATGGGAAGCATATGAAAGCGAATCGGAATTGCTTCGTCACTCAGGTAGATATATGTAGCAGCTTAGTATAAAGACGACGACACAGTATAAGGAATTTAGAGATACAGATAGGAGGTGCCATGTGTCAGCAGAGAGGGATACGTCCAAACGAAAAGGGAGAAATTCGCTGGAATCATGCTTAACCGCAGCAATGGGGTTGATCGTTTGTATGCTCTTGTGGATGGCATCTCTACGCCGGGGATTGTTTTACGCCAGTGATGTTTATGGAATCCTCTTGATGGCTTGTGCAGGGGCATTAATCGCATTCATTTTCGTATCATATTATGTACACCAAATGAAGTCTAAACGAAGGTTGCCGAACATAAATGAATTCGGTCTGGCCCAGTCAGAGGATAAGTCGATACAGTTACCTGCCTTGGGTTATTTTTCGTGGACGCTCTGGCCGTTAGGTATGATGATATGCTTTGCCCTGCATGCGTTGACCGGCTCACACAGTACACAGGGTAGTTTAGACGAAATGCTTCGTTGGAGCTTGCTAGCCATCTTTGCTCTGTTGGTAGCAATATTGGCTTGGCTGCCGCAAGGAGCAGGATGGTTTAAGCTCGGCTGGCAGATTACAGGCAGCGTGCTGGTGTTAAGCGGCATCTTAACCGTGTGCGGTATAATGCGGCTGCCCTTTGGGGTCATGCGAACAGCCGACCCTGAGATAAGCTCAGCCGGAGCACGGCTCGGCGGATTGCTGCAATACCCCAATGCGTACGGTGCCGTAGTCGGCATGTACGCATTGGAGCGGCTAGGCGCCGCCGCGCGCGTCATCGGCTGGCGACCGCCGCACGGCGTGCAGCCTGGAGCCGCACAGCCGCCGCGCACCTGGCAGCTCATCGCGGCTGCAGCGCCGCTGATGCCCGCGATCGCCGCGCTCCTGCTGAGCGAGTCGCGCGGCGCTTGGCTGGCAACCGGCTGCGCAGCCGGTTGCGCCTTCGCCCTACAGCGGCGTGCATTCCGCCTGCCGCTGCTGCTGGCCACGGCCGCGCCTCTGGCGAGCGCGGCGTGGCTTCACCGCCAGTTGGCTGCTGCCCAACTGGCGCCTGCACCTGTGCCCGGCCTGCTGGCACTGGCCGGGGCATGGGCAGCTGCGCTGCTCGGCACGCTGCTGCTGTGCCGGTTATGGCACGGCAGCGCGAGTTCGCGTGCAGCCGCCGTAACGGCCACGGCGCTGGCGGCAGTTGCCGCAGCCGCGCTGGCCGTGACCTCCACCGCCGAGCGTCTCGCGGCAGGTGTCGGCACAGGGCTGTCCCGCCTACGGATGTGGCAGGACGCCCTGAAGCTGTGGACCGAGGCCGCATGGCTCGGCCACGGGGGAGATACATGGCGCGGCATGTATCGCGCCATACAATCCTCGCCGTATGTCGGCGGCGAGGTTCACAGCGGCATCCTTGATCTTGCTCTGGATGCCGGCATAATCGGACTAGTGCTCGTTGTATTGTGGTTTATATCAACAATACGCATCGTATGGCGAAATGCCACTCACCTAGTTCCTTGCATCCTAGTTTTTGGCCTTCACGGTGCAATTGATTTTGACTGGAGCTTCACGTTAATTTGGATGATGTTTATCTGGATTGGTGGCTGGGCGTATGCCTTACAATTCAATATGCATCAAACGCGGGGAGCACAATCATCCGTGCACAGTCCAAAAGGGAGGATCTTGGAAGATAGCCTATCTGTTTCACCGTTCGGTTGTAGCACGAAGCTAATCCCTTCAAGGCAGCATGAATGGGGGAAAGCGAAACACAATGAAGCATACTCTCAAACGGTATTCTCTCGATACAGGTATGAGGTAGGGGATCTTATACATAAGTATCAAATGGTGAATATATGGACTACAACCGGTTTGATCGTACTTACTGCGGTTTGTTGGATTGGCGGGATAGCTTGGCTGGCTGGCCAGCAGATGGCAGCGGAAATGCATTATCGTCAAGTCGTGCAATCAACGGATCTGTCGGAGGAGCAAGCACAGATACTTATTCAGGCATCCCGAGCGAATCCATACCGTTCAGATATCGCCATTACGCTAGCTCGTTTACTTCCTGTGGTCGATGCAGAGAAGATGCTACGACAGAGCCTGTCCCATACCCAATCAGATGCCGGAATGTATTTTGAATTAGGACAACTCGCAGCCCAATCGCTTAAGAGCGAACAAGCAATACACTATTTTAACGAGGCGATTGCATTGAACCGGTATGATGCTACATTTCATTTCGGCGCTGTATATTGGATGCAGCAGATCGCGCAGCAAGAGTTGAAGGCAGGGCAACTGGATCAAGCCAGGCAGACCGCTGCGGCTGGAGTGTATATCGTTGAACGTTATAGGCGGTTGGTTGAAGCAGTGGCGATGAGTAATGATCGCAATGACCGCCGTTTCGTACTTCAACCAGCGGCGACCGTATATGAAGATAGGCTGCGAACGATAGCTGACAAAGCCTATTTTTCTAAAGATTCCAGCAGCGTTCGCTGACCCATATTCACCGGCTCAACTGCAATACAAGAGAGCGGAGAGGGCAGGAAAATAGAGAAAAAGCTGCTCCCGCTCTCTAGCTTTCACTTCACTATAGTCGATAACCACCAAATGCCTGTTGAAATGCACGCTGAAGAGGCTCTAGCTCCACGCTCCATAATGCAGCAAGCTCTGAGCTTACGTCTGCGTTCCACCAATCACACAGTTTTTTGCGATTATCGCGATTTTCCCCGATCCAGAGCAGATTGCCAATCACTTTACCGTAGTATAGTTCTTCTGCTTGCTTCATTAGTTCGGGGGAAACGTACAATTTGAGTCGTTTGGCTGTACGATATAACTCCTTGCTGCATGCTCGCCGAATGCCTCTTGCCGAGGGTAACTTCTGACCAGGCATGTTATGTTTTACCGGGGGAGTACCGGGTGTGGTTTTGCTTGACATCTCATCACGCTCCTCTTCCGATACCATATGCGGAGTTCCTCTTACAGGACACAATCCCAGCTGGGCAATGTAGCAACGTCTACAGCCCTGTGATAAAATAGGGACGAACATCCATAGTGCGAACAGGCACTGCTAATCAGGATGAAGAAAGAGGGTTGAGATGGACGTTATTCATAACATAGTCAGCCAATTGTTCGATTGGATTCAAAGTCTTGGATACTTTGGGATCATGCTTGGATTAATGCTTGAGGTCATTCCAAGTGAAATTGTGCTGGCATATGGAGGTTTTCTCGTATCACAGGGAAACATTAACTTTTTCGGTGCTATGATTTTCGGTACAGTTGGCGGTGTGCTTGCACAGCTATTTATTTACTGGATTGGCCGTTATGGCGGCAGACCTGTACTGGAACGCTACGGGAAATACATACTCATCCAGAAAAAACATATCGACCATTCCGAAGAGTGGTTCCGCAGGTATGGTACAGGTGTCATTTTCACGGCGCGGTTTGTTCCAGTGGTAAGGCATGCTATCTCAATCCCGGCTGGCATCACGAAAATGCATACAGGCAAATTCATCATGCTTACTACCCTCGCTGTTATACCTTGGACTGCTTTGTTTATATATTTAGGGATGATTCTTGGAGATCAATGGGAACATATTGATGAAAAAGCAGCACCGTACATTATGCCAATTTTACTTGTAGCACTGGCTCTTATGATTATTTATGTACTAATTAAATGGATGAATGCTCGTAAAAAGAAGGGAAGTGTTGAGTAATGAGTAAACCTAACTTGTCTCACAAATTCGGTAAAGGTCTGCCTCCTAAAGAATTTATTGAGAGTATGACGAAGAACCAAAGTGAATTTCAGGCCAACTATGATAGCTTTACTTGGGCTAACGAAGAGGATCGTGAGTTTTTTGAGAGCCTTAACTACCGCGACGATCTGCGTGTGCTGATTCTTGCTGCTGACTGGTGCGGCGATGTTGTACGTAATATCCCGGTTGTGTTCCAGGCTCTAGAAATCTCTGGCATACCGACAGAAGTGCTTATTATGGAGAACCATCCAGAAGTGATGGATGAATTCCTGACTATGGGCGGACGTTCCGTGCCAATCGTTATTTTTGCAGACACAGGTGGTCATGTACTTGGTCAGTGGGGACCACGTCCACAGCATGTACAAGAAGTAATGGTTGAGTTCAAACGTCTTAATCCAGATCGTGATGCTGCAGACTATCAGGATAATATTGCTGTGGCACGTCAGGAAATGGCTAAACGTTATGGGGAAGGAACGGAATCACATGCAGTTATCATTAGCGAGCTGCGCGAACTGATTTCGGGTTATTGATCCAATATGTTGAAGATTCGTACATTTACACTAGGCCCGCTACAGACCAACGCATACCTTCTGCAGGGGGAAGATCCGGGCAAAGCAATAATCATTGACCCAGGAATGAACCCGGGTGCACTGGTGAAGGCGATTGAGGATTTGGAGATTGAAGCGATTGTGTTGACTCATGCTCATTTTGATCATATGGGCGGAGTGGACGAAATCCGTAAGTTGAAGGGTTGCCCTGTCTACTTGCATGATCTGGAAAGCGATTGGTTGTCATCTCCGAAGTTAAATGGTTCGATGAACTGGCCACAAGCTACACCACCGCTTTCAACAGAGCCTGCTGAATATGCGATGGATGAAGGACAGAAACTGAACTTCATCGGTCATACATTCCACGTATTCCATACTCCAGGTCATTCACCTGGTAGTGTGAGCCTGTTATGTGGTGAAGATCTATTTGCTGGGGATGTTCTATTCCGTATGGGCGTAGGAAGAACCGATCTAACAGGTGGACGCGAACGTGATCTGATCGATTCAATTCAGAATAAGCTGTACACCTTTGGCGATGAGGTTAGAGTCCATCCTGGTCATGGACCCAAAACAACCATCGGATATGAGAAGCAGAACAATCCTTACGTATCCGCAAGATAATTCGACAAGCTTATCGGCTGAAAGATAACAATCTGTCATTTTGATGAGAAGAAAGTCTGGACAAGTGACATTTTTTTCATTAGAATAGCAATTAGTTGTTACAAGCTGTGCAGCATCATCTAACTGAAGCGTTAATCAGAAATACCCAACCTTGCGAAGCACGCAGACTGTGGTCTATACCCGGTTTGCGTTCTTTTTTTGTTTTCAGCACCTTTTTGCCTAGTAGATATAAAGTTTGACAAGATTCGGCGGAGATAGACATGAGGACAGTATTAGGCTATAGATTGGGCAAGATACATATGTAGTCAAGAGGAATGAATGGGGAAGAGATTGTTTGAGAAGTGTATAGGTAGCAATACGTTTTAAGCTGTTTTGTTAGCAGTAATAAGAACGAATAGCCAAGTGTAGAAGAAGAAGTAAGGTAAAAGCAAAAATAGAAGTAGAAGTAACTAGAGGGCGGGGAAGTAGAAGTGGAGAAAAGACGAGTAATCCAGTTCGGAGAGCGTAACGAACAGTACGTTATTGAAGAAGGTCGTCGAATGGAGAACAATAGATTAGATTTGGTCGTAGAGCGGTCTCAAGTACATAACCAGAGTACGCAGATGAATAACAGTAATCATCAATTAAACGAAACGTTAGAACAGAAGCACGATTTATGGAAAAGTCGGTTGTTAAAGAATCAAGTAAGGAAGCAACCCTGGTTTATTAAACTGCAAGAACACCGCAATGAAATCTGATCGTGAAAAAGTTTGCACTATCCTTTGAACGATTATGGATTTCACTTCGTACTATCTTTACATGAACGGGAAGCAGGTGATAGGCCAGATGAAGGCAGCCGAATTGGAAGAAGTTCGCAGAGCGGCAGAAGGAGACGACAGTGCACTGGCTGAGTTATTACAACGTCACTATGCATTTGTATATAAGTATCTCGTTAAAGTGACAATGGATCCAAGTCTTGCAGAAGAGACGGTACAAGATACGATGATTCGATGCATGGAGAATATTCATCGATATGATGGATCGTCTGCTTTCTCATCTTGGATGATTACTATTGCGACACGTATTTATATTGATAAGACACGACGCAGGCGAAGAGAACAGAACTGGCTTGAAGTCATCCGGAATCAGGCGATTAGGAAGTTGCGCTGGCAATTTGAACGTCGCAATGAGGAATGGACGGATGTTATGGATGCGATGACCAGACTAACACCTGAACATCGGGTAGCAGTCCTTCTGAAACATTATTACGGCTATGGATATGATGAAATTGGTCAGATGTTAGATATTCCATCTGGGACGGCGAAGTCGCGCACAGCGTATGGTCTTCGTCAATTGAGAAAGGAGCTACAGGAATATGAATAGATCGGATGAGCAGGCCCAGCGGGAAATGCTAGAACGATTGAATCAACAGATGAAGGTGCTGGACGAAGCATATGAACCTGTGAATATTCCTTCATTAGCGTCACTTGAAGCCCAGGCCAAGGATCGAAGACAAAGTAGGCGTCGAGCAGATCGGTTGGAAATGTTCTTGTTCTGGTTGGTGGGCATTATGCTTCTCACGTTAGGTGCATTATTAATCCGTTCTTCTCCTGCAGTTTATTTGGGTATTCAGGTAGTTAGTGTGGTTGCGGCTATTGCTGTAACTTTGATGTTGGTGAGTAAACGCGGAAAGGAGACTACACATGAATAATTTCCGTTATCCTATAGATGAAGTACCACTGATCTGGATTGTCATTATCGCCGTGCTATTACTGTTTCAGGGTACATGGATCTTTCAAGATGCACGCAGACGTGGACGTTTCCCTTGGTTATGGGGATTATGGGGGATCACTGGATTTCCAACCCCTCTTATTGTGTACTGGTTTGTAGTTATTCGTTCCAATCGTAGAATGCGATAATAGGGAGAACAAGGCAATAATCGTTCGCGTAATAACGCTCCAAAAAAGATTTTGCACAAATATGTTGTATAATTCTAGTATTCCTAGACATCGCTATTCTTTTCTAGTAGACTATACAAATAATTAAAAGTTAGACTACCAGGAGGTTAGACGATGCTACGTTTAGGAGAGAAGGTTGTCATCGTCGCGGATGCGTTTGAGCAGAATCTTCCTGTGGGGGAATATGGATTCATCATCGCTTATGACCGGAATCCGGACAATGCGTTCGATTACGTGCTTCGAGTGCCGCAAATGAACCGGAACTTTTTTGTTCCAGCCGGTGACGTTGATCTGGAAGAGGTTCTGCTGAAGCAAGAAGCTGAGCGGGTCGAGCGAGAAGCGTTGATAGATTACGCCCTTGCGACACACAATGAGAAGCTGTTTCATCATCTGATGAACGGAGATTTTCAAGCTGTGGAAGAGGAAGAGGAAACCGCGGACGAAGTGATGTCACAAGCGGATTTTATAAAGCAGGTTAATCTGCGAGCATGGATTTAGAGAGTCGGCTGATGCCGACTCTTTTTTATTAGATAGAGGTTAGTTATAGAAGAAGGAAGAGAGTGAGTCTTAGACTGAGCAACTACTTAGATATGCTTCATATTGTGGTGTTATTTTGCATATTACACAAGTCTCGGGTCTTTGCATTGAATTGTCGAACTATCTCCCCTATAATAAAAAAAGTTATCTTGGGACTTTAGCCCGTTAAACGAGCGATTCGTTTTAGGCGGTTTCGGGAAGTTGAACGAAATGAAGGAGGCCATCCGAAAATGAGTATTTCAAACAATGACGTTCAGCATGTGGCCAAGCTTGCTAGGCTTAATCTGACTTCTGATGAAGAGCAGATGCTGACAGGACAGCTGAACGCGATTTTAAAATATGCAGAAAAGCTGAATGAGCTGAACACAGACGACATTGCACCTACCAGTCATGTCCTGCACGTAAGCAACGTGACGCGTGAAGATGAGACAAAAGAAAGTTTGTCAATCGAACAGGTCATGCACAATGCACCGGATGAAGAAGAAGGCCAATTCAAAGTGCCTGCTGTAATGGAATAACCGATAACCGGAAGGAGGACGAACATCGTGAGTTTATTTGAACAATCGTTGCCGGAGATACATAACAAGCTGCACGCCAAGGAGTTGTCGGTCAGCGATCTCGTGAATCAGGCATATGAGAACATTGGTGTACGTGAAGATAAGGTAAAGGCATATTTGGCATTGGATGAGGAACGGGCTCGTGCCCGTGCACGCCAGTTGGATGACCGTCTTGTTAGTGGAGAGGAAAAAGGTCTGCTCTTTGGATTGCCTGTAGGGATCAAGGACAATATCGTTACGAACGGATTGCGTACAACATGTGCTAGCCAATTTTTGAGTAATTTCGATCCGGTGTATGATGCAACGGTTGTGGAGAAGCTTAGAGCGGCTGATACTGTAACGATCGGTAAATTGAACATGGATGAATTCGCTATGGGCGGTTCGAATGAAAACTCAAGCTTCTACCCTGTTCGTAACCCATGGGCGCTGGATCGTGTACCAGGTGGATCGAGCGGTGGGTCTGCAGCAGCTGTTGCAGCTGGAGAGGCATACTTCACACTTGGATCAGATACTGGTGGTTCAATAAGACAGCCGGCTTCGTATTGCGGTGTAGTTGGCCTGAAGCCAACGTATGGATTAGTATCTCGTTTTGGTCTGGTAGCTTTTGCATCTTCATTGGATCAGATCGGGCCATTGACCAAAAATGTCGAAGATTCTGCTTATGTTCTGCAAGCCATTGCAGGTTATGATGCCAAGGATTCGACATCTGCAAAAGTCGACATTCCCGATTATTTGAGTAGTCTTACCGGCGATGTCAAAGGGCTTCGTATTGCTGTACCGAAGGAATACATCGGTGAAGGTGTTGATCCAGAAGTTAAAGACAAGGTTATGGCGGCACTCAAGGTACTGGAAGGGCTTGGAGCAACTTGGGAAGAAGTATCACTCCCGCATACCGAATATGCAGTTGCTACGTATTACTTGCTCTCCTCCTCCGAAGCTTCATCGAACCTTGCTCGGTTTGACGGTGTTCGTTATGGCGTGCGTGCAGAGAATCCTGAAAATCTACTCGATCTGTATCATCAGTCCCGTAGTCAGGGCTTTGGGCAAGAGGTTAAACGACGCATCATGCTGGGTACGTATGCACTTAGCTCCGGATACTATGATGCTTATTACCTGAAAGCACAAAAAGTACGTACATTGATCAAGCAAGATTTCGACAATGTATTTGCTAAATATGATGTGATTATCGGACCAACGGCTCCGACAACTGCGTTCAAACTAGGTTCTCAAGTGGATGATCCGCTGACCATGTACCTTAATGATATTCTGACGATTCCGGTCAGTCTTGCTGGCGTACCTGCAGTTAGCATTCCATGTGGTTTCTCGGATGGACTTCCTGTTGGGTTGCAGATTATTGGTAAAGCCTTTGATGAAACAACCGTACTGCGTGTAGCGCATGCGTTTGAACAAAATACGGAATTCCACAAGCAGCGTCCGCAGCTGTAGACTGCCCGGAACGGAGGAATATAGAAATGTCCGCATCTAAATATGAAACGGTCGTTGGACTTGAGGTCCACGTCGAGTTGCACACCAACTCCAAAATTTTCTGCGGTTGCTCCACAGCCTTTGGAGCACCGCCTAATATGCATACTTGCCCTGTCTGTCTCGGGCACCCAGGTGTATTGCCTGTATTAAATCGTCAAGCAGTTGATTACGCGATGAAAGCCGCAATGGCTCTGAACTGTACAATTGCTGATGTTAGTAAGTTTGACCGTAAAAACTACTTCTACCCGGATTCACCAAAAGCGTACCAAATCTCACAATTTGATCAACCTATTGGCGAGAACGGTTGGATTGATATCGAAGTGAATGGTGAAACGAAACGAATCGGCATTACCCGTCTCCATTTGGAGGAAGATGCAGGTAAGCTTACTCACGTTGATGGCGGCTATGCTTCATTAGTTGACTTTAACCGTGTAGGTACACCGCTTGTCGAGATTGTATCAGAACCAGAGATTTCTTCACCTGAAGAAGCGCGTGCTTATCTTGAGAAGCTGCGTGCAATTATGCAATATTGTGAAGTGTCTGATGTGAAGATGGAAGAAGGCTCGCTTCGTTGTGATGCCAACATCAGTTTGCGTCCACATGGACAAGAGAAGCTGGGTACACGGGCTGAACTCAAAAACATGAACTCCTTCCGTGGTGTTCAGCGTGGTTTGGAATATGAACAATTCCGCCAAGCTGAGATCCTGGATGATGGCGGTGAAGTGGTGCAAGAGACTCGTCGTTGGGACGAGGCACAAGGCAAAACACTAACTATGCGTGGCAAAGAGCAGGCGCATGACTATCGTTATTTCCCAGATCCAGACCTAGTTAACCTGCATATTGATGATGCTTGGAAAGAACGGATTAGAGCTTCAATTCCTGAGCTTCCAGACCAGCGTAAAGCTCGCTATACTGCGGATTATGGTCTGCCAAGTTATGATGCTGAGGTTATTACTTCATCCAAAGCGATTGCAGATCTTTTTGAAGATAGCTTGAAATACACGCAAGATGCCAAAACGGTATCCAACTGGATCATGGGTGAATTGCTTGCTCATTTGAACACCAGTAATTTAGAGTTGTCTCAGGTTCCTCTGACAGGTCAAGGTCTAGGTGAGATGATCGGACTGCTTGAGAAGGGCACAATTAGCAGTAAGATTGCCAAAACAGTATTTAAAGAAATGCTGGAGAGTGGTAAACTTCCACAACAGATCGTTGAAGAGAAAGGTCTTGTCCAAATTAGTGACGAGGGAGCCATTCTTACCATTGTTGAGCAGGTTGTTGCAAACAACCCTCAATCCGTTGAGGATTACAAGGCTGGTAAACAAAAAGCCATCGGTTTCTTGGTTGGTCAGGTTATGAAAGAAAGTAAGGGGAAAGCCAATCCAGGCTTGGCCAATAAACTACTGACAGACGTACTGAACCGCTAATCCAGCCGGTGAGACCGGATAGAAAGAGGCTCGTCCCTGCGACAGCCTCTTTTTTGTAAAACAAATTGAAGATAGCGACGATAGAAACAAGTTCTATCTATGGAGTAGGCATGTACATGTTTTTGATAGCTAAGTACCTTATTCGCACGGTCATAATGTATATTGCGCAGGAGGGAGATGAGGGAAAGTGCATATCCAAGCTTTGGTATTAGACGAGATGGAAACAGTGAGCCAGCTCTGGCGGCTTCAGCATGTGGCGTATCGATTAGAAGCTGAAATTATCGGATTTCAAGAGATCCCACCTCTGATGGATACGATCGAGACACTCCAGAACTGTGGTGAGACTTTTTATGGTTGCATGGATGCTAAGGGTGAGCTTCTTGGTGCGGTCGCCGTAGCGAAGGAAGAGGAAAATACGTTGACGATTACACGTATGATGGTGCATCCGAATCATTTTCGTCAAGGGATCGCAGCAGCATTAATGTCTCATGTGTTTGAGCAGTATCCCCATGTGCCTCGATATATCGTGTCTACAGGCACCTTGAACCAACCCGCAGTGAATCTGTACACTAAATTTGGCTTCAAACCTGTAGAGGTTGTTCAGATTGCCCCTGGTGTGGAGCTAACGACGTTTCACAAGAGTTAGTCTCATCTTAGGTATGACAACATTAGTTGGGGAATAAATATTAGATATTAACGATTAAAGATGTTAACAACTTGGAGGGGGAACACCGGCTTTGGGTAATCCTTGGTTTATTGATGAGTGGCATATTTTGTTACGGTTATTGCTTGCGATGTTACTGGGAGGGCTTGTAGGTTTAGAACGTGAGCGTTCGAATCATGCGGCTGGTTTGCGTACGCATATTCTGGTATGTCTTGGCTCTGCATTAATTATGATGTTATCTGTTTATGGATTTAAAGATTTTGCAAATGAATTAAATGTACGGATCGATCCGGCACGTCTAGCGACGGCGGTTATTACGGGTGTCGGATTTTTGGGAGCAGGAACGATTCTTTTCACCGGAAAATCAATCACTGGTTTAACAACTGCAGCATCAATCTGGGTGGTTGCAGCTATTGGGCTTGCCGCAGGTGCGGGGTTCTTTTTTGCATCCATCGTATCCACGGTCTTAGTTCTGCTTAATCTCTGGGTATTTAATAAGCTGGAGTTAAGGTACATTCGAGGTAACAAGCTTCATGTCGTCACACTCCATACGTTATCTGAACCCGGCTTTCTGGAGCAGATCTCTTCCTTTTTGGAGCATGAGAAGATCAAAATACGCAAAATTACAGTAAATGAACAAGACTTGGCTTATGCAGAAATGGTCTCCGTCGAGCGTAAAATTGAAGTTGTCCTGCATGTTCATGTGCCGCATGATTATAGTACAGTACAGCTTGTATCCAAATTGAGAGAGCGAGAACATATTACCAAGGTATCTGTAGAATAAATGAATCCAGCCCTCCCCAGGCCAGTAGTGGCGGAGGGTTTTTGGTTGTATCCATTATTCTTCCAGTTACTCTACTGCCGCTTTAGGGTACTATCTAACCAAATGCACAAAGAGCGTGAGCATCATTTTTTGAGGAAAGGGGCATGTCATGGTAAGCAAGAAGCAACCCAAAAAACAGAAGAATCAACCTCGGAAAAATAAAAATATGACCCAAAACAAACCCATTCGGAACCGAACACATAAATTCCTCGCTGGGTTATTAAGTGCCATTATTCCGGGTATGGGGCATATTTATTTGCGGCTATATATGAGAGGTCTTACGTTTATGCTGCTCATTCTACTGGACTTGTCGGCGCTCTTGTATTTCTCATCGATCGGCATACAGATTAACGTACCGCTGTTGATCCTGCTGGCTTTATGTATTCCAATAATCTATTTCTACAATGTGTATGATGTATTACAATCGGCCGACTGGGTTATGATGCGCAGGCGTAGAGTGAATGTACTTGGAGGCTCGGACAAGCCGGAACCAAATGAGCGTGCTGCAGGAGAAGCGCTTATGGTCTGGGAAAGAGGGATATCATTTGGACTGTTGCTCATTGTAGGCGGAGCACTCATGGTATTGTTCTTCCGTAAACCTCGTTGGTTCCAAGAGGTCTTGGCGCTGTATGGAGGATATGTGTTTGCAGTCTTGTTAATTATAGGTGGCTTAATTATATTTGGTCGTGAAATATGGGGTATGCTGCGTAAAACGAAAGTGTAAATGACGTTATCTAGGAGGGGAAACGATGAACCGTAAAATCCGAGTTGGTCGCTATACGGCTGCCTCCTTAATCATAACAGTTGGTGTTCTATTGATTATGGATAAGCAGTGGGGAACCGACTATTTCTATGAAATTGTGGATTGGTGGCCATTGCTGCTCATTGCACTTGGTTTCGAGTGCATCCTATTATTTCTCTGGTTTCTTCGCAAGAGAAAGACCTTAACAGAGGAAGTAAAGGGCGAGAAGGTGAAAATGCGTTTTAGACCGGATGCAAAAGGTATATTGGCATCTCTTGTGCTTACGGCTTCTGTGTTCATCGTGACCGAGCAGGATCATTACATGCATTTATGGAACAGGGTGAGTCTCAATCTCGGAGCCGCATCAATGGACTATAGCCAAGCTGCTGGATACATGCAAGATAAAGGAACCATACGTGTACCCGTGGAGATGGAAACTTCGGATATTGTCGTTCAAGGCGTAAATGGAGATATTGCGTTCCAGCGCGGAGACACAGATGAAATTGAAGTGCGTACGGTTGTCTGGGTGGACAATACGTCAGAGGTTCAGGCTAAGGCTGTAGCAGATGCTTCTTTTGTTGAGACAGAGGGTACGAAAGTTATTTATATCAAAGCTACGGGCAAGACTTATGGAGAAAATGAAAAAACACAGCCACGGATGAATATGACCATCACTGTCCCGGATGACCGTCGTTTTAATCTGGACATCCGCACATCCAATGGTGCAATCTTATTGAACCGCCCTGAAGCGATCAGCACCATTATGGCTGAGACGGGAAACGGACGTATTCGAATTACGAATGCGGTTGGCGATATTTCAGGCAAAACACTGAATGGTGATGTCATTGTAGCTAATGCGATTGGCAATGTTGACCTGGATAGTAATCGAGGAGATATGAAAGCTCGTGGGGTATCTGGAGATGTAGATTTAACGACACAAGTGGGCAGTATCAGTATTACCGATTCAGTTGGTGAGTTTACGGCGGAGACTAGAAACGGGAATATCACCTTGGACAATGCAAATCTGGGCATCAGAGCTCAATCGTTAAATGGGAGCATCAGCATTACTTCGACCAAAATAGGCGGCGATTGGGAAGTGTACAGTGCAGTCGGCGCAATTAATATATTGATACCGAATCAAGGTGACTATAAACTGAATGGATCCAGCAGCTATGGCGACCTATTAACGGATCTACCGTTTACAGTGCGAAACAAAACGATTGAAGGTCAATTAGGCGAAGGGGAATATACGGTTAAAGTTGAAGGGAACAGCGATCTGACGATTAATGAGAATCCTGAAGTCATGTCCCCCAGTGTAGATGTACAAAATGTAGAAGATACAGGGGATGACGTGGAACAGATGGTTGAGAATGAGCAAAATTCCCAGGACAATCCACCGGAAGTTCCGTGACTGCCGCGTTGACAACAAACTTGTAGTCGCCGTACAATAACTATCATAAGGTAAGGTGACACGGTGGGATAGACGGTTGGCCGTTGTTCCTGCCTAAGATCAAACTCTGAATGGCGTTACATGATGATGTGATCTTCATTTAGAGAACGAAAGGTAAGGCGGTGGGTTTTATGGCAACACGTGTCCAACATGCGTTGGAGCATCTGAAAACGACCGGTGTCCGTATTACACCCCAGCGTCATGCCATATTGAATTATCTGATGGAATCTATGGGGCATCCAACAGCCGATGAAATTTACCGTGCGCTTGAACCCCAATTTCCCAGTATGAGCGTGGCGACTGTATATAACAATTTGAAGATGTTTTTGGAAGCCGGCATGGTTCGGGAATTAACATACGGAGACAATTCAAGTCGCTTCGATGCCAATGTCACGGATCATTACCATGTGATATGTGATCAATGCGGCAAAATTGAAGATTTCAGCTATCCTTCGTTAAAAAGCGTGGAGCTGCAGGCGGAGACAAGTACTGGATTTGAAGTACATGGTCACCGACTGGAAGTCTATGGTGTATGTAAAAGTTGCAGGACTTAAGAGAGTTGAATTACAAT
Organism: Paenibacillus tundrae; assembly: GCF_036884255.1. NCBI lineage: Bacteria > Bacillati > Bacillota > Bacilli > Caryophanales > Paenibacillaceae > Paenibacillus > Paenibacillus tundrae. The sequence continues at coordinate 5,461,886 of NZ_CP145605.1, read as the reverse complement.
ATTAACGTGTGGAATTCGGTTGAATTCTTCACGTTTTTTGTTTTTAAGGCTATTAGATGATGTTATGTATGCATAATGATTAAGATTCAGCATGAATAACGGAGGTAGACTGTTGAGTAGAAAAAACAGATATACACGTCAGAAACGTCGCTCGTTCTGGCCTGGTTTACTTGGGGCTTGTATCGTTGCGGGTGCTGCTTACTGGCTCATTACGAATGTATGGCTTAATCCAACTTATGAAGAGCCCGATTGGATTGGGATGAAACAACCTATTTTTGTAGAAGGACAGCGTATGGAGGGGCAGGCTTCAGGTTCAGGAAACGAGCTCAAGCTACCCATTAGCGTACTGCAGGATGTAATTGATCCAGGCATTCGTTATGAAGCTGCTACAGGTGATATTATACTTGCATCACCCCAACGAGTGCTGCATATGAAGGTAGACAGCACACAAGCAGAATTGAATCATAAGGACTTTCCGATGTCGGTAAAGCCGGAGGTAGTAGGGGATGAAGCCTACATTCCGCTTAAACCTCTGAAGGAGGTCTATGGCATAGCTATACAAGAAGATTCTACAACCGGTGCAGTTTTACTTATGCGTGGGGGAGATACCATACAATATGCTACGGTGAATACTGGATCGACCAAAGCAGATAAGACGGTTCCGCTGTACAAGCAAGGGGGAGAGCGTTCTCCTATAATTGCCGATATGCTGCAAGATGACCGAGTGAGGGTGTGGCAGACGGGGGATGAACAAAGTTTTGTACAGCTCGACAATGGGTATGCCGGTTACATGGACAACCAAAACATTACCCTCACTGAGCAAAAGGAGCTGGACAAGCCTAAATTCACACTTACTGCAGCTGAGAAGAAATGGCAGACTAAGCCTGTAAACTTGGTATGGGAGGCAGTGTATAATCGCCAACCAGACATTTCGTCTATTGGCAAGTTGCCAGGAGTGAATGTAGTTAGTCCAACCTGGTTCCATATTACAGATGGGCAAGGTAACCTGAGAAGTAAGGCAGACAAGAGCTACGTCAACTGGGCTCACCGCTCTGGTAAGGAAGTATGGGGATTGATCGACAATAGTTTTGATCCGGATATTACGAAGGAAGCAATGGCAATGTATGAGACACGTACTCATATTATTGAGCAGATGTTGACATATGCGCAGACCTATCAGCTGGACGGGATCAATATTGATTTTGAGAATGTCTATACGGATGACGGTCCTAACATAACGCAATTTGTGCGTGAAATTAAAGCGATGGCACGTATTCATGGGTTGATGCTCTCTGTTGATGTAACACCAAAATCCAATAGTGAAATGTGGTCGGCTTTTCTAGATCGTCGTTCTCTCGGTGCTTTCGCTGACTATATTGTAGTGATGGCATATGATGAACACTGGGCTGCAAGTCCAAAGGCGGGATCAGTAGCATCTCTGCCATGGACAGAGGCATCTATGCGCCGTATTTTAGAAGAAGACGAAGTGCCTGCCAATAAACTAATTATGGCTGTTCCGTTATACACACGGATATGGACTGAAGAGAAGAATGAACAGGGAGAAGTCAAGGTGTCTTCGAAGGCGGTAGGTATGAACACCGTTGCAGATCTGATTAAGGAAAAGAAACTAAAGCCTGTGCTGGATCAAGCCAGTGGGCAAAACTATGTGGAATATGAGGAAGAAGGCGCAAAGAAGAAAATATGGATAGAAGACGCCGTGTCTCTCCAGGCACGTGTGGATCTGATTGATTCGCTGGAACTGGGCGGCGTTGCTGCGTGGAACCGTAGTTTTGCAAACGCCTCTGCCTGGGAAGTGCTGAAACAAGCCGGCTATGGCAAATGAACTTATCCTAACTCATCATTGTTACACCATTGAGAATCTAGTGAACACGCAATGGACTTATAATCTTCGTTTCATTAATCCAATTGTAGAATTCAAAAAGACCCGGAGTAGTCATTCCGGGTCTTTTTGTTATTGAAATCTTAATGGTCATTAACAACAGTCGCGAATGATGGGTATCCAAGGAGTTAAGCTTATCTTTCTCGTCTGTATCATTCCTAGTCTGTACTTGAAGGAGAAGGCGCTTTCAGTTGTGGGGCGATCGTATTGGCCTGTTTGGGATCTAAGGTGAGGATGGTATGACAGAACATGCAACGATCTGTCTTGCCCAGCATTTTGGTTAACTTGCCGCACTCTGGACAATCAACCTGCACAGCGCTCGTTGACAGCATGCCTGCCCAAAAGTAGATCGCCAGACTAGCCAACATAGCAACCAGTCCAATGACGAGTCCTACAGCAGCAAATATCTTGCCAGCATGTCCCCAGAATACAATTCCGGCCGTACCCAGGACCATTAGACCCATACCTAGCATGGTAAGCAACAGTCCCCAAGTGCGAAAAGCATTAATTTTAGCTGATTTAAAAATCATGAAAAATGCTCCTAACGTATGAGTAGTATCGTATCTGGAAAAGAAGGAAACTTCAGCCTGCTTGTAGAATTATATTATAACTGACTTGGCGCATATCTGCCATGAATTGTATGGAGGGACTCGTGGAATTAAAGAACCTAGCTTTTTTATCCGGACAGTCGGAAGAGACGGGAGCAGTTGGGGCTATCGCTTATTCCCACCCGGGAGAGCGATTCCACGGCTCCCTGATTCAGGATTTCGAATTGCTTGTACTTATTATATGTGAATCAGATGAGGTTGCATCCAAGGTAGGGCACTATAAATATGGTGATCTACGTTATCAGATTATGTATGCAAGTAGACACGAGCTGCGAGGCAGTGTGATTACTGGGGACAATGACAACATGATGCAATGCCTGATAGAAGGAGAGATCATCTGGGAAGTTGACGGTGCCATAAGTGCCCTGCGAGATGAGTTATCTACTTTTAGTAAAGAATTGCGAGAGCAAAAGCTTCTACATGAATTCGCTAGCTTTCTTAGAATGTATGTGGAGTCGAAACGCTACATTCAGGAAGGGCATGTGGTGGATGCGTATTATAATGTACTTGAGGCTCTAGGGAACTGGGCTAGAATCGTACTAATTGAACAGGGAATATACCCAGATCACGCTGTCTGGACACATGTACAGAGCTTGGATCGGGCATTGTGGAAGCTATATCAGGAGCTTACCGTCAGCTCAGAGACACTGGAGCAACGTGTGGAGCTTGTTCTACTAGCCTGCGAGTTCTCTGTCATGTCCAAAATGAGTGAATGTTCGGGACTGCTTCTACGTGTGCTAGGTAGCCGTAAAGAACCTTGGAGTATGGATGAACTTGTTCATCATCCTCAATTAAGGTTTGTTGCCAAAGATCTTCCGCTTATTCTGCGTAAGCTGGTTTTCCGTTCATTAGTAAAAGAATCACCTGGTTGGCCTTCCTTAATCGGGGGAGAAGGGCGCGAAATCCGTTACTGGATTGAGAATTAAATGAGTGCTGGACTCAACAGTTATACTGTATAAAAAGAGGAGGGGAAACCTTCCTTTTTTGTTTGTTTAATAATTTATAAAAAAATGTTGACTCTTAATTATGATTTATGATACATTATATTTCGTTCCTCAAACGAAGAATGTTGTAACAGACAGTCAGATTCTGCTGAAGAACATCGAGAACAAAATGCTTCAAAAAAAGAATTTAAAAAAAGTTCTTGACGAAAACAAACGAAATGTGTTACATTATAAAAGTCGCCGCTGAAAACGCGGTTGACACAAAAACGAGTAACATGATTCAAGTTTGATCTTTGAAAACTGAACAACGAGTGAGTAACGATCTTGCTTGCAAGATCGACGCTGAGAAATCGTACATGTCTTCGGACTGGATGATTTCGAAGCACAAATGAGATTTTTAATCTCGTCAGATTCAAAATGAGCTAATCGCTCTTTTCAATACTTTATTGGAGAGTTTGATCCTGGCTCAGGACGAACGCTGGCGGCATGCCTAATACATGCAAGTCGAGCGGACTTGATGAGAAGCTTGCTTCTTTGATGGTTAGCGGCGGACGGGTGAGTAACACGTAGGCAACCTGCCCTCAAGCTTGGGACAACTACCGGAAACGGTAGCTAATACCGAATACTTGTTTTCTTCGCCTGAAGGAAACTGGAAAGATGGAGCAATCTATCACTTGAGGATGGGCCTGCGGCGCATTAGCTAGTTGGTGAGGTAACGGCTCACCAAGGCGACGATGCGTAGCCGACCTGAGAGGGTGATCGGCCACACTGGGACTGAGACACGGCCCAGACTCCTACGGGAGGCAGCAGTAGGGAATCTTCCGCAATGGGCGAAAGCCTGACGGAGCAATGCCGCGTGAGTGATGAAGGTTTTCGGATCGTAAAGCTCTGTTGCCAGGGAAGAACGCTTGGGAGAGTAACTGCTCTCAAGGTGACGGTACCTGAGAAGAAAGCCCCGGCTAACTACGTGCCAGCAGCCGCGGTAATACGTAGGGGGCAAGCGTTGTCCGGAATTATTGGGCGTAAAGCGCGCGCAGGCGGTCATTTAAGTCTGGTGTTTAATCCCGGGGCTCAACCCCGGATCGCACTGGAAACTGGGTGACTTGAGTGCAGAAGAGGAGAGTGGAATTCCACGTGTAGCGGTGAAATGCGTAGATATGTGGAGGAACACCAGTGGCGAAGGCGACTCTCTGGGCTGTAACTGACGCTGAGGCGCGAAAGCGTGGGGAGCAAACAGGATTAGATACCCTGGTAGTCCACGCCGTAAACGATGAATGCTAGGTGTTAGGGGTTTCGATACCCTTGGTGCCGAAGTTAACACATTAAGCATTCCGCCTGGGGAGTACGGTCGCAAGACTGAAACTCAAAGGAATTGACGGGGACCCGCACAAGCAGTGGAGTATGTGGTTTAATTCGAAGCAACGCGAAGAACCTTACCAGGTCTTGACATCTGAATGACCGGTGCAGAGATGTACCTTTCCTTCGGGACATTCAAGACAGGTGGTGCATGGTTGTCGTCAGCTCGTGTCGTGAGATGTTGGGTTAAGTCCCGCAACGAGCGCAACCCTTATATTTAGTTGCCAGCACTTCGGGTGGGCACTCTAGATAGACTGCCGGTGACAAACCGGAGGAAGGTGGGGATGACGTCAAATCATCATGCCCCTTATGACCTGGGCTACACACGTACTACAATGGCCGGTACAACGGGCTGCGAAACCGCGAGGTGGAGCCAATCCCAACAAAGCCGGTCTCAGTTCGGATTGCAGGCTGCAACTCGCCTGCATGAAGTCGGAATTGCTAGTAATCGCGGATCAGCATGCCGCGGTGAATACGTTCCCGGGTCTTGTACACACCGCCCGTCACACCACGAGAGTTTATAACACCCGAAGTCGGTGGGGTAACCGCAAGGAGCCAGCCGCCGAAGGTGGGATAGATGATTGGGGTGAAGTCGTAACAAGGTAGCCGTATCGGAAGGTGCGGCTGGATCACCTCCTTTCTATGGAGAATCGTTTCCCGTAGCGGAAACATTCAAATATCAAATCTAGCCAGGTCGGCTAGTTACTCACTCGTTGCTCAGTTTTGAGAGCTCAAACTCTCAAACAGCTTGCTTTTGCATGGAGCTTGTTCTTTGAAAACTAGATATCGAAACGAACGAAAATGCGAATTAGAACATTCCTTTTTAGCTGAACTTGTGTAAACAAGTTTCAATAAAAACGGTAGATTGCTGGAGCGAGTGATCGAAATGGAGCGACTTTTGGATTTGGACGTAGTCCAAACCAAGCGGAGCGACAGATCGAACACGAGCGAATGGTTAAGCTACTAAGAGCACACGGAGGATGCCTAGGCGCTAGGAGCCGATGAAGGACGTGGCGAACAACGAAACTGCCTCGGGGAGCTGTAAGCAAGCTTTGATCCGGGGGTGTCCGAATGGGGAAACCCAGCTGGGGTAATTTCCAGTTACTCATAACTGAATACATAGGTTATGTAGAGGCATACCAGGGGAACTGAAACATCTAAGTACCTTGAGGAAGAGAAAACAATAGTGATTCCGTCAGTAGCGGCGAGCGAACGCGGAGAAGCCCAAACCAAGGAGCTTGCTCTTTGGGGTTGTGGGACGTCTCACATGGAGTTACAAAGGAACCGGTTAAACGAAGAGGTCTGGAAAGGCCCGCCAAAGAAGGTAAAAGCCCTGTAATTGAAAGTCTGTTCCCTCCGAGACGGATCCCGAGTAGTGCGGGGCACGTGAAACCCCGTATGAATCCGGCAGGACCATCTGCCAAGGCTAAATACTTCCTAGCGACCGATAGTGAAGCAGTACCGTGAGGGAAAGGTGAAAAGCACCCCGGAAGGGGAGTGAAATAGAACCTGAAACCGTGTGCTTACAAAAAGTCAGAGCCCGTTTTAGGGGTGATGGCGTGCCTTTTGTAGAATGAACCGGCGAGTTACGTTCCCGTGCAAGGTTAAGGTGAAGAGCCGGAGCCGCAGCGAAAGCGAGTCTGAATAGGGCGATGTAGTACGTGGACGTAGACCCGAAACCGGGTGATCTACCCCTGTCCAGGGTGAAGGTGCGGTAACACGCACTGGAGGCCCGAACCCACGCACGTTGAAAAGTGCGGGGATGAGGTGGGGGTAGCGGAGAAATTCCAATCGAACTCGGAGATAGCTGGTTCTCCCCGAAATAGCTTTAGGGCTAGCCTCGGAAAACAGAGTCGTGGAGGTAGAGCACTGATTGGGTGCGGGGCCCGCAAGGGTTACCAAGCTCAGTCAAACTCCGAATGCCATAGACTTACTTCCGGGAGTCAGACAGTGAGTGCTAAGATCCATTGTCAAAAGGGAAACAGCCCAGACCATCAGCTAAGGTCCCCAAGTGTGTGTTAAGTGGGAAAGGATGTGGAGTTGCACAGACAACCAGGATGTTGGCTTAGAAGCAGCCA